>JANOTL010000162.1:0-8352 GCA_031416315.1 Pseudomonadota bacterium
AAAGCTCCTGCGGGCTCGGCGAAGCTCGCGGTGGACGCGTCCAAGGCCTACGATGCGAAGTTCGAGGAAGCGAAGGCCGCGAAATTGGCCGACGGCAAGACCCCGGTGATGACGGAGGCGGAAGTCAACGCCCGGCCCGAGGGGAAATTCATCGGGAAGACTCCGGTTACTCCGGCGGCTCCGGCGGCTCCGGCGGCTCCGGCGGCCCCTTCGACCGCGCTCGCGGACGGTTCGAAGGATGCGGCCGCCGTAGCGGACAGGGCCATCACCGCGATCAAGGAGATTAAGTTCGACGGCGACGACGCGGCCAAGACCAAGGCCAAAGAGACCCTCGTCAAGACCGGCGAGGGCAGCATCGCTCAGGACATCTCGAACGGGATCAAGACGCAGAGCGACGTTCTGGACGGCATCGGGTCGGTGGCCAACATGTCGGTGCCGAAGTAGGTCTTTAGACCCAGGCGCAAAAAGGCATTACGGAGCTACAATAGCGACATCGTGATCGTAAGACTTGGAGAAGCCATGAAACCCCTGAATCCCATCATGGCCGTCTTGGCGCTCGCGTCCGTCGGGGTTTTCCCCCTTCGGGCGCTCGCCGCTGACGGCAAAATCACCGTCCCCGAGACCGTCAAGGTCACGGTTCCCGCCGGAGTGCCCGTCGCGGTCGAAGACGCCAACTCGATCACCAAGCTGACGGACATCCTGGCCAAGAACGCCGCCGCCAAGGCCGAAGCCGGCGCGCGCGTCGCGGATTTCCTTCTGCTGCCGGACAAGGATAAGAAGAGCTTCGTCGCGGCTGATGCGGGCGCGAAGCAACTGCGGGCGGTCGCGCTGGACTGGGCGACGAAGCAGACGGCGGGCGACCTTGCCATGCTCTATTTCGTAGTCGGCGTCGGCTCCACGCCGCCGGCGTGGGTCAAGAACGACGACCTGCTCAAGAAGACCGTGCTGCCTCAGCGTGAGGCGGAGGGACGCCTGCGTAAGGCGCTGAGCCGGTTCGCCGACGCGAGCGCCGCGCAGATTAAGAAGGGGAAGGAAAAGGACGACTCGACGGCCTTTCTTAACACCGCGGTGGTCGAAGCCAAGAAGATTTTCGACGACCCGCGCACGATGACGCAGGTCGACGAGAGCGCCAACCAGAACAATAATACCGGCGTGAAGCCGCCGGACACGACGCGGGGCTCGGGCGCGGGCGGCCTCGGCGCGGCCTCCCAGCAGTACGGGATGAAGGAGCTATACATAGACGGAGCCGAGGTGAGGGACATCGCGGGGGCGAAGGACGAGCACTCTCGCCGCATCTCCGTAAAGATTTACACGCGCCGCGATCCCGCTAATCCCAACGAGTTCATCAACGAGATCGGGGTCTTCGACATCACGGACCCGAACGACATCTTCGGCCAGCGCTTCCCGGCCAGCGGCCCCAATCAGTCCTTCATCCTGGACGACCGGACGCCCGGCCACAAGAAGTACGAGCTGAAGTTTAAGACCACGCCTGACGGCGGCCAGTCGGTGGTCTTCGGACGCCCCGGAGAGGGCGGATCGAAGATCGCCACGACGGTTTCCGGTCTATTCACCAAACGGGCGGACCAGGTCGCGGACCTTAAAAACGTGGTGAAGGTCGGCGACCAGGAATTCTATGTGGCGCCCCAGGGCGGGGCCTTCGGCGCGTTGGCGCTGTATCCCAAGTCCCTAATCGACGGCCGAGGGGTAGGCGTCGACGCCCGCTCCATGATCCCAAGTCTGTACTCTGAAGTGAGCCAGCGGGACTCCACCGGCCGCAACATGCCCGTTCCTCCGGGATCGCTCGGCGGGCCTCATCTGGGCAAGGTCGGCGCGGACGAGTACCGCCTCGAGTTCAACTCGGCTCTCGGTCTCTGGGAAGTCAAGAAGGGCGCCGGAAACCTGCCCCCCAAGCCGAAGGCCGAGGGCGAGACTGCCGGCGGCGGCGGGACCACCCCCGGCGGCACCACCCCCGGAGGCAAGCCCTCATCGGGCGGCAGGCCCATCGCTGACATCGAGCTGCTCCTGCTCAATAGCGCGTCGAACTGCAAGAAGCTGGAAGGCGGCGTGGAGAAGCTCGACAAGTCGCTGGTGAAGACCTTCGGCCTCGTGACCTGCAACAGGACCAACAAGCCCCAGGACCTCGAGGTGTACATTATCGTGCCGTCGAGCGTGCGGGCGGAGCAGCAACTGATGTACGGGGCCAACGCGACCGCGAAGAACCTGCTGAGCGGCCGCTTCCTGGGACATTACCTGGTCCTGCAGTTCGAGAAGCAGGTAATCTACCTGGACCTGTTGAAGCCCAACGACAGCGGCTTCGACGGCGCCGGCCACGTCATAGACGGCGCGACGGGCGGCGACGCCAAGAGCGGCTTCAAGGACATGGTCCCCTTCATGGACGCCCTGACCAACTACATGGGCGTCAAGGGAGAGGACACGAAGGCGTTCTCCGACGTCCCCACCCGCATGGAGAAGATCAAGTCCTTCGTCTACATCCAGGCGAAGTACCGCGACGGCGTCGGCGGCAAGAAGCAGTTGGTCGTGGACGGCGCCGCCAACGGCAGCAGCTTCGAGGTCTGGCCCGACTTCAATCTCGACTCGGGGACGGCCGGCAACGGCGCCTCGGCGTCGCAGTACGCGAGCCTCAGCGGGCCGGCGAACGCGATGGACGGCAGCGTGGGCTCGGTGGACGCGCCGTTGCTGGGGGAGATCGACCTCGACAAAAGCATGAAGGGGAAGGCCATCCGGAAGCAGGCCGACATCGTCGTGTACGAGTCGGTCGACCCGACGGGTAAGCTGAAGCCCAACCAGTACTTCGTGATGTTCCGGTACGACGCGCTCGAGCCGATTGCCCCGGCGAACACCCAGGGCGCGGGCGACACGGAGAAGCGGACCTTCCGGCAGAAGCCGTTCGAGGTGTTCAACTCGAGCAACCCGCTCCCGTCGAACTTCGGCGCGCAGGGGCTCGTCGGCGCGCAGGTCATCTACGACCGGGTATCCTCCGGCTACCGCTTCGTCAACGGCACGAACGCCGAGCGCGGCGTGCTGGCCGTGTTCCAGGAGAAGCAGGTCTTCGGGGATAACGTGAAGGACAAGGCCGGGAACTGCGTCGGGCCGATCATCTGGTGGGGCCTGAAGGACCGCGACGCGGCCCTGAAGGTCTGCCAGGAAGATAAGTTCTAGAACCGGCGCGCGGCCCGGGACTTTAGGCCTACATGGCCTGGGTCCCGGGCCTTCTTTTTTGGTGGGCCCATAGGCCCTGACAGGACCGCGCCTCTCTGCTACACTCAAAGCAGGTCGCGCCGTCATGAAACCCCTCGCGAAACGCATCGTCGCCTCGATCATCAGCGCCGTCTTGCTCGCAGCTGAATGGCCCGTTCACGCCTGGGCCGGCGCCGCCGATCCCAATCCCGCCGTCGCGATGGCGTACCTCAAGAAGCTCGGCGTTTATAAGGACGACGCCGACCCGATGAAGACCTACCTCGGCAACGAACAGAAGCTCACCCCGATCGGCCGCACGATGTACCTCTCCCTGGTATCGCGCTACAACGCGGCGGAGGCGGTCGAGTCGATGAAGCCCATCATCGACCGATTGCGCGGCGGCGGCGTCTATACCGAGGGGAAGCAGGACGGGGCGGCGCGCGCGATGACGGTGTTCAACCAGAAGTTCGGCGAGCTGGCCTCCGCGCCCGAGGGCAGCGTCGAGGAGTCCTTCCACACCGGCGCGCTGCTCGATGCGCTCATGACCGGCGCCGCGATCAACGACCCGCCGAAGGGGAGCCCCTACTCGCAGATCGACTTGGGCGACCGCTTCCAGTTCAGGGACAAGGACGGCATCGCCTTCGAAATGACCAAGAACCAGGTCACGACCTATAACCGGGAGCTGCAGAAGAATCAGCGCCTGATGAACCTCAACCGGCCGCCCGAGGTCCCCGCCATCCCCGAGACGGGCCGCTATAGCTACGAGATGCTGCAGTACAGCTACCACCGGCTTAAGAACCAGGAGACGGAGTACATCAAGGCGACGCGCGTCGACCGCATGATCGCGCTCGCGGAGCTGCTGGGCAAGCAGTACCCGACGGACATGTGGTTCAACGACCCGACCCTCGAGGCCGACCTGATCCGGCAGGCCAAGGCGAAGACCTACGAGCACCGCGGCGAGACCTACAGCGTCTACGAGATCGTCGACGGCAAGACCGTCGACGGCGAGCAGGTCGGAGGCAAGTTCGCCCAGCGGCGCGCGTACCTCAAGGGCGTGCGCGCGGCGGTCCAGCGCTTCGAGACGGACATGCTGCGGTTCAAGGCTTCGAATTCGATCACCGACTCGCAGGTCGCGACGATGTCGCTCAACGAGCAGAACGCGCTGCGCTGGCTGAGCCTGACCGTGCTCGAGACGCAGCTCTTTCACGTGAAGAATCAGGTCGAGCGCGTCGATCCGACCTCGCCGGACGCCCAGGCGATCATGAAGATCATCGACAAGTCGGACATGACGCCGGATCAGAAGGTGGCGTACAAGGAGCAGGGCCGACGCATGAAGGAGCGCCTCGAGCAGCTCCGCAGCATCCTCGCGAAGACGCGCCAGGCGCTCAGCAACGCCGACTACGCGGGCAGCCTGGACTCGGTGCAGGCGGCGCTCGCGTCGACGCAGAAGGAGCTTGGCGACCTGTCGATCGACTACTCGATCTACCTCGAGGCCCCGTCCACCGCGTTCCTCGCGAAGGGCCAGACCTTGCAGAGCCATAAGGCCTACAACGTCGTCGGCCACCTTTATAACGGGGTGTCGACGACCTTCCGCGGCGCGTACAAGCTCACGCCGTGGGGGACGAAGTACGCCGAGCACATGAAAGTGATCGAGGGCGACGGCAAGCGGCCCTCGATGGAGAAGGCGTACACCGACATCGCCAAGCTGATCTCGGGCGGCCGCCGCGAGGATTGGGCCGAGGCGCGCCAGCGGATCATGGCGATGAACCCCAACGCCACCCAGTACACGATGAGCGGCGCGCTCGGCGGCGAGCCCGCTAAGATTAATGATGCGCTCCGTATAAGCGCATCATTAAAGGCCAACCACGACCGCATCACGGCGGTCACCGAGACGAACAAGTCCCTCGACGCGGCCTCGACCTTCGTCACCTGGTCGATCAGCATCGCGCTGATGGCCCCGGTCGCGCGCGCCACGCTCAACGGCGTCGGCAAGCTCAGCGGCGCGGGCCTCGAGATTATCAAGGCCGCGCCCATAGGGGTACGGGGCGTCGCCCACCATGTCGTGGGGCGGAGCTTCGTCGTGGTCGGCGAGATCGCCAAGCACAGCGCCGCGCGGCTGCAGTCGCTCGAGCCGAGCGCTGCGCGCGTCCAAGCCGCCTCGTGGGATAACGCCGTGGCGCGATATCTCATGGCAAGCGGCGCGCGCTCCTTGAGCGTGGCGACGCGGCAGGGCACTTTCACGGCGCTGTCGGGCGGAATCTCGGCCGGCTTCACGGTCGGCACGCACTGGTGGGACATCGCGGCGAACCGCATCGGCGGCGTCAAGATCGGCGACTATCAGCTGATCGAGCCGGGCCACACCATGTTCTCCGAGGACGCGGCCGGGACGGGCAAGGCCGCCTTGGCGGGGTTCAAGGGCGGAGCGTGGTGGGCCAACGAGTCCTTTCATCCCCTGCTCGGCTATGTCGGGCTTCCCTCGACCGTGTTCCAGGGGACCAAGCTGGCCGGCGCGATGGACGTCATCGGATCGAAGGGCGTGATCGGCTCGGCGTCGCACGGCATGCGCGTGATGACCAACGGCACGGCGGCCGTCGAGGCCGCGGCGGCGCGGGGCGAGATGGGCTTCCTCTCGAAGCTGGCCGACGCCAAGTGGTCCACGGGCAAGCCCGCGCTCGCCTTCAGCCTGAGCATGGCCGATAACGTCGCCAAGTACGCCCTGTTCAGCGCGTTCGCGGGGTACGCCGGCCGGCAGTACGGCTGGTACGTTGACACCAACGTGCCGCTCGCGCTGCCCTTCGTCGGAGTCGTCAATAATCCCGAGGCGGACGTCGAGCGCCGCATCAAGCGCGCCAACCACATGGGCAACGTCTGGTTCGAGTCGCCCGCGTGGCTGCTGATCCCGACCCACGCGGCCCACGGCGCGCGCGACGCCGGCCCCTACATGATGACGAAGGAGGGCATGCGCCAGTACGACGCGTCTGGCCGCACGGCGGAGTACGCCAAGGCTCCCGAGGGCACGATCCTCAAGCTCACCCCGGTCAAGCCGCCCGTGGCCGCGCGCCTGTTCGAGGCGCGCGTGTTCGGCGAGCGGCCGGCGGCGGAGTGGATCGTGACGAAGCAGGCCATCGAGATCGGCCGGCTCAAGGAAGTGAAGCTCATCGCCGAGAAGGGCGGCATCACCCCGATCGAGCTGATGGGCGTGCGCGAGATGACCAGCAAGGATAAGTTCGGCACCTTGCCCGTCACCGAGGAGGTCCAGAGGGTCGCTTACGAGGTCGCGACGGACGGGTTCGTCTCCCAGTCGGCGAAATCCCTCGAGGCCCTCACTATCAAGCCCGGACGCTCCGTCAAGGGCTGGGGCGAGATCACGCCGGAGATCCAGATCGAGATCGCCAAGGCCCTCTACCGCGCCGAGGTCAACGGTGGCCAGAAGCTGCCCTCCGCGCTCACCTTGAAAGTTCGCGAGGTTCTGAAGGACCACCTTCAGGCCAATCTGCCCATCGGCCAGGCCGGCAAGAACTTGCGCGAGGCGGTGGTGTCGCTCGGCAAGGATTCGCCGAAGCTCGACGCGGCGCAGAGGGAGGCGATCGAGCGGGTCCTCGACTGGGAGGTGAATACGGCCAAGGACAAGCCTACCTACCTCGAATTGACGCTTTCCTTGCGGGAGGCCGCCGAGGCCAAGCTGAAGGCCGGAGAGCTGACGCCGAAGGAGGCCAAGGCCCTTATCTCGCTGTACGACTACATCATCACCGGCGACAAGCGCTTCAACAGCTTCAACCGCACCGAGATCGTCAAGGCGCGCGCGGACGTGATCTTCGACGCGCTCGACATCAAGTTCGCCGAGCGCGGCGAGATGCGAAGCATGGTCCGGCAGTATCGCGAAGAGGTTCATTCCTGGGCCAAGGGCCGCGAGGGCAAGCCCGCCGACGGCGCCGCCATCCCCGAGGCCGCGCGCGCCACCAAGCTCGAGGTGTTCGTCAGCCGCCTCGAGGCCGACCTGAAGGCGCGTCTCTCGGCTGATCCGAAGCTCGTGGGCCCCTCGGAGCGCGCGGCGCTCGAGGCGGCCTTGCTGTCGGTCAAGACCTCGGCCTGGGTCGTCCGCGACGCGAAGGGCGGAGCGATCCCGGGCTGGCGTCCCAAGCAGTTCGTCCGCCTGATGCAGTCCTTCCTCGGAGAGGGCAGCCACACCAAGGCGGTGAAGTCCAGCACCGGCGAGCTGTTCGAGGCGATTCGGTCCGAGAACAAGGGCCGCGACAAGCTGCTCAATCAGGTCGACGGCATCGAGGGCGATGTCGCCGCCTGGATCAAGAGCCGGGAAAAAGCGCCGGCGGGCGACTCCCCGATGGCGCCGCTCATCGACAAGCTCGAGCTTCGCCTTAAGGATTCGGCGGCCGAACTCACGCCGAAGGAGGGCGCGCAGCTGAGCGCGCTTGTGGATGCCATCACCTCCTTTGATCGCCAGGGCTCGCATCAGGGCATCCTGCACACCGGCCGCGAAAAAGGCACCGTCCAGCTGTTCGTGAAGGCGCCGACCAGCCTCGGCAAGACCTTGCTGGCGTACGAAGGCCTGCTGCCCTACCTCGAGGCCGAGGCGGCCGCGAGCGGCCGCAAGGTCATGTTCCTCACCTTCAACACGAAGCTCCAGGCGCAGGCCGAATTCGACTTCCTCGCCTTCAACAAGCTCGGCTCCGAGGTCAAGTTCGAGACCTACGAGGGCTTGAAGACGATGGTCGCCGAGGGCAAGGGCAAAGGCCGCAACATCGTCGAGGACTATCTGCTCCTGCAGGACGAGATGGACGCCGCCGGCCAGCAGCCCGCCCTGACGATCGGGATGACCTCCGGCCGCGTCTCCAAGCTCAACGGCCAGACGACCGCGATCAACGAGAGCAACGCGGGCGTCAAGTGGGGCCTCGAGCGCCTCAACACCATCCGCGTCGAGGCGGCCGAGGTTCAGGCCCAGCGCATCCAGAAGGTGACGGCCGGCATCTCCGACGCGCACGTCGAGAAGGGCCGCCTCGGCTCGATCAAGGTCGCCGCCGACGACGTGATCGCCGCGGTGGGGCAGTTAAAGAGAGCCAAGGGCTCCGTCGAAATCGAGATCGCCGAGATCACCCTTGAGAAGGGCATGGGCGCCCTGCGCCGGCTCGTCGAAGG
>JANOTL010000163.1:0-36229 GCA_031416315.1 Pseudomonadota bacterium
GCGCCGAGCTCGACAAGCTCTTACCGCTCGCCGACGTCAAGACGTTCGAGCATCACGAAGACGCTTTCCGCGACTGGAGCGCGTTCCCGTTCGCCGAGCTCCTGACCAAAGTTTACGGCGAGAAGTGGAAGACGGCGGAAGAGCTCTTGTTCACTTGCTCGGACGGCTACCAGCCCTCGGTACCCGTAGCCAAGCTCAAGGAATTCTCCGCCTACCTCGCCGTCGCGCGGAAGGATCAGCCGGAGTTCACCATGACCAACCGCTTTCAGAACGGGGCCAAGGTCGTGCTCGGGCCGTACTACCTGGTCTGGGACAACGTGGGTCGCCCCGAGCTCAAGGCCGAGGGCGCCGCGGATCAGCCCTACCAGGTGGTCGCGGTCGACCTCATCGAGTTCAAAGACCGCTTCCCTGCGCTGGCGCCGATCATCGTCAAGGGCGTCGACACGAAGGCGGCGAAACGCGGGTTTTTGGCGTTCCGCAAGCACTGCATCACCTGCCACACGGTAAACGGAGAGGGAGGGCAGAAGGGGCCGGAGCTCAACTATCCGGTGAGTGTCATGGAGCTGTGGAAGGAAGCTTGGCTGCGCAAGTGGATCGAGAATCCCGCGGCGATTCGCTGGAACACGACGATGCCGCCGCTGCAGGTCGCAGAGAAGGAAAAGGCGAAGGTGACGTCGGAGATCGTGGCGTATTTGCGGGCGATGGAGAAGAACAAGGTGAAGCCGGTGGTGAAGCCCTGAGGCCTCATCAGCGGGTAGGCGCAGACAAGTCGTTCAGTTCATGGAATTTACATCACAAACTATCAGTTCCACTGATGTGAAAGCCGCTCGGGGACTCTGCGCAGCCCTATGACGGATCACTCCGGGCTCAGGTCTTCCAAGAAACCGACGATTACCAAGACATGGTCAATCCGCTTTTCCGCATCGTCGTCGTAGCTGGCGCCTTGAGCCTCGCAGGCTGCTCAGGCGGCGAGGGGTTCTCCGGCATCGCTCAGAAGAGCGCTGGCAAAGACCGAGGCAATGGTGACAACGGCGCCTCTGATGACGTGTCGATCGTAACTGCGAATAAGCCGGCGAACGTCGCCGGCGCGTATCTGACTTGCGACTGGCAGGCGGTCGAGGCAGACGCGCGTGTGACGTTCTCATGCGCCATGCTCACGGCGAACGGAGCGACCTTCACGCTGCCACCAGGGGGAAGCATCCGTTGGGAGGTGCCGCCCGCCGATGAGCGCGGGGTGATCGACGTCGTTCCTGACGCCCTTGGCGGAGCGAGCGCGTCGATCACGGCGCCGTCATCGAGAATCCTGAACCTCGTCGTCAACGTGACAGTCGCCGGCGCAAGCCCCGAGCCAATCACCCGTGGTCTACAAGTGGCGCTACCGAAACTCGATGCAGGCGGGGCGCTGGCGCAGTGCCTAGCGACCGAAACGAGACCAGGCGTGTGCTTTTCGGCTGCGAGTATCTCGATCGACGACCGATCGACGCCCGCAGAGGACATCTCGACCCCTGCGAACGTATCAATCGCGGGTGATACGATTGCCGAGCCCTTGATTTCCGCGCCCTACGGCGTAAAGGTCACGTTGTCGCGGGTGCTAGCGACTGACGTAAGCATCGAGCTGGCCATTCGCTCCGCCGACGCGAATCCCGCCGTCAGCGGCGTCGACTTCGAAGTGAGCAAGTCCTTGAATGTGACCATCCCTGCAGGGCAGCTCTTCGCCGCGCTCGAGCTGACGATCTTCGCCCGAGCGGGCCACCAGGACGATCGCAGCTTTGTCGTCGAAATGAATCGTGCGACGTCTGCCGAATTGACGAAAGCCAAGTCGGCGACGTTCACGATCCGCGACGTGCCAGTGGCGCCGCCTGCACAAGTCCTCGGGCTGGCTGCCCTCGGCGACGGGTGGAAGATCGAAAGCCGGGCTATCACCCGCGACGTTGGGGAAGCGCCCGTCGTCTCGTCGTTCGGCATCACCGAAATCGTCGTTAACTTTTCGGTGCCGGTCGATGCCTCGGTCGAAACGTTCTCGGTCAAGGGCATTAGAAAGAACTACAATGTTCTCGGTTTTTCCACAGGGAATCTCGGAAAATCGGCGACAGTCGACCCTCGACAAGGCGATCGTCGCGGATCGAGTCACGATCCTTGTCCGGAAGTCGCCCGCCGTTCCCCTTGCGGAAGACGCTAGCTTCAACGTCAACGTGCTGAGGGGAGATACGTCGGGTGATGGCATCATTTCCAACGGCGACGTCCTGAGGGTCGTCAATTCTGTGAACGACTCGTTACCCTATAGCTGGGCGAATGACGTCAACTGCGACGGCGAAGTGAGCATCACGGATGCAGATGCAATCACGGCCGTCATCACCGCCGGGGTCGACCTCTCCTTACCGCCTCGCTGACGGGCGACGAGCCACGTCCAGATGCAGCGTCGAATCAGACCGAGCGCACGAACTTGGCGCGCGGACGCAGCTGATATTCGGCGTATCGTTGCTCGATGACGTGCGCCACCCAGCCCGCGATGCGGCCGACGGAGAAGACCGCGGACGCAGCGCCGCGCGGCGCGCCGAGGAGCGCGAGCACCGCGACGACCGCGAGGTCGACGTTCGGCAACTCCGTCTTCGCCGCGCCTACGGCGTCGAGGAGAGCTTGGGCGAGGGCGAAGCGCTCGCGCGCGGCCTTCGGCGCGGTTTTTGCCAGTTGGACGGCGTCGGCGAGGAGCAATCTGGCGCGAGGATCGCCGGATGCGGCGTGGAGTCGGTGGCCGAAGCCGGGGAGGGAGAGTTTCTGCGCCTTCGCCTTGAGCACCGCCTCCTTGGCGTCGGCTGGCGTGCGCAAGGCGGCGAAGAGCTCCTCGACGGCCGCGAAGGAGGCGCCGTGCCGCGGCCCGGCGAGAGCGCCGAGTCCCGCTTGGAGGCAAGCATAGGTGTCGGCGCCGGTCGAAGCGGCGACACGCGCGGCGAACGTGGAGGAGTTGAGCTCGTGGTCCGCGATGGCGACGAGGATGCGGTCGATCGCGGTCGCGGCGAGCTCCGGAGCAGTGCCGGCAGCGAGGCGTGACGCGAGGATCTCGGCGACGGAGGCTCCAGCTGCGTGCGCCGCCGGGACGCCGACCCCGACCTGCGCTCCGCCGCCCGCTGGCACCCCCATGGCCAAGCACAGCACCGCGCTCCGCGCCCGCACCAGCGCCTGGTCCGTCGTCTCAGTTCCCGCCGCTTCGTCCGCCTCCGCCAGCCGCGCGATGCGGTGCGACGCACGCCGGAACCATTGCCGTGGCAGCTCGTCTTCCCGTAAGGCGCCGGCACCGTGCTTCTCCAGCTCGGCGAGAAAGCGCGCGCTTGGCCGCGGCCACCGCGGGGCTGTCTCGGGAAGGAGCCCCGACCACAGATGCTCGGCGACCGCTTCGAACCCGACGCCGCGCGCGAGCAAGGTGTCGAGCGCCAGCCCGCGGTACGCGAGCCGGCCGTCGCCGACGTCGGAGACTCCCGTTTCCATCACCGGCTCGCCCCAGCGTAAGGCGCTCGCGGCCGCTGGCCCGTGCCCCGAGCGCGCGCTGCGCCGCGCTTTCAGCCGCTGGAGATCGCTCGCCGCATAAAGTCGCTCGCGCGGCGTCGCTCCCGTCTCGGTGCGCACCTGCCCGCGGCTGACATAGGCGTAAAGCGTCTCCTTCTTGATGCCGAGCAGCGCCGAAGCCTCCTCGGCCGATAACCATTTCGCCATGCGAGTCACCCCCTTAGAATATTGATTGAGTAATCAAGATTGATCAATGTGTATTTCGAGCCGATGCTGGCTTTGAGGAGGACGGGACATGCAAAGCAAAGTGACGGCATCGGGCTTGGACGACGTGGTCGTGGCGCATACCGAGATGAGCTCGGTGGACGGCGAGGCGGGCCGCCTCGTCATCCGTGGGTACGAGGTCGAGGTTTTAGCGCAGGCGACCGGATTCGAGGGCGTGATCGGGCTCTTGCTCGAAGGCGAGCTCCCGGCCGCGGCGCGTCAGAAGGAAATCGAGGTGCGGCTCGGCGCAGCGCGAGGGGAGGTGTATGCGACGGTCGCTCAGGCGGCCGTGGCGATCGCTCATGGCGGCGTCGCCGGCCATGCCGGCTTAACCCCATCCTCTGGCATGGACGCCGTCCGCGCCGGTCTAGCCGCTCTCTCCGTCGAGGGCCTGACTCCCGAAGACGCAAGCTACCGTGTGATCGCCGCCGCCGCGGTCGCCGCCTCCGCTTGGAACCGCGCGCGCCGCGGCGAAGACCCACGTGCCCCCGATCCGCGCCGCACGCATGCCGCCGATTTTCTGGCGATGGCGACGGGGGGCACCGATCCCGCCGCCGCGAAGGCGCTCGACGCCTACCTCGTCACCGTCGCCGACCACGGCCTCAACGCCTCGACGTTCACCGCGCGCGTCGTCGCCTCCACGGGCTCCGATCTGGCCTCGGCGGCGACCGCCGGCGTCTGCGCCTTGAAAGGCCCGCTGCACGGCGGCGCTCCTGGCCCCGTCCTCGACATGCTCGACGCCATCGGCGCCCCCGCGAACGCTGCGGCCTGGATCGAGGCCGAGCTCGCCTCCGGCCAACGCATCATGGGCATGGGTCACCGCATTTATCGGGTCCGCGATCCCCGCGCCGCCGTGCTCGAGGCCGCGACGCGCGAGTTGGCGAAGACGCGTGAGACGCCGCGGCTCGCGCTGGCGCGGGCGGTCGAGGACGTGGCGCGCAGTGCGCTCGCGGCGAAATATCCGAATCGGCCGCTGCAGGCGAACGTCGAGTTTTTCACCGCGGTGCTGCTGGATGCGGTCGGGCTGCCGCGCGAGCTGTTTAGTCCGACGTTCGCGGTGGCGCGGGTGTTGGGTTGGACGGCGCACTTTTACGAGCAGCGTGGGGTGGGGCGGTTGATCCGTCCGGCGTCGGTTTACGTCGGCCCGTAACGAGTTCGTCCGGCCGGCTTCTTCCGCGCCTCAGGAATTCAGCGCTTCAGTGTCGTCCGGCCTTTTTTACACGGAAACGCGGAATCTCTGCGACGCTGAGTTTTTTGGCCGGCAGCAGCTAAACCATGGACGCTGGCCCCCGCACCACCATCCGATACCGCGCCGTCCCCGCCCGCACCCGCTCGATCGCGAGCGGCGCCTCGTCCCAAGCCACGATCTCGACCCGCGGCTCGATGTTCTTCGCCACGGCGAAGCGCAAGAGCCGCGCCATCGTCTGCGGCGTGCCGATCACGCTCCCCGTGATCTTCTTCCGCCCGTCGAGAAGGTGATCCGCATCAACGGTGACCGCCTTCGACGGCACGCCGAGTAAACACAAGGTCCCCGCGGGCGCGAGCCGCTCCATCCACTCGTTCCAAGCGAGATCCGCGGAGGTCGTCGTCAATATCAGATCGAGCGCAGATGCCTCGGGGTTGAAATGCGCGGCCCCGAGCGCGCGCGCCTCCGCCTCCTTCGAAAGATCCGGATCGAAGACGGTGACGACGGCCCCCATCGCCCGCGCGATCTGCACCGCGAGGTGGCCGAGCCCGCCACAGCCGACGATGCCGACCTGCATTCCCCAGCGGTCGACGTAGGCCTCCAACGGCGTGAATACCGTGAGGCCCGCGCAAAAGAGCGGCGCCGCCCGCTCGGAGCTCAAAGACGCCGGCACGGGAACGGTGAACCGCGCGTCGGCGCGCACCCGCTCGGCCATGCCGCCCGGCTGGTCGACGCAGGTCCGACGCTTGCCTCCGGTGCAAACGTGCACGTCCCCGCGGATGCACGCGTCGCACCGAAAGCAGGCGCCGCACTGCCAGCCCACGCCGACGCGCGTTCCGAGCGCGAGGCCTTCCGACTCGAGGACGCGCGCGCCGACCGCGACGATGCGGCCGACGACCTCGTGACCAGGGACGAGCGGGAAACGCGCGCTCGACCAGTCGCCGTCGATCAGGTGCAGGTCGCTGTGACAAACGGCGCAGCATTCCACCGCGATCTCGACCTCGTGCGGTCCAAGCGCGCCGAAGCGGATCCGGTCGGGCAAAAGCCTCGCCCCGGCAGACCTTGCCGACCACGCCGCGTGTCCGTCCATCGCGCACCCCATTTTTTGCCGCCGTTCGACGCGTTTGCTACCATAAATCCATCACGCTAGGAACCAATGATGCGGGTGCTCTCCGGATTCGTCGCGCTCATCTCGCTGCTCATCGCCGGAGAGACGGCGGCGCAGACCGGCGGCTATCGTGATCCCCTCATGGGCAAAGAGTTCGAGGTCGTGAAGCTCGACAAGAAGCGCACGTCGGCGATTATCGACGGCGGCTCGGGCGACGGCGTGCAACGCGGCCGCACGCTCTGCATCTTCAACCGCGAGGACGCGCAGATCGGCTGCTGGCCGGTGAGCGGCGTCAAGGCGAGCCAGTCCGCGATCACCATCCCGAAGGCCCAGTTCCGCAGCGTGAAGCGCGGCATGATGGTGCGCCCCGCCCCGCTGCAACCGGCGCCCGTACCAGGTGGCGCCTACCCGCAACAAGCTCCCCGCGCGGGCGCGGCGGCGGCTCCAGGCCGCACCGGCTTGGCGTTCGTGACCTTCGGCTACGCCTACGTGCCGCTCCTGCCCTTCAATTTCGACGTGCCGGCGTTCGACGTCGACGCTCGCGCCGCCGGCGGTCCCTTGTGGAAGAGCAGCTCGACGGTAAAGTCCTCGCCGGCGGCCATCCGCTTCGTCGTCGAGACGCCGCTGACGGCGACGGTCGCCCTGAGCCTCGGCATCGTCTACCGCCACATCAACGAGACGAAGGCACAAGGCGACTACGACGCCGACGACCCGGCGGCCTTCATCGAACAGCAGCTGACGGCGCAGTCGATCGGCGTGCCCTTGCAGGCTCGCTGGCTCTTCGGCTCGGGGCGACTCCTCTTCCTCCTCGCTGAAGGCCTAGAGATCGACTACTCGTTGGTGCGCCTGCGCGCCTCGAGCAAGCGCGACGACGGCACGGCGACGCAGCGAATCGCCGACCTGCTGTCGACGCTGACGGTCTTCTCGATCCGAGGCGACTTCGCCGCGGTGATGCGCTTCTCGCCGACCTTCAGCGGCCAGGCGGGCCTGGCGCTCCTAATTCCGGTGGCCAGCGGCGGCTCGGCGGAGGTGACCAAATTGACGCTGCCCGCCGGCGCTTCGCCGACTCGCGATCACGAGAAGGACTTGGTCAGCGCCGTCGGGCATCGCAGGAGCAAGGTCGGGATCGAGATCCCGATCACCTTCTCCGTCACGTTCTAATACGTCGGAAGCGGCTCGAAGCGCTTAGTTGACTCCGAAGACGCAGCTTTGGCCGTTGTAGGAGCGCGCGTAGTTGAACGCGTTCGCCAGCGGCTGGCCGCCGATGCCGTTGAAGTACGCGTTGCCGCCGAGGCAGGAGACTTGCACATAGTTCCACGCGTAGAGCCAGTAGTAGCCGCGCGTGGTGTTCAGGATCGGGGCGCGCGTCGAGAAGGCGATGGCATTACGCACTTGGTTGCACTGATAGAAGACGTTGTTGACGCCGTAAGAGAGGGCCCAAACGCCGTCGGTCGTCGACGCGCTGCAGTAGGTGCCTTGCTGGGCCGAGGCCGAGCCGGCGCCGAGCGTGAAGGTCAAAAGGAGCGCCGCGATTGGGGCGAGGAGAGCTTTGAAGAGTTTCATGGAATCCTCCAGGGTGTGGTTGCCGAGTGCAGACCAGTTACCACGGGAATGAGGACGCCGAAACCCCTGAGCGTAAGCGCCCGAACCAAATGAAAAAAGGCGGCTTTCCCGCTAGGGAGAGCCGCCCCGGATCTCAGTTCTCTACGAGATCGAGATCACTGCAGAGGCCGCACGAAGGCACTCGGAGGCACGATGGTGTAGTCGGTCGCGTTGCCGCACTTCCAGAAGAGCTCCAGCGCGATCAAGACGCGGGGGCCTTGGTAGTAGTCGACGCGGAACGCGTGCTGACCGGCTGTGAGGGTGACGTTTCCGGTCTTCGACTGCGGCGGGTGCGTGCCGTCGTTGTCGACGATCTTCACGCCGTCGATGTAGAGGTTCGCGCCGTCGTCCGACGTGACCTTGAACGAGCACTGTCCGGCCGCGGGAATGATGATTTGGCCCTTGAAGCGGATGGCGAACCACTCGACGAGGTCTCGGACGCCCGGGAAGCCTTTGTCGAAGGCGCGGGTGGGAATGTCGAGGTTCGGGACGACGACCTGGTCGATCGGCGTCATCGCGTCGAGGTTGGGCAGCTTCGAGGTGTTGACGGCGATCTTGAACACGTTGCCGACGACGCCTTGGATCTCGCCGTCGTCCGGCGCGCAGATGTCCTCGTCCTTGATCAGCGTGACCTCGCAGAAGGCGGGCAGCTGCTCGAGGCCGACCGGAATCGCCGTGGCCAGGATGCGGGTCCCTTGCGGGACCGAGTCGGGGGCCGTGTAGATCGCCGTGGTCGCGTTCTTCATCTGAATGGTGCCGAGGGCACCCTTGTAGAGCATGTTGTCGGCCGCCAGGCGAATGTCCAGACCTCTATAGTTGCCGGCGGTCCAAATCAGCTCGGTCGTCTGCTTCGCTTTCAGGACAACGGGCGCCTTGGTGCAGGCGAACGCCGGGATCGGGGTCGGCGCCGGCGGCGTGACGACGGGCGGCTGCGGCGCGGGCGGCGGATCTTGCGGCGCGCACTGCGTGGCGTGGGCGACGACGTTGCGATCGCAGGGCACGGGGTTCGGCTCTGCGCCCGGACGCAGGTACTGCACGATCAGCTGGCCTTTGTAGGCGTCGGCCGGCGCGTTGCTGAAGTCGAGGCGAAAGCAGAGCGTGCCGTCGAACTTCTTGATGGTATTGCCCGCGAACTCTTGCAACGTCATCGAGCTATCGAGCTCCGGCACGTTCTTCCAGCCGCCCATGTCGACGCTGAAGGGCAGTTTCACGTCGGGGTAGGCGACGCCCTTGATGCCAGTGCCGGCCATGCGCAGCCAGGTCTTCTCGCGGTAGTAGACGTTGTCCTTGAGCTCGACGAAGAGGCAGCCCACGTCGTACTCGCGGTTCTCGGCGTTCATCGGGACGGTGAGGTCACCTTTGACGCGGAGGTACTTCAGCGGCGCGACGGAGCCTTGCACGTCCTCGCGCTCTTCCATGTCGACGATCCACTTGATCTCGTTCTTCGCCGGGTCGGCGAGCGAGAGGCCGTCGTCGCCGAAGTCGATCACGAGGGTCGAGACGACCTGATCGGTGTCGGCCTCAGCGAGGCGCGGCGACTCGATGCTGTCGGCGGACTTGCGGTCGGCCGCGGTCGCATCGGCGCCGTTTTTCAACGAGCGGCTGTTGGAGCGTTGATTGATCTCTTCGGTGCCGCAAGCGGTCGTGATCGCGATGGAGAGGCTGAAGAGCGACAAGCTCTTCATCCCCCGCGCGATGCGGAGTGCGTGAAACATGGATGATCCCCCTCTAGTTACCGGTCCAAGTGCACCGGCGAGATACAAAGGCGGCATCCCGATGGGTCGGAATGAGGCCGTCTCGAACGGCCATCGGGATCGAGGCCTTACAACGCGTCATTCCGCGCTGCCCCGCGAAGCCCCAAGTCGACTCAAACCGGGGCTCCCCGAATTCATTAGATAATTTCCGAATTCCGGCGCCGGGAAGTAGCCCATTTGCTGCGCATCGTATGTTTCCGACTACAGGGTCCTACGTCTCATGAGGGATGCGCTACGCCATATGACGCCTTATCGCGTTCCCACGCATGGCACGCCGCCTGCAATGCGTTCTGCGAGCTACCACGGAAGGAGAGCCTCATGTTTCCGACGCGACGGTCCTGGTTCAGGGTCGGTTGTCTCGCATTCTTTCTCTTCATGACCGCCAACGCGCTCTACGCCGCGGACTACACGGTCTACCCTGAATACGTCTTCACGCCGAAAGGCTTCGACGACGACGACACCGTCGAGATCGTCGTGGACGGCTGGAAAAAGTCCTCATGCGACACCGTTCTCCCCCCGAAGGTGTCGATTCATGATCGGCAGCGCACCATCTCGATCGAGCTGCTTGCGCAGTCCGGTGGCGATAAGTGCCTGCCGGTCATGACCCGCTTTACTGCAAAGGCGAGCCTGGGCGTGCTCGCGGCGGGCAAATATGAAGTGATCGCCAACAACGGCTGGCTCGTCGAGTCGCTGCAGGTCGAAGAAGCGTCCAGCGGCGGCCCGACGGACGAGGATCTCGCCAAGATCACCCGCGTCGAGATCGACTATGCCCCGGATCGGGCCACGGTCGACGGCCGCTGGACGGCCGTCCTCTTCGGCGAGTATTCGCAAACCTGCGAGCAGCTCGGCCGCGTCGAGACGACGGTGGACGACCGCGGTCGCGTTACCTCGATCCTTCCGATCCTCGAGCGCATGCAAACCGTCAACGGCGAGGCGCGCCCTTGTGAGCCGACGCGCGAGGAGTTCATCACTCGCGTGCCGCTCCGGGACTTCACCGAGGCCGGTCGGTATATGATCCACGTCCGCTCGCAAGGCGGTCAGTTGATCGACAAGGTTTTCAGCGTCGGCGACCTGGATGTCCAAGCCGATCGCGGTAGCCACTAGCGGCTCATCGACCCCGCGCCGCCGCACATGCCGCGAGCGCCGGGCCCGAGAGCGGTGATCCCGTTCCGAACGGTTTCCCCTCGTGCTGGTCAATGATGGCGAGGGAGCTTTTTCCGAGGAATGCGATCGACTTTTGATTGCAGGCTCGGGCGAGCTCCGCGGCGCGCGCCATCTCCGGCACGGCGATCGAGATCTCGATGTAACAATTCAACGCACCGCTGCCGGAGCGGCAATCCCCCCGGTCGTGCTCGCAGAAGGTGCCGACGTGGTTCTCGCGATCGCGCAGAGGCTTTCGGTTCACGAGCATGAAGTGCTCGAGCTCCTGCGGGCTGGGGAAATGGTTGAGCTGCATCTGCTGGCCCGCGTCCTGAAAGACGCTGACGACGTAGAGATCGGATTTGGCGCGATCGCCCTTGTCGAGGGACCACGTCGCGCCGCAGGTGTCTTTCGTCAGCTTGGCGATGGCCACGGCGGCCGGCGAGACCTGATCCGGTAGGCCGCCGACGGAGAGATCGTCGGCCGGCGGTCCCGAGACGCAACGCGGGAGCGCAAGCGCGACGACGAGGCAGAAGGACACGGCGGCGAGGCGACGACGGAAAGGCATGGAACTCCCGATGACGATTCCCGTGATCTCATGGCTCCCGCCGCCGCGTCAAGGCGCGGGCGCCTTAGGACGCCCGAGGCTCGAGCGGCCAATCGCCGATGCGCGCCGAGAGCTTCCTCTCCTTGCCCGCGCGCAAGATCACGAAGTCGACCGAGCTGCCCGGCTTGGCGAGACCGATCGCGGTCGTCACGGCGCTGACGGTGGGCGTCACGCGCCCCGCCACCTGCACGATCACGTCGCCCTTGCTGAAGCCTGCGCTCGCGGCCGGCCCGCCTTGCCGCACTTCGGCAACCAGCGCGCCGCTCTGCACGTGGTCCCTTTCTTTGTCGTCGGTCGGCGCCAGCGCCAGACCGAGATAGCCGCGCGGCATCGTGCCGTGCTCGACGAGCTCCTTCGCGACCTGCCGCACGATGTTGGCCGGCACGGCGAAGCCGATCCCCGCGAAGCCGCCCCCGCGCGAGCCGCCGTTCGGCGTGAAAATAGCCGTGTTGACGCCGATCACCTTGCCTTCGGCGTCGAGCAACGGGCCGCCGCTCATGCCGGGGTTGATCGCGGCGTCGGTCTGGATGAAGTCGCCGAGCTCGGCGATGTCGAGGGAGCCGCGGCCTTTCGCCGAGACGATGCCCTGCGAGGCGCTCGCCTCGAGCCCGAACGGTGCGCCCAAAGCCAGCGCAAAATGTCCCGGCTGCACGGCATCGGAGTCGCCGAGCGTCAGCTCGCCGAGCGAGGCGGCGTCGAACTTGCCTTCGATCTTCACGACGGCGAGGTCGGTGCGGGCGTCGCGACCGATGACCTTGCCCCGATGCTGCTCGCCGTTCGCCAGCTTCAAGCGGATGACGTCGGCGTCTGCGACCACGTGATTGTTCGTGAGCAAGTAACCTTTGTCCCGGTCGAAGATGAACCCGGAGCCCAGCGCTTGCTGCATCTGCGGCTCGCGCGGCCCACCTTGTTGCGGCCCGAAGCGGAACTCGAACGGCAGGCCGTCCGGCACGCCGCCGAAGCGCGGCTCGCGCGCGGACGGCGTGCGCGTGCGCGTCGAGCCGGACTCGATCGACAGGAAAACCAGCGCATCGCGCGAGCGCTTCGTCAGCGCGGCCGTACCACGCGAGATCGCTTGCAGCATATCGAGCGCCGCGTCGTCCTCGCTCGAGGCTCGCACGATGCCCGCGTTCTCCGGAAATTCATAGGCGAGCGCCGTCGTCGCGACGAGCGCCCCGGCGATGAGCGCAGACTTGACCAACATGTGACCTCCTCCAACCGTTTCCGGGACTATGAAGGAGGCGCTCTGAGCGAATCATGAGCCGACGCGGCATCCCCTTTGCAGCCTACGAAAAATTGACCGAGCCACATTTCGGAGGGACGAGCGATGAACCCGACCACCACTACGCCAAGTTTCCCTGGCGGCGCCGATCAAGCCATCGGCGATAGGTCCATTCGCACCGTGAGCGAGGACGACGACGACTTCTACCTCGACGAGATCTTCGAGGACGATTACGAGCGCCGTCGCCATAGCGCACATCGCGGTGATTACAGCTACGAGACCGCGGAGTTCCGACACTACGACTTCTGGGATTAGACGCGTCTCACCCGCTTTCGCCTCCCGGCCCGTTCGGCAATCATTGCCGACCGCGCCGCATTTTCCGCCGCCGCTGCTAAACTCGTCTTACCTAGCTGCGGAGTGCGAACGATGGAAAAGGACTGGCGCGCGGTCGTCGAGGAAGCGAAGGCGAAGGCCGCGACGAGCGGCAAGCGCGGCGCCCTAAGCATCATCCGGCGGATCGCGGGCGGTCCGAAGAAGCTGATCTTCGGCGCGATCCTGCTGATCGTCTTCATCTTCGTTTACACCTCGTCCTCGACCTACGTGCCGCCAAACATGGTCGGCGTACGCCAGGTCTACTTCGGCTCGAACGCCGGCTTGCAGAAGGACACCTTCGGACCAGGCCTCTATATGGTCATCTCCGGCGTCGAGCGCCTACACCTCTTCCCGACGGACCTGCAGATCGTCAACTTCAGCGACTCGCAGAGCGAGACCTCGAAGTCCTTTCGCACCGCGCCCGCGGTGAAGATCCAGACGAGCGACGGCTACAACGTCGTCCTCGACGTCAGCGTCCTCTACCGCATCTCGGACGCGCACCGGATCATCGTGGACTCCGGGCCGGGCCGCGCGTTCGAGGACCGGCTCGTCGTCCCGCGCTCGGACCGCATCCTACGCAAGACGCTCGGCGAGTTGAACAGCGAGCAGTTCTACCAGGGCCCGCAAAGGATCGAGAAGGCGCGTAACGCCGAAGAGATGCTGCGCGCCGAGCTCGCCCCCTTCGGCATCGCGCTCGACGCCGTCCTCGTCCGCCGCTTCACCTACGACGAGCGCTACCAGTCTTTGATCGAGGGTCGGAAGATCAAGGACCAGACGGTCTTCCTGCGCCAGGCCGAGGCGGCCGTCGCCATCGAGGAAAGAAAGCGCGACACCATCATCGCCGAGGGCAAGGCGAACCAGGAGGTCGAGCTGGCGCGCGGCGCCTCCGAGATCAAGAAGCTCCAGTCCCAGGCCGATTTGATCCGCCGCAAGAAGGCGGCCGAGGGGCAGCTTTTGATCGAGCTCGCCGAGGCGAAGGGCACGCAGCTGGAGAACGACGCGCTCCAGGGCGCGGGCAGCGAGAACATGGTCGGCCTGAAGATGGCCGAGGTGCTGCAGGGAATCGACGGTCTCGTCCTGAACAGCAGCGGCAAGGACGGGCTGAACCCCCTGGATCTCGCCGGACTCCTGCAAAAATTCGAGGTGAAATGATGCGCACCCGCCTTCTTGCGCTTTTTCCCGCAGTCCTCGTGCTCGGCGCTTGCGTGCCGTATTCCACCGGCGAGACCGAGATCGGCGTCCTCGTGTGCACCGTCGGGATCGGCTGTGCCGACGGCAAAGGCGTGCAGAACGACCTGTACCCGCCAGGCTCGACCACCTTCTTCGCCCCGTTCATCAGAGACTTCTACGTCTTCGACACGAAGGTGCAGAACCTGACCATGAAGCAGGACAAGGGCGGCGAGAGCCACAACGACCTCGAGTTCAAGACGACCGACGGCAACGACATCGAGATGGACGTCACCGTCGTCTGGACCATCGAGTCGAAGCTCGCGCCGAAGCTCCTGCAGACGGTCGGCTCGTCGACGCACGAGATCCGCGAGAAGCTCGTGCGCCCGGTGGCGCGGACGATCGTGCGCGACGTCCTGAACGAGCTCGATTCCGAATCGGTCTACAACGCCGACAAGCGCTTCGAGAAAGCGGAAAAGGCGCGCGAGGAGCTGACGGCGCGGCTTACGCCCTACGGCGTGCAGATCCAGCAGGTGATCCTGCACGAGCATCGCTTCAATCCCGAGTACGAGAAGGTGATCCACGACCGGAAGCTCGCAGAGCAGCGTGCGCAGCAGCTGAAATCCGAGGCCGAGGCGGCCGTGCAGGAGGCTCTGCGCAACCTCGAGTCGTCGCGCGGCAAGGTGGCGTCGGAGATCGCGGCCGCGACCGGGGACCTGGAGAAGCAGAAGCTGGACGCGGAGGCGTCCCTGTATCAGGCGCAGCAAAGCTCCGACGCCATCGTCGCCGAGCGCGCGGCGAAGGCGCAAGGCATCCAGAAGCGCAACGAGGCGCTCCGCGGCAGCGGCGGCCGCGCCATGGTGAAGCTGAAGATCGCAGAGGCGCTTGCGGGCAAGCGGATCGTCCTGATCCCCGGGGGTGAGAGCGCCATCGGCATCAACCGGCTCGACCTGAACCGCTTGATCATCGGCAACGAGGCGACGGCGTCGAAGTAGCGCCGTGGGCCCCGCCGCCCTCCATTCGGTCTTCGACGCCTTGGCCTTCCTCGGCGCGGGCGGCGTCGCCGCGCTCGCGCGTCGGCATTTCCCCGCGCTGGCCCGGGCCCAGGCCCACGCCCGCGCGAACGGCTACTTCGTGGCCCTCGTCGCGGGCGCGGCGGCCGGCGCCTTCGCCGTCGGCTCTCTCAACATATCGCTCGCCGCGGGCCGCTTCCACCCCGGCCACAGCCTTGCCGGCGCTCTGGCCGGCGCCATCCTCGCCGTCGAGGTCTACAAGCTCGCGCGCGGCATCCGCGGCTCGACCGGCGCCGTCTTCGTCCTGCCGCTCGCCGTCGGCATCGCCTTTGGCCGCATGGGTTGCCTCGCCGCCGGCCTGAGCGACGAGACCTACGGCATTCCCTCCAGGCTCCCTTGGGCCGTGGACCTCGGCGACGGCGTCCCGCGACACCCGGTTCAGCTTTATGAGGCGGCCGCGATGCTCGCGTTCGCCGCCCTCGCGACGCTCCATCTACGTCGCGGCCGAGACGCCTCGCGCCTGTTCGCCGCCTGCATCGGCTTTTACGCCGCGCAGCGCTTTTTGTGGGAGTTCCTGAAGCCCTATCCGAAGCTCCTTGGTCCCTTCAATCTCTTCCACTTCGTCATGCTCTTCCTCGGCGCTTATGCCACGGCATGCGCGCTCCGGCGGGACTCGCGGCTTCCAGCGTAGCGCGCGCCGCCTCGGCGTCGGGCAGGTCCGAGAGATCGATGCCGCGCTCCGCTGCGACCACGGTCCACGCGGTCAGCACCTTCTGATGCGCGCCCGTCTCGGTATGCTCCGAGCGCGAGAGCGCCAGAAGTCGCGTCTCCAGCTCTTTGACCGCCGCCTTCGTCTCCGGGACCGCGCGAGCCTCGCCCTCTTTTCGAAGCGCCTTGAGCAAAGCCTTCGCCTCGGGCGAAAGCCCGGTTCTCTGCCACTCGGCCGCTTCGGTCGCCACCGCGAGCAATGCCGGGAAAAGGCGGCGGTCGACGAAGCTCAGCTTCCCCGCGACGAGCGGCACGCACAGGACGCCGAGATCCTCGCCTAACTCGCTGCCGACGTTGAAGATCATTTTGCCGTCGCGATGCCCCCACCACGAGCCCTTGATCGGCTCGCCCGCGATGAGCAGCGTCAGGCTCGGATGTGTCGCGTCAGCCATCAGGAGGATGCCGCGCTTTTCGATCTCGTCGCGCGCCCGCGCGACCCAGGCCGCTAAGCTGGTCATGCATGCGCCCGCGCGGCTTGGAGGGCGCGAGCCAGCGCATCTCTGAGTTCGTCTTTCATGACGGCGAGCGTACCACGCCAAGAGACGTTGCTAAACGCCGACCGCGGAGCCGCCGGGGCGCGCGCCGACCCCGAGCCATAGGCACTGGAAGGCCTGCTCGACGAGGACCTCGCGCGCCGTCTCCTTCATGCCGCCTGCGCGCAGCAAGCCGTTCATGATCAAAACGGCGAGCCCGTGCGCCATGGCGAAGGCGCCGGCGGCGACGGCGCGAGTCTCGATGCCTGCCCGCAGGCTGCCGCCTTCGCGGGCGCGCTCGATCACGGCCGCCATGCGGGCGAAGCTGCCGTCGGTCGCTTTGGCCAACTCCGGATATCGCTCGCGCGCCGCGACCTCGGCGCCGAACATCAGGCGAAAGAGCGGCGTGTTCCGCTTGGCGAAGCCGATGTACGCGTCGAGGAGCGCGCGTAGGGCCGCGACGGCGTCGCCGGCCGGCGCCGATTTCTCCGCACGCGCGAGCGCGACCTGGAGCCTTTCGAAGCCGGAGCACGCCACGTCGGCGAGCAGCGCCCCACGGTCCGGATAGTGACGGTAGAGCGCCGCGTGGCTCACGCCGACGCGACGCGCCACCTCGCGCAGGGTCAGAGCCTCGATTCCGGTCTCGGCGAGCAGGGATTCGGCCATCGCGGAGGCGGCATTCTTCAGGTCGCCGTGATGGTAGGTCTTCGGGGTCTTGGGTTTCATCCCGGCAGATTACCTAGTTCTTTCCGAAACGTAAATGTTTCCTCTGGCAACTTCAGACCGATCAATGTAACCACTGACAACATCGAGGGCAACCCAACCCGGCTCTCGCGGAGCCTTTTCGCCATGTCGACCTCACTGCTCTCCCGTTACGGTCTGGCCATCGTCCTCGTGTTCATTACCGTCGAGGCCCTCGTCAGCTTCTTCCGCAAGGACGAGGCCTACGAGCGCAAGGACACCGCAGCCAACGTCGGCATCGGCGTCGTCGGCACGCTCATCGGGCTCTTTCTCTGGTCCGGAGTCGCCTATGCCGCCTACACCTTCGCCTTCGGCCATCGTCTCCTGACGATCCCGCTGGACCGCTGGTGGGGCTGGGCGCTCCTCGTCCTTGCCGCGGATCTCGCCTGGTACGTCGAGCATCGCGTCGGCCACAAAGCCCGGCTCTTCTGGGCCGTGCACTCGGTGCACCACAGCAGCGAGAAATTCAACTATAGCGTCGCCCTCCGCCTGCCGTGGCTCGGCGGCCTGACGCGGATCCCGTTCCTCCTGCCGCTCGCCTTCGTCGGCTTTCCGCCGGTGGCGGTGATGACCGGCTTCTCGATCGTCTTCCTCTACCAGATCTGGGTGCACACGGAATATGTGGGCAAGATCGGGGCCCTCGAAGAGGTGTTGAACACGCCGTCGCATCACCGCGTGCACCATGCGAAAGACGCCCGGTATCTCGACAAAAATTACGGCGGCATCCTCATCGTCTGGGACCGCCTCTTCGGCACCTTCCAGCGCGAAGACGCGCCCGCTCACTACGGGATTCTCCACCCAATCGGCTCGCACGATCCGGTGCGGATTCAGTCCCGCGATCTGCTCGCGACGTTTCGAGCGCTATTCCAAGCGAGCTCGCCGCGTGAAGCGCTCCGCATCACCCTGGGAGATCCCGCCTACATCCCTCTGAAGCAAATCCGGGACAGCTCGCCAGCGCCGCAGGCCTTCTCCGCACGGAACGCAGCGGTCTAGAATTTGCACTGCTCGGCTCAGATCATGAGGAGGTCTGTCATGGCTTGGTCCCACGTCGTCGCGTTCGATTCCCGCTTGCTCGATGAGCGAGAGCCGCCGGCGCTGCAAAAGAAGAACGTTCCGTGGCTCATGGGCGCAGGCTTCGTTCTGATCGCCCTGGGCGGAGTCGGACTGCTGCATCTCGCCGTGCTCCAGCCCGCGACCGTCGTGTCGTTCGGCGTCGTCATGGTGCTCGCCGGCTTGGTTCAGGGCGTCGACGCCGTCCTGGCGCATCATCGGGGCGTCTCGCTCCTAGATGCGGCCGAGGCGGTGCTTTATGTCGTGGGCGGGATCGCCCTCGCGACGGCCGCGCCCGAGCGCGCGCTGCCGGTCGTGGGCGCCGTCTTCGGCGCGTTTCTCGTCGTTGATGGCATAACGCGCGTCCTCGCTGCCGGCTGGTTTCTACCGAAGCGTTGGCTCTGGAGCTACGCGCACGGCGCCGTTTCCTTCCTGACCGGCTTTCTTCTGCTCTTCGCTTGGCCGCTCAGCGGCTTCCCGGCGCTCGCGCTTTATCTCGGCGTCGACCTCATCTCTGCTGGCATCACGCTGATCGCGGTGTGGAGCGCGGTGCAGGATCTGGACGTCAATGCCCCGGCCGTCGGTATCCGCGGCTCCGAAGGCGGCACCTGAGGCGTCCTAAGTTTGATGAAAAACGGACTTTCAGGCAACCCAAACGGCCGTTCGAGCCAAGAGCTCGGGCGGCAGTTTGCGCTCGACCTCCGCCAGGATCTCGTCTTTCGCGTAACGTGCGCTGAAATGCGCGAGAATCAGCAGCTCGTTCTGGAAAAGCGCCGCGCGCGCCGCGATCTCGTCGAGATGGACGTGTCCGTAGACATGCGCATGCGCCGCGTCTTGCGCCTGTCCTAGGAACGTGCACTCCAGAATCAAGATCTTCGCCTCATAAAGCACGGGGGTTTGGTCCAAGCAGGTGATCGTCGTGTCGCCGGTGAAGGCCACGAGTCCGACGTCGCGCACTTCGAGCGTCTCGTCGCGCCCCTTGCGTCTTTGCTCCACGACGCGGTAGCCGAG
The DNA here is from genome assembly GCA_031416315.1 of Pseudomonadota bacterium. Classification (GTDB taxonomy): domain Bacteria; phylum Bdellovibrionota_B; class Oligoflexia; order Oligoflexales; family CAIYRB01; genus JANOTL01. The sequence continues at coordinate 18,980 of JANOTL010000163.1, forward strand.
GGACGGCACGACGTGCACGCTCGTGAAGGGCACGAGGAACTTGCCGTGCCCGAGGTCGTGGCGCTCCCCCGCTCGACACGGTACCAGCTCGAAGTCGAAGGCGCGCTGCGTCAGTCGCTCCCACGTCGCGAGCATCGCGGCCACGTCGGCGGCGATGGGCGCCGGGACGAAGACGCGCGTTCGCGGCGATTTCCAGAGACCTCGCGTCGCGAGATAGCTGACGATCCCCGCCAGGTGATCGGGGTGCGCGTGCGTGATCGCGAGAACGCCCAAGCCGGAGAACGAGGGCACGTGAAAGCCGCAGTCGAAGGCGATTTTCAGCTCCGGTACCGCCCAAGCCGTCCGCTGCGCCGCCTGCGAGAAACCGCGAACCGTCAGCGGGCCGTGCGGCAGGCTCAAGGTGGCGAGCTGGAGGGCGTCCTCGGCTGTAGCTTTCGGCAAGAGCGGCACGGTTCGTCCCGAGATCCGACGGCTTACGCGGTTGCGGCGGTATTCTTAAGTCATCTCCCTAGGGACCGATACCAAGGGAAACGACTTTCTCGAAAAAGTATGCCGCTTCAAGCCCATCTCGTCCTCCTTTTCCTGCTCGTCGCCGCGCCCGCGCGCGCCGTGGCGGCCCCTATCTTGGAGCTCGGGCCCGAAACGGAGCACGTGGCCCTGCGCGACGCGACCGAAATGCTCGTCGACGTGGAGCACACGGTGGAGCTCGCGCAAGCGCTCGCCCCCGGGGCCGCATCCCGCTGGGTCGCGCTCACGCCGAGCCCGGGGCATTCCTTCGCGGCGTTTTGGCTGCGGGTCTCGGTGGTCTCGCGCGCTGCCGATGCGCGCCGCCTGATCTTGGAGATGGAGCAGAGCTACCCGGATCGCGCCGACTTCTACGTCGTCGATGCCACGACGGGCCGGGTTCTCGCGGAGCAGCGCGGCGGAGCGCGGGTCCCGACCCTCGAGCGGCCCCTAAAGGCGCAACGTTGCGGCTTCGCCTTCGATCTGCCGCCGGGAACGCCGGTGCACCTCTACGTGCGCGTCTCCTATCTCGGCGCCGCGGGCCTGTCGATGAGCTTGCACAGCCCAACGTCATGGCTCGCCCGCCTACGCACTCTCGACCTTCTTTTCTTCTTCTACCTCGGGGTCGCCTTCGCCCTGATCGTCCACAACTTCTCGCTCTATTTCTCGGTGCGCGACACCTGTTACCTCTACTATCTCGCGTTCATCGGCACCGTCTTCTTCATGATCCTCAACCTGAGCGGCTACGGCGCGCATTTCCTCGGCTACGTCGACGTCGGGTTGCGTAAAGCCTTGCCGCTAATGACGCTCGTCAGCACCGCCGCCGGCAACCTCTTCGCGCGCAGCTTCCTCCGCCTGAAGGAGACCGCGCCGCTTTTCGGCCGCGTCCTCCTCGGCCTCGCCGTCCTCAAAGTTCTCGTCGCCGTCAGCGCGCTCATCGTGCCGCGCTTCGTCGGCGCAGTCGGTGTGCCGCTCGTGATCGTCGGCACGGTCTTGCACCTGGTCTGCGCCTTCACCGTCGCGCGCAGAGGCCACCGCCACGCGGTTTATTTCATGGTCGGCGCCTTCGTCCCGATCGGGAGCATGCTCGGCTGGGCCCTCTTTTCGCGGCTCGGGTTCGATGTGCCGGCTTACGAGCTCGCCGTCGTCAGCTTCGTTGCCGAGATGTGCCTGATGTCGGTCGCGATGAGCGGGCGCGTCAATGCGCTGCGTAAACAACTTTTGGCGACGTTGGAGCACGACAAGGAAGCGCTCGAGCGCGACGTGCAACTGCGGACGCAGTCGCTGATCGGGGCGGCGCGGCTCTCCGCGTTGGGCGAAATGGCGGGCGGCATCGCCCACGAGGTCAATAACCCCCTGACCGTGATCAAGGGCGCGAGCGAGCTCCTCGGCCGTCGCGCCGCGCGCGGCGAGGTCAAGGCGGCCGAGGTCCTCGAGACGACCGAGCGCATCACGCGCACCGTCGATCGCATCGCCCGCATAGTCAAGGGCCTGCGCCTCTTCGCTCGCGACGGCGCGGCCGACCCTACTTCACGCGTCACCGTGCGCTCGATCGTCGACGACACCCTCTCTTTTTGCCGCGAGCGCTTCCGCCACCACGAGGTCGAGCTGCGCATCGAAGGCGAAGACGCGATGGCCGTCTTCGTCGAGTGCCGCGGCCCTCAGCTTTCGCAAGTGCTCTTGAACCTCCTCAGTAACGCCCTCGACGCCGTCGAGCATCGCCGTGATCCATGGGTCGAGCTCCGCTGCCGGAACCTTGGCCACGAGGTCGAGATCTCGGTCTCCGACGGTGGCCCCGCGATCGACCCGGCGGCGCGGGCGCGCATGTTCCAGCCTTTTTTCACCACCAAGGCGGTCGGCAAGGGCACGGGCTTGGGCCTTAGCATCGCCAAAGGCATCGTCGACGCTCACCAGGGCAGCCTCCGCCTGGATGAGACGACGGCGACCACCCGTTTCGTGCTGAAGTTGAAGGTCGTCCCCCGTGAAACCATTGACTACGAAGACGTTCCGGCGTCTAAGGTCTCGTAGTCCTTGCCCCATCCGGGTTTCACGCTTTATGAAAAAGCGGCAACTGAGAAACATCCGACGCCGACGGCAAAATCGCCCCGCTTTACGTGGTTTGCTAAACTGGTCCCATGCTCCTGCGCGACCTCCCGATCCTCGTTCTCGACGTCCAGACGACAGGGGCCACTCCAGCCCTCGGGCGGGTGCTCGAGCTCGGGCTCGGGATCGGGGACGAGGCCTCGAGCTTCATCCTCCAAGGCGTCGAGGACGAGCGCATCGCACGCCGTATCCTCGCGCTCACCGGCATCGCGCCGGAGGAGCTCGCCGCCGGCATCAGCGAGGTCGAAGCCTTTGCGAAGCTGCGCCTGGCGACCGAGTCGCTCGCGACCCCCGTCGCCGTCGCCCACGTCTCCACGTTCGAATCGCGCTTTCTCGACGTCTTCTGGGAGAAGCACGCGGGCGCCCCGGCGCCGTGGCTCTGGCTCTGCACGCACCAAATCGCGCGCCGCCTGCATCCCAACATGCCGAGCCGCTCGCTGCGCGCATTGGCCGGGTTCTACGGCTTCCGCATCGGCATGGAGCGCCGCGCTCTGCACCACGTCGAAGCCACGACGCGGCTTTGGCTTGCGCTCGTCGAAGACCTCGAGCAGACCGCCGGCATCGCGACCCTGGACGCGCTGCGGGCCTGGCTGGCGATCAAGGCGCCGCCCCGCGGGCGGCAGCGCATCTTCATGATGGACCGCGCCGCGCGGCTCGCGCTCCCCGCCGCGCCCGGCGTCTACCGCTTTCTCGCGCGGGACGGCGCCGTCCTCTACGTCGGCAAGGCGACCTCGCTCCGCGACCGCGTGAACTCCTACTTCCGCAACCGCAAGGGCCACGGCGCCGCGAAGAATGAGCTCCTCGCGCAGGTAAAAGACGTCGACGTCACCCCCTGCGCGACGCCGCTCGAGGCCGCGCTCTTGGAATGCGACGAGATCAAGCGCCTCGACCCACCGTACAACGTGCTCCTCCGCGCCGGAGCCCGCCGCGTCGGCTACTTCGATCGCGACCTCGTGCCCACGCTCGACGACGCGCCGTTCGGCGCCGCGCATTTCGGCCCGTTCCCGAGCCCGTACGCGCTTCTTCCGCTCACGTGGCTCGCCGGGGCCTGCGCCGGCGCCGCGACGGAGCTCAGCTCGCTTCTACGCAATACTGTCGGCCCCGTCCGCATCCTGCCCGCGGCCGTCGTCGGCGGCCTCTCCGACACCGCCGTGCGCTTCGACCTGCCGCACGACGCCTCGCCGCGCGATTGGCTCGCGCGCGCCATCGTCGCGGCGCGCAAGGAGGCCGTGCATGCCGCCGAAGTCGATCTCGCGACGCAGGAGGACGAGATCCTCGCGCCTGACGCGCGCGACGACGACCGCGAGCTCTCCGCGGAGGAGCTCGCCGAGTCCCTGGGCGAGATGGTGGTCGGCGTCGGGCGCGCCTATCTGCGCTCGCGCCGCGTGAAACGCCTCCTGCAAAGCACCATTACCTTCGACGGCCGTCTCTTGCACGAAGCGAGGCACGACCTGGCATCGCGCCCCGTAGACATCGCGGCCTATGATCGGGTCCGGGTCCTGGCGACCGAGCTGGACCGTCTGGGAAGACGGCCCGAGCTCGTCATTAGTTGGATCGACGTGGCAGCGCGAACTAGCTGCTGACGCAGGCGATTCAATCCGGCGCAAAGATGTGCGGCGGCGAATTCGCCGCGTCGTGCTAGCTTTGGGCATGCGCGAATTCCACGCCCACGTCTATTATACCGTCGAGACGCGAGCCTCGGCGGTTGCCTTGCGCGCCGAGGTCGAGGCGCTCGCGGGCGGGCGGCTCAAGGTCTACACCTTGTCGGACGGCCCGCGCGGCCCGCACGTGACGCCGATGTTCGGGGTCGACATCCCGGCGGTCGACCTGCCCGAGACGCTTGCTTTTTTGATGCAAAGGCGTGGGCCGCACTCCGTCTTGATCCACCCGGTGACGGAAGACGAGCTCATGGACCACACGCAGCATGCGGCTTGGATCGGCATGCCGCAACCGCTCGACTTGTCGCGCTTGCGGTGAATTGTTGGTAGGCTTCGGCCTAGCGAACGAACCCTGGAATTCGCCGGAGTCTTCTTATGCCACGCGCGCCCCAGCCGCTCTTCGTCGCCGCCGTTCTCGCCGCGGTCTTCTTCGCCTTCTTCGCCTTCCAAAGCTGTGGCACCGAAGGCGACGACGCCACCGCGACGAAAGCCGACCCACGAGGCGGAGCCACCGCGACCGCCTCGATGGCAGCCGTCGTCGCCCTCACGACCGGCACCGCCGCCAGCTTCCCAGCAGAGACCATCCCGACTGGCGGCACAGTCACCGTCGAGCCCGTGGCGCAGCCGGCCGAGTTCGCCGCTTTCTCCGAGCTGATCTTCGCTTCCGAAGCGGTGAAGGTTGCCGCCACGGGGCCGGCCGGCGAGGCCCTGGCGAAGCCGACGGCGCCCGGCTCGATCGTCCTCTACATGGATAAGACGCCCGCCGCCCTCGCGCTCCACGACATCGGCGTGAAGGCGGTCAAGCTCTGCGCCCTCGGCCTCACCCCGGACGGCGAAAAGCTCGTGTTCCGCCGCGCGGCGCTCGCCGCCGTCGACCTCGCCGCGAAGACGGCGACCTTCACCTCGTCGTGGTTCGGCACCTTCCAAATGGCTTATTGCGGCGACGAGGCCCTCTCCGGCTTCGCCGAAGCCAGCGCCACCGGCCTTGTCGGCGGGACGCCGCTCGCAGCGCCGGCACCCACGGCACCCGCGGTCGCGAAGACGCTCGCCTGCGTCAACACCAGCTCGACCTGCCTCCTCTACGCCGGCTCGGTCTACCAACTGGAAGCGCTCGGCTCGAACTGCGAAGGCGGCGGCGGCGACAAAGGCGCCGACTGCTCGCGCTCCGACTCTTTGGGCGTCTGCGTCGCGCAGGTCGGCACGACCCACGAGATCGCCACCTTCTTCTATGCGGAAGGCGGCGCCGACGCCGCCTCAGAGGAGGCCGCCTGCGCGAAAAGCGGCTCGCAGTTCATCGCCGCCGCGGCGTACGTTCCGACCGAAAGGAGCGCGCAGACCGTGCCGACGACCGTCGCCACGCCCGCGGGACAAGGCTTCGCCTGCTCTTCGGCGGGCAATTGTCTCGCTTACGTCGGCACCATCTTTGCTGGCCAGAAGGAGACGACCGAGGCGGCTTGTACGAGCACGCTCAAGGGCACGCTCGTTGCCTACGACGCGTGCCCGTCCGCGGAGCTCGTCGGTGTGTGCGTTCGGAACCGAGGAACGGTGCAGGAAACGGCGCAGTATTACTACGCGTCGTCGGGAACGACGTCCGAGGCGCTCGCTTCGGTGTGTGCCGAGTCGGCGGCGGAGGCCCTCGGGGCGGATTACGTGCCGACCGCGCCTCAGGCGCAGGCGGCGATCGTGGTGCAGGAGTAGGGTGGCTTCACCTATCGCACAAACACAATTCTGCAATTCACCCCCTCAAACGGCACCGGCGCCTCCCCCTCCGGCTCGACCAGATAAAAATATCCGATATCCCAAGTCCCCAACGCCGCCCTCCCGATGAACCCACCCGCCACCAACAAGTCCCGACTCCAGCTCCGCTCCCCGAAATCAACCGCGAACGTCCCCGCATTCACCGAAGTAAAACGCACCACCGCCTCGCTGCGGATCACGTTCCCGTCCATCATCTGAAACTTGTATTGCACCCCGCGCACCGCATGCGTCGAGCTTCGGCACGTCACGTTCTCGACCACGCGCGGATCCGTCATCTGAAAACGCACCCGATACCGCTCCGCCGAGCGCACGTGCAGCGTTCGCTGCTCGACCTCAGCCGCCGTGTACGCCACCTCGAATCGCCGCGAAGTCGAGCTCGGCGCCGAGTCCTCGGGCCACGCGAAACTCGTGTCGAGCAAGTGCGTCAGCAGCCGCTCGCCGTCCTCCATGTCCGTCACTTCGCGCTCCACCCACTCGCGCCAGCCGTCCATCTCGCGCGACCGTGACGCGCGCAGACGCAGGAGCTCTTCGTAATCCCGCGTCGACGACGAGCCGCGCTCGCGCACGAAAGCGACGCGCAGCTCGTTGAACGTCCCGACCAGCGCATTCTCCTCTTTCTGCTCGACGGCAAGCCGCGCTCGCGTCAGCTCGAGCTGCGACATGAGATCTTGATCATGCGGCGTCTCCTCCAGCGCCAGGCGAAGGCGCGCCACTTGGTCCTTCAGGCTTTGGGCTTTCCGCTGCTGCGCCAACAAAACGCGCTCTGCCGCATCGAGCTCCTCCCGCGTCACCGCCGGCGTCCCGGAAGGGTCCGTGTTCAAGAGCTCGAAAAGGCGCACGTCGATCGCCTGGATCTGCTGCCACGTCTGCGAGCGCTTCTGGTCGAATTCAGCAAGATTCACGCCGAGCGAGGCGCGGAACGTCGAGGTCACGATCCCGAGGTCGGCCCGTTGGAAGGCGATGCCGCACGTCTCACGATCGTAGAAGCGCGTGCCCGCCGGGCACTCGCCGCGGTGCACCGCAGCGCCCTCGACGAAGAATAGGTAGTCCGGTCCGACGTGGCCGCTCACCACGTCGGCCTTCACCGTCCCCCCCGCCGCGGTCATTGCCAAGGTCGCCACACCGAAAATCCATCCCCGAGCGCGCATCACGATCTCCCCTTCAATAGGAGCGCCGGGTGTACCGCCCCGCCGCCCGCGCGGTCAATCGACCCGCCTCAGGCTCCGTGCACCGACTGTGAACACAAAACCCGCAAGAACGCGCTAGGGCCGTGCACGAGCCCGCGACTCGCAGGATGATGGCCGCGAACCCGGCCCTAAGTCGTTGATCACGAAAGGCTTTGCTATGCGTCACCTCCTTTTGTCCCTTGCGGTGCTGACCACCGTCGTGGCACTTCCCAGCGCCTGCAACCGCGTCCCGGCCGACCCTTCGGCCTCGAGCCCAGAATCCATCGCGACCGATCTCCCGGACGACGGCGGCACGCCGCAGAACTCCCTCTTCTGGGCCAACAACGGTCGCGTCTTCCGCGGCCGCTGCCTCGAGGGCTCTGACTTCACTCGCGAGGAGTGCTCCCGCGAGCTCGTGTCGATGTCCTACGACACCTTCAAAGTCGACCTCGACGGCGGCCTTTCGGAGACGATCCGCGAGCTTGCCGCCGAGTCGCGCCGCATCCAGGACGCCATCGCCCTGATCGAGCGCGACCTCGCCGCCGCTCGCGCCGAGCTCGACGCCCTCGAAGCGCGCCAGGGCGGCCTGTCCGCCGAGCTCTCCCGCCTGCGTAGCGAGATCATCCGCGCCGAGAACAACCTCGCGGAATATCGCGAGCAGCTCGTCCTCATCGACGAGGCGCTGTCGCAAGCCGCTGACCAGGACATCTCGGCGATGCGCCCGATCGTTCTCGCCCGCCTTGCCGACTGGCAGTCGCGCCTCGCGCAGATCAACGGCCAGCTCGAAGCCCTCCTCGCCCAGGTCGGCAGCCTCCAGACGGAGATCGAGGAGGTCACGCGCCGCATGGCGACGCTCACCGCGCGCATCTCCAACCTGCAGATCGAGTTCGCCTCGGTGAATCAGCGCCTGGAGATGGCCTACGGCGACTTCAGCGTCTACGAGGAGACCGTCCGCCGCCTGAACTCGGGCATCACTTACACGGTGCTCAGCACGAACACGATCCTTGCGCGTCAGAGACTCTTCATCAAGCGTTTCGAAGCCATCTTCGAGCGCAACACGTAACAGCGTCCCACTTCGTTCACTCGTTCCTTCATTCATTCAGGAGAAAGACATGATCGTCACGTATCGCAACGTCGCTCTGTTCGCCACCGCGCTCGCCGCCGTCCTCGCCCAGGCCTGTAGCAACGGCCAAAGCACCTCGCCCGCCGCTCCCGAGGGCGGAAAGCCCGTCGTCGAGGCGCCGGCCAACCTCCTTTCGACCAAAGTCCAAGGCGCCCCGGCCGACGGCGCGACCGTCGCGGCCGACACGCTGAGCTTCACCTTCAACGTCGAAGGTGACGAGCTGGCGCAAGGCGGCCTCGTGATCACCGGCTACGAATGCCGCCTCGGCGACTCCGACGCGTTCAAGCCCTGCGGCGGCGCGCCGTTCGTCATCTCCGGCCTCCGCCACGGCGAAGCCTACTCGATCGCCGTCCGCGGCGTGCTGAAGAACGAAGCGACCGGCGTCGTCGTCTATGCGGCCGAGTCCTCCGTCCACTTCAAAGTCGACCTCGCCCCCGTGCAAAGCGGCGACAGCGACACGACGCAGCAGCCGATCCCGACGAGCCCCGGCGAGACGCGTGCGCTCGCCTCGAAGCTCCTCGTCGGCAACGGCTACCTCGTCGAAGTGCCGGAAGGCCAGCACGTCACCGAGTACTCCTCGTCGAAGACGACCGGCCTCCTGAGCCTTTTCCGCATCCTTCCCGAGTCGGACCCGTACTACCTGAACAACTTCAACTGCGCGCGCGACTGGGATCGCATGGTCGCCTCAATCGCGCCGGCCGGCCAACCCCTAACTTACTGCCACTCGACCCCGACGCGTGAAGCGTACAAGACCGAGACCGAGTTCCGCTTGGCGCACAACCACGTCGAGATCGCGACCGACACCAACATGGTCACGTCGCAAAACCAGGAACGTCTCGCCATCGCCGTCTACGACAGCGACTTCGAGTACATGAACGTCCGCTCGCGTTACTGGAACGCGTGTCAGAACTCCGAGCGCAACTACATCACCGTCCCGATGATCAACAACTTCTTCCTCGGCGTGAACCCGGAGCGCGTCAACTTCTGGTATTGCGACACCTACCAAACCGACGTCGACGGCTCGCCGGTCCTCTGGCGCGTGGGCGCGTTCACGGATGTCGATCACATGGACTGGAACTGCCCGGAGTGCAAGTACAGCCGCGCGATCGAGATGACCTACCAGGTCCGCGCCAACGCCGGTGTCTTCCTGCCGGAGCAATTCGCCCGCACCGCGCAAGAGCGCATCCTCTCCGTCCTGAAAAAGCTGACGCCGTAATTTCGATCGCGTTCGTGGTGCTTTACTTGGAGATGTCGTGATCATGCGATCCAACCGCTTCTTAGCCAGTCTCGCCCTTTCGTTGCCGCTCTTCGCGAGCTGCGCCGAAAGGCCCGGTGACGACGCGGGCCAGGATGGCTCGAAGCATGATCACGACGCCCTCCAAGCCCCGGTCCCCGCGAGCGCGGCGCCCATGGCGGCCTTGGACGCCTCCGGACGGCTCGCGAACCGCGCCGTCTGGAGCGCCCGCGCCGCGACGGACGGGACATCGGACGGGACAGTCGCGACGAGCGCGAAGGCGCCGCGGCGCTCGTACTTTACCTTCGAGGCGCCCGGTCCCGGCGCCTTCTACCTGCAAAAGCTCGTCGTCACGCCCGTCGGCTGCGACGTGCGCCGCCTCGGTACCCGCCTTTTTGGCGGCCGCCTCGCCGTCGACGGCCGGCTCGAGTCCTGGCAGCGCCTCGAGACCTTCGAGGTCCTCCGCCTAGGCGCCAAACAACGATTGTTGATCGCGCTCGAAGGCGATGAAGACGTGCCCTGCGGCGACGTCGAGCTCCTGCTCGCCGCCCGGTTCCTCGAGACCAAAGCGGACCTCGACTGGGAGCGCCTAGGCGGCGGCGACGTCGACGCGATTCCTCAACCAGGCCCGATCCCCGCACCGGGCCCTACGCCCGAGCCCGGCCCGATTCCCGCTCCAGGCCCCAATCCGGAACCCGATCCGTCTCCCGGCCCGGCACCGATCCCGGGACCTCAGCCCGTGCCCGACCCGGGCCCAGGTCCGAGCCCGACCCCTGAGCCTGTCCCCGTTCCTGTCCCGGTTCCGGTCCCGACTCCTGGCGGCGACCCTTGCCCCACCACCGGCCCCACCGCCTCCGATCCTGCCGTCATGAGCGCGACCGTCCGCGTCTACGGTCAGCGCGCCGGCGGCTCGACCTGCTCCACGACCTTCACATGGCGCCTCGCCGACCTCGTCCGTCGGGATCCCGCGCGCCAATGCCAATACCCCGAGATCAAGCTCGTCTCGATGACGACGCCGCCTCTCGTCAAAGTGCAGGCCGCGGGCGGCGTGCTCGATCTGAACCTCGCATGGCTTAAGCTCGAGACCGAGGCAGAGCGCAACGCGGTGCTCGCGACCCTGCGTCAAGGCGGCGGCGTCGACCTCGTCGCCCCGGTGCCGCACGGCCGCCCCGAGGCCGAGCGCTGCGTCGTTCCAGGCGCGCCGACGGCACCGAAGCTCGAGTCCGACTTGGATTTGACGCTCTTTCGCGGCGACCCGCGCGAGCAGTGTCTCGGCGGCACCGAGGCGTTGTCGCAGCTCGAGTTCGCCGACCCGACGCACGATTTCACCGTCGACTACACCCGACCTGAAGACGGCGACGCCCACTTCCGCTTCACCTGGCAATGGCCGGCCGCGAACGCCGCGGCCGCGACCCCCGTTCGAATCCGCGCCTACGATCGCCGCATCCGCGTCTTTGTCGGCGCCTGGATGCCGGCGACCCCGGTCGGCGGCGGCAGATTCGCGGCCGAGGTCTCGGGCGCCGATGCCGCCGCGGCGCTCGCCGCCGAGGGCGATCTCGAGCTCGTGATCGCCGACGGTCGGCGCGGCGATGTGCCGGACTCCTGCCAGCGGGCGCTCCTTTTTCCGTATGCGCGCTTTTACCTCGATCCCCGCTTCGCCGCCTCGTTTCGCAACGAGCGCCCGTGATGACGAGTTGTGATCACGGACCTGACATGTCCGGCGACAACGTGAATTGTTTCAGTGTATTGAACACGTCTCATTGAGTCGTGCCGGGCCGCCGTGGTATCGGGCGCGACATGCGACGACACCCGGAGACCTGGCCATGAAGCCCGGAAATTTTGCGCGACTCGGCCTCACGTTCGCGGCGACTTTCATCCTAGCCGTACCCCCCGCTCACGCGGAGATCGCCGTCAGCGGCCTCGAGCCGGGCGGCAACGGCGTCTATTTGATGTGGGTCGAAGGCGGCCGGGTCTTCCGCGCTGAATGCGACCGGACTTCGAGCCTTCGCGACCACGACCATTGCCAAAAGGATTTGGTGTCCGCCGCGGCGACGCGCTTTTTCCCGCTGCTCGCCGCTGAGTACGGCGTCGGCTTCGCTTACTTCCAGAGAGAAGCGCAAGAAGCGTGGATCAAGATCCAACGCATCGACACGCGCCTCTTCGAGCTTGTCAACGGGGAGACGCCCAGCGAGCAGAATCCGGTGACTCAGGAACAAGTCGACGATGCTCGCCGGCGCGTCGACGCCGCGTCGCTGCGTATCGCGGCGCTGCGCGATCAGATCGGCCGCCTGGAGCAGGCCCTCGCACAGAATGGCGCAGACCCGACCGATCTCGAGCAGCTGGAGATCAATCGCGCGGAGCTGATCCGTCTCGAAGCGGATAAGGCGCCGCTCGAGTCCGAGCTTCTGCGGCTGCGCCAAACCTTCGTCGAGCAGCGCGCCCGCGCCAGCGACGCAAACTACCGCGATCTCGTCGGACAGCGCGCGTCCCAGCTCAACCAGTTCGACCGAGCGCAAGGCGAGCTCGCCACCGAGATCAAGGACATGGAGTGCGGCCAGCTGATCGCCTCGCGCATCCAAGAAGTCGGCTACGCCTGGGAGACGCTTTGCCAGCTGCGGGGTTCGACGAACATTCCTAAAGGTGACATCGGCGGCGCTTTCGCGCGGGCCGAAACGGAAGATCGCACCTATTTCGGCACCGCGCCGGGCGGTCAACGCGGCCTCGTTCTCGAAGTGCCGCGCGACGGGCGCGTGCAAGCGATCGAATGCGCTTTCGGTTTCGCGACCCGCCAGGACTGGGAAGGCAGCATCTACGTTTACGCTCCGGGCGGCCTCTCCGCGGACGTCCGCTTGAGCTTGGGCAGCTCCGTGGCGGCGGGCTTCCGGTACCACGCGGACTATGACAACCCGTTCAGCTCCACCTTCACGGGCGGCTTCCGCTCGCAATCGGGTCGCGGCTCGTGGCGTTTCGAGGTGCATCCGAAATGGATCGTCGTCGGCGGTGGCAATGGCGAGCCGACGTTGCCTGGTCGTTGTTCCGTCATTCTTCGCAACGCCGCAAGGCCCTAGGAGTCCACGATGCTGAAGCTGATCAGTGCCGCATGCGCGCTCGCTCTCTCCTCGGCCGCTCTGGCCACCGGAAGCGGCGGCTCGGTCGTCGAAAACGGCGGCGACTTCATGAAGTGCCGCGGCGAGACGGGGAGCCCGTTTGACGGTGACTTTACCCTCGACTACGTCCTGACATACGACGCCGCCGTCGGCACTGCCGGTGATCCGGCGGAAGGGACCTACGACGCGCTCCTCGCCCGGATCAGCCGGGTCATCGACGCGAAGCTTCCGGAGCTCTCCAGCTCGTGGAGCGGCTACCTCGCCCTCCTCGAGAACCGCGACGAGAGCGCCGTCCGCATCTGGCGCGCCTCCAGCTCGGCCCTTGCCGACCTTCAGGACGAAGCCCTGGTCCGCGAGCTCCCGACGAACTGCCTGGTCGAGCGCGAAGGCCGCAATGTCCCCGACCTGAAGCAAATGGTGCGCCGCCGTTACTACGTCGACACGAACGTCCTCAAGATCTTCTATGAATACGATCGCGACGCCTTCGCCAGCGCAAAAGGCAACAACGCCCTCCAACTGTCCTATCTGACCGTCCACGAATGGCTTTGGGACTTCGTCCGCGAGCCTTACGCCAACCGCTGGATCAACCGTCTCCTGCATTCGCCGCGAGTGGAGACCATGACTGCGAATGCGGTCCGCGACGTGTTGCGCAGCTACGGCGTCACCACGGACGAGGCCGGGCAAATCGGCCGCGCGGGCGGCCAGGAGGCGCGTCTGCGCCAGATGGCGGCGGCCTCGCCGGCGTGCGACGCCAACCGCCGCGTCGCCGTGGCCTTTCCGGCCGACGCCGGCCGCTTCACCGTCCTTCCGGGGGGCTCGGTCGTCTTCGACGTCGAGACGCCGCGCTTCGCCGACGAATGGCAGTGGGGCATCTGCGGCGTCGCGGTGCTTTACAGCGCACGCGCCATCGGCTCCAGCGACTCTAGCCTTCAGGTCGAGGTCCGCCGCGGCGGCGCGCCAGCCCCGCGCAGCATGTCGGTCTCGCACCGCTCGATCCAACAGGACATGCTCACCGGCTTCTGTGACGACGACGAATACTGCGACGGCGATCGTCTCGGCGAGCTCGGGCACTTTTTCCTTCCGGGAGAGCTCGGTCGTTCGCGCTGGCGCCTCACGGCTAAGGTAGCGGCTGGCGCTGGCGCGGCGGTCGAGGTGAGCTACCCTTACCTCGTCTTCTACGCGGCAGCACGGAAACTTGATTGAGAAGGATCTCGCGGAAACCGGCGATGCGAAGACGATGAGCGCGGCGAACGCAGCTGTGCCGTCGATCTTCGAGTACCCCGATTTTGCGAGCTATCTGCGTAGCTCTCTCGAGGCGCTCCGACCCGCGGGGGCCAAGTTCAGCCTGCGAAACGTCGCGCGGCGCGTGCGTCGCTCGCCCTCGCTTCTGGCGATGGTCGCGCGCGGCGACCGTCGCGCGCAGCCGGAGCTCGCGGCCGAGATCTGCAAGGTCTTCGGTCTGTCTTCCGGGGAGGCCGAGTTTGCCGAGGCCTTAGTCGAATACGAGCACGCGCGCACCGTCGCCGCGAAGTCCAAGGCGGCCGAGCGCCTGCGCTCGCTGAAGCCGCGGCACGGCGATCTCGTCCTGGATCTCGACGCCTTCGCGCTCATCTCGTCGTGGCATCACTACGCGATCCTCGAGATGTCGTGCATGGTGCGCTTCGTCGAGGATCCGGAGTGGATCGCGAAAGCTCTCGGCCCGACGGTGAGCCCGACCATGGCGGCGGAGTCCTTGCGGCTCCTGACGCGCCTCGGCCTGCTCCGCCGTGACGGCGCCGGCAAGCTGACGAAGTCGGCGTCGCGCGTCGGGACGCCGAAGGGCATCCCGAGCGCGGCCGTGCGCTCCTTCCACAAGCAAATCTTGATGCGCGCGCATCAGGCGATCGATCGCCAGGAAATCAAGGACCGGCTCGTCACCTCGGCGACGGTCGCGATCCCTTCCAGCATCGTGCCCGAGGTGCAGGCGCGGATCGTCCAGTTTCGAGACGAGCTTTTGGCGTTCATCTACGAGCAAGACCTGGAGGCGGACACGGTTTACCAGGTTTCGATGCAGTTTTTCAGGGCGATGGCTGAGGCGCCGGAGGCGCCGGCCGTGGCCGAAGCCGCACCTCCGAGTCGAAAGCGCCGGGAGTGTGTCGCGAAGGTTGCCGAAGAAGACGACTGAAACGGCAGGTGAATTTCGCCGCAACACATACCCTAGCATCGCATCCCATCCAGCGATGTATCATCCCTACATGCTCCACTTTCTCTACATCCTTCTTTTCCCGCTGGCCCTCCAGGCCGCGGCAGACCAACCCACCCCCATCCTTCCCGATCGCTGGTCGCCCCAAATCGAAGACCTTGCCGACCCTCCACCAAAACCACGACCCGCTCTCTTCATTCCACGCCGCATTCCCGGCGCCCCGACCGGCCGCGAGCTCCTCGAGCGCACCGCCGGCATGAGTCTCGCGCAACGTGAGCCGATCCTCGTCGAAGAGATTCTGCGCGGCAACGTGCCCTCGTTCCAGCGCCAGTTCGTCCCCGTCCGCATGCGCGTCACCGACGAGCGCCGCCGTAAGTACCGAGGCTGGGTCTTCGTCCTCCCCGACTACCTCGCCGTGGGCGACGACGTCGACTACGTCCACGTCCCTCTGACCACGCTGAGCGCCCAGAAAATCGCTTCCGCGTTCGGTGCCTTCCTCCCGACCCGCGCCATCGTCGACGCCACCTACGCCGCCTCGCGCGCGCGCCTCACGCCGTTCGTGATGCAGCCGGCCTTCGCGATGCGCTTCAACGGCTACTTGAAGATCCACGAAGACTTCCTGCGCAAGCAGCTCTCGCTCTTGAAGCCGGGCACCCTCGTCGCAGGCCACAAGAAAGACACCGTCATCGCCAACCGCCTGATCGACCACCCGCGGCGCACTGCCATCTACGGCTGGCACGTCACCGTCGGCGAGCCGATCCAACCCCTCAGCGCTTGGCATCGCAAGACCTACGCCGATTACAGCCACGGCGTCAGACTCGTCTTCGGCAGCGCCGTGGCTCAGAAGTCCGAGTGGGCGCTCGACGACCTCCTTCGTCATCCCACACTCTCGCAGCTCGTCAGCGACGAGGGCCCTCTCGCCAGCCCGCGCATCGACCCGACCGAGGTCGAGTGGGACGTCGAGGAGCTGCGCCCGGCGCCGGTCCCCTCGAAGAAGACGGTCTCGCCGCGCCCTTGGACGCGCGCCCCGCTCATGTCGCGCTGACCGTGGTTTCGACCGCTCCTCTGCGTCCTCTGCGTCCTCTGCGGTAAAAAAACTTCAGGCAGTTTTACCGCCGAGAAAACGCCGAGGACGCAGAGTTAGGTTATTGAAAACACAGGGAGTTAACTGGGGTGCCAGGGGGACTTGTCAAGTCTGCCGTCCAGGCTCCGAAAGCGTAGTTACAGGCTCGTAAGCCAGGAGCATCGCTATGTCTCGCGCACGGTTTTTCGTCCTCTTAGGCATCGCGTCGCTCCTCTGCGGCAGCTTCGCCCTTGCCGCTCCCAAAGAAAAGGGCGGCAAGAAGGGCAAGGCCAAGTCAAAGGGCGGTGCCGAAGGCGAGCTGCCGGAGGGGGTCACCAAGCCTTCGGAGACCGCGAATTACGACGAGATCGCGGACGGCTCGCGGCTCATCCTGCGCGACGGCGAGATCAGCATCATCCCGCCTAAGGGCTGGGAGATCTTCAAGAAGCAGTCGGGCCTGACCCTCCTCGCGCAGGCGCCTCTAAAAGCCACGACCAAATATCAGCGCACGCTGCAGGCTTCGCGCTTGGGCGGCCCGCGCTATCTCGACCAGTTCTCGAGCAGCGACGCGCGCAAACTGATCGCCGAGCGCTTCGGCAAGGTTTCGAGGCTCGTCACCGATTACAACGTCCTCAGCGACGAGCTGATCACCCTCGGCAACGGCCGCCCGGCGATGCTCATCAAAGCCAGCTTCAAGTACGGCGAAATTCCGCTGATGCAGGCGCACGTCATCGTCTCATCCCTCTATTTCCACTATGTCGTCTCGTTCACCGACACGCCAGCCAACTTCGGCGGTGAAGACAAGATCGGCAAAAACTTGCTCGAAGCCATGGCCTCGATCAAGACGGTGGAGATGAAGGGCGAGCATCCGGTGCGCATGGGCAACATCCTCGCCGTCTCCGTCGGCGGCGGCACGCTGCTCTTCCTGGGCCTTGGCTTTTTGATCTTCCGCTTCTTCCGCGCCGCCAAGCGCTTCGAGGAGATGAGCGAAGGCAAAAACCTGGATCTGACCGACTCCGAAGAGCGTCACGACCTCGTCGAGGCCAACCACGACGAGCGCGTCCGTGTCGAGGTTCACCAAGAGGAATCGACCATCATCGCGAAGACCGGCCTTCTCGAGTCGGACGCCGACGAGGTCACGGCCTTCGACGCCGAGCCCCCGGTCACCCCGGACGAAAAGGCGTCGTAGGCTAGAACTCGCGCGCGCCGATCCTAAGAGGGAGTCTAAAAAGGCGCGGGACGCAGGTTTACGGTCCCGCGATCCGCAACCGCTGACCGCTTGCGGCATTCCGCGGTCCGTGCTCCGCCGACCGCTTTCTGCCTGCCGCTGACGGCATGCTGCTAGCCGCATG
>JANOTL010000164.1:0-4283 GCA_031416315.1 Pseudomonadota bacterium
CGGAGGGCTTTTAATAAAACCCTCCGCGTCCTCTGCGTCCTCTGCGGTAAAATGCCCGACTGGCCAAGCTCCCGCCCCGGGTGCTATGGTCCCGCACGAATGGAACCTTTGCTCCTCAAGGACTTGACGACCGCGGACCTCGCCGCCCGGATCGCCCCGATGGGTCTCACGCCCCGCGTGGCCCGGCAGGTGCAGCATCTGGTCGTAAAGCGGCGCCTCGAGGTGTTACCCGACGAGCTGCGCGGCCTGAAGCGCGTCGTCTGGGGCGCGTTCAAGCAGGATTCGCGCATTCCGCATTTGGAGACGGTCGAGCGGGTGATCTCGCCCTACGACGGCTTCGCGAAGTACCTCTTCCGCGGCGTCGGGCCCGAGGTGTTCGAGGCGGTGCGCATCCCCTTGCTGCACCGTCCGGGCGACGAGAAGTACGTCGTCTGCGTCAGCTCGCAGGTCGGCTGCGCCGCGAAGTGCGCGTTCTGCGCCACCGGCAAGCTCGGCTTCAAGCGGAACCTGGCGACCTGGGAGATCGTGGACCAGGTCCTGAAGATTCAGCAGGATTCCGCGCACCCGGTACGCGGCGTCGTGTTCATGGGCATGGGCGAGCCATTCCTCAATTACTCGCGCGTGATGCGCGCGGCCGAGATCCTGTCGGATCCGAGCGGCGCGGCGATCGACGCCAAGGCGATCACGATCTCGACGGTCGGGATCGCGCCGATGATCCGCCGCTTCACCGCAGAGAAAAGGCCGTACCGGCTGATTTTTTCGCTCTCCTCCGCGATCTCTGAGCGTCGCGACGTGCTCTTGCCGATGAACCGCGTGCATCCTTTGCCCGAGGTTTTCGCCGCCCTGCGCGAATATCAGGCAGCCTCCGGCCGGCGCCAGACTTTGGCCTGGACGATGATGGCGGGCGAGAACCTCGGCGTCGACGAGCTGCGCGAGGTCAAGCGGCTCACCGAAGGCATGAAGATCCTCCTCGACGTGATCCCGGTCAACGACCCGACGGGCGTCTTCCGGGCGCCCGACGAGGCGGAGCTGAAAGAGTTCCTGGATAAGGTGCGAGCCGAGCTCGCTTGTCCTATCGTGTGTCGATACACCGGTGGGAAAGACATCCACGGCGCCTGTGGCATGCTCGCAGGACGTACGCAAGACGGCTGATTCCTCTGCAGGAGATCCAAAGCGATGCGTTGGCGGATTTTGTTCTGGTGCGCCTCTTTCCTCGCGGCGCCCGCATTCGGAGCTTCTGGAGGCAAAGTGGGACAAGACAAAGGCATCTGGGCCGCGGTCGACCAGTTGATCGAAGAGCAGAAGATGCAGGAGGCGCTCGACGCTTCGCTGAAGGTCCTCGCCACGGCGGAGAAAGCCGGCGAAGGCGAGGAGTGGACGCGCGCGCTTGTCCGCGTGACGCAGCTGAGGATGGCGCTCTCGGGCTACGAGACGGCCGTCGCCGCGATCACCGCCGCGAAGAAGCCGGCCGATCTGAAGAGCAAGGTCGTCCTCGGGCTCTTCGAGGCGCACGCGTACCTGACCTACCTCGACGGCTACGGCTGGGAGATCGACCAGCGCGAGCGCGTCGATGGCGCCAAGACGCTGAAGACGATGACGCGCAAGGAGATCTTCGCCGCGACGCTCAAGCGCTACACCGAGCTTTGGCAGGAGCGCGAGGCCCTGGGCAAAATCGAGGTGAAGAGCTGGAGCGAGTTCCTCGAGCCGAACGATTACCCCGAGAAAGTGCGGCCGTCGATGCGCGACGCCCTCGCCTACTTCGCCGCGGACCTGCTCGTGAATACGGCGAACTGGACCCCCGACGAGCAGAACGAGCTGCACAAGCTAGGTCGCAAGGAGCTCCTGGCCGCGCCGGGGGCCGCGACGAAGGCGCCGAAGATCGACGACGCGGCGAGCCACCCGTTGCGGCGCATGGTGGCCGTTCTCGCCGACCTCGAGGCATGGCACCAAAGCGCGGACGAGCGCGACGGCGCGCTTGAGGCGCGGCTCGCCCGCTTGCGGCGGCTGCGTGCGGCCTTGAGCGACGACAGGGACTTGGGTCTCATCGTCACTTCGCTGACCGAGCATCTCCCGGCGTACAAGGACAGCGCGTGGTGGTCCGAGGGAATGGCGACGCTCTCTGATCTCGTGCGTGCCCAAGGCGACCTGCCGAAGGCGCGCGCGCTGGCAAAAGAGGGTGCGACCAAGGATCCGACCACGTACGGAGGACAGAGGGCACGCGCGATCCAGGCGGAGATCGAGGCGCCTGACTACCACCTCGAGGCGATGAGCGTCGATGCGGCGGGCAAGCGCTCCGTGCTCGTGCGCCACAAGAACGTGGGTAAGTTGTGGTTCCGCGCTTGGCGACTGGACCTCGCCCAGCGCGTCGCCGGCCGCAACTGGCAACTCAACGTCGAAAGCGAGGAGGACGCGCAGATCCGCAAGCGCGCACCCGACGCGAGCTTCGCCGAAGAGCTGCCCGAGACGGGCGACTACGCCACGCACAAGACTTTCGTCCGTCCGCCGAAGGCAATGGCGAAACCCGGCCTCTGGTACGTCGTCGCCTCCGCGCGCGAGGACTTCGGGGAGGCCAAGAATCGCAAGCTCGGCGTGACCATGACGGTCTCCGACCTCGTGATCGTGTCGCGTCCCGAGCGCGACGGCTCGCTCGCCGTCACCGTCCTCGGCGGCCAAGGCGGCGCGCCCGTCTTCGGCGCCTCGGTCGACGTGTTCCGCGCCGACTGGGGGAAGCCGCTCAATCTGGCCGGCTCCGGCAAGACCGATAAGGCCGGCAGCGTCGCGGTGAAGACGGGCAAGGCCGAGCACGGCGGCTACGTCGTCTTCGCTCGCCACGACGGTCACGCGACCTTCGACGCGAGCATGCAGTACCTCTACAAGGAGGGCGAGCCGGAATCGACCGCTTCGTCCTTCGTCTACACCGACCGCGCCATCTACCGGCCCCTGCAGAAAATCAGCTGGAAAGTCATCGCCTACGGCGGGAATCGGCAGAACGGGTCCTACGCCGTTCTCCCGTCGAAATCGGTGACGATGACGCTGCACGACGCCAATCACGAGAAAATCGCCGAAAAGACGGTGAAGACCAACGCCTTCGGCACGGCCGCGGGCGAATTCACCATTCCGACCGGAAAGCTCCTGGGCCAGTGGTTCCTGCAGTCGAGCATCGGCGGCAGCGCGGCCTACGTGAAGGTCGAAGAATACAAACGACCGACCTTCGAGGTGACGCTGAAAGATCCCGAGGCGGTCTTGCGCTTGAATCAGGAGGCGACGGTCGCGGGCGAGGCGCGCTACTACTTCGGCCTGCCCGTGAGCGGCGGCACGGTGAAGTGGAAGGTCGCGCGCCAGGCGGTCTACCCGTGGTGGTGGGGATATTTCGGCCACGGCTCACGCGGCGGACGCGGGCGCGGCGGGCGAGACCAGGGCGCGAATCAGACGATCGCCTTCGGCACGAGCGAGGTCTCCGCCGACGGCGCCTTCAAGGTCAAGTTCACGCCCGAGGCCGACGCGTCGAAAGGCGTCGGCGCCGGCGCGAAGGACGTCAGCTATCGCTATACGCTCAGCGTCGACCTCACCGATGGCGGTGGCGAGACGCGCAGCGCCAGCCGCAGCTTCCGCGTCGGCTTCGTCTCGGTCGAGGCGGGGATCAGCGTCCCTGCGCTCGTGCTCGAAGACGGGCCGATCGAGGCCGCAATCTCGCGTGCGAGCCTCGACGGCTTGCCGCGCGCAGGGAAAGGGACGTGGCGGCTCCTGCGTCTGGCAGGCCCCGACAAGACGATGTCGCCGGCGGAATTGCCGTTCGCGGACGGTGAGACCAACGGTGGCGGCGGCGGCGAGGGCGACGGGGACGAGTCCCAGAACGCCACGACCAAACGCACGCCCGGCGACGGCCAGCGCGAGCGTTGGCAGCCCAACTACCGTCCCGAGGCGGAGCTCATGCGCTGGGCCGACGGCGCCGAGCTGGCGAAGGGCACGGTCGAGCATGGGGAAAAAGGCGCCGGCGGCAACGTGAAGCTGCCGGCGCTGACGCCCGGCGCGTACCGTCTGCGCTACGAGACCGAGGACGAGAGCGGCGCCAAAGTCTCGGCCTGGAAAGAGTTCGTCGTCGGCGGTAAGGCGTTGCCGCTCCCCCTTCCCTTCTACTTCGCCGCGGAAAGAACGTCGGTCGAGCCGGGCGGCATCGCACGCTTGGTCGCATGCTCCGGCATTGCCAAGCAGACTATGATCCTCGACCGTTTTCGCGACGGCACGCTCGTCGAGCGCCGGTTTCTCAAGGGCTGCGAGGAGAG
>JANOTL010000165.1:0-4676 GCA_031416315.1 Pseudomonadota bacterium
CTTGCCGAGCGCCGCCGCCGCTTTTTCTTTCGTCGCCGAGTCGGTGCCGTCGCCGCCGCCCCCGAACAGGATCGCGGCCGAGGCGATCTGCGTCAGGATATTGATGGCGGATGCCGACGACAGGCTCAAGATCTCGTCGAGCGTCAGCTGTCCGTCGCCGTTCGTGTCGAGCGCCTTCGTATGCAAGATCACCGATGCCGTTTGATACAGCGCGAGCTTGAACGTGTCTCCGGCCAGGAGCGGCGCCGCCCGCATGTCGACCGCCAGGATCTCGACCGCGCGGTCGAGATCGGCTAGGTTCGCGGCCGAGGCCTCGGGCATCACCGAGAAGAGCGAGGTGTAATCGCCGGCGCTCGGCACGCCCGCAGCCGGAGTCGCCGATGAGCCGGAATCGCTTTGCTTGTCGGCGACGCGTTGCGCGAACTGCAACGGCTCGATGCCGGCACGTTGCGCATGCGCGAGCGAGAGGATCGACAAAAACTGCATATTGCCCGGGTCGCCCAAGAGCGCTTCCTCGAGGATCGTGATGGCCGTGTCCTCGTCCTGACGCTCGAGCGCCAGAACGGCGTCCTCGGCGGGATCCTTCTTCTCCTGCTCCTCGAAGACGTTGACGCCGCAGCCGGCCCAGAGGACCGGGATGACGAAGAGCAAGGCTTTCGTGCGCAGAAGCATGCTCGCTCCTAGAAGCCAATCTCGATCCGCATCACGTAGCGCGGATCGGGGCGGGTGCCGACGCGGGTGCCGACCTCCTCGGTGTAGGCGGCAAAGTCGAGGCGCAGAAAGTGCACGTCGACGTAAACTCCGGCGGTCGGGTAGCCCTGGTTGAGGCCGGCGGAGACGCCGGCCAACGCAAGGACGGAGATCTCGGCGCCGAGGTGCGTGCGTTTCAGCACGTTCGGCTGCGTACGGCCGAGCGCGTCGTGATAATCGGCCAGAAGCTTGAGCTTCGAGAACTTGGTTCCGGGCTCGATGGCGAAGCCGACGTTCACGCGTTGCTTCAGGTCGAGGTCGAGATCGGTCTCGAGGTCGGGCGTGATCTTGGTGTCGCCGACGTCGGCGACGACGATCGAAACCGTCGGCGCGGCGCGGCCGCCGAGCTTCCAGGTGGCGCCGACATCGGCGCCGCCGCCCTGGCCCATGCCGACGAAGTTGGCCGTGTCGGCGAAGAGCTCAGCGGCCTTGTCGGCCTCGGCCGCGCTGACGGCGATCTCGCCGCGGCCCCTCTGCAGATACTTCGCGGTGAAGCCGACGAGGAGCTGATCTTTGAAGAAGCTCTCGGCGAGCGAGAAGGTGAAGCCGGCGTTCGCCTCGGCGTCCACGGTGACGACCTCGAGGCCCCCATTCACCGGCTCGGGCGATTTGTAGGCGAGCAGGTCGACGCTCGACGAGGCGATGACGCCGAAGGCAGCGCGGCGTAGGACGATGCCGAAAAAGTCGGAGGCGCCGACGTGGTTCGGCTTGCCGATGTTGTTGCGGACCGTGTCGATCGCGTCCGGGTTCTTACTCATGACCTGCTTCGCCAGGTCCTTCGTTGCCTGCGACACTTCGACTTGCGGCGAGAGCAGCACCGTCTTGCGGTAGATGCCTTTGCCCGCGGCGAGGTTCGCTGGATTGTAGAAAATTGCGTCCTCGTCCTCGGCGATCGCGATGCCCGTATCGCCGCGGCCGAGGAAGGCCGCGCTGCGATAGAGACGCGTCTCGGGATCTCGCGCCAGCGCCTCGGGGGCGAGGGCGACGAAGAGAAGGAGGAGGACGGTGGCGCGGGGCGCTTTCATCATAAGGATGAGATCGGTCCGCCGCCGCCAAACCTTATGGTCTAGTCCATTTGGTCAAACAATTCGAGATCTTGCACAAAAGGAGAGGGGCCCTTGCGGACCCCCCGAAGCTCTAACCACCTAAGGTGAAAAATGTAGAAGGGAAAATTGAGGATAAGACTGTACGTGCGGCACAAACAAAAACGGGAAAGGAGGTAGACACTTGCAGCGGTAGAGCTTTTTTCGTCACATGGGTCATAACGGAAACCGGCTGAGACCTGGGTGAGCACCAGCCATCCGCGCGGCATTCTGCAAGGGGGTGACCAAGTGCAGGAGGAAGCGGGGTGAAAAACACGAGGCATGAAATTCGGGTTTCCGGCCTGGTGTTTACAGCGCTTAGAACACCTTGTCAATCTGCTAAAAACGTTTTAGGACCTGGCCAATTAGCCAGGAACCCGCGACGTGCCGTCGGAACTCTCGACAGCTGATCAGACGTTGAGCGCGAAGGCCAAAGGCTCGCGGAGAATGGCCTCGCGCACGGAGCGCGCCGCTTCCTTCAGGTCTGGGATGTCCGCCTGAATCATCGACTGGAGGTACGTAGCGACTCGGTAGAGGATGTTCATGATGTCGCCCGCCCCGAACTGCTCGGTCGCGACGCGCATCACCAGGTCCTTCCACGGCGTCCCACGGATCCATTCGCGGACGAGGAAGCCTGCCGCGGGGTTGAACTCCCGGAGGGCCGGGTAGTTCCTGCGGCCGTAAGGCTGGTCGTAGATATCCTCGAAGAGCTCCATCGGATAGAGCTCGGTCAGCTCGTCCTCGAGCTCCGCCGCGTTGAACGGCCACCGGTAGGAGCCGTCGCAGCCGGGCTCTTTGAAGCGAGCGAGGGTCAGGCCGGCGGCGAGCTCGGCGAAGGCGCCCATCTTGGCGGCCGTGAGGCGCCGGTCCGCGATCATCCGGGCGATCAGCATGCCGCCTGCCTGCGGGAAGTAGCGGGCGATCGACCCGAAGTCGGTCAGTCCTTCCTCCCGGTTCAGGGCGCCGATTCGATGGAGGTGGAGGTGCAGGGCCGTGAGCGAGCCGTTCGCCTTCGCCTCGAGGACGCGGTGGCACTTCTCGCGGAAAGGCGACTGGTAGCAGAGGGAGGTCGAGTCCTCGTTCCAAAACCGCGCGATCTCGGCGGCCGGGGAGGAGCAGGGTAGCTCGACCCCGCCGAGGCGCTTCGACAGCCTCGACTTCGTGATCAGGGTCAGGTCGGTGTTCGGGGCCTCGAAGAGGCGAAAGCTCTTGCCGTAGAAATGCTCGATCGCGCGGAGGGAGAAGCCGCGGCCAGTGAGACCGAGGAAGGTCGTTGGGTCGTTTTTCAGCCGCGAATGCACGCCTTCGCGCTTCGCGCCCGCCATGCGCACGTAGCTCTCCGGATTCGGCCAAAGGCTGAAGCCGACCGCGTCCTTGCCGCGGCGCCCGGCTCGGCCGAGCATCTGCAGCACCTCCGAGGGCGCGTAGTCGACGAAACCAAGCTCGCCTGGGCGCATATAGTCGCTGATCAAGGCCGAGCGCACCGAAAAGTTGATGCCGAGGGAGAGGCCCATCGTCGCGACGGTGAACCGCAGGAGCCCCTGCTTCACGAGCGCCTCGATCGCCATGCGCGCCGGGGCCGCTAAGCCCGAATGGTGGTAGCCGACGCCATAGCCTTGGAGCATGTGGCGAAGCTTCGAGGTCACGAAGGAGAGCGCGCCGGTCTCCTCGTGCGCCTTCATCAGGGCCGCGCCGATGCGCTCGGAGTGCTCCGAGGGGAGCGGCTTCAGCTCCCGCATGAGGAGGTTCGCAAGCGTCTCACAGGCGAGGCGGCGGCCAGCGTAGACGATGACGGGGCCGAGGTTCAGCTCCGGAAGGCTCGTCATGCGCTCGACGAGGTCCTCCTGGCGGAGCGGCATCTCTTGTCGGCGCGGATCCAGGTTTTTCAAGACGCCATGCGGCAGGGACTCGGGGAGGAACCAGCCGCCGGCGACGTGGATCAGATGCACGAGCGGGACGGGGCGCGTGACCGTACGGACGAGGACGCAGTTGCGGCCTTCTCCGAGGCTCTTGATCCAGTCGCAAAAAGACTCGGCGTTGCCGACCGAGGCCGAGAGCAGGAGCATCTGACAATGACGCGGGGTCAGGATCAGGGCCTCTTCCCAGGCGCTCCCGCGGCTTTCGTCCTGGAGGTAGTGGTACTCGTCGAAAACGGCGAGGGTGCGGCCCAGGTCGGGCTCGACGCCGAGGAGCGAGTTCCGGTAGCTCTCGAGCGTCGCGACGACGATCGGGGCCCCGAGGTTTTCTTTCAGGTCGCCGGTGGCGATGCCGACGTTCTCGTCGCCGAACATCTCGCGAAACTCGCGCAGCTTGTCGGTCGAGAGACTCTTCACCGGGGTCGTGTAGCAGGCGCGGAAGCCCGGGGTCTGCAGGTTCTCGCGGAAAAAGGCCTCGACGGCGCGCGTCTTGCCCGCGGTGGTTGGGGCGTCGACGACGACGGAGTCGCCAGCGCGGAGCGTGTCCAGGACGTCCTGCTGCCAGGGGTCGAGTTGCACCATCTCGGCCGCCGTACGGACTTGAGACCGGAGCGTGTCGGCGGCGGTCAGCCACTCTTTGATGGCCTTCTCGGTCTCCGCCTTGGCGGCGGCGAGCCAGCCGGGCGCGGGCAGCGAGCGATCCTCGCCGGGAAGCGAGTGCCGGCCGCGGCTCGGCGTCTGACCCGATTCGAACTTGCGGGCGCCGCCGCTGCCGCCGCGATTCGGGCCGCCGCGACCGCTGCCGCCGCTGCGGCTTGGCGCGCCGCCGGCGCCGCCACGACTCTGCCCACCGCCGGAGCTGCCGCCCGAGGTGCCGCCGCTGCGATTCGGCCCACCCTCGCCGGTGCCGCCGCCGGTGCGGGTGCCG
>JANOTL010000166.1:0-15791 GCA_031416315.1 Pseudomonadota bacterium
CGACCTCTACAAGTACTACCAGCACCACGACTTTCGCATCGCGCTCGGCCTGAAATACCTGCAGAACCTGGCCAAGGCGATGGGCGTCACCTCGAAGGTCGAGCCCGTGCTCTCCTTCCCGCTCGGCACCAACGACGTGACCTTGGCCGAGGTCGCGAAGATCTATCAGACGTTCATCAGCGGCAAGACCTACCGGTACTTCGAGGACGGCTCGCCGAACCAGCTCAACTTCATCCGCCGGATCGAGGACCGCTTCGGCAACAAGCTCTTCGAGCCGCAGCGCAAAGAGGCGCAGCTCGTCATGCCGGAGTTCGGCCTCCAAATGCGCGAGATCTTGCAGCGCGTCGTGACGCACGGCACCGGTCGGCGCGCCAGGGCCGAGCTCTACCTCACCGTCGGCGGCGACGCCCCCGCCCAGCCTCTGAAAAAAGGCCAGAAGCCTGCACCCGCCGGCAAAATCGTGCGGCTTCCCGCATTCGGCAAGACCGGCACGACCAACGACTACACCAACGCCAACTTCGCCGGCTTCATCCCGTACCCGACCGCGAAGAACGAGCCGCTCGACCCGGACAACAGCCTAGTCCTTGCCGCCTACGTCGGCTTCGACGACAACAAGAAGATGGAGGCCGGCGGCATCAAGGTTTCGGGCGCTCAGGGCGCACTTCCCGCCTGGATCGGCCTGGCGAAGGAGGTGATCGAGAAGAAGAAGTGGGCCGAGCAGCTCGACGGCCTCGACCTCGGCATCATCGGCGCCGGCGAATGGCCGCTGATGAAGGATACGCGCGCGGCGAGCCTCAAGGTCGACATGCCGCGCGGCGTCGTCCTGGACCGCGCCGGCGGCGGCGACGTCGAGGGCGTCGCGACCACGAACATCGACCGCGAGGGCGAGTCGAGCTTCGACGAGTTCAGGGCCAACGTCGTCGAGGCGACCGTGCGCATGCCGATGGACGGCAGCGGCGCGCCGCTCCGCCTCTTTGCGCCGTTCAAGGCCGATCCGAAGATGATCGAGAGCGACACGGCGAAGCCCTCGGCGATCGATCCGAAGGCCACGGTCTCGGCCTCCGGCGGCAAGACGACGACCGGCACCGCCGTCCCCGACGGCACCGCCACCGCCCTGCCGCGGCCGCGGCCTAAGCCCGAGGGCGGCGCGCCTCGAGGCGTCGTCGAGGAGGACACGAGCAAGAGCTACGAAGAGATGCAGCTCGAGAAGCAGCCGGGGGCGCAAGAAAACCCGGCGCCCGCCGCCCCCGAAGCCGCGCTCGATCCGATGGAGGTCGATAAGGACATCGGCGGCGACCAGGGACAAGGCGAGCCGGACGCCGCCAACGGCCAGGCCGAGGACGAGCTCTGGTGAGCTGAGCTTGAGCCCGTAATTTTTCGCTTCAGCCGCGGCACATCTTGCCGATTCCCAAGATGTGACCGCCAAAACCGCAAAGCCTGCGCTCGCCCCGCGTGAAACCCTCGCGCAAGTCAGGCTTTTTCTCGCGCTCTTTGCGGTTTTTGTCACCGTCTTCTCTTGCACCCGCGGCGCGCCTGAGCCGGAGGGGCTCCGCTGGACGCCGCGCGTAGGCTTCGCCGCCTTCGGTCTAAGCGCCCGTCCCATCTCCCGAAACGCCATGAATTTCGAGGCCGGCAATGCCGCCTCGGCGCGTGCCGTCGACGAAAATACGATCGAGCTCCGCTTGCGTGGCGACAACGACGACGCGCTTCCGAGAACTTGGCGCAATTGGTTTTATGCCAAGCTCGAGAACGTGCCGGTCGACGTCCCCGTTGACCTGAAGATCGTTGGCGGCGGCTTCGAATGTCTGTATCTGCCGGTCTTTTCATACGAGCCTCGTCCCGACAAACGAAACACCGACGCCGCCTGGCGGCAGTTTCGCGAGAGCGAAGTGACGCAGGACGGCCGGAACGTCGTCACCGTGCGCGCCGTCTTCACCCAACCAACCGTATGGGTCGCGCGCTGGCACCCCTACACGTACTCGCGCCTCGTCGGCTTTCTCGGCGGCCTCCGCGGCAAGCCGGGCGTGACGCTCGGCACGCTCGGCGACTCGCCGCGCGGCCGCGACACGCCGTCCGTGACCGTGACCGACGGCGCGTCGCCGCGCGCGAAGCGCCGCATCGTCATCCACGCGCGGACGCATCCGGGCGAGGTCGGCAGCTCGTTCCTGCTCGAGGGGCTTTTGCGTTTCGCCTCAGGCAGCGGCCCGGAAGCGCGGAAGCTCCGCGCGAAAGCCGTCCTCGACGTCGTCCCGATGCTGAACGTCGACGGCGTCATCGCGGGCAACAACCGCGTCACGACGTACGGCGTCAACCTAGAAGGCAAGTGGCTTCCGGCCTCGACCGCGGCCGGCGAGGCGGCTCTGGATCCCGACAAAACCCCGCCGGAAGTGCAGCTGATGCACTCGTGGCTCCTGGAGCGCCTTGACGACGGCGCCTTGCCCGCCGTTGCCTTGAACCTGCATGCCTCCGCCGGCCAGCCGGACGACAGCCTCTTCTTCTTCCCGCATTTTGGCCCCGCCGCGCGCGGCTACGCTGCGGGCGAATCGAGCCTCTATCGCAAGCAAATCGCCTTCATCGACTCCTGGCGCTCGACGCAAGGCGCGCCTTGGTTCAATCCGCCGGCGACCGACGGTCAGTCGAACTTCGTCTCGCGCGCTCTGCCCGAGAGCTGGTGGTGGCGCACGTACGGCGACGACGTCATGGCGATCACCGTCGAGTCGACCTACGGCCGCGCGGCGAAGACCTCGCGCTGGATGACGCCGGAAGACATGCGGACCATGGGGTTCAACCTCGGCAGGGCCTTGGTCCGCTACCTAGACGGGTTGGGGCCGACGCCGCGTGGCGGCCTGCAAGCGTCCGCATTCTCAGGTGGCTATAAGTAAGGGCATCGTCAGCATCGCCGGCGCGGTAAAGCGCTAGGACGTTCGGCTGTTGCCGACGGCAAGCCTGCGGCTGAGCTCGACCCATTGCGGCGGCGCCTTCGCAAGCACGCCGTCGAAGCTCGCTCGCTCGCCGGCGGCGGTGTCGGCGTTCGAGCACAGGAGGATCGGCACGCGGCTTTTTTCCCGCCAGCTGCGGGCTAGGTCGAGCCCCGTTTGCGTCGAGGCCTCGTCGAAGTGATAGTCCGTGATCAGGCCCAATGCCTCGGCGAGAAGCTCCGGCTCCTTCTCGATCGCGAGCCAGAGCTCCTCGGGCGAGCCGAAGGTGCGGACGTTGACCTCTGGCAGAGTTGCCTCCCAGGCCTCGCGCGTGAAGATGCAGTCGTCGACGAAGAGGACCGTCGGCCTTGCGACCCGGGAGGCGAGCTCGGCCCACTGCGCGCGCGTCATTGGCTTCGGCAGGTAGAGGTCGGCGCCCGCTTCCTGCGCCTTGGCGCGATCGGCCTTGGTGTCGCGGTTCGAGTGCACGCAAATCAAGGCCTCGACTCCTTGGGCCCTGAGCATGCGGATGATCTCGAAACCGTCGATCGCGCGCGGCCCGAGGTCCAGATCACAGATGATGAGCGCCGGCGCATTCGCCTGTGCCAGCGCCAACGCTTGCGCCGCGTCGCCGGCGCGGTCGACGGTGAACTCGGGGGTCGACGCCGCGATCTGTGCCAACGCCTCGCAGTAGATCGGCTCGTCATCGATGACGAGCGCGCGCAGCGCGAGGTGCGAGGGTGCAGCGACGCGCGTCATCATCGGCCGTTGCGGAGCCGAACGAACGCGACTGGACGCCGTCGGCGGCGGCGCCAGGGGAATCACCGCCGCCGAGGCAGCCGGCACCGTCAACACGAACTGCGTCCCGGTCGCTGCCGACGACTCGCAGCGGATGGTGCCGCCGTGCTCGCTCACCACTTTGTGCGCGATCGCGAGACCGAGCCCGGTGCCACGCCGCTTGTTTTTCGTGAAGAACGCGTCGAAAACGTGCGGAAGGTCCGCGGCTTCGATCGTCGGCCCGTCGTTTTGGATCGCGAGCTCGAGCCACTTGCCGTCGATCACTCGCAAGCTGATCAGCACCCGCCCCCTGCCGTCTAGCGCTTGGACCGCGTTCTCGAGGATGTTGTGCAGAACTCGTTGCAGCTTTTGCGCGTCGACCATGCCGAAAGGCGTCGTCGCGAAGCGCCGCTCGAAGGTCACCTCGGCGTCGGGGTAGAGCGCAAGCACGCCCGCGATCGCACCATCGACGAGCGCCGGCAGGCTCAGGGCCTCGAGGTTCAGATTGCCGCCCGAGCCGATTTCCATCACGTCCTTCAGCATGCTGTTGACGGTGAGCATCGAGCGCTCGACCTCCGGAATCAGCTGCAGGGCGACACGGCGTTGCGCCGCCGCGTCGCGCTCGCGGCTCAGGAGCTCCAGGCCCATCCGCAGCATCGAGAACGGCTTGCGCACGTCGTGCGCCATCATTTGCGTCGTCATCGCGATCGCCTCGTTCCGCTTGCCGCGCACGAGCGCCGTCTGCTCGGCGCTGATCGCGGTCTTGAGCTGCGCCGCGACCTGCTTCAGGGTCTCGGCGACCTTGTCGAGCTCGCGCGAGCCGAAGCCCTCCGGCGGCAGAAGCACCTGGGTCTCGCCGTTCAGGAAGCGCGGGATCTGCGGCAGGACGTCGTTCAGCCTCGAGATCGGCCGCACCACGTAACGGCTCGTCGCTGCGCGCACGGCGAAGAAGAGGAGGCTCAGGACGCCGAGCAGGACGAGAATTCCCGCGTAAAGCGAGTTTTTCAAGATCGGATCGGCGTCCTGGCCGAGCGGCAGCGCGAAGAGCAAGGCGCCGATCGGATCGCCGGCCCAATTCATGGCGCGCGTCTCGATCGCGTGCGTCGTCGTCACCGACAAGGCCCGCCGCTCGACCTTGCCGAGGGCGCGCTTCAGCGCCGCCGCGCCCTCGCTCTCGAAGATGATCGAGCCGTCGGCCCGGTAGAGACCGACCTCCAGCCCTTGCTTGGCGAAGCTCGCGACGATGTCCTTGCCGCGCATCGAGGCCGCGTAGAAGCGGTCGTTGACGAATTCCTGCGAAAGATACGGGAGCTGCTGCTCCAACAACACGTTCACCTCGGCCAAAGACTGCCGATTGCGGTCTTCGCGGTAGGCCTCCGCCAGGATGAAATAGCAGGCGATCGCCACCGTCAGGCCGGCGAGGCCCGCGAGGACGAAGATGAGGTTCAGCTTGTCGCTGAGCTTCATCCTCATTGGCCGCCACTGCCGACGATGGAGTCGAGGCCGAGGCCCGCGCGCGTGAGTTTCAGCAGGACGAGCGGCCGCTCCGTGCGACCCTCCGGCGTGAGCGTGACCTTGCCGGTGGCGCCTTCGAACGAGGCGCCGCGTAGCGCTTTCGCGAGCAAGACGTTGTCTACGGTCTTGGACTTATCGATGGCGGTCTTGAGCGCTTCCAGGCCTTCGAGCGCAATCACGGTCGGGCCGTAGGCGTCCTTGCCCGTGCGCTCTTTGAGGAGCGCCTTGATGCGTTTGTTGGCCGGCGTGTCGACGTCAGGGTGCCAGTGGTACGTGTAGTAATAGCTCGACGTGCTCGTTGGACGACCTTGAAAGAAGATGTCGAGCGTGGCGTACTCCGAGCCCCAGCCGTCAGCGCCAAGCACCGGGATCCCCCCGTGACCGAGCTGGTCGAGCTTGCGCACGATGTCGACGGCCTTGACCTTCAGCTCCGGCAGAAAGATGAGGTCCGGCGGGTTGCCGGCCAAGGCCGCCTCGAGCTTCGCGTAGTCGAGCGCGTTGTCGATGTAGTCGAACTGGCGCGAGGCGATCTTGCCGTCGCGCTTCTTCAGGTCGCCGAGGAAGATCTGGGACAGGGAGTCGCTGTACGGATCCGACCGGTTGGTGAGCACCAGGACGTTTTTCGCGCCCATGCGCTCCTTTGCGACTCGGGCCAGGGCCTCGCCTTGGAAATCGTCGTTGAAGCACAGTTGGAACACGGTCCCGCCGATCTTCGAGATGTCGACGTGGGTCGCGTATGGGGTCATGAAAAGCTTGCCGCCCTTCGCGTAGAGCTTGCCGATCGGGCGCGCGACGCTCGAGAACGAATGGCCGAGGGTGACCAGGTGATTCGGGTCCGCGAGCGCGATTTTGGCGTTTTCGGCCGCGAGGTTGACGTCGGCTTTGTCGTCCTGCTTGATCACCTCGACCCGGCGGCCCTGGATGCCGCCCGCCCTGTTGGCCTCGTCGGCGAAGGCTTTCGCCGCGTCGTAGATGCCGTCGGCGAGAAACGGCATGATGCCGGTGAACGAGCCGGGGACGTAGACGTGGAGCGGCGCTGGCGGCGCGGCGCCGAGCAGGAGGAAGGTCGCAGCGGCGAAAGCCGCCTTTCCTAAGCGTTTCACAGTGCCACCTCGATCGAGTTCGATTTCAGGGAATGCTGCAGACGGTCCAGATAGCGCGCCGAGGTCGCAAGGCGGACGGCGATCCCCGTCGCTTGCGCCCGCTTCACCCGCGGATCGACGGCGCTCGGAACGATCAGCGCCGCGAGCCACTGCGCCGCGTGCTCCTCGTCGCAAGCCGCGTGAATGCGCATGAACTCGCTTTCGTGCGCGTCGAAGCCGAGCCGTGTGAGCCCTGCGAGCATCGCCGACGCACGGCGGTGGAGCATCAGCTCGGTCGCGTAGAGCGCGCCGGCGGCGAAGTCGGCGCAGGCGAAGTAGCCATAGTAAAACACGAGATTCGTGTCGTCGAGGACGGAGTCGAAGGTGCCGGATCCCGCGCCTCTGCGCTCGCTCGCCGCCAACAGGCGTGCGAACAGCTCGGAATGCGGGACGGGCCGATGCTCGTCGGCGATGTTTTCCTCGACGGCGCGGCGCGCCGACGGCAGCGCCTGGGCCTCGCCCACCGCGGTGAGCAGCGGAATGAATGCCGGCATGGCTTTCTCTTCGCGCAGAAAGGCGCCGAAGGTCGCCGCGTCGGCGTGCGCGCGCAGCTCGTCGTACCAAGGATGGCGCGCGGCGTCGTGCGCCTCGATCAAAACTTGCCAGTCTCGGGGATCCATGCGCATCAGAGACTCGACCTGGCGCGCCACGCGCGCTGCCTGGGCGTGCCGCCAGCTTTCCAGGGCGAGCCGAAAGGCGCCGTCCCGCTTCGGTCGAAAATGAGCGTCGCAGTCTTGGATCAGCGTCACGGCGTGACTCCGGCAGGTAGGGCCGCGACGCGCTCAAGGCGGCGGGCAAGGGCGATGTGGGTGAGGGCGATGACGCCGAGCGCAAGCGAGCTCACGCCCTCGAGGGCCGAGACGCGCTCATCGAGCAAGAGGGTCGCGACGAGGACCGAGGTCATCGGATCGACGTAGGCGATGAAAGGCGAGATCTTCGCGTCCAAGCGCAGCGCGCGCCACCAAAGGAGGAACGGCGCCAGCGTGAAGAGCACAGCGAGGATCACCATGCTCGGCAGCTCGCTCGTGTGCTCGAAGACGTGAGCGAAGCTGACGAAAGGGGCCAGGCAGAGCGTCGCGAATGTCGACTGCACGCCGAGCGAAGTGACCGGCGAGAGCGTGGCCGCGCCGCGCTCGACCAAGGGGATCAGGCTAAAGAAAAAACCGCCGCAAAGCGCGAGGGCGTAACCCTTGAGGCCAGCGGCCGCGAAGCCGCCGCTTCCCTGGAGGAGGACCGCGATGACGACCACGGCGGCCGCGAGCGCTCCGCCGTCGAGCCCGGAGAGCCGGCGGCCGTCGAGCCAGGCGCGGAAGACGAGGGTCAGCATCGGGCCCGTGTAGAAGAGGGCGACGCAAACGGGAATGGGCGCCAATTTGAAGGCGGAGAACAGGCAGACCATGTTCAGGAAGATCGCCGCGGACGTCGCGCACGCGGCGAGGAGCGCCCTTTTCGAGGGGCGCGCCAGGCCGCGTTGACCGCGCCAGAAGATCGGTGGGACAATGATCGACGCCGTGATCGCCATGCGCAGGAAGACCAGCTCGACGCCGGTGAAAGCCGACGGCTTCACGACCAGCGCGGTCGAGCCGAAGAGGATGAAGGCGGCCGCGGCAAGCGCGTAAGGCATCATGCGAGGAGCCTCACTTGGGCAACGGCGAAGACTTCAAGGACCCGCACGTCGTGCTCGACGGCTTTGCTTCGCTGCGCCGTCACCATGCGGCGAAGCGCAAGGTGCGCGAGGCGCAGATCACGGCTTTGCCGCTCGTCCCGAACGCCCGGATCCTGGACGTCGGCATCGGCCCAGGCCTTTACCTGGAGCATTGGCTCGAGCTCACCGAAAAGAGCGGCGCGCGCTTCACCCTCGTCGACAACTCTGAGCCGGCGCTTGCCGAGTGCCGGCGCATCGCCTTCGCAGCCGGCGCCAAAGCGAGAGTCGAGACGATGAGCCTCGACCTCTTCGCGCTCGGCCGGTCCGGCATCGGCCCGTTCGACCTGGTCTTCATTGGCAATACTTTGGAGTACGTGCGCGAGCCCGCGGCCTTCTTGCGTCAGGAGATCAGGCCCCTGGTGCGCCCCGGAGGCACGATCGCCGTACGCGACCTCGACTGCGGCGTGCTCGGCACCAACTTGGTCGATCCGGCGCTTTGCGCGAAAGTCGTGACGGCCAGGATCCTGGGCTGCCAGCTCATCTCGCGCGAGCCGGGCGGCGTCTTCCATGATCCGTTCGTGGGCCGCGATCTGGGCCGCATCCTGAGCGAGGCGGGGCTGACCGAGGTGCGCCACCTTCCTTACTACTGCGAGTTCGCGGCGCCGCTCAGCGAAGCTGAGCGCCAATATCTCGCGGCTTTGCACACGACTTGGTACGTCGAAGACCGCGCGGGTCATCTGACGGCCGCGGAGAAAGCCGCGTGGAGCCAAGCCTTCAATGCCGACCGCGTGGACGGGGTCCTGCGGGCGCCGGGGCTTTTTTACGTCGAGACGGAGTTCTTGGCGCTCGGGCGGCATGGGTGAGGACCTCGCGACCCGCATGAGCAAGCGCCCGGCCAGCTTTCCGGGCCAAGCTTTGCCAGGATAGGTCGCTTCTGTGTCCGGAATTTGCGCCAGTGGCCGGAATCTAGGCCAAAAATCTGGCGCAAATTTCGGACGGCGGCGGCCTACAGTCCCAAAAACCCTTCCAAGATCTTCCGCTTCCTGGCGCAACGAGGCTCGTCCCAGCAGGCGGTGACCCGCCGGACGACCGTGCCGTCGCGGGCGACGGCGCGCAGCTCGAACGGCCGGCCGCGGAGCTTGGTGTGCACGTAGGTCGCGAGCGCGTCGGCGAAATCGTCGTAGGGATTGGTCGCGGCGTAAAGCGTGACGAAGTCGCTGGCGAGGAGCCAGTCGTAGTAGCGCGTCGCCTCGATCGCTTTCGGTTTCTCCGGCGCGCTTCGGTAGTAGACGACGATGCCGGGAAGCGGCGCCTCTCGATCGCGTTTGCGCGCGAGGCGCCCGTCCCTCACGCCCCAGGACTCGGCCATGTAAGCGTAGTCTTCCATGTCGAGCAAGGTCGCGGGGGTCGACCACGAGGAATGCATCTCGGAGTCGTAGCCGACGACGTGCGCCAGCTCGTGAATCAGGACGAACTCGCGCGCGATGCGCGGAACGTCGTCCGCGGCAGTCGCCGCCATCGTCGCCTCGATGCGCAGGTCCGGGTCCGGAACGAAGACCGAGCCCTCTTTGAACCGGAGCCAGTCGTTTGCCTTCCTCGCCAGGGCGGTCGTGTCCAGGACGACGAAAGCGCCGACGAGTCGCCCTTGCGCGTCGAAGGCGACCTCCGTGAAGCCCGAGCTCCCGGTGCCCTGCGCCAGGAAGACGCCGATGAGGCGTGCGTCCAGCATTTGGCGCAGCGCCGCGGGCAGGGCGGCGATCGCGTCTTTCAGCTCGGAGGCGAGCACCGGGTCTTCGGGTGAAGGCTCTGCCTGCGCGTCGAAGCCGTTGACCGCCCCGTCCAGATCTAGGAACTCGATGAGCTCCTTCGGCGCCGGTCCGACGCGCTCGGCCGCGGGCTTGGCGCGAAAGTCGCCCCAATACGAAGACGTCCGCACGACGTGTGTCTTGAGGTCCGTCGCCTTCGGCTTCGCCGTCACGCGCCAAGCCGCCGCGCCGACGAGGGCGAGAACGGCGAAACCGATGAGGAGACGTTTCAAGAAAGCGCCCAATCGATCGGCTTCGAGCCCTGCTGCGTCAGATACTGGTTCACCTTGGCGAAAGGCTTTGAGCCGAGGAAGCCGCGGTAGGCGGAGAGCGGCGACGGGTGCGCGGTCTCCAGCACGAAGTTACGGTTCTTGTCGATGAATGCCGCTTTTTTCTGCGCGTGCGCGCCCCACAGCACGTACGCGAGACCGTCTCGTTCGCTCGCCAGGGCCAAGAGCGCGGCGTCGGTGAATTTCTCCCAACCGGCCTTCGCGTGGGAGCCGGCCTTGCCTTCTTCGACGGTGAGCGAGGTGTTGAGCAGCAGGACGCCTCTTTTCGCCCACGGGGAGAGATCGCCGCTCTTCCCCTCGGCTCCGAGCTCCTTGAAGATGTTGCGCAAGGACGGCGGCAGCTTTTTCATGCCCGTCGGCACGGAGAACGACAGCCCGTGCGCTTGCCCGGCGGCGTGATACGGATCCTGCCCGAGGATCACGCAGCGCACGTCTTTGAGGGGCGTCGCATTGAACGCGGCGAAGACGGCCTCGCGCGGCGGATAAACCACCTTCCCGGCCGCGGCTTCGCGGGCGAGAAAGAGGTCGAGCGCGTGAAAGCTTTCGGTCGCCATCGCGGGCGCGAGGGCGCGGCGCCAACCGGGCTCGACGAGCTCCGGCAAGTACTCGGATTTATTCTTTGAAATCATCGAGATGAGCTCCACGATCAGCATTGCCCCGAGCCGCATGACCAGGATATATCATCATGATCTTCCGCGATTGACCATTGAGAAGGGGAGTCGAGATGCCCGTGAGTTCGCCCGGAGCCGTTCGGCGTACGAGAATCACCGGAACGGGAATGTTCGTGCCGCCCGACGTCGTCACCAACCGCGACCTCGAAAAGCTCATGGACACCTCGGACGAATGGATCCAGCAGCGCTCGGGCATCAAGGAGCGCCGCTACGCCAAGGTCGGCCTCGGGCCCGCCGATCTCGCCCACGAGGCCGCGAAAAAGGCCCTCGACGCGGCGGGACGTAAGGCGACCGATCTCGACTTGATCATCGTCGCGACCCTGTCGCCCGACTATTACTTCCCCGGCACCGGCGTCTTCCTGCAGGACTCCCTCGGCTGCAGCACGATCCCTGCGCTTGACGTGCGCAACCAATGCTCGGGCTTTCTCTACGGCTTGAAGACGGCGACGGCGTTCGTCGCCTCAGGCCAATACAAGTGCGTCCTCGTCGTCGGCGCCGAGGTCCATTCCTCGGGCATCAATCTGACGACCGAGGGTCGCGACGTCGCCGTTCTCTTCGGCGACGGCGCCGGCGCCATCATTGTCGAGCCGACGGAGGACCCCGAGCGCGGCATCCTATCGACGCACCTCTATTCCGAAGGCGCCCACAAGGACCTGCTCAAGATCGAGTTCCCGAGCATGCGCCAGAAGCCTTACATCCAAAAACACAACATCGACGACAACTCCATCTTCCCGAAGATGGACGGCAAAAGCGTCTTCAAGCACGCCGTGCGCCGCATGCCCGAGGCGGTCAACACCGCGCTCGAGGTCAACAAGTACACGGCCGACCAGGTCGACTGCTTCCTCTTTCATCAGGCCAACCTCCGCATCAACGAGGCCGTGATGAAGGGACTGAATCAGCCGATGGAGAAATCGCACAACAACATCGAGAAGTACGGCAACTGCTCGGCTGCCTCGATCCCGATGTGCCTCGACGAAGCCGTGCGCTTCGGCAAGATCAAGGAAGGCTCGCTCGTCTGCATGGCGGGCTTCGGCGCCGGCTTCACGTGGGGCAGCGCGCTCATCCGATGGTAAGCGCGAGCAGCGTTCGGGCCAGCATGCCGAGGAAGGTCGAGTAGCCGACCGAGGCGTGTTGGATCTTCAGGTCGCGGTCCATGAGGAAATACGTGGGGAAGGCATCGATGCGGAGCGCTCGTTGCGTGCCTTCATCGCCCAAGACGACCGGCGACGGAAACGGATGCTCCGCGGCGTAGATGCGCACGTCCTCGGGCTTATCGAAGGCGAGCGCGAGGGGCACGATGCGGACGCTCGCCGCATCGAAGAGCTGCGCCAGCCAGCGTAGGTTCGAGCTGCTCATCTTGCAGACGCCGCACCACGGCGCGAACGCATAAACGAGCGTGACCTTCGCCGGGCTCGTCGGCGCGCCCCACGCGAACGGCGTGCCTTCCAGCGTCGCGAGGCTCGCGGAAAGACCAGGCGTCTCGCTGCCGGCGGGTAGCTCGCGCGTCTGCCACCAGGAGATGCCGAAGAACAGCAGCGTCACGAGCGCAAGGTCCCGTAACCACGTCCGTCTCGGCAGTTTTTTTGGGATTTCGCTCAACTCCGCGCCTCCGGCGCCGAGAAGGGGCGCGATGCCGAATCTCTCCATCATAGCGAACATTCCCGCCGAGATCCCGATCTGGGTAATCCTGGCGAACCTCACGCTGCACGGAGTCGTGGCTCTGATCTTTGCTTTCCTCGCCGTGCGCTTTACGCTGTGGGCGGTGAAGGAGGGTTGGCGCCCAGGTCCTGACGGCGAGCATTGGACCGTTACGGCACGTCGCCTTTGGCCCGTGCGCCGCGCGCAAGCTTTCGCGGTGTCGTTCTCAGCCGTGGCGATGGCGGTGGCGACCTCCGTCGGCGTTTCCGGCCATACGCTCGTTCCCGCGCACGCGCATGCCGTGTGCGCGATTCTCGGCGCCGTCTTCGGGGCGCATCTGGCCGGCGGCCGCGCGCGGCGGGTCATGCAGCCGCTCGGCCGGCGGAGCCTCGGCCAAAGGTGGGTCGGCTGCCTTTGCTTGAGCCTCGTCCTCTACGTCGTCGCCATCGCGACGCTCCTCTTCGCGAGCCTGATGCCGAAAGGCTTCGACGGACGCGGCGCCGTGTGGGCGCTGGCGTTCGCCGCGGTGATTTGGGCCGCGATCCGCGGCGGCGGACTCCGGCTCGCCGCGGCGCTCGGACTGGCCTTCCGCGCGCAGGCGGAGCTGCAGCAGAGGGTCGACCTTCTAGCGCGGCGGATCGGCCATCCGCCGGTTCGCGTTTACGTGCTGCGGACGGGGATGCTGAACGCGTTCGCGCTGCCGCAAATGCCGGCGATCGGCGTGACCGAAGCCTTGCTCGAGCATCTGAGCGCGAGCGAGGTCGACGCGATCTGCGCGCACGAGATCGGTCATTTGACCGAGTCACGGCGCACACAGCGCGTGCGCTCGGCGCTCGTCTGGCTCGTTTACCTCATCTTCGTCGCGCTCTACGTGATGCGCGCGTTCGACGTCGGCGGCACCGTGCAGCTCGGCGTCGTTTTCGGCTTCGTTTACTTGAAGATGACGCTCGCCGGAAAATTCTTGCGGCATCAGGAGCATCGCGCCGACGCCGTCGCCAAGGAGCATGAAGAGGAAGAGGGCGCGTATGCGCGCGCATTGGAGAAGCTCTACCGCTTGTCGCTGATTCCTGCCATCCTTCCGGGCGCGGGGAAAACCCATCCCCACCTCTACGATCGGCTCCTCTCGTCGGGCGTCACCCCGACCTTTCCGCGGCCCGAGGCGCCAAAAAACGGGCGATCCCGCGTCGCCGTCTTCGGGCTCGTGGTCGGGGCGTTTGCCTACTGCGGCGCAATTTTCGTCGGAGCCGCAGCGTTTCGTGCCCACGCAGAGGTGGGCGCCGAGGAGCGTCTCGCGCGCTTCGCCGTCTCGGGATTCTCTTTCTTCGGCGTCTCGCAGATGGCGCACGAGGCGTACATGAAAGACGACTTCGCCGCCGCGGCGCGGCTTTTCCAGGCCGCAGCGCGGCTCGATCGCAAAATGGCGAGCGCCCACTACGGCGCTGCGCAAGCGCTCGCCCAAGCAAACCAGTGCCAGACGGCTGAAGCCGAGCTAGACGAAGGCGAGCGCGTCACGAAAGCGAAAGGCGCCAGGGACGAGTCCATGACGCCTGAATATGCGGCCTCGGTCGCGATCCTAGTCGCCCGGTGCCGCCTCGCTCACTGAACCGTGACTTCGACGGGACGCTTGTTGACCAGGCAGCGATTGGCCGTGACCGCAGGCAGGCCCGTGGTCGTCGCGTACTTCATCGACGCAGTCGCACCGGCGCGGATCGTGCCGTCGGTGTCGGTCGGCGTGCTGAATTTCCAGTGCTTCAGGCCGTCGCTGCCGTCGACCGGAGCATGCTGCTTGCCGGCGGCGTCGATGATCGTGAACCCGAACTCGCAGGCCAGATCCCAGGTGTGGAGGTCGGTCGTGAGCGTGTTCTCGAGCTTGAGCTCGCCGCTCGTCGCGTCCAGCTTCTTGAAGTTGAGCGCAAGTTGGCCGGCGGCGCCGCCGGTCCATTTTTCCAGGGAGAAACGCTTGGTGCCGCCGACGACAGGGGCGGTGATCTCGCCTATGTACTGCTTGCCTAAAATGCCGGTCTGCTCGATGAAACGCAGCTTAAAGCCGTGGACCGCGCACTCTTTGATGACGGCGTCGGCGCGGATCGTGCCGGAGAAGGGCGAAGCGAAGTCGTAGTAGCTGTTCGCCGTGAAAACGAAGCTTTCGCGGCCCTGCGGATCGTAGAGAAGCTTCAGCTCAGAGTCTTCGCAGATCATCACCGCCTTGGTCGAGGGCGCCGCCGGCGCCGTCCAGCTCGCGGCCGGCGCCGTGCGCTTCGCCACCAGCTTCAACGTCGTTTCCGTCGCGCCTTGCAGCTCGACCTTGAAGGCGTCGCCGGCGCCGCCGAGCGAGAAATGGCAAGGCGTCATGGTGAAGGTCGAGCTCGAGCCGCCGGGGCCTTCGCCACTGGTAAAGGCCGCGGTGGGGAGGAAGCGGTTGGTCAGGGTCAGGTCGTTGCCGCCTTCGGAGTCTTCCGTCGTCTTCTCCAGCTTCGCATAGCAGTGGCTATCGACGAAGTCGGTGACGTCGGCCGCGGTCGTTGTCGGGTTGGTGGCGCGAAAGCGCGCCGTCTCGCCGTCGATCCAGGCTTTGAAGGCGGAGACGCGGGAGTAGACGCCCGGTTTGCCCGAAAGCGCGCAACCGTCGCCCCAGCTGACGACGCCGACGAGGACGTCGTCGCCCGCGCCGTTCTTGGCGATCAAGGGGCCGCCCGAATCGCCTTGGCAGCTGTCTTTGCCGCCAAGCGCAAAGTCGCCGGCGCAGATCTGCGAGGCTTGCATGGCGCCGTAGGCGTCGCGGCACGATTCGAGGCTCACGACCGGGACGTCGACCTCGCGCAGGCCGTCCTCGAACAGGGAGCCGTAAGACGTGGTGTTGCCCCAGCCGATGACCGTGGCGAAGCCGCCGGTCGCCGTCTCGGGGAGGTTCGCCTGGGTGTTGAGCGCGATCGGCTGCACGTCGGCCGGCAGGGCGTCCTCGTCGTAGGCGGCGAGGAAGAGAAGGGCGATGTCGTTGCCCATCACGTCGTCGTTGACCTTGAGGTAGTCCGGGTGAATGCGGACGGCGGCGACGGCGATCGTCGCGGCATTGCCGTGGTCGCTGTTGTTGCGCAGACCGACCGAGACGCGCATGCGGGCGGCGGCGTCCTTCACGCAGTGGGCGGCGGTCAGGACGACGTCGCGGGCGATGAAGGACGCGCCGCAAAAGGCAGTCCGGCCGCCCTCGTCGATCAGCCCGGCCATGAAGGGGTGCGAGCCGGCCTCGCGACCGCCGATGATCTTGGGGTCGGAGACGCTGGGAGCGGCGCGGTCGCAGGCGGCGAGAAGGGCAGTGAGAAGAAGGCCCTGGGCGATTCGACCGCGGCGCTGCATGCAAGACTCCGAGAGAAATTCGTAGGTTCGAATTGG
>JANOTL010000167.1:0-21535 GCA_031416315.1 Pseudomonadota bacterium
CTCGGCGATAACCAACTGATTCGATCGACGCGGTGAGATCCTTCGCTGCGCTCAGGATAGTCTCTGGCGCGTTTCGCGCCAGAGACTAACTAGCTGTATTCATTCAGCGTCATCTTCGTCGCCGGCATCCTCGCCGGCGTCCGATAGGACATGGTCGACGAACTCGGGTCGGATGTTGAGGCTCGAGCTGATGCCGTAAAGGACGTTGAGCTCGGCGTCGTCGATCGAGCCGTCGGCGCCGGCGACGATCGTCAGGTCCTTGATTACATTGAGCTTGGACACGACTGGAAGCATCACGTTGAGCTTCTCGGCCAGGCCCATGATGGTCTGTTGCATCTCGGGAAAGCCGACGCCCTTCATGGATTCGAGGCGCTCGGCGACGATTTTCGGATCGAGGAGGGAGCCCAGGGCCGCCAGCTCGGTATCTTCGACGACGCCGTTCGCCGCCGCGATCATGTAGCCGCCCGAGAAGACGAAGTCGCGCATCAAGGACGCGAGCTCGCCGCTCTCGGAGAGGTACGAGGGCTCCATCAAGGACATGACCTTCTTGATCTCGAACTCGAGCTGCTCCTCAGAGAGCTCCGCGTGGCCCTCGCGTCCGACGAGCTTCAGGTAGGTCTCGCTGCGGTGGAACATGTCGAGAGCCTTGAGGCGCATCGGGCTAAAGGGATGCGTCGAGTACCAGTCTTCGGGGTCGACCTCCTGCTGCGCGATCTCGCTCTCGAGATCCGCGAACTGCGCGATGTACTCCTTGAGCTGAAAGGAGAGGCTCGAGTCGGTGACGCCCGAGGACAGCTTGAAGAAGGCTTGGGCCGCGGCGTCGAAGTTGCGCGCGCAGACGAGGCCGATGCGGTCGGCCGAAAGCTCGGCGTTGCGCTTCCATGCATAGAGCCGCATCGCGTGCAGGGGCGACAGGTGCCCGTTGCCGTGATGCAGCAAGTAGCCGACGGGCAGGCGGTGGTGAGCGTAGAGCGCGTGGCCGATCTCGTGCCCGATGACGAAAGCGAGCTCGTCGGGGGAGAATTTCTCGAGGAGGGCCGAGGTGACCCCGATGAGGTACTTGCCGTTCACCGGCGGGTAGCAGAAGGCGTTGAAGTCGGTGTCGGAGCAAACGTAGAGCTCGACGTCGGCACGCAGGCCCAGGTTGGTTCTGCACCGGGTGAGGATTTCATACACTTGCGGGGCGAGCTTGGGCGTCAGCTTGAGCCCCGACTTCAGGAGGTCCTTGCGTGCGTTGTAGGGCGTCGCCTGCGCCATCAGGCTCGTGTGGAACTCGGCGAAGGGCGCGTCGCCCATCAGCGCGAGGTAGGCGTCGCGGTCGCCGTCGTAAACCATCGTGTCGAGGCTCACGTCGCAGGCGGACTGGTCGTAAGGGGAGCTCGGTCCCTCGGGCACATCGGTCTGGGTGACGAGCGTGAGCTGCGGAGCGTCGCTCTGCAGCGCGCGCATCTTGGCGTCGAGCTCGCCCATCAGCTCCTGGACGGCGGCGTTGTCCCCCGCGGCGTTCGCGGATTTGATCTTCTCGAAATAAGCGGTCTGAAGCGCCATCAGATTGCCGACGACGTCTCCTTGCTGCAATGCGGCCTCAGCCATGGGGGTCCTCCGTGCGTCGATTCACGCCCCCGGTTTTTCGGTCGTTTTCCGCCGAAGTTTAGGAAAAAACCCAAAAGAGAAAAGCCCGAGGCTCACGCCTCGGGCTTCCAGTCGGGTTCGGAGCTTATGGATCAGTTGGTGACGTCGACCGGAACTTCGGAGTTGTATTCCGGCTCGCCGGTGACGACCTGGTCGATGCGGACCCAGATCGCGGCCCAGAGGTTCGCGTTCGAATACTTCTCGTCGTACGCGTAGCCGTCGCCGGAGCCGTCGCCGGAGCCGTCGCCGCCTTCGTAGACCG
Organism: Pseudomonadota bacterium; assembly: GCA_031416315.1. Taxonomy (GTDB): domain Bacteria; phylum Bdellovibrionota_B; class Oligoflexia; order Oligoflexales; family CAIYRB01; genus JANOTL01. The sequence continues at coordinate 1,895 of JANOTL010000167.1, forward strand.
GCGGTTCGGCTTCGATGTCCTGCGTCAGAGCCATGCTGGAAACGTCTTCGTCGAACGCGGGGGCACCGAGGTCTTCGTCCATGCCCTTGTCGCCGGCGTACTCTTCGTCATACTGCGGCTTGTCGAAGATCTCGCCGCACTCGTCGTAGTAGCTGGAGCTGGAGAGGACGTAAGCGGCCGACCTGATGACCGTGCCGATGTCGTCGGTGAGGTAGGACCAGTCGTCACTGTAGGTCGACTCGGAGTAGCAATAGCCGCTCCCCACGAAAGAATCCGCTTCGTTGAGCGCGAAGCCGTCGTCGCCGCTGCCGACTTCGTCGCCGTCTTCGCGGTAGCCGATGTCCGTGCCGACGTCGTAGACGCCGTCGATCGAGGACTTGCTCGAAGAGTACGAAGCGAGGCTGAAGTGGCCCGTGGGACCCGCGATGACGTCGAAGTCACCGGCGTGACCTGGGACGTAACCGGCGAACTTGCCGTCGGGATCGTAGCAGCTTTGGCCGCCGCAAAGGATGGCCAGGTCAGTATAGACGGCGCTGGGCTCGTCGGCTGCGTCCGACTCGCCGTAGCCCGCGGTCACGATCTCGACGCCGGCGCCGACGTCGCAGCTCGCTTCCAAGCCCGAGCGCATCGCGGCCAGGAAGGCCTTGGACGCGCCCTTCTGGTCGGGCACGAGGGACATCAGGTTTTCGCAAAGGAAGCGATCCGACATCGGGCGGCTACCGACTTCGTACCAGCCGGCGGAGTCGACGCAATAGTCGGCCAGGACTTCGGTGCCGTCTTCGGTGTAGCTATACTCGGAGTAGTTGTAGCCCATGCCGCGCAGGCTCGAGAGAAGCTGCGACGTTAGGTAGCCCTTGAGGATCTCGTCGGCGGGGGCGCCGGCGAGGTCTTCGGCGGTGGCGCCGCCTTTGAGCAAGACGAGCTCGGCGTCGACGAACGCGGTCAAGCGGGTCTCAAAGGTGGCATTGTCGATTTCGCCGTTGGACGCGACGCCCATCTCGTTGCCGAGGACGGTCGAGAGGAAAGAGCTGTAGTCGGTCGCCGACACGAGCGCGTCGGAGATGTCATAGATCTCGCCGGGGACGGCGCCGTCGTCGTGCGTCGTCGAGGTGACGAAGAGCGGGACGAAAGAAGCCTTGCCGGCCTCGTCCGTCGCGAAGCACTGCTGGTACGCCGAGAGGCTGTACTTTTTGACCTGGGTCAGCTGACCGTCGGTCCAGACCTCGGAGAGGTACCAAGAGTCGGAGAAATAGGGCTCGACGTAATCGTCGCTTGCGGGGGCGGGGATTGCGGACGGATCGTCCTCGTTGCTGCTAGCGCCGTCTTCGGAGTAGACGACTTCGCCGAACTCGTCGACTTTCGCTTCGCTCGCCTCTTTCTGGGCGATGCCGAACTCGGCGTCGTCGCCCGCGTCGTAGACGAAGTCGTTGGACGCCATCGGATGGACGCCCCAAGCGCCTTCGAGGTCGCCAACGGCGAACACGTGGGAGGTGTACTCGGCCTCGGCGCCTTCTTCGATGTCGCCGACGCAGGTCTTGAGGGTCTTGTTCAGCTTGATGTTGAGCTTCAGGTTGCCGGCGGCGAAGGCGCGCTGCGCGGAGCCGGCTTTCTTGACGGCGGTGAGCGCCGCGTCTTTGCCTTCGAACGTGACCGAGCAGATGGTCTCGCCCTTCAAGCGGACGAAGAAGCCGGAGGGCTCGTTGGCGAAGCCGGCGAGGTCGCCGGAGTAGGCGCAGTCGGCGCCGACGGAGATGGACGCCGCTTTCGGGTCCTTCTTGTTGAAGGTGACGCCGTAGATTTCGTACCCGGTGTCACAGGTCTCGGCCAAGCCGAAGCCCAAGGCCAAGGTGCCGGTCATGGTGACGTCGGTCGTGTTCGGCACGACCGGAGCCGGAGCCGGAGCGACCGGATTCGGGGTGACCGGATCAGGGGTGGAGGGGGTGGTCGGCTTCGCCTTCGCCGGCTCGCTCTTGTCTTCGCTCTTCATCGCGCAGGCGGTCACCGTAAGGGTCGCCATTGCGAGCGCTGCAATCTTCTTCGCGCTCCGCTTCATGTCTGCTCCTCCGAATTGTCCGTGGGGATGGGCCAAAATTCGAGATCCGCTTCGGAAGACGCCGGCGATCGCCTTACTTAAAAGAAATCTTTGCCGCGAAATCAGCTCCCTCTCGGCGAAACCACCAAGCCGGCCGACGGCAGACGCGGAAATGTCACAATTAACTAATTGATTTTATTCAACTAAGTTTTAGACCTCAAGGGAATCGCCACGGAGACGATGGAAGACCATAGGCAGCCAACGCAGCCCTAGGAGGTGAGACGCATGACGAAACTGATCGCCCAAGTTCACCAAGCCGGATGCCCACCGTAACGACTTGATCCGAAAGCGTGCAGACCGGGTCGCTAGACACGGTACGAGTTGCGTCAGGACTGCCTTCGGGCGGAGTGGGCGCGAGGGTCAAATGCATGTGGTACCCAGCCTCGATTTAGAACTCACGAACGAATCCACGCCTTTCCCACCACGGGGGACCCGGTTTGCGCCGGGCTCCCCAACCACTTTTTTGGGCCCGGGAGGAATCCGCGGTTTCATCCCGCTGTAAACGCTAAGGAATATGGGACAATTGCGGCGCGCGCCCCCTCGCGACGATGGTGTCTCCGGACGCTTTAGAGGAGGTCCTATGCAACGCATCCTGATCGTGGCCCTGACGGCCACGGCCGCCGGACAGGCCCTGGCCGGCACCGGCTGGTCCTTCGACGTACGCACCGACCAACCCTTCGAGCCGGGACACAGCTGCGCCGAGCTCGCTTACTTGGACGAGGCCGAGCTGAAGGAGGCGCTGAGCCCGACCTTCGCGTCGGACTTCAACGCCTTCTGCCGCCCGGAGGAGCCGACGTCCTGTTCGGACTACACCTCGGCGCTGAAGGGCCAGGGGACGATGGCCGACGGCGAGGACGGGTTTTACTGCAAGTTCGTGCCGGCCAAGACCAAAATCGAGAACAAGAAGCCCTGAGCCTTAGAGGAGATTCGCGGCCGTCGTCGCCAGCTCGGAGCGCTCGCCGCGCTTCAAGGTGATGTGCGCCGCGATCTTCTGGTTCCGGAACTTCTCGATGACGTACGTGAGGCCGTTGTTCGTGGCGTCGATGTACGGATTGTCGATCTGGTACGGGTCGCCGGTGAGCACGATCTTCGTGCCCTCGCCGGCGCGCGTCAGGATGGTCTTCACCTCGTGCGGCGTGAGGTTCTGCGCTTCGTCGACGATGAAGAAGATGTTCGGGAGCGAGCGGCCGCGAATGTAGGTCAAGGGCTCGACCTGCAGCATTCCTTGGTTGATGAGCTCCTGGTAGCTCTTCGACATGCGCTTCTGCCGGCCGTGGAAGCCGCCGCTCAGGAGAAGCTCCAGGTTGTCGAAGATCGGCTGCATCCAGGGATTCAGCTTCTCGTCGAGGTCGCCGGGCAAAAAGCCCAGGTCTTTACCCAAGGGGAAGACGGGGCGGGCCACGAGAAGCTTGTGGTACTCGTCCTCGTCGGTCGTCTTCGACAGGCCGGCGGCGATCGCCATGAGGGTCTTGCCGGTGCCGGCGCCGCCGGAGAGGGTGACCAGCTTGACGTTGTCGTCGAGGAGCGCCTCCAGAGCGAAGGTCTGCTCGAGGTTCCGCGGGTAGATGCCCCAGACGCCTTCCGAATGCGGGTCGAGCATGCGGATGATCTCGTCCGCGCCGTCGAACATGCCGTAGACGAACTGGCTGGCGTCGGTCTCGTCCTCCAGGATGACGAACTGGTTGGGCAGGATCTCGATGCCTTCGAGGCGCAGCTCGCGCTTCGTGTAGAATTGGTTGATCGTCGCCGGCGAGACCTTGAAGGTCGCGATCCCCGTGTAGAGGTGCGAGATGTCGACCTTGTCGGCCTCGAAGTCCTCGGCCGGAATGCCGAAGGCGTCCGCTTTGATGCGGAGGTTCGTATCCTTGGTGATGATGATGACGTTGCGGCCTTCGCCGAACTGCTTCTGCAGGGTCAGGGCGATGGCCAGGATGTGGTTGTCCGTGCCGTCGGCCAGGAGCTCCGGGAGGATCTCCATGTTGTGGCCGAGGTAAACGAAGAGGCTCCCCGAGTCCTCGCGGTCTTGGAAGAGCTTCACACCGGAGGAGAGCGTCCCGTGGACGCGCAGGCGGTCCAGGATGCGCGACACCTCGCGGGCGTTGCGACCGGTCTCGCTCAGGTCCTTCTTGAAGGTGTCGACCTCCTCGATCACCGAGATCGGGATGACGACGTCGTTGTCCTCGAACTTGAAGATGGACAGCGGGTTGCTCAGCAGGACGTTCGTGTCGAGAATGAAAACTTTTTTCATGCGACGCCTGAGGTTGTGGACGAGGGGTGAATGTCCTTCCTATCACGCTGTCCGGTTTTTGAATACGTGATAATGTGTCGGAAACGTTCCTGAAATGCCGCGACCCCATACGCCCTGAGGGAAGCCGATGGCCCCGAATCCGAGTTCCGACGCCGGCGAGATGATCAGCGAGCTGTCGCGCCTTTATCGCGAGCAGTTCCAAAGCCAGCGCGTCATCTTGAGCTTTCCGACCTTCGTCGAGCTGGTGAAGAAAGAGCCGCGCCGCCTGATCCGGTCGGCCGCGGCATACATGCGCGACACCTTCGACCAGTTCGGCACGACCGCCATCGTCGGCAGCGACCATCGCGCGAGCGTCGTACGCTTCAACCTCTTCGACCAAGGCACGCAGCGCAACGGCGCGGTCGTCGGCGGTGAGAGCGTGCAGGACGAGATCTACAACATCCTGCAGAGCTTCGTGCGCCAGGGCTACGCCAACCGCATGATCGTCATGCACGGCCCGAACGGCTCCTCGAAGTCGTCGACGGTCGAGGCGATCGGCAGCGCCATGCAGCGCTACAGCGAGATCCCCCAAGGCGCGGTCTACACCTTCAATTGGATCTTCCCGACCGAGAAGATCGCCGCACCCGCCATGAAGGGCGAAGGCGGACCGATCGGTTTCGCCTCGCGCCGCTCCGGAGACGAGGGCAACCTTTCCGGCTCTTACGCGCATCTCGACGACACGATGATCGCCTCGAAGATCCACTCGGACTTCAAAGATAACCCCGTGCACCTGATCCCGATGCCCCAACGCGAAATCTGGCTCAGGAGCTGGATCGCGGCGAAGGAAGGGATCCGCGAGGACGACGTCGAGCTGCCGCCGCACATCCTGGCCTCCGGCCTCTCCAAGCGGAACCAGCTGATCCTCGAGAACCTGCTCGCCGCCTACGACGGGGACCTGGCGAAGGTCCTGCGCCACATCCAGGTCGAGCGCTTCTTCTACTCGCGTCAATATCGCGTCGGCATCTCCACCGTCGAGCCGCAGATGGCGATCGACGCGATGGAGAAGCAGCTGACGATGGATCGCAATATCCAGAATTTGCCGAGCGTTCTGCACAACATCCGCTACTACGAGGCCCAGGGGGAATTGATCGAGGCCAACCGTGGCTTACTCGAGTTCTCCGACCTTCTGAAGAGACCTCTCGAGTCGTTCAAGTACCTTCTGACCACGGTCGAGAAGTCGGCGATCAGCCTCCCCTCCTCCACCGCCAACTTGGACCTCGTCTTCATGGCGACGACCAACGAGAAGCATCTCGACACGTTCAAGACCATCCCGGACTTCTCCTCTTTCCGCGGGCGCTTCGAGCTGGTGACCGTGCCTTACTTGCTGAAGCCCTCGCTCGAGGAGCAAATTTACGCGCCCGACGTCGAGGTCCTGGGCAAGCACAAGAAAATCGTCCCGCACGCGGTGCAGATGCTTTGCTCATGGGCGGTGATGACGCGGCTCAAGCAGCCGGACCCCGAATACTACGACTCGACCCAGCGCGGTCTGATCGCGCGCCTCGATCCGCGCACCAAGGTCCGTCTGTACGAGGACGAGCCGCTCCGCCCGACCTTCAAGCAGGCGGAGGAAGCCCAGCTGCGGGAGCTGCGCATCCGCATCATGAACGAGTCCGTCGGCATGGTGGTCTACGAGGGCCGTTTCGGCGCCTCCCCGCGCGAGATCAAGCAGGTGCTGCAGCGCGCGGCGCAGAACCAAGCGCACGAGACGATGACGCCGATGGCGATCTTCGAAGAGCTCGAGCGCATGGTGAAAGACCGGACCGTCTACGAGTTCCTGCAGTTCGAGCCCCGCGGCAAGTACCATGACGCCGCCTTCTTCATCGGCCTCTTGAAGGACGAGTTCGCCGATATCTTCGAGACCGAGACGGTGAAGGCCATGAGCCTCGTCGCGGACGAGGAATACGAGCGGCTCCTCGCGCGCTACATCGAGAACGTCGTCGCCGAGATCAAGCGCGAGAAGATCTTCAACCCCGCGACCGAGCAGTACGAGACAGCCTCGCAGGGCCTGATGAAGGACATCGAGAAGATCCTGAACGTGCAGGGTTCCGTCGAGCGCCACCGCGAGGGTTTGCTTGGCCGCCTAGCGGCGTTCCGCATCGAGAACAAGACGATGGCGATCGACTTGCCGACCATCTTCCAGGACATTCTGCTGAAGATTCAAGAGCACTACTACGGGCAACGGAAGGTCGTGGTCCAGCAGAACTACCAGGCGATGCTGTCGCTCGCGGGCGATTCCGAGGCGGAGAGCGCGAAGATGGAGGAGAAAGACCGCGACCTGGCGAAGACCACGTACGCCGAGCTCGAGCGCCGCTTCGGCTACGACTTCGTCTCGGCGCGCGAGTGTTTGAAGTTCATGTTGAAGCACAATAAGAAGCGGAAGAAGGTTTAGTTCGGTCGACCTACTTGCATTGCTCGTCGGTCAGGAACTGGCAATCCGAGGTGTTGACCTTCATACGATGGTACTCGAGATCGTACTTCGTCTCGCACTGGTTCTTCGCGTCGAGATTCTCCTCGAAGATCTTCTCGCCTTCCGGATTGGCGGACTTCTCTTTGCGGCATCCCCACGCACCGCTGCAGTCGATCCAGCCATAGTTGGAGCGCTGGGGCATGCGACAGACCCAGCAGCAACGGCTCTTAGGCGCGGTCGGCACCGCGGGAACCGCCGAATCCTCGCACTTTTCGCCAGTGTAGTCGACGACGGCGGAGTTGCTGTAGAAAAGGCGTGCATCATTCTGGCCGAATTCTTCGCCACAGGCTTGCATGCAGGTCTTCCACTTGTCGGTGCAGCCCTCGTAGCCGGGGGTCGCAAACGACTTACCACTGCAGCAGGCGCTGCAGTCGGTGAGCGGGCGGCCGACGCCTAAGCCGATGGCTTGGGTATAGGACTGCTTTTTGATCTCGCGGGCACAGGTGTTAGCGCCGTACTGGCGCTCGCCCTGCTTCGAGTTCTGGTTGAAGGCTTGGGCATTGGCACGGACGGCGTCCGTCTGAATCGACAGCGCTTTCAGATCTGCGATGGCGCAGCCCGAGTTCTCGAAGAGTGTGACCGCGCCGTCTGTGATGTTGCCCGTGCAGGTGACCAGCGCGGAGATTGCGCCTAGGGACTTCGTCAAGCTCTCGATGCCGTCGCCCAGTTTTTTAATGAACTTGTTGAGCTGCGCGACGCCCTTCTTGTCGTTCCCTTTCGTGCAAGTCGTGAGAACTTGCCCGAGCTCGAACATCGCCTTGGTGCCGTTGCCCGTGGCCTCGACTAGGCTCTTGAAGGCATCGACGCTCAAGCTCTTGGTCTTCACCAAGTCGGCTACGGCGCTCGTCGCGGACTGGATCGAGCTGGAGCCGGACGTGACACTGGCGGCGCAACGCTCGAGCCACCGCGGCTTGATCTTGCCGCCTTTCGTCGCATAGTCGAGGACCTTGTTCAGCGCCTCCCAGACCGACATCGTCGTCTTGAAGGCCTCGGCGGCCGGGCTACCAGGCTCGCTGTCGGAGGCGAGGCCGAGGCCCATGCCCTCGCCTTCGGTCGGCGGCGGCGCGTCGCTAGGCGGCGGCGTCGTCGTCGTGTCGCCGGTGCCGGCGGTCGCGTCGGGGCTGGCCGGCGGCTGCGACGCCGGCGGCTGCGACGCCGGCGCGTCCCGGTCCGCAGGGTCCTCTTCGAACTCGACCTGCTCGGACTGGGCCTCCTGCAGCGCGAGGCCGAGCTCGCCCGCATCTTTCAGCAGCTTGAGCCAGCCAGGTCCGACGGCGTCGACGACGGCGCCGACGCACTCGATCTGCTTGGCGACGCCCTCTTTCGTCCGCTGGTCCATCTTCTGAAGATCGCAGTCAACCTTCGAGCCGGCTGCGGCGCCGTTGTCTTTGACGACGGCCACCGTTTCCGGCGACACCTTGCAAGCTGCGAACGTGAGAGCGACGGTTAAGCCGAGGATGCGGAACAGCATGCGAATCTCCGAAGGCGACGTGCCGAGCACCCTGCATTCGGTAGACGACACGCTCGACTTTAGAGCCTTGGGGAGGCAGTCACGCCCGATCCGTGTTGCCGGCCGGCTTGGCCAAATGCTTCAGTCCCAGCCGATGTCTCAGCGGACCCGCAGACTTACGACTGCGTCGCTCAACCCGGCGCCAAGCGCTCCGTCAAAAGCTCCTTCAGTCGACGCGCCTGCGCCTCGCGGTCGTCGACGTAGATGCGGGTGATGTGCACCTTGTCGTTCGCATCGATGAGCTGCGAGTGGTCCTCGATCGGAACGACGCGCGGGAATTGCCGCTCGTCCTTCTTGATGAGGCGCAGATAGTTGCGGCTTTGCTCGTGCTCGCCACGCGAGCGGAAGCTCGTAAGCGAGGTCGAGGAGGAAAGTTTCTCGTAAGGAACGCCCAAGCCTTCGAGGATCTTGCACGCGGCGTTGGTCGCGACCTGGCCGCGGTCACGGTCGTCCTGGCTCTTGGCCGAGACCTCGAAGATCCGCTTCCAAAGGCGGCGGTCGCGCAGCAGCTCGCGCGAGAGCTGCTTGAACTCCCCCTTCGCCTTCTCGCTCGGGAGCTTCGTCGCGGCCGCCGCCAGCGCCCCCTCGATGTTGTACTCGTCTAGCTCCGCATACGCCTCGACCTCCGTCGGCAGGACGAAGCCGCCGAGGCGCCGCGAGATCTGCTGCATCATCGCCTCCGCCGCGACCGAGGTCTTGTGGAAGTAGAGCTGCAGATACATCGAATGGCGCGCGCGCAGGTAATCCTCGAACGCGGCGAGTCCCGAGAAGCTGATCGCCAGGTGGATGGAGGAGTCGGCAGGATCCAGGTAGAGGCAGAGCGAGTCCTGGATGCGCGTCGCGTCGAAGATGCCGTAGACGACGCCGCATTCGCGCGAGTCGCGCAGAAGATAGTCCATGCGGTCGATGTCGACCTCGCCGGAGATCAGCTCGTTTAGGAGCTTGTGGATTCCGTGCTGGTGCAAGACCGAGCCGTCCGCCGGCGCGATCTCCGGGCAGATGATCGATAGGACGTCGCGCGGCACGATCTTCATGCCGAGGTAAGGCGACTCGCCCTGGTCGTTGACGTCGCTTAGCAGGCGATCGACGAGCAGCAAGGTGTAGACCTCGTGCCGGACGCGTACCTTCGCCGGGTCCTTGCCGGCGGCGGCGACCTTCGCGCATTTCCCCTGCAGATACTCGACGAGGTAGGGCGCGACGCCCTTCTCGAGTCCGAGGAGCAGCTCGCGCCAGGTCGGCAGGAAGAGCTCGCCCGAGTGCGAGAACGGCGGATGGCCGACGTCGTGGAGCAGCGCGGCGAGGCGCAGGGCCTGTAGCGTGTACTGTGACTCGAAGACCTGATCGATCACCGGAAAGGTCGGCGCCAGAAGCCCGTGCACGAGCCCGGCGACGCCGCGCTTCTCCTCCGCCTCGAAATCGCGGTACTTGCCGCAGCTGGCGGCCAAGCGCTTCTGGTTGGCGCGCATCTTCGTCCAGGTGATGCCGGCCAACTGCATGACACCGAGCGAATGCTCGAAGCGGGAGTGCGTGGCGCCGGGGAAGACGAAGGACAGGAACGCGAGCTGGCGGATCCTGCGCAGGCGCTGCACGAAGGGATGCGCGATGACGCGGTCCTCGAGCGCGGTGACGTCGACCGTACCGTGGACGTTGCCGCGGATTCTGCGGACGATCTCAAGCTCCACGCTCACCTCGACCGTCGATCATTGGTAGTGGCATCCGATCGCGTCCTCGACGCAGGCTAAGCCGCGTAAGCGCAACTCCGCGGCGAGCTCCTCGAGCAAAGACAAGACGACCCAAGGCCCCCGGTAAACGAGCGCCGTATAAATCTGCACCGCCGCAGCGCCACGTGCCAGCTTCTGAAACACATCCACGCCCGAGAGGATACCCCCCGTCGCGATCATCGGCAGGCGGCCGCCGGTGACCTCGTGCGCCCATTCGAGGCAGGTCGAAGAGGGCGCCATCAGAGGATGCCCGCTTTGGCCGCCCGGCTCGGGCCAGACGACGCGGTGCGTGTTGCTGACGATCACGCCTTGGAAGCCGCGGCCGGCGACGGCATCCACCAGCGCCTGGAATTCCCGCTTCGTCATGTCGGGATCGATCTTCACCCATACCTTCGGCAGCTCCGCGCCGATCTCGTCGGCGAGCCCGTTGATGAAGGTCGGCGTCGCCAGGTCGCGCAGCCCCGGCGTATTCGGCGAGGACACGTTGATGACGAAGTAGCGCGCCAGGCCCTTGAAGGCCTCCATCGTCTGCAGGTAGTCGGTGTGCGCGCGCTCGGGCGGCGTGTCCTTGTTCTTGCCGCAGTTGATCCCGAGCGGCACCTTGTCGTGGTCCCAACGCTCGCTTCCGAGCCGCAAGGCGACCGTCGCGGCGCCGTCGCTGTTGAAGCCCATACGGTTGATGATCGCCCGCTGGTCCGGCTGCCTAAACAAACGAGGCTTAGGGTTTCCGGGCTGCGGGCGGGGCGTCACCGTGCCGATCTCGAGGAACGAGAAGCCGAGCCGCGCGAAGCCCTTCGGCGCGCGGCAATTCTTGTCGAAGCCGGCGGCCAGGCCGATCGGATGCGGCAGGGCGCCGATTCCCGGCACCGTCGTCTGCATGCCTAAGCCCGAGATTCCGGCCATCGGCGGCGGCAGGTAGTCGGCGAGCCCGCGCGCGAGGAGCGCCATCCCCACGTCGTGCGCCGCCTCCGCCGGCAGGAGCCGCAGGAGCGCCGTCCCTAGCTCTCCGAGACTCTTAGCGAATCTCGGCTTGGGGAGCGCGACGTCTCTGGGGGCGGGCGATACGATTGCATTCATGTCGCCCGCTTATACCGCGGGGCCGCTCAGGGCGCCAAGGTCTTCTGGAGGCGCTTCACCAGCTCGGTGGGATGAAAAGGCTTCCGGATGTAGTCGGCGGCGCCGAGCTTGATTCCTTGCAGGACGACGCTCTCTTGCGCCAGGGCCGTGAGCATGACGACGGGAATGTCGCGCGTGGCGGCGTTCGCCTTGATCGCGCGCAGGACGGAGAGCCCGTCGATTCCGGGCATGAGGATGTCGAGCAGGACGAGGCTCGGCTTCTCCGGCATCTCGGCCAAGATCCTCAAAGCCTCCTCGCCGGTGTCGGCGGTCGTGACCTCGAGCCCGTTCTTCTCGAGGACGAGCCGAATGAGGCGCTGGATGTGCGCTTCGTCTTCGACGACGAGGATTCTCTGTTTTGCGGTACCGGTCATCGCACTACCTCAAGCCCCAATCGGAAGGTCGACGTCGCGCTCGTCATCGAGCGGCCACAGGAAACGGAAGAGACTGGAATTACGCTGGCGCAGGAACAAGAGTTGGCCCAAGTGGCGCTCCGTGATCCGGCGTGCGAGAAAAAGCCCGAGCCCGAGGCCGCGCTTGCCGCGGCGCGCTTGCGCGTGGGGATCCTGGTAGAAGCGCAGGAAGATGAGCTCCTCGGAGCCCGGCGACACGCCGATGCCGTCGTCCAGGACGTCGACGACGAGCATGCGGTCGACGACGTACACCGAGACGTCGACCCGACCAGAGCGCGCGTGGATGACGGCGTTTTTTAGCACTTCCCACAGGGCGCCCTGGAAAAGGCGGCGCCGCGCGCGCACCTTGCAGATCGTGTCGGTGTTCTTCAGAAAGCGCACGTTGACGCGCTGCGCGCCGTCCGCGCCGACAAACTCGAAGGCGCGCTCCTTCAGGCTGTCGCACATGTCACGTACGAACTCCGCCGCGTCGAAAGGCTCGCTCTCGCCGGCGACGCCGTGGCCTTCGGCGTAGAGCGCATGCGAGAGCTTGTCGACGGCCTCGAGCGCCGAGCCGACCTGCCCGACGATGATGCCGGAGAACTCGGCGACGACGTCCGGCGCCGAGGCCGTGGCCGGGTCGCGCAGAAGATCGGCGTAGCCCGCGACCGCGGCGAGCGGCGTGCGCAGCTCGTGGTCGACGAGCATCGACAGGTCCATGCCGAGCGAGCGGATGTGCTCCTTGAGCCCGCCTTCGACGGTCGAGTCGCGCTCGCGCGACTCGCGGAACCAGACGCGCAGACGGCTGGCGATCGCCTCCAGCGGTCCCGACAGCTCGCCGCCGCGGCTCCTTTTGCCGGGCGCGTTGAGGACGGCGATGACGAAGCGGTCAGTCTGCAGCTCTTGCTCGGGAAAATAGAGGTTCGTGCCGCGCGGCCAAGGCTTCTTCGGCACCGAGCCGCTCCAGTCCTTGAGCCAGCCCAGGGGGCGACCTCCGTCCAGCTCGTGCCCGGCAGCCGGCGGCCACTCCGTCTCCGTCTGGGCCGCGAGCACCTGGATGAAAAGGTCGCCGACGATGCGGTAGGCTGCGGCGCCGTGGAAGCCCAAATGGCGCATGAGCGCCCCGAAGGTCTCGGGATCGAGCGAGCGGAAATTGGCGAGATAGGCGGGTTTCACGGCACCTTCGGCGTTTTGACCAAAACTCGGGCGCACTGCCGCCCTCGTCCACGGTGCGTATCGGCGAACCGGCGCCACGAGTTGAATCAGGGCCCCACATTGATCCGGCGCCCAGAGTGATATGATGTAGGAACAATCCTCCGCCCCCCTCCTCGGCAGATTCTTCTCTTCGCGTCTCCCGCCTCACAAGGAGTCCATCCGTGCTGATCAACGCGTTGCGTTTTCGCGACCTCGGCGGCCCCTGGCAGGCTTTCCGCTTCGGTCCCGGCACGGGCCGCTTTCGCAACTACCTGTGCGCGACGGGCGACGTCGCGGAGCTGCGCCGCGCCGCCGCCGCCGTCGAGCTCGCGCTCACCGGGCGCGTGAGCCCCTTGGTCGCCGAGGTCGAGATGATCGTCAGCGACGACGCCGGCCTCGCGTGGACGATCAAGCGCGAGCCGGGCCGTACCCTGATCCTCCGCGACAACCAGCTCGTCGAGAACGCGCGTGCCGAGCGGGAGCTATTGATCGCGCTGCTCGACGTCGAGGATGCGCCGCGCTTCGAGCTCGGCGCCTACAAAATCGCCGCGGAGGCCGACGGCCTGAAGCTCGCGCGCGTCGAGAGCGGCGATCCGGCGAGCGAGACTCTGCGCGTCGTCGCCGAGCGCCAGGTGAAAGAGTTCGCCATCGGCGTCGCCCGCATCCTCGAGCTGCCCGAGCTGGCGAATCCTGCGGTCCTCGCGAAGCTGGGACGCGCCCTCGAGCCGCTTTATGCCGCTTACCGCGAGCTCGTCGCGCAATATCACGACCTCAAAACCCCGCCCGGCGGGAAAGAGACGGAGGGCGAGGAGGCGCGCACCGGCGAAGCCGACGTCTCCGCGCTCAGCGCCGAGCTCGACCTGATTCGGCAGATCGGCGAGACCGCGCAACCCCTGCTCGCGCCGGGCGCCTCGATGAAGGTCTGGCGGGACGAGCTCGGCCAGGCCGAGGCGAAAATCGCGGAGATCGTCGTCAAGCATCAGCTCGGCGACCCCGCCGAAGCGCGTTGCCCCGAGGATCTGCGCAAGCCGATGGAGGCGCTCGCGCGTCTCGACGCGTATGCCCGCCTCGTCCGCGCCTCGCAGGGCGCGCGCAAGCAGTGCGAGACCGAGATCGAGCCCTTGGTGAAGGAGTACCTGGCGCTGGGCGAGCAGTGCGTCGGCCAGGACCAGAAAATCGTCGGCGAGCTCGAGAGCTGCCTCGAGGCCTTGAGCCTGAAGCTCGCGGCCGCGCGCGGCGAGCCTCGCCCCCAGGTTATTCGCGACGAAAGCGCCTCCGGTCTCAAGACCTGGTTCGACCGTTTTCGCTCGCGGCAGCAAGAAGAGGCAGCGAGCGGCGACGGCCCCGCGGTGCTCGAGGATATCGACGGTGCTGCCGCCGAGCTCGAGACGGCGCGCATGACCGTCGAGTTCGCGCGTGAGCGCCTCGAGGAGCTCGGCCGCGGTCTCGGCGCAGCGCGACCCAAGTTCACCTCCGTGCTTCGCCGCTTCGACGACACCCACGACGAGCTCGTGCGAGCGCATGCGAAGTTGAAAGAGCATTGGACGAAGATCGCCGCGGAGACCGGGCTTCCCGAGACGATGACGATCACCGAGCTGGTGGCGCTGCTCACCGATCACGCCAACCTCGCCGCCATGATGCGCCGCCGCCTCGAGCTCGCCGAGAAGATCAGGGACGCCGCCGCGCGCTTAGCCAAGCTCGGCCGCCTGGTCCCAGAATGGCGTCGCCTGGCGAAAAGCCAGAAAGCCGTCGATCTCTCCTCGCCGCAGATGCTCCTTACCGAAGCGCGCGACGTCGTCCGGTACAAAGAGGCGAAGGAAAAGCGCCTCGCGCAGCTCATCCTGCGCAACGCCGAGACGAACGCCGAGGACCGCCTGAAAGCGATGCTCCGCGCTCGCCGGAAGGAGCTGAATGTCGCTTGGCGCTCGGCGTTCGAGGCGCAAGGCGTCAACGCCGTCGATCTGAGCCACGAGGGCTGGCCCGAAGCGTTCCGGCGCGCCTCACTCGTCCGCGCTTTGGGCCTCGTCATCGGCACGGGCGCGAAAGGCGGCGAGACCAAGCCCTTTGACGCCGGCGAGGGCAAGCACGCCGCCTCGGTCTTTCTGATCGAGGAGAGTCGCACGTCGAATCCGGCGCGGCTCTTGGTGCTTGAAGCGTTGGAGAACGCGACGGGCGACGATCTGCGCGTTCTTCTCGTCGCCGACGAAGGCCTGGCCGCGATGCTCGGCTCGCTCGGCGTCGGCCAGGGCGCCAAGGTCGCGACGCCGGAGATGCCATTGACTCCGGCCCTCGCAGCGGCGCAAGCGCGCGCGACGATGAGTGCGCCGGCGCTGCGCACGCCGCCCCCGCCACGGCAAGCGGCACCATCGCCCGACTCGGCGCCGCGCGCCCGCACGCCGACCGTCGCGGCCCCGCCTCAGCGGCGCCCGTCGCCGCACCAGCCGCCGGCGCCGCTCCTTTCCGACCGGGCCCGGCAGGCGCTCGATCTCCTGAACGGCAAGAAGTAGGTCCTGGCTAAGACTCTGATTTTCCTCACTGCGTCTCCAATTAAATAAATCAATTTACGAATTGATTTTTTTAATCGATAAGGGAGTTCGAAGTGAGGAATTTCATATGTCGCCGCTTTCGACCGCCATTTCCTGCCCGTCGTGCCAGGGCTCCCTGCAGCCTCAGGTTCTAGCTTGCGCCCGCTGCGACCTGCGGATCGAGGGGCGCTTCGAAGCCAACGAGTTCGCCGGTCTCGACGAGCGGCTCCTCCACTTTTTACGCATCTTCGTCCACTGCGAAGGCCGCATCAAAGACATGGAGAAGGCGCTCGGCGTCTCCTACCCGACCGTGAAGAGCACGATGGCGGCACTCAAGGAAGCGCTGCGCCTACCGGTCGAGGCCGCCGCGCCCGCCGCCGCGCCTGCGCCCATTGGCTCCGCCGCCTCCGCCGCGAACGACGTCGCCGCCATCTTGGAAGCGATGGCGCGCGGCGAGCTCCCTTACGAAGAAGCTTTGCAACAAATCCGCACCAGGAGAGAGCGCCCGTGAAAGATGAGATCGCCAAAATCCTCGCCATGACCCAGTCCGGCACCATCACCTCCGAGCAAGCGACCGAGCTGATCGCCGCGCTCGCTGCGCCGGCGCAGCCCGCACAGCGCGTGCAAGGCTACGAGCCGCCGCGCTTACCCGAATCGCCTGAGGCACCACGCGCGCCGGAGCCGCCGCGGGAGCCGACGCCGCCGCGCGATCCCTTCGATCCGGCGGCATGGGTCGACCTCGCGCGCGAGTTCGCCGGCAGCTGGAAGTCGACCTTCAAGGACTCGATCAAAGATTCCATCAAAAGCTCCGTGAAAAACGCGCGCTTCTCGCATCATGACCAGAAGAACAACGCCATCACCATGTCGCGCTACGAGGAGCCGACCGGCGAGCGCTGGACGTTCGACGGTAACGAGCTCAATGTCTCGTCGTTCGCAGGTATCGTTCTGAACGATGCGGCGATCCGCGACAATTCCCTCAACGCGGCGAATCTTAAGGATCTGCGCCTGGACCATTCCGAGATGAAAGACTGTGAGCTGCACGGCAGCTCGATCGACGGACTCGAGATGCGCGAGGCGAGCCTCGAGGACACGGAATTCCACGGCACCAAGGTGTCGCGGCTCAGCTTGACCCAAGCGCAGATCGAGGACTGCGAGCTGCACGGCTGCAGCCTCCGCGGCGTCGCGCTCGAGGCGGGGACGAAGCTCGAAGATTGCTCGTTGCACGGCGCCATGCTGCACGACGTTCGCCTCACGCGCGCGAAGCTCGAGGATTTCGAGTGGCACGGCGTCATCATGAATACGGTCGCCTTCGAAGATTGCGCATTCGCCGATTGTCGATTCAGCGACGTGAAGCTGCACAACGTCACGATCCGCAACGTCAAGCTGGACGACTTCGAGTGCGACCGCGTCGAGCTCCGCGACGTCGAGATCGATGGGAATGAGCAGTTCCGGGCGGCATTCCGCGGCCGCTAGCATTCGCCTCGGGATCGCCTCAATTCGCCAAGCCCCGCATCGTGGCCCCCTCCGGGAGGCTTCTCTAAAGTGGGGACGTGAGCTGGCACAAACTCGCCGGCCAAGGAGGCGATCCCTTGCGCTATCTACCGCTCGTTCTCTTTTTGAGCGCTTGCAATTTCAATGAGCCGAAGGAGCGCGCTGCGCCGCCCTCGGCCGACGCCGACGCCGATCCGCGCGTCGCGCCGAGCGCTTATCCGCGGCTGGCGGCGGAGCTGTTCGAGGCGCAGTGCGCGCCTTGTCACAATCCGGGGCGCTCGGCCGGCGGCGTCGACGTCACGAACTACACGGAGGTCACGGCTGCGGGCCGCGCCGTGCTCGACGCGATTCGGAGCGGGGATATGCCAAAGGGCAGGCCTAGCGTGGCGCCGGCGTTGCAGGCGGCGCTCGCGTGTTGGATGGAGCGCGGGTCGCCGGAAGCCGGCGCCGGAGATTGCTTCGCGGATGCGGGGGCTGGAGTGCGGCCGGGCGCTGGTCCTGCGCCTGGTCCTGCGCCTGGTCCTGCGCCTGATGCTGCTCCTGAGCCGGTGCCTGAGCCGGTGCCCGGACCTGAGCCGGCGCCTGAGCCTGAGCCCGTGCCTGGGCCGACGCCCACGCCGACGCCCGTTCCGGTTCCGGTGCCCATTCCGGAGCCTGAGCGCGTGAGTGACTACGCTCGCCTCAAGACGGAGCTTTTCGACGTCTCCTGCGTGAAATGCCACGGACCGACGCGCCGCGCTGGCGGCGTCGACGTCTCCACCTTCGCTCTGATCATGAGCGAGGAGCAGGCGCTCGTCGTGAAGGGGAGGAGCGCCGACAGCTTCCTCTTCCAAGTGATCGAGTCCGGAGAGATGCCGAAGGGGAACCTCACCGTGAGCGCCGCGCTGAAGACGGCGCTCGCCTGCTGGATCGACGCGGGAGCGTCGGAGACGAGCGCGACGGGGTGTTTCGAATGAAGACGCAAAGCACCATGCAACGAGTCCTTCTCGCGGCGCTCGCGCTCGCAGCCAGCCTCATCCTCTTCGGCGCCTCGCGCGCCGAAGCCTTCCCCGAGCTCGTGCGCCACGGCTACTTCAGCTGCACGAGCTGCCACGTGAGCCCGGGCGGCGGCGGCGTGCTCACGCCGTACGGTCGCTCCATCGCCGCCGAGAAGCTCTCGACCTGGACCTACAAAGACGAGGAGGCCGTCGGCCACGGCGCGTTGCCGAAGCTTCCCGACTGGCTCCTGGTCGGCGGCGATTTCCGCCAGATCCAGACTTACGTCGACACGGCGCGGGCGCGCTCCGGCCGCTACATCGCGATGCAGCGGGACGTCGAGATCTGCGGCACCGGGACGCTCGGCCCCGTCCTCACCGGCTGCGTCACGGCCGGCAGCCTGCCGAAGACGGATCCCAGCGCGGATTTGCAGTACGGCGTCCGCAAGGCCTACGTGCGCGCCGATTTCGGTGAGCATGTGGCGCTGCGCGCCGGCCGCTTTTACCCGCGCTTCGGCCTCATGATTCCGAACCACACGAGCCCGGTGCGCGCCGGCTTGGGCTATGCGCCGAACGGCGAGACGGATCAGATCGAGACGACGTATCTGTCGGAGACGCTGGAGCTCACCGCCTCCTATGATTTCGGGCGGGGACTGGACCTAGGCACGGAGCTCGAGGCGCTCGGCACGGTGGAGCCGGCATACGGGTTCTCCTTCGCGACACTCCTCGGCACCAGCTCCCGAGCCGGCGCGAGCTACCGCCATCGCGGGCTGAAGGACGGCGTCGAGCACGATGCCGGGCTTTTCGCCGCGCTCGGGCTCGATCCGAAGAATTTCATCCTCGCCGAGGTCGACCAAAAGGCGGTCGTCGTGGACGACGAGATCACGCGCAGCGCCGTGAGCCACTTGAAATTCGGCCACGAGATCCACCAAGGCGTCGTCCTCGCTACGGTGCACGAAGTCGACTTCAAGGACCTGAGAGACGGTGCGACGCGCGCCGACACCTACGGGCTAGACCTCCAATGGTTCCCGCGCCCGCATCTCGAGCTCGAGGCCTTCGTCGGCCAGCTCCTGCAACGCCGCGATTTTTCGTATGCCACCGCCGCCTATCTGATGATGCACTACTATCTCTAAACAAAAGGAAATGACCATGAAACGTTTCGTACTCGCCCTCGCCCTGACCCTCGGCGCCGCCACCCTCGCCCACGCCGACGTCTGGACCGTGACCGGCAAAGACAGCCCAGTGAGCTTCGTCGCCACCGGCAAACCCGGCTTCCTCAAGATCCGCGGCGAAGGCGCCCAGCTCTCCGGCGACGCCAAGCTCGAAGGCGACGTCCTCGACGGCACCTTCAAGGTCGCGCTCGCGCCGCTGAAGACCGGCATCGACCTCCGCGACGAGCACATGAAAGAAAAGTACCTCGACGTCGCCAAGTACCCGACGGCAACGCTGACGATCGCCGGGCTGAAAGTCGGCGCCGGCGAGAAGGACTACGACTTCGACGGCAAGCTGACGCTCAAGGACGTCGAGAAGCCGGTCAAGGGCACCCTGCACCTCGCGCTCGATCAGGCGAGCGGCAAGGCGACCGGGAACGCAGTGTTCACCGTGAAGATCACCGACTACCCGTCGATCGGCGTGCCGTCGCACTTGGGAATCACGGTGGCGGAAAGCGTAGAGGTGACGGTGAAGTTCGTGACGGAGAAGGCGGCCGGCGTCGCTGCGAAGTAAGCCAGTAACTCCCTCGTTCGCACGGTTAGACGCGCCTCGACAAGCAACGAGCCTTACCCGCTGCTCTTTCCGCGATGCGCTGTCACCACGACGGTTATGGTAAGTGTTTTTGGATCAAGCTTGGTTCCGCGCGGAACCGCCGCCACC
>JANOTL010000168.1:0-29288 GCA_031416315.1 Pseudomonadota bacterium
ACGGCGACCACGATTGCCAGAGGCTTACACTTCGAGTGCTCGAAGGTCTCCATCTCGTCGAAGGTGACGGTGGGGAGGCAGTCGCCGCGGGCTACCGCAGTGGCGTTGTTTTGCGCGGCCTTTGACCCGAGACGGCGCAGCTTTCTTGCCACAGTCTTCCTATGGATTCCCAAGATTCGCGCGCAGCCGCGCTGCGAGACGCCTTCGTTGAGGGTGCGCGCGAGCACCTGGTCGACGTGCGGCTTTCGCTCGCGATAGGTGAGAGTGCCTGTCTGCGTCGAGAAGCGTCGGCCGCAGCTGTGGCAATGGAAGCGTTGGATTCTCTCAGCGCGCGTCGCCTGCTTGCGAAAAAAGCCGCACTTCGTGACTTCGGCGGCCGCATTTTGGCACAAAGGACACATGTCTGCCTCCTAGGAAAGGAGGCAAGATCGCGAAAACGCGACCGCAATCGAAGCGACATCCCATGTCCGGCCCAACAATTAGGTAGGCCAGTTTATGTTTTGTCGTCGGGTCCCCGCCGTAAGTGCCTTGTCTCCATTTTCCTTCAAAGATCCCCGCCCATTTCCGCGCCGAAAGTTCGCAGCAAAGACGGGCTGAAACGACCTCATTTCGTCTAAGGATGCGCGCGGCGCGATGGCACACCGATAGGAGTTTTTCAGGTCCTAGCGCGGAACGCCGCGAACTTTGAAATGAGTCACACCATGGTGCTGCACAAAGCTCTGTTCATGATCGCCATCCTGGCGACGACGACGACGACTGGCTGCGATCGCGAAGATGACGCAAGCGACGACTCCACCGAGACTCCGACTACACCGAGCGCGCCAGTCGCCGCTAACGCGCCGCTGGATCCTGCGTCTCCCGCTGCCCCCGCGACGCCTTCGATCACGCCCTTGCCTGCGTCCGCTTCGATGCCCCCCGCTTCGTCGGATGCGACAGGCGCCCCGACCGTCGTCGCCACGAGCCCGCTCGGCGGCGCCGTCGGCGTCGCGATCAACCGCAGCATCACCGCGACGTTCAGCGAAGCGCTCGACCCGGCGACGATCGACGCCTCGACCTTCGTCCTGATGCAGGGCAACGCGCCGGTCTCCGGCACGGTCACGTTCCTCGGCCGCGTTGCGACCTTCGAGCCAGACGCCGATCTCATGGTCGACTCGATCTATGCCGCCACGCTGACGACCGGCGTCAAAGACCTCGCCGGCAACGCGCTCGCCGCGGAAAATTCCTGGAGCTTCACCTCCGGCGCGGTCGCGGCGCTCGGGCCCGACCCGGTGGCGCTCGGCACCGCGGGGAACTTCGTCATCCTCTCGAAGGCCGGAATCACCAACGTCGCGACTTCTGCGATCACCGGCAACATCGGCACGAGCCCGATTACCGGCGCCTCCATCGTCGGACTCGACTGCGTGCAAGTCGTCGGGACCGTGTTCGAGGTCGATCCCACGGGCCCGGCTTGCGGCACCGTCGACTCGGTCTATCTGACGACCGCCGTCAGTGACATGGAGATCGCCTATACGGATGCAGCGGGGCGCACGACACCCGATACTACAGAGCTGGGCGCGGGCGAGCTCGGCGGCTTGACTCTGCTGGCGGGCCTCCACAAGTGGAGCTCGAACGTCACCGTCTCGACCGATCTGAAGCTCTCGGGCGGCGCCAACGACGTCTGGATCCTCCAGATCGCCGGCGACCTGACCCAAGCGAACGGCATCCGCGTGACGTTGGAAGGCGGCGCCCTAGCTAAGAACGTCTTCTGGCAAGTCGCGGGTCAGGTCGACATCGGCACGACGGCGCACGTCGAAGGCACGATCCTCACGCAGACCAACATCGCGATGAAGACCGGCGCGACGATGAACGGGCGAGCGCTAGCCCAGACTGCCGTCACGCTGCAAAGCAACACGATCGCTGCCCCATGAGTCGCTCTCGGCCTCGCCGAAAAACCCCGCGACGGCCTGCCTCAGGCCTCGCGGCCCGCTTTCTTTCGCGACCAAGCCGACGGCGTCGAGCTCTTTGATCGGATCCTGGCTCGAGTCGAACTCACACGAGTAGATCATGACCGGGATGTCGCGGAGCCGCGGATCGAGGCGCTGCAACGCGCGAAAATGGAAGCCGTCCATGACCGGCATGCGCAGGTCCAGGACGATGAGCTCCGGCGCCTCGTTTTCCTGAAGGTAGTCGAGCGCCTCCAAACCGTTGCGAGCCTCGGCAACCCGAAAGTTGCTGCGAGCAAACGACGCGCGGAAGATCTGACGAAAATCGTCGGAATCCTCGACGAGAAGAATGACTGGTGGCCCGTTGGACCGTGGCATGGCCGGCTCGCGCGTTCAGATTGACGATGTCGTGGGGCTTCCCAAGATTCGTATCGCGTCCGCTCGGCAAAGTGAAGACGCGGCCGAGCCAATCTGTTGCGAGCCGCCGCAACAAGAGGGCTTGAGGCGCGCAATCTAAGCGTTTTTTACGACCTGAGGCGATTGGCGCTTGAGCAAGAGCAAGTTCGCGACGGCTTCCCGAACATCTCGCGCCAGCGCCGGCTTCCCGAGATGCAGATTGAAGCCCGCCGCGATTGCGTTGACCTTGTCGCGCTCGGTGACGAAGCCGGAGAGCGCGACGGCCGGAACCTCGCTGCCGAGGCGGCGGCATCTCTGCATGAACGTAAGCCCATCTTCCGTCGGCATGCCGATGTCGCAGATGATGATGTCGATCGTGTTCGCCGCCAAAGCCTCGCGCGCCGCGCTCGCCGAGTCCGCCTCGACGACCTCAACGCCGTCTCGACGCAGGATCGTCGACACGAGGCGCCGGCTGTCGGGCTCGTCATCAACGACGAGGATGCGATTCTTGCTGACGGGCGCGGCGACGGCAGCCTTCCCCTCGGCGGGCGCGTCGGTCGCGTCTGCTTCCGCCAGCGGCATCCAAACCCGAAACGTCGCGCCCTGGCCCTGGCCGCGGCTTGTCGCCTCGATCGTGCCGCCGTGCATCTCGACAATGTGCGCGACGATCGAGAGGCCGAGGCCGAGCCCGCCGAACTTGCGCGTGAACGAGCCGTCCTGCTGGCGGAAGCGGTCGAACACGTGCGGCAGGAACGTCGCGTCGATGCCGACGCCGGTGTCTTTGACCTGGATGACGATGCCGCCGGCCTCTAGGCTTAGGCTCGCCTCGATCCTGCCGCCCTCCGGCGTGAACTTCACCGCGTTGGACAAGAGGTTCCAAACGACTTGCTGCAGGCGGCGGCTGTCGGCGAGCACCTCGGCATTCTTCAGGTCGGTGATGAGATGCAAGGTCTGCCGCTTCGCCTTCACCATCGGTTGGAATGACTCGAGCGCTTCCGAGACAAGGCGAACGACGTCCTCGGGCTTCTTCTCCAGGATCAGCTTGCCGGAGATGATGCGCGAAACGTCGAGGATGTCGTCGATCAAGTCGCGCTGCAAGTTGGCGTTCCGGACGATGGTCGCGAGGGCGGTGTTGAATTCCTCGGAGCCTGGCTCTTCCTGAGGCAGAAGCCCGGCGAAGCCCAGAATCGCGTTCAACGGCGTCCGCAGCTCGTGCGACAACGTCGCCAGAAAAACGTCTTTCAGGCGGTTCGCCGCCTCCGCGTCCTCTCGCGCCTCGGTCTCTCGGGCGAGGGCCAAGCCTAGCTCGCGGTTTGCGCCTTCGGTAGCGAGCTTCGCGGCGCGTACTTGACGCAGCAGATCCTCGCGCTCGGCCTCGGCGCGCCGGCGCTCGAGTTGGCGCCTGCGCGCGTGCAACGCCGAGCGGATGGCCGACAGAATGATCCGCGGGCTCGTCGGCCGCTCGAGGAGCGTCAGATGCCCTTTTCGATCGAGCGTGTCCAAAACGTCGAAGAGCGCCTTCGACTGCCTTTTCGCCTTCCCGTAACAGACAACAATCGGCAGATCGGACCACGAGGGCTGCGCCCCGATGGTGCGGAGGAGAGTCTCGACGTCCGTCGGATCCTCCAGCGCCTCCTCGGTCAGGAAGACGGCGCCGACGCCGCGCTCCACCTCGGCACATAGCTGACGCATCGTGAGCGTCGCCTGGCTCTCCAAGCCGTTGCGGATCAGCGCGTCGCGGACGAGCACGCCGTCTCGCCCCACCGGAGCGCGGACCAGAACCCTAAGCTCCGTCTCAATCACGTTTGCCACCGATCAGCTCCGTCGAGAGGCCGACGAACACCGGGACGCCGTTCAGGACGCCCTGAAAATTGCTTAGCGGGGCGCCGATCGCGATCGACTTCGGCGCCAGCCTGAACTCGCGGATCGTGGTCTCGTGGGGACCGGTCCGCTTCTTGATGACCGAGATGGCTTTCTTGATCTCGCCCGCAGCCTCGAAATACCGCATCAAGATGACGCTATCCGCGAGATAGCTGATGTCAGTCGGCGTCTCGAGCGCATTCCCGAGCAAACCGTGTTGCGTCAGGATCAAGAGCGTCAGGAAGCCATGATGATTCAGAAAGCTCAAGAGCTCGTGCATCTGCACGGTGAGAAGGCTCGCTTCAGGCATCGAGGCGAGATAGCCCGCGAGGCTGTCGATGACGATCACCCGCGTCCCGTCCTGCTCGACCGACCCGCGCACCAGATGCGCGAATTCGCCCGGGGACAGCTCCGCAGGGTCGATCTGCTTCACGATGATGCGCCCGGCGTCGACGTGGCGCTTGAGATCGATGCCCAAGCCCTCGGAGCGGGTGAAGAGAGCGTCACTACTCTCGTCGAAAGTGAAGATCACCGCGTGCTCGCCACGCGCGGCCGCGGCGGCGGCGTAAAGCGAGCCGATCACCGACTTGCCTGAGCCGACGGGTCCGAGCAGCAAGGCGCTCGTGCCACGCTGTAGGCCACCACCGAGGAGCATGTCGAGGGAGGTGAGCCCGCTCGATACCGCCTCTTTCTCGTAGGACGCGCGATGCTCCGCGGCGACGAGCCGCGGGAAGACGCACAATCCGCCGGTCTCGATCAGAAAGTCATGGAGGCCGGAGACGAAGTTGACGCCGCGGAGCTTCGCGACCTCGAGCTGCCTTCGCGCCCCGCCGTACCGGGGAGAGGTCTTCGTCAAAGAGATCACGCCGTGAACGATGCTGTGCATTTGCAAGTCGGCTTTGTCGCGCGAGCTATCGTCGAGCAACATCACGGTGCAGCCGCGGGTCACGAGCGCCTGCTTCAAGGCGAGAATTTGCCGCCGGTAGCGCGAAGGGCTCTGCGACAAAAGACGCATCTCCGAAAGCGAGTCGAAGACGACGCGGCTCGGCTTCACGCGCTCGATCTCGGCGAGCAGCTGGCTCGTGAGCCGGTTGAGTTCCAAGTCGGAGGCGTGGAAGACGGTGACCTGCTCCGACTCGGCGAAAAGCTCCTCCGACGGCACGAACTCGAAGATCGAGACCTTATCGAGCGCAAGACCGTGCGTCCGCGCCGCGCCTTCGATCTCCCGTCTAGACTCGGAGAGCGTGATGTAGAGCGACGATTCGCCGAGGCGCACGCCTTCGAGCAAGAACTGCAAGGACAAGGTCGTCTTGCCGGCGCCCGGCATGCCCTCGACCAGGTAGACGCAGCCACGCGGCAAGCCGCCGCGAAGGATGATGTCGAGGCCTTCGATCCCGGTGGTGCTACGCGGCGGCTGTTCCATGAAAACCAGAGCTCCGTTTTTGGCGAAACGCCCCGCCAAAGTATCATGGGCGGACGCGCCTCGTCTCCCCGATCCGAAGACGACCATTCCGACTTCCTTGATCGCGGCCCAAGAGTGAGGCCTCCATCCCCGCCTGCAAAAAAGTCACCTTCGGCGGAGGCGACTTAAGACGCCTTCGCCAGCCAGAAGGGCGGCCGAAGGCGGACGCAACGCGCGGTCGATGCCGTCGTCTTCGGCCTGGATCTTGAATGGTCCCGCCGGCAGGAATCTGCGGCGCCATCATCCAATTCCGGGAGATAGATATGCCCCATGCGCTAAAGGACAAGGTCGTCGTCGTCGCCGGAGGCGAAAGCCTCACGACGCGACGGGTGATCGAGCGGCTGCGAAAGGAAGGCGCCAAGGTCTCCAGCTGCCTCGCCAACGACAGCGGCGACATCTTCTCGTTCCTTGCCAAGAGCGGCCTAGACGTTCACTTGCCCGACGCCGTCGTGGCGATGACTTGCAGGCCCCAAGATGCGTCCCTCGCGATGGCCATCCAGCGCCCGCAAGCCCTCGTGCCGCTGCTCGCGAAGAAGCCGCGGACAAGCTACGTTCTCGTCTGCGAGCCGGCTGCCGGCCCGTCGCGGGACGTCGCGGAGGCGGTCGCGACGTGCGAGATGAACCTCGCCCTCAGCCTGTCGATGAGGACCGCCGGCAATCCCGCCGTGCGCAACCTTTCCCTCTCGATCGGAACGGGGTCGGACGACGGCGACGAAGACTATCTGACGGCGGAGAACTTTTGCGATGCCCTGGTCTTGTTGCTGAGCTCGCCCGAGATCGCGAGGGGCGAAGTCCAGATCGGCCACGATTGGCGGCGTAAGCTCGACATCGCTTCAGGCGCAGACGAGTACTCCAGCTATCTTTGATGAGAGCCAAGCCACCGCGGTGGAACAGATGACACGCGTGCCCTACACTCGCGCGTGCCGACGAGGCTAGTCACGAACGTCGCGACCTCACGAAGAGACACGTGCCGCGCTCGGCCTACAGCTCCGGGTAAGCGCTGCGCTGGACGCCGCCGACGCGGCGCTCTTTTTGCATGAGGTCCGCACCCCGCTTGTCCAACTCCTGGAGTCGTCCCATGGCGCAAAAAAAAATGGGTCCTCCGCCGAATGTGTGGATAGCTGGGCAGCTATCGCGCGGCTGCCATGATCGCCGAGACGCGAGCGTAGCGGCCGCTTGATAGCCCAATGCCCGCGTCAGACGCAGGCATTGGGCTTCGGGACCTTTCCTTCGGCGCCCTCGGCGCTTCGGCGGTCGTCCGAAACGACGCTTCGGACGACCGCCGAGGCGCCGAGGAGCGGAAACGCCGAGGGGAAGTCTATCGGGCAAGAGTCTTGGACGGATTGGACGAGTTGGAGGTGCAGCCGGCACTCGGTTCTGAGATGACGAGGTTGCGAAGCCATCGACAATCAGAGCGGAGCCGGCGTGCAGCTCAAGGCTATCCTCAATTCCATCGAAAAGCACAAGGGCTTTGTCTACGACGGCGTCTGCTGGGACGCGACCGCCGCCGACAAGACGCTGCTCATCGACGTCCGTCCCCGCCGCGGCAGCCGAGGTTACTGTTCGGGCTGCGGCGAGCGCTCGCGTACCTACGACACGATGAAGCCACGACGCTTTCAGTTCGTGCCGCTGTGGGGCATTCTCGTCTTCTTCGTCTACGCGATGCGCCGCATCGACTGCGAGAGATGCGGTGTCACCGTCGAGATGGTCCCGTGGGCGGACGGCAAGAAGCGGATCACCAAGACCTTCGGCTGGTTTCTCGCGACGTGGGCCAGGAGCCTCTCGTGGAAGGACACCGCCGAGGCCTTCCAGACGAGCTGGGACACGGTCTTCCGAGCTGTCGAAGTCGCGGTTGAATGGGGACGATCGCGCCTCGACCTCACCGGTATCACCGCCATCGGCGTCGACGAGATCATGTGGCAACGGGGACACGAGTATCTGACGCTGGTCTATCAGATCGACACGCACTGCAAGCGTCTCCTTTGGATCGGTCAACATCGCTCCGAGGAGACGATCAAAGCCTTCTTCACTTGGTTCACGCCTGAGCGCGCAATGGCGCTGAGCTACATCTGCTCCGACATGTGGAAGCCCTACCTGAAGGTCATCGCCAAGCGCGCGCCGGGCGCGATCCACGTGCTCGATCGGTTCCACATCATGTCGCACTTCTCGAAGGCGATCGACGAGGTGCGCGCCGACGAAGCGCGCAAGTTGAAGCAGGCCGGCAAGGAGCCGGTATTGAAGGGCTCGCGCTGGTGCTGGCTGAAGCGCCCCGAGAACCTGACCGACAACCAGGAAGCGAAGCTCGCCGACCTCGTACAAATGAACCTCAAGACGGTGAAGAGCTACCTCTTGAAGGAGGATTTTCAGAACTTCTGGGAGTACACGTATCCAGCTGCGGCCGGGCGATTCCTCGACCAGTGGTGTTTCCGCACGATGCGTTCGAAGATCGATCCCATAAAGACGGTCGCCCGTATGCTGCGCTCGCATCGCGATCTGCTGCTCAACTGGTTTCACGCCAAGGGGACGATTTCCGCCGGGATCGTCGAGGGCATGAACAACAAGGTCAAAGTGACTACCAGAAAAGCCTACGGCTTCCGTAGCTACCGCGCCGTGCGATTGGCGCTATATCACAACCTTGGCGGCCTGCCCGAGCCGGAGTTCACCCACAGATTCTGCGGTTGAGGCAAAAAAATGAACCCGAACAACCTGCCCCTCGATCGCGGTGTTGTTCGACGCTCTGGCCGTGCCCGGCGGCAAGGCCGCCGTCAACCTCCTCGGTAAGCTCGGCCATGCCCTCGAGTTCATCAAAGATCAATACCGCCACGCCAAGCCGATCCTCGCGCTCGGCGAGGGCGCGGACCTCGTCGAGAACGCCGGCGCGTCCGCCAAGCTCTCTTCCGACGCCGACGACCCGGGCATGATCGTCGACCGGAAATGCAGTACCGCGAAGCTCCTCGGCGCCTTCGTCGAGGCCATCGCCAAGCATCGTCACCACGAGCGCGAGATGGATCCGCCGCCCTCTAAACCGCATAAACTGCCCTACATGTCTGCGCCCACCCGCTGATGTCGCTTAACTTGGCGCGCGGACTGGATGAAAGTTGCCCTCTTTGAGGGAGGCTTTCAATGCGTTGCAAGCACTGTCATGAAACTTCCGGAGTGTTGAAGAAGGGCAGTTTTCTGCGGAAAACCGGCCTCAGGGCGAAGATCCGTCGGTATTTCTGTCGTCTTTGCCGCCGCCACTTTTCGGAGCAAACCGACGCTCTTTGTCGGGGCCACCGGCGGCCGGAGCTCAACGGAATTGTCGCGGCTCTCTTAGCCTCAGGAGTGTCGCAGCGTCGCACTGCAAAGCTACTCGGCACGACGCAGGTGACGGTGGCGCGCAAGCTCGTCCGCATTGGCCTCTTCGCTGCGCGCTATGAAGCGACACGTTGGCAGAAGGAGGCGGGGACTGTGAAAGTTATTAACTTCGACGAGATGGAATCGTTTGAGCACTCGAAGTGTAAGCCCTTGGCCATCGCCGTTGCGGTGGAGCAAGGCACCGAGCGAATCATCGACGCCAAGGTCTCACGCATGCCCGCCAAAGGTCGCTTGGCGGTCATCGCACGTCGCCGCTACGGCTATCGAAAAGACTGTCGTTCTAACGGTTTGCGTAAAGTTCTGCGGACCTCGGCCATGGCGGGCACATACGACGTAAAGTTGAAATCGGACTCTTGCCCCCGCTACCCGAAGCTCGTTGCCGCGTGCGTCCCAAACGCGACGCTCGAAACCTCCCTCAGTCGCAAGGCTTGTGTTGTAGGGCAAGGCGAGCTCAAGGCGGGAGGCTTTGACCCGCTCTTCTACATCAACCACGCATGCGCCATGTACCGTGACAATGTAAAGCGACTAACTCGCCGCACGTGGTGCACGACCAAGCGCCCTGATCGCCTACAGGCACTGGTCGACCTATACCGATTCGTTCATAACGCTATGATCGACCACAAGCTGGCCCAAATGAGTCCAGGTCGCAGCGGCGGACTTTTGTCTTTGATTGCAGGCGCAGGTATGTAGAGCAGTTTGTAAACCGCATCTCCCGATTATTGCATGGGAGTGGCCCCGGGCATTCCGCCTGGCCGTCATGATGAAGATGGGGAGAGACCAAACATGGAATCGACGCAAGAATCGAAGATCGAGGAGCATCGTGAGGGACCGGTCGCCAAGACGATCGAGAACCAGACCGCGAAGATCCCGTCCGACGTGTTCCTCTGGGGCGCCGGCGCCGCGATCGTCGGCTCCCTCGGGCTGCAGCTGATGAAGAAGGCGAAACTCGCCAATTTTGTCGGCCAATGGGTGCCGACGATCCTGATCCTCGGCCTTTACAACAAGATCGTGAAGGTCGCCGGCTCGGATCGCGCCGAAAAAGACGACGAGTTCGACACGGCCTCCCCTTCGCTGCACTGACCTGCACTTAGAGGACGGTCGTTCTCAGGAGCCAATCTCCCACGAAAGGCGAATCCGTGACCAACACGAAGAAGAAGACGGCGCATAAAGCCGAGCATAAGCCGCATGTGACCACCGGCGGCCCGAAAGAGGCGAAGCCAAGCAAAAAGGCGGCGGCAACCGTCGCCAAACAGGTTCAGGAGGAGTCTCCGGAGGCCACCGGCCACAACGATATTTGAAGCGAATCCTGAGGCGCTTCCCATGAGAAGCGCCTAAACTGTTGCCTCATGAGCCTCAGACCGCATGTCTTCGGATTCCGTCTCGCTGCCCTGGACGCCCTTTTCGGCTCCAAGGATCAAGCGATCCTCGAGCGGCTGACCGCCGCTGCGAGCGCGCAGTTCGCGGACGACCCGAACCTTGCGCGCGAAGTATCGACGATCCTCCGCCGCGCGCTCTTCGACGGCGTGCCGTTCGACGATCTCGAAGACGAAGGGGCGGCGCACGTTTGGGCGGCGCACATCCTCGCAGGAGCCGGCCAGGAGCTCTGGGATTCCGGCTCGAACGTCTGGAAGGTCCAGCCCCCGGAGATTTTCTTCGACGAGGGCGCCCAACTTTCCCCGCGCTGCGAAGAGCTGCTCGAGCTCCTGCTGGGCCGCGCCCTCTTCGGCGAGTCGATCGAGTCGGAAAGGACGACGTACGCCTGGCTCACGCATGCCGAAGTGAAGGAACTCGCCGTCGAGCTCGCCGGGGAGGCGACGAGCACGCTGAAAAATCCAGTGATCGCCGCCCTAATCGACGCCTTCCGCGGGTGGCTCAATGAGCTCGAGGCGCGTGGTCTGGACCTCTGGTACCTCGCCAATTAGACGCGGAAGGCTGCTTTTTGGCTCGGGCCTTGCAAATCCCGCATCGCCCGATTCAGGGCCATGAATCCACCACCCTCCCCCTGCGCAAAGCGAGCCCTCAGCATGGTTCAAGTCGACGTTTTTTGGTCTTACGGCCTGGCCTCCGGCCTGGCTCTCGCCGGTCGCGAGCAACTTCGTCGCGAGGCGACGCCGTTCGACAACCGCGTCTTCACCGGCATGTTGTTGTGGATCGCGCTCCTCTTCGCGCCGTCGGGCGTCTACCTGCTCTGGGCCTTCCCCTCGTGGGAGACGATGTTCGTCGCGCCCGATCACGCCGCGATTCCGGCGTGGCTCGTCGCGCTCTTCGCGTTGACGAATGTCAGTCAAGCCGTTCTCGGCTTCTACGTGACTTGGCGCTGCTTGCGCGCCGGGCGCGACCGCGTCGCATGGCTGCAGACGATCGGCAGTCACGCCGCGATGCTCTTCGTCCTGGTCGTCGGCTGGGACGGCACCGGCATCCAGCGCTTCACCTACACCGGCACCGCGGCCGATTTCGCCACCGGCGTCGCGTATCCTTGGCGCGCGTTCATCGGCTCTCCGGTGTTCGTCGCGCTTGCGGTGATGGGCCTCGTTCTCGTACCGTCTTACGCGTGGCTCTGCCGCGCGTTTGCACGCATGACAAGCGCTAAAAGCGCTTACTCCACTCCAAAAGCGCCGTCCCAGCAGCCTGCCCCGTCTGCTCGTCCTTAGACAAGTCCGTCTCTACCGACCACGTACTACTGAGGCGCCGCCGCAGGCCCACCCGCTGATCGGCCTCCTGCGTCGTCCCGAGATTGAGCGAGGTGCGGCTGTCGAGCCGCACCTTCGCGTTGAAGGACTTGGTCGCGGGATTGTAACGCACGCTCTCGATCGGCGTCGTCGCCAAGAGATACAAAGACGCGAGTCCCACCATCCGGTCGGCGAAGGCCGCGCTGAGGTCGTCGGCCGTCTGCAGCTGGTCGTCGTCCGCGTTCGCCGCGTCTTGTCCGTAAAGCAAGATGGAGATGATCTCGCGCTCCGTACGGATCGGCGTGCTCTCGAAGGCGATGATCGGCTCCTCGGTCGTGCCGCGGATGCGGATGTTGATGACGATATCGGTGTATTTGAACTCGATGTTACCGTCGACCGTGGGGCTCTCCTCCTCCCCGGCGGGCAACCCGATCGCCACCGACTTCACGTCGGCCTTGCGGCGGAAGACCTCGAAGCCGAACTCCTCGATCCGGATCATGCCGCGCATGCCGCTGTTGTCCAGCACGACGCCTTCGACGCTGATCGGGACGACGCTCGAGGTCAGGTTCGTGCTGATGCGCACCGGGTTGGTCTTCCGCGTGTCGATCTCGACGTGGTACGCGAGCGGATTCTCGTCGACAGCCACCTCCGGCTTGCACTTCGCGACCTCGATGCGCCGATCGGGGAAGAGCATCGGAAACCGCTCGCGCAGCGAGAACCGCGGCAAGGTCAGCGCGATGTCGTCGAGCGTCACCTTCGTCGTCACCGATTTCTTCGGCACAGCCGAGCCCAGCTCGCTCAGCCCGAATGCGCCCACGGCGCCGACGTTGAAGCGCTGATCCTTCGACCGGAGCGCCGCCTTGAACTCGAACGGCAGCTCCACCTTGCGCGTGGTCGAATCGCCGCGCAGCCTGACGGAGACCTTACTGAAGCCCTCGAGCTCGTTGAACGGCGCGATGATCGCGTAAGGGGTGTGCTGAAGCTTGTCGACGATGACCGCGAAGCTCTCGATCGCGAGGTCTAAGCCGCCGCGCGTGGACCATGTCGGATTCTGCGCCGGCGCGTCCTGGGCCGCGACGAAGTCGCCCTCGACTTTGCCCGCGATGCTGAACCCGTCGGGCTTCGCCTTGAACTCGACCTCTCGCAAGCCGACCGACGCCGCGCCGCGCCAGACCGGCTTCGGCCCGGCTTCGCCGACGACGGCCAAAGAGGTCGTGATGCCGGCCGTCACCGTTTCCGCCTTACCGTGCGCCTGCGCCTCGGGCGCGGTGAGAAGCGCCGTCAGCCCGATCGGACAGGTCGCGTCGAGCCGCGCCGTAGGCAGCCCGTCGGCGTACTGCAGATCGAGCTTGCACGAGCTCAGAGTGATCGCCTGCAGGTCGAGATTCGGCCCCGGCGGCGGCGACTCGCACGCCTCCTCCGGCGTCACGCTCGGAAGCACGACTCGGGCGAGTCCCGAAATCAGGGACAGTTTGCCCTGAAGCGCCAGGTTCGTCGCGCGCGGGCTCACCTCGCCCGCGATCGTCACCGTTGACGCCGAAAGCCCTTTGATGCCTTGGCCCGTGACCGTCCCGCGCAGAACGACCGTCTCGGCGCGTTCTTCCCGTCCGCTCAGGGCGACGCTCACCGACTCGCCGGTCGGCAACGCGGCGGAGGCGCTCAAAGTTCCCGCGAGCGGCCCCTCGGGCGTCTGACCGCCGTCGAACTCGAGGCGCACGCGCTCTCCTGTCGAGAACGCGGCCGCTGCGCGCAGGTTCCCGCGGTATGGCCCCTGCAGCGGCCGCTCGCCCGATCCGGCCCGCGCCGTCAGCTCGACCGTGCGCAGCCGCTCCGCAAGGCCCGGATCCGCCGACTGCGAAAGGCTCGGCAGTATTGTCGCCTCGAGTAGCCAGGCGCTTCCACCGGGCGCGGGAGCCAAGCTCAAGTCGACCTTCCCCCGCGCCACTGCCGGCTGCCGCACGCCGCGCTCCGTCGGCACGACGACGATCTCGCCGAAACGCACGTGGTAATGCTCGGGATCGCGGTTGGCGAAAGGAAGGGCGCGCCAATCGAAAGCGTCCGCCTCGGCCGCTGCGCTCGTCACGGGCGCGCCACTCGATGCTTCCGCGGCGCCGTCTGGCAGGATCACGACCATTTTCTCGGAGGCGGCGCTCGCCCGTTCGACCGAAGCGAGGCTCCACCCGCCGTCACCGGCCGCTTTCGCGAGCGTCGCACCCAGATCCACTCGCTCCAGACAACCGTCCGCATAAGGAATCTCGAGGCACAGATCCTTGGCCTTCACGCGAGCCTCGATCTCGCTCACGCTCGACAGGGACGCATGCTTCGGCACCGACGCGAACGCTTCGACGCTTCCCTCGAACGTCCACGGCACGCCGTCGATCACGACGCGCACTTCGGTGTCGCGGACCTGAACCTCAGCCTGCTCCAGGCTCGCGCCGCTCACGAGCTTAGGCATCACGAACGGCTCTTCCGGCGCCACCCGCACAGGTTCCGCCGGCCCGCCCTCGCCGAAGATCAGGCGCACGTCGCGCGCCGAGACCTTGACCGGCCCGAGCTGCGTCACCCGTACGAACCCCAACGCATCGAGCCCCAGAGCCGCCTTCACCGAAACGTGCTGCACGCAGGCGTCTTTCCGCGCGGCTTTCCAGCTCCACGGCACCGACTCGCGCCAGCAGATCGGGGCCCATCCAGCCTCGGCGTCGTTGACCGAGATGGCGAGGCGGCCGGCCTCCGGCATGCGCAAGGAGACTTGCAACGGGCCGTCGAGCGCCCCCGCATCGGTCATGACCCGCACGCGATCGAAGCTCAAGCGCGCGGGCTCGAACACCGCCTCGGCGAGAATCCAGGGCACCTCGATTCGATCAGGATCGAACGTCGAAGGTTCCGCCTCCGGCGCCGGGGCGAAGGGCCCCACCGCGAGCTTGCCGCCCGAGACGAACACGCCGCCGATGCGCGTCACCCGCAGAAAGCGCGGGAAATCGGCGAGCCGCCAGCCCAGATCCACGGCCCCGATCAGGCTCTCGGCGCAAAAATCCAGGGGCACGCTGTCCACGGCCACGCAGAGGCCGCGAAAATCCCAGGCGAACCGATGCGTCCACCGCTCGGGTGTCGAGCTTTCCAGCGCGACCTCGCGCCAGGAGGCTTCGACGCCGACCTTTTGTAGGAGCCCCGGCGCGTAAGACAAGGTGCGCTCGTTGAAGAGCCAGCTCGGCCGAAAGAACAGCACGAAGACGAGGCTCCCCGCCGCCGCGGCGAGGAGCGCCAGGAATCCGAGCAAGATCTTTACGGCGAGCCGCATGTCAGAACTCTTCTCCAAAGCTGAGGAACGCCGTCAACCGCGGCTGAAAGCGCGCGGCGACCCTCTCGTCCTCGGTCCGCACCAAACCCCGCGCCACGCTGCCCCGCAAACTGCCGATTGGCGACTGCCAGCGCACGCCGAAGCCCGGTGAGTAATAGATGGTCGGGTCGAAGATCCAGCCGCCCGGCCCGATCTGCCCCGCGTCCAGGAACCCAAACGGCTGGATACCGTACGGCACGATGGTCACGAGCCGCGTCTCCGAGCCGACGGTGACCAGCGTGCGCGCGCCCTTCTCCTTCGACGGCACGGTCCGCCGCACGAAGCCGCGCACGTCGTCGGAGCCGCCGAGATAGTGGAGGTACTGATCCGGCAGCTCGACGTCCGCGTCCGCATCCGTGTTCGCGACGCGCGCGCGGATGCCGAAGACGAGCAGCGGCGGCTCGAGCATCGCCGTGTTGAAGAGGACCTGGCCGTTGGCCGTGAACGTGTCGACGGCCATCGTCGAGAGCGTGCGATCCGACGCGGTCGTGTAGCGCCAGTCGACGAAATGCCCGGTACGCGGCGAGCCGCGGAAGAACTCGTAGGCGTGGCTCAGCACGCGTCCGCTCACCTCGGCCTCGAGGATCCGCGCGAAATCCGGCGCCTCACCGCGGAACGTCCGCACGTGGTTCAGGTTTGGCCCCGTGTAAACGCGCCAGTAGCGCCCCCAGAAATCGCGATAGGCGCCGAGGTGCCACGACGCCGTGGTCGTCTGTGCCTCGCTCTCCTTCTCGCTTTGCCGGTCGAACGCCAGTCGCGGCTTGAAGTGAAAAGCCGACGGCGTCGCGAGGAAGTACCAGTCGAAGCTGGCCTCGATCCGCTGCTTGACGTAGTTCGCCGAGAGGACGGCGTCGAAACGCGAGGCGTTGGCGTCCACGCGCGCGTTGCGGTAGCTGCTGCGCACCAGGAAATAGGTCTCGGTGTTCACGCCGAAGCCGACCGACATGCGCCGCGCCGGCCCGGTCACGGCGCGATGCTGCACCAAGGCGCCGTCGGGCTCGCAGGTGCTGACCATGTAGGTGCTGGCGAGGATATCCTCCGAGCGGATGCGCTCGTTGGCGATGAACACCAGGTCGCCGTCGTACCAGTCGCCCTCGGTCAGCGGAAAGTAGCGGCGTAGCGTCAACGGGCGAAGATCGACCGACTGCTCCTCGTCGATCCGCTTGACGCGCAGCCGCGGCCCGTTCTGAGCGGTGACGGTCATCGAGCGCTCCGGCGCGTCGGCGGTCGCCTCGACGGACGGGCACGGATAGCCGCGACTCTCGATCCTGCCCCGCACCAGGTCCTCGTATTCATTGAGGAGCCCCGGCGTCAGCGTCTTGCGCGGCGGCACCCAAAACCGGCTGAAGTCGAGCTCGGCAGGCATCCCCTCGCCGCGCAGGATCTTGATCCGCGTCTTGTCGCCGATCTCGACGACGAGGACCGTGCCTTCGCGCCCGAACGTCGGCTGAAAATAGCCGCGGGACTGAAGGAAGGACACGATGAATTGCTTCACCTGGCTTTCCGACGGATCGGCCCACGGCGCGTTCTTCTCGTCGCCGCAAAGCAGGCGCTTTTCCGTCTCGCTGAAGTTGAGCTCGACCTCGCCGCGCATCAGGAGCTCGGGACACAACTTCACGTCTTCCGCCGCGGCCCAAGGGGCCAGGCAAAGGCAGGCGAAACCGAGTAAAAAAAGGGTGCGCGCCAGCATGAGGCCGCCTTGATACCATGCACGGGGGGCAACGTGGAAATCACCAGAGTGACGACGCCGCAGCTGAAGACGCTGCTGGATCATTACCGCCGGACGACGCCGGCGGCGCATCATCAGCGGTTCCTAATTTACTTGCGCCAGGTTGCCGCGCGCTATGAAGCCGAATTGCTTCAGCTAGAGCCGGGCATCACGCGGGCTCGGGCGGCGCTGCGCCTCCTGGACGAGGAAGTGGATCGTTCCCACGTCATCCCGTCCACCTGTCGCGAAGGCTGCGCCCACTGCTGCACCCTCCCCGTCGAGGTCACCGCGGACGAGGCGGCCCTGCTCGCGGAGGCGGTGCGCGACGGCTGCGAGATCGCCCTCGACCGCCTGGCGGACCAGGCCCGGCGGGAAAAGCACGACCCCGCCTGGAGAAGCCGCACCGATCCCGGCAATCGTTGCGCGTTCTTACGCGCCGAGGGCACGTGCAGCGCCTACGACCGTCGCCCGAGCGCTTGCCGAAAGCACCTCGTCATCAGCCCTCCGGGCGCCTGCGCCCAGCCCGGCGGGGAGCCCCAGGCGATTTCGATCCCCCTAGGCGAAGTCCTCGTAAGCGTCGCTCTGAGCCTCCCGGAAAACTCGATCGCCTCTTTGGCTCGAAGCGTCACCTTGGCCATGGAGCGGAATTTGCAAAGCGACGGCGAACGCAACCGGGCCGAGCCGATCGGAGATGAACCATGCCAAGCCTAGGCGCCCTAAACCTCGCCGTGATCTTCGACCAAGTGGCCGGCCGCTGGCCCCGTCTCACGGCCCGCGACCTCCGCACTCTCCGCCGCCGCCCCGACGAGATCTTCGAGATCATGTGGGTTCGTTACGGCTACCTGAACGAGCGCGTCGCCCGCGAGCTCTCCGAGATGGCGCAGGACGCGCAAGGGTCGGACGCCATCGCGTCTTGAGGTCATTCACCGCCGCAGCGACCGCTGCGAGCCATGGTGCCAACCCGCCCCGCGCCGTGCTACTGTGTCGCCCTATGGCCGTCCTCGTCACCTGCGATCGCATCTCCAAGTCGTACCATGCGCGTCCTCTTTTCGAGGGCCTGACGTTTGCCATCCACGAGGACCAAAAGGTCGGCATTGTCGGTCCGAACGGCGCCGGCAAGTCGACGCTGATGCGCCTGGTCGCCGGGGCGGAGCAACCGGACGAGGGCCTCGTCGTGCGCCGACGCGGCCTCGTCGTCGCTTACGTGCCCCAGGTCTCCACCTTCCCCGAAGGCGCCACGTGCCGCGAGGTCGTCTTGGCCGCCGCGCGTGGCGACGAGCTCGAGGCCGCGATGGCGCTCAGCCGCTGCGGCTTCGAGGATACCGAGCAAAAGGCGCGCGGCCTGAGCGGCGGCTGGCAAAAGCGCCTGTCCCTCGCCACCGGCATCGCGCAGCAGCCCGACGTGTTGCTCCTGGACGAACCGACCAACCACTTGGACCTCGAAGGCGTCCTCTGGCTGGAGGATTTTCTCCGCGAGGCGCCGTTCGCGTGGGCCTGCGTCAGCCACGACCGCCAATTTCTCCAGCGCACCGTGACGCACGTGGTCGAGGTGAGCCGCATTTATCCCACCGGGATCTACGTCTGCGAGGGCCGTTACAACGACTTCCTCGACCGCCGCACGCAGTACCTCAGCGATCAGGCGAAGAACCAGGCGACGCTCGCCAACAAGGTGAAGCGCGAGACCGACTGGCTGCGCGCCGGCGTCAAGGCCCGCACCACGAAGTCGAAGAGCCGCATCGAAGCCGCTCACGCGCTCATCGCCGAGCTCGCGACGGTCAAGGGGCGCCGCGAGGGCCCGTCCGCCGGCATCGACTTCGTCGCCTCGGGCCGCAAGACCAAGCGCCTCGTCGTGGCCGAAGGCGTCGCCAAAAAGCTCGGCGACAAGGTCATCGTCAAGAATCTGAACCTGATCCTGGTCCCGAACATGGTGGTCGGCCTGGCCGGCGGCAACGGCACCGGCAAGACCACGATCCTGAAGCTCCTCGCCGGCGAATACGCGGTCGACGCCGGAACGGTCACGCACGCCGATAAACTAAAAGTAGTTTATTTCGACCAAAGCCGCGACCAGCTCGACCCGACCAAAACCTTGAAGCAGACGCTGAGCCCCGAGGGCGACGCGGTCATCTTTCAAGGCCGCTCGATCCACGTGGCGGGCTGGGCCAAACGCTTCAACTTCGCGGTCGAGCAGCTCGCGCTCCCGGTCGGCGAGCTCTCCGGCGGCGAGCAAGCCCGCACCTTGATCGCGCAGTTGATGCTGACGCCGGCCGACGTCCTGCTCCTCGACGAGCCGACCAACGACCTCGACCTTCCGACGCTGGAAGCGCTCGAGGAGAGCCTGAGCGAGTTCCCCGGCTGCGTCGTCCTCGTGTCCCACGACCGATTCCTGATCGACAGCGTCTGCGACGTCATCGTCGGCCTCGACGGCTACGGCGGGAGCAAGATCTACGCGGACCGTGAGCAATGGCAGAAGGACGCGCTGACGCCCGCCGGCCGCCCGAAAAAGCAGGTCGAGGAGCGCGTCGACCGCCCGGAGCGCACGGTGGGGATCGAGGCCTCGCGCGAGGCGAAGGACGTCGAGGCGCAGATCGCCAAGACCGAGGCGCGCATCTCCGATCTGACGATCAAGCTCGGCGATCCGGCCGTCTCCGGCAACGCCGCGAAGCTGGCCGCGACCTCGAAGGACCTGCGCACCGCCGAGCTCGACGTCGAGCGCCTCTACGCACGGCTCTCCGCGCTCGAAGGCAAGTAGGGCAAGCTCACCCGATAGCCAAACTGCTCGATCTCACGACCGGAAGCACGCGCCATCGTTGACTCATTCGCGTTCTGCGCGGCTTTCTCGACCCCGTGGCGACCTGGGTCAACATGCTCGTGCCTGCGGCCCTCGAATTGCATTCAACCTGGGATGTCCATCGATGAAACGGAAGCCGCAAGATGAGATCACAAAATTTGAATGCGCCCGACGCGGCCGCTTACGTCGTCGGCATCGGCGGCTCGGCCGGCGGCCTCCTCGCCTACCGCGCCTTGTTGGACGCGCTGCCCTCGGATACGGGCATGGCGTTTGTCATCGTCGCGCACATGAGCCCTTCGGGTGAGAGTCTGCTCCCAGGGATCCTGGCGCGCTCGACGACCATGCCCGTCGCCCAGGCGAAGGAAGGGATGCGGATCGAGCCCAACCGGGTCTACGTCATTCCGCCGAACGTCGATCTCCTGCTCGTGGACGACGTCTTCAAGATCGTAACGCCGCGCACCATGGATCGCGGCCGCCATCGTCAGGTCGACGAGTTCCTGATCTCCTTGGCCGAGTCCAGGGGGACCCGCGCCGTCGGCATCATCCTCTCGGGAGGCGACGGCGACGGCACGGCGGGCTGCATGCAGATCAAAGAGCACGGTGGGACGACGTTCGCGCAGGACCTCTCCGCCGAAGTCGACAGCATGCCTTTGAGCGCGCGCGCTTCGGGATGCGTCGACTTCGTGCTGGCGCCGGCGGAGATCGCAGCCCGCCTGGCGAAGATGGTCTAGGTCTTATACGGGCGGCATCCGGGAGCCGAACACCGGCAGGCGATCCGATCCGGCTCGGCTCTCTCGCCGTGATTTCAGGCTTTCGGCGACACGCGGGCCGGCGCGACGGGACGATAACTCCGCACCAGCCGCCGCAGTTCCTGGTAGGTCGCGTCGAACGCGGCACGCGTCGGCGCCGCGAGCGTGAAGCCGACGACGAGGTCGCCGCCCGCTTTCAGCCAGGCGACGCAGGAATAGGGCGCGACCGCCGCGGCCGCTTCCGGCGGGATCTCGCCGAAGTATTTGCTCACCACGATCTGCTGCCCGAACATGGCGATCGGATCGCCGTCGCGCATCTCGACGGTCGACCGAGCCGCTTTGTGCGCCGCTCGGTTCCGCACGATCAAATCCGGAACGCTCGGCTCGCGCACGGTCACCACGGTCAATACCGCGCCGTTCGCGTGGACGAGGCGCGCGCATTCGGCCTTTTCCGCCGCCGCCGGAGCGAACGACCCGCCGCCCTCGACCGAATACACGAGGTCGGCGGCGGCGCAGGTGAAGAGCGTCGGGCCTTCGGCCGCCGCATCGGCGCGCGGGGTCGCGGGCAGTGCCAAGGACGAAAGGACGCAGATTTGGGCCAGAAAGCGCATAGGAATGTCTACGAGTTCGCGCCGGGCTTCGTCAACCGGTCACAACGTCGGACTGGGACGTGCGCCAACGCCAGGCGGCGAGGAATGCCGCTGTTACCGGGATGTTGCATGCGCAAGCTTGAAGATCCGATCGGCGGACGGGACGGTGAGGCTCATGTTTCTATTTTAGGAGCCGATTCCGGCCTGTTCACGCTTCTTGCAAAGGCGTTCCCATCTCTAGCGGAGGGCTCTCTTATGCAAAGAAACCTATCAAATCTGGAACGCGGGCTCTCGATCGCCGTAGGCGTCGCCAGCGTTTTGCCGGCGTTTCGAGGC
Source organism: Pseudomonadota bacterium (assembly GCA_031416315.1). Classification (GTDB taxonomy): domain Bacteria; phylum Bdellovibrionota_B; class Oligoflexia; order Oligoflexales; family CAIYRB01; genus JANOTL01. The sequence goes on from JANOTL010000168.1 coordinate 21,175, forward strand.
GCAAAAAACGCTCGGATCGCGCTCAAGGTCGCTTCCGCCCTCGTGGCGACGGGGCTCGTCGGACGCGGTCTGTCGGGACGCTGCCCGCTTCTGAAGGCCCTCGGCCGTGACAAGCTGCCGTCAAATGGAGACGAGGCTCACCCGAAATCGCTCTTGGTGAACAAGCGCCTCGCCGACGTGCGCGCCGCGCTCGACGACGAAGTCCTGGACTCCCTGAGCCTGAGCTCGGCTCCGGACGGGCGCCGCACTCGCATTCGGCCGCGCGCCGACGCCGATCTGAAGTTCGAGGATCTCGTCGGCCTGAAGGCGCAGATTGAGACTTGAGGCCTCAATTCACGCCGCAGATGTACGCTGGTTTCGTCTCAGAGGTCGGCGTGCAGTATGAGATCCAGTCCCCGTTCAAATAATGCGCGTAGCCAAAAACCCATCGCACGACGTCGGTGTCGGCCTGCAACGCGATTTGATCCGGAAACACGTCGGGCTCGACGCCGTTGACGCTATAGCACCAACCGTATGCGCGCATCTCGACGCCGCTCAATATCTCGAGCGCCGCATCGCCAGTGACCGTGCCGCGGATCGAGCTGATGCCGCCGGCTTCACCGACAAACGGAACCTCGTGCGCCGTGAGCGTCGCGACGGTCGCTTCGCCGGCACTATCGCCGACGCGGGCTTCGGCTTGAGCCTCGAGCCAATTGCCGTCGGAGCAGGGGTCGGCCACCACGAGGCGAATGCCTAGGCTCTCGGTCGAGGTCACTATGGCTGCGATCAGGAATAGTTTATTCATGCGCCGGAGTGGAGCACGCAGCCTCAATCAAAACAAGGACTTCTAAGAGATTAACAGTATGTTAATAGTGTATCTTAACATTTGATAACACTTCTAATGTAACTCGTGGCAAGATCCGCCCCGGTCCCGCACAACTTCTGCGTGCCTCTTGGAAGCCTTCCCATGAACACCGCCAAATCCCTGCGTCGTGTCAGCGCTCTCATCCTCGTCGCCGCCTTCGCGCAAGCGTGCGGCGCGAAGGGCTCGTCGCGAGACGACTCCCCAGCGCCAACCGGCGGTCCGGGCAAGCCGACCGTCGAGGCGACGCCTTCGCCCGCGCCGGGCCAGCCGCATACCCCCACTCAATCGCCGAACCCGGGCCAGCCGCCGCAACCGGGTCAGCCCGCGCCCGCGCCGACGGGTCCGACCCCGGTCAACGCGCAGCTCGTGCTCTCGCTCGCCAACTTCGACTCCGACGTCGCGACCGACGAGCAAGCGCTCCAAGTCTTGAGCTTGCGGTGCCAAAGCTGCCACGGCGCGCAGAGCGGGGCGCGCTGGAATCTGACGGTTCTGCCGTCGCCCATGCAATGGGCCGAGATCAAACGCCGCGTCGAGCTCGACGTGGGCACGCCCGGTCATATGCCGATCGGCGTCGCGATCTCCGGCGACGAGAAGGCGAGTCTCGTCGGCTGGCTTGACCAGCGCCTCGCGCCGCCGACCGACGATCCCTTCTTTGACTACGCCGTCACCATCGACGCGCAGACGCCCGAGAAAATCGCTCCGGGACGCTTCGTCCTCCCGCTTGGGCAAAGGGCGGCCGGCCAGCTCGTGAGCTTTGAGGTCACGATCACCGGCAAAGATCAGATCGCCCGCGTGACGACGCTCGCGGGCCTTCCCGTGCCGTCCGACGGCATCGTCTACCAGACCGTCACGGTCGAGCCGCGCGACACGACCGTGCCGGCCCTCGTCGATCGGGCTCTTCGCGCCTCGAGCATCACCGACACGAGCCTGCGTCTCGCCTGGAGCGCGGCGACCGACGACCGCCCGACCGAAGACCTCACGTACGCCCTTTCCCGCGACGGTCAAATCGTCGAAGGAGTGCAAGCAGAGGCCGGCGGCTTCTTCGCCGACGTCGCCGGCCTCGCGCCAGGCCAAAGCTACGGGTTCGCGGTCATCGTCCGTGACCTCAGCGGCAACGAGACCGCCTATCTACCTCTCCGCGCGACGACGACCGGCCCGGTCGAGACGCACCTCGATCTACGCCTCACGACGACCGGCTCGCAGCTCGTTCCGGACGGCCGCGCGCTCGAGCTCCTCAAGAATCGCTGCCAAACCTGCCACAACCCGCAAAATCCGCCGCGCTGGGACCTCACCGTCCTGCCCTTGCGCGCGAATTGGGCCGAGATCACGCGTCGCATCAACCTGGACGAGCACGCGATCGGCCACATGCCGATGGGCGCCGCGATGCCGCGCGATGAGCTCGGGACCTTGAACCGCTGGTTCGCCGAGCAACAAAGCCCGGCCGACATCTTCGCGGGCTACACCGTGCGCGCTTTCGACGGCGCGACCAACGCCGAGCTGACGGCCGCGCCGCTGAGCCAAGGCCGCACGCGCATCGCGCTCGGCCTGCGCCGCCCCGCTGCCGCCCTTAAAGTGAAGGTCCTCGTGACCGGCGCCGACGGCATTGCGCAGAACTTCGCCGTGCCCTTGACCGTCGCCGCCAACGGCGCTTCGCTGGAAGGCCTCGCCGTCTTCGCCCGCGACAGCACGGCACCGGTCGTCACGACGCCGACGCTGCGCGCCGCGGATTTGACGGCGACGTCGGTGACCGTGTCGCTAGAGGCCGCGACCGACGACCGTCCGACGCAGCACCTGACGTATTTGATGTATCGCTCCGACGTCCAACAACTCGATTCCCTCGACGAGATCACGCAGCACGGCGTGCGCGTCGGCTCCGATTTGAGCGGCACCGGCGCCCTCTCTGTCGACGTGGCGGGCCTCGAAGCCTCGCGCACTTACTACTTCAACGTCGTGGTCCGTGACCGCACCGGCAACGAGTCGGTCTACGCGAAGCTTTCGGTGCTGACCTTGCCGCTCGTGTTCTGCGAGGAGATCCAGCAGATCGGCAGCATCCGCGCGTGGCGTAACGGCCTCGTGCAGCGGATCCAGCTCGGCGCCATCGCGGACGGCGAGATCGTCGAGCAGGTGAACCGTTGCTTCCCGACCGAGAAGCCGCAGTGCGTCGAGCGCGTCGTCACCTACGCGCAACGCGACGACGTCGCGCCCTCCGGCTCCGACGGCACGATCGAAGACGTCCCGCAGAAGCGGCCGCCGAATGAGATCAAGGACGCCGTCACCGGCAAATATTGGATCCCGGACGACATCGAGCAAATCGCCAAGGACAAGGGCTGGACCTCGGTCCGCTACAAGAGTCGCCACGCCGGCGGCTTCGACTCCGGCACGCCGAACCTCCTCATGGTCTACGTCCCCGGCGACAAGGTGAGCCCTCCGGTGAAGTTCGACCGTTGGCTCAACTTCCCGCTGCCGCAGGACGACGACGAGCCGGCCTCCGGCCTGCCGCAAAGCCCGCGCCCAAAATTCGGCCCGCCGAGCCGCGAGGACTACGCGCTACCGAACAGCTTCCCCAGCACCTTCACCATGGTCTCCCAGGACCGCGCCGAGGACGGCAAACCCGCCGTGGTTTACTTCCAGATGTTCGGCCGCGGCAACGGCTACACCTTCGAGCCGCGCGGCGCCGTCGGCATGCGCGGCTGCGTCAGCTGCCACCCGAACGGCCTACGCGCCATCAGCCCTCTCGGTTACCACGTGCGGGAGGGCGAGGAGCGCCTGCCCGACGAGGACTGGAAAGCGGTCGAGCTCATCAACCGCATGATGGTCGAGCGCGCCGGATTCAAGGCCGCGACCTGGGGCGAAGGCCTGACGAACGGCGAAAAGAAGCCGCTCTATCGCGCCGAGCGCGGCCCGATCATGGGCCCCGCCGCTCCGGCCAACGGCATCAGCAGAAAGCCCGCCTTCATCCTCGGCGGCACGATCAACGGCCAGCAGGTCGACGGTTGCTTCAAGCGCCGCTCGACGATCACCGTCCGAGACATCTTCGGTCGCAGCCCCGGAATGTACGAGCCGACCTACAAGTTCAAGCTCTCGCCTTCGCCCGTGATCGACGCGAACAAGGTCATCAGCGCAATGAACTGCGAAGGCTGCCACGTCAACGGCCAGCGCTGGCCGATCAACGAGGACACGGGCATCGCCCAGGTGCAGTTCAAGGTGCTGGTCGACCAGTCGATGCCGCTCGGCATGCACCTCAACCCGCGGGAGCCCGGCAACGACACCGACCACGTCGTCGATCATCTGACGCCTGACGAGCGCTTCGCGCTGGTGAACTGCCTCGAAGCGGAGTTCGAGCTTGAGCGTGCCAACCTCGACAAGTGGCTGAAGCAGGTCGATTGCCAGCAGTAATTGGGGCGTCAGGACGGGCAGTCATGATCCCGAGTCATGAGTCGCTCAGTTTAGAAACGAGCTCTGAAAAAAGTCCAAACGGATCATCCGTTCGCACTCAGCCAACTTCGAACAGGTGACCCTGTACGGTATCAGTGATACCCTGAGTAGAGGTCACCCGAGATGAGCGACAAAAGGGCGGATACCTCTCAGCTGGCGCGCGAACGGACCGATGCGAGCCTCGCGCAGGAGCGCGAGCACGTCGACGCCGACATCGAGCTGTCGCCAACGCGCGCGCAGGCCTTACGACAGGCCCTGGAACGCTCGCGCAATTACGAGAGAGAGCGCGAGGCGACGGACGCCGACCTAAGCACCGAGCGTCAAGTCTCCACGTGGCTCTTGAGCCTCGAGCGAGCCGCGCACGAAGAGACCAAGGCGACCCTGACGACCCGCGACGAATTCCTCGCAATCGTCAGCCACGACCTACGGAGTCCCTTGAGCGCCATCCTCCACGGCACCGAGATGCTCAATTCCAACCGCGCTGTCGAAGGCAGCGAAAACGCCGGCCGCACGGTCGAGGGCATCCGCCGCAACGCGGCGGGCATGCTGCGCATGATCGACGACCTCCTCGACGTCGAGCGCCTCGCCGTCGGCAAGCTGGAGCTCGTCACGCGCGACCACGATCTGCGGAAGCTCGTCAGCAACGTGATGGAGATGTTCGCGTCGCGGGCACAGGAAAAGGCGCTCAGCCTCTCCGTCGACCTCCCCGAGGCGCCTGTGGTCGTGAGCTGCGACGGTGACCGCGTCATGCAGGTTCTGACCAATCTGGTCAGCAACGCCGTCAAGTTCACGAGCCGCGGCGGCGCCGTCGTCATCTCGGTCTGCCGCGGCGAGAACTCGGGGCTCGTCTCGGTCGGCGACACCGGCCCCGGTATCCCGGTCGAGGCGCGCGGCAAGATCTTCGAACGCTTCTCCCAGCTTCCGAGCGGCAATCGCACGGGCCTCGGCCTCGGCCTCTTCATCGCCAAATCCATCATTTGCGCGCACGAAGGCAAGCTTTGGGTCGCCTCGGCCGTCGGCGAAGGCAGCGTGTTTTCCTTTGCCTTGCGGTTGGCCGACCACTAGGGGCGTGAGGAGACCGTGACGCACGCGAACGCGCCGCGGCCGAGCCCCGCGTCGCCGCGCACCTGAGCCTCGACGTCGTGATCGAGATCCTGCGCGGGCGGGCGGGCGAACGGCTGCCGCAATAGCTCCCGTTCAACTGCCCTAAATGACATGTAGAGCAGCTTATAACTCTCAGAAACTGGCCCCGATGATTGGGCCGGCATAGACCTTCGAGTGCCGGCCTTTCGACTCGATCCCATCGTTGTGAAACGTCACATAAATGTCGATGAGCGCCTGAAGGCGGTCGGGCTTTTTCGGAGTGCACCAAGTGCGGCGCGCGAGCGTCTTTAGGTTGTCGCGAAACATGGCACACGTGTGATTGAGCGAGAAAAGAGGGTCGAACCCTCCCGCCTTCAGCTCCCCTTGCCCAACGGTGCAGGCGCGGCGACCCTTGTGGGTCGTGAGCTGCGCCCCTGGAAACGCCGCCGCAAAGAGCCTGGGATAGCGCGGACACTCATCCGACTTGATCTCCGAAAGGCCGGGCAAACCAACGGCCACGCCGGCGAGGACTCGCTTGAGACCGGCGGCACGCCCGTCAGTCCGGCGGCCGTATTTTCGCCGCGAGCGCTCTGCAAGTCGCCCCTTGGCGGGCATGCGGCTGACGGCAGCACCGAGGATCAGGCGCGACCCCTCCTCGACGGCGACGGCGATCGCCAGCGGCTTCATCTTCGTGTGTTCGAGGGTCTCCATCTCGTCGATGACGGCGACGGGGCCACTGGCGGGCGCGTGGGCGGTCAGCCAAAGCTGATGTTGGTGGCGCGCCGCCCGACCTAGGCGGACGAGCTTTCTCGCCACGGTCGCGCGGGTGAGGGCGAAGATCATGGCACAGCGGCGCTGTGAGACGCCCGAGTTGAGGAGCCGGTAGAGGGGCTGGTCGACGTGCGGCTTTTTCTCGCGGTAGGTGAGCGTCGCGGTCTGCGCCGAGAAGGACCGCCGGCATTGAAGGCAGCGGAAGCGCTGGACTCTTTCCGCGCGCGTCGAAGTTTTCGCGAAGAAGCCCTTCTTTTGGCAGCGCGCCCGCTCATCAAGGCAAAATGGACACATGCGACACCTCCACGAGGCGCCAACACTGGACGAAGACGAGAAGGTAGGGAAACGACGTCACATGTCCGGCCCATTTATAAGGGCCAGTTTGTGACTCTCACAAGGCACGCAAGTTGCTTGAAGCGGATCGATTCAGAAGCAACGGCTTTGGAGGAAACCCTCATGATCCGCTCTAGATTACCGGTCCTTCTTCTCACCCTCCCCACTCTCGCCGTAACCGCCACGCCCGCGTGGGCCGACGAGATCGTCGACGTCGTGGCGGAGCGCGTGTTCGTGCCGACCGGCTTCGACGACAACGACGACGTCGAGATCGTCGTCGACGGCGTGTTCCCGGACACATGCTACCACTTGGCGCCAGGCACTTTCGTCGTCGACGCGGCGGGCGGCTCGGTCACGCTCTTTCCGAAGGCTCGGCGCTCCGACGCCATGTGCTTGATGTTGCCCGTGCCTTACACCTACGTGTTCAACATCGGGAAAATGCCGATGGGTGCATTCAAAGTGAAGACGGGCACCCTGGTGAAAGACCTGCCGGTCGCCGAGGCGACCAGCGCCGGACCGGACGACGAGCTCTACGCCGCCGTCGACAATGCCACGATTTCGCGACATCCCGACGGCAGCCTGCGCGTCGTTCTCGAAGGGACATACACCAATACGTGCATGACTTGGGACCGCACCGAGATCGTTCACCTCAATCCGGAGGTCGTGGAGATCCTACCGATCGTCAAGATCGCGAGCCGTCCGGACTGTCGTGACGAGAAATTTCCGTTCAAGGGCGTCTCGGTCGTCCTGCCGAGCGTGCCGCCGGGCCGCTTTCTGGCGCACGTTCGGGCGATGAACGGCGGCAGCGTCAACCGCGTGTTCACCGTAGACGTGGAGGCGCGACGCTGAGGGGAGGGCGCTAGCGCTTCCGATTCGGCACTCGATGCTTGTAGCCCAAGAGAAATCCGTAGACATCGGCGTCTTCGCCCTGATTGCGCGTCAAAGAAAACGCGTAACGGGCGTCGGCGACGACCGCGACGTCCCCTTTGCCCCAAATCTCCCACTGGAGCGAGCCGTCGAAGCCGTATTCGGTGATGTCCCGAGCGGTCGTACGGAACGTGTCGCGGACACGGCCAGAGATCACTTGGGGATCGCCCATGGAGTAGGAAGAGTAGACGGCAACGGCGGCGGAGACCCAGGGCGCGAACCAATGCCGGTAACCCGTCGTGACGTACATGCGCTTGATGCGCTCGACCAGCACTTCCGCGCCGCGCTCGCGCACGTAAACCTTGTTCAGATAAAAAAGCCCGACCTCGACGCCGCCGTTGTCGTCGACGTCGGCCTCGACGACCGCGGCGGCGCCCAGGTAAGGCGCATTCAGCACGGCGGGATGGGAGGTCTTCGTCCGGTTCGCGATCGGCGCGAGCGTGCCCCAGATCTTGCCGCCTTCCGGTTGATGGGCCCAGGCCGTCGAGCCGAAGAGGGAAGAGACTATGATAAGTTGCAAGCAGTGCATGAGTTGACGATAGGACCGAGCTCCTTCTCACGCCACCGTTTTTCGAGGAGCCCTCGATTGCGAAGACTCTTGGTGCTGGCGCTCCTGCTTCCGGGCTGTGCGAACGGCGAGGCATGGCTCCTCGAGAAGAACCGCGTCATCAAGGAGTCGATCGACGCTGGCGCCGAGTCGCTCGACGTCTACGTGGCAAAC
>JANOTL010000169.1:0-83525 GCA_031416315.1 Pseudomonadota bacterium
GCCCGAGGCCTACGAGAAGGCGACCGCCTACACGACGGACCCGACGAACCCGGGCCTCTACAACGGGCCCTTCGCCGTCAAAGAGATCAAGCTCGGCAGCCACATCGTCCTCGAGAAAAATGCCAAGTTCGGCGGCCAAGCGGCGGCGATCGACAAGGTCATCGTCAAGTACATCCCGAACACGCAGACGCTCGAGGCGAACCTGATGTCGGGGACGATCGACCTCGTCAATGAAATCGGCATGTCGCTCGACCAGGCTCTGGCCTTTGAGAAAAGGATTCAGAAGGACCCGGCTTTGAAAGCGAAGTTCAAGGTCCTTTACAACGACGGCTTGATCTACGAGCACGTCGACTTCAACCTCGACAACCCGATCCTGGCCGACGTCAACGTCAGGAAGGCGATGATCCACGCGATCGACCGCGACCGCCTGACTCAAGCGCTCTTCGAGGGCAAGCAGAAGAAGGCGATCTCGAACATCCATCCTCGCGACGTCTATTACACCGAGGACCTGGTGAAGTACGAGTACAGCGTCGAGAAGGCGAAGGGCCTCCTCGAGAAAGCCGGCTGGAAGCTCGGCGCCGCTGGCATCTACGAGAAGGACGGCAAAAGGCTCGCGCTGACGATCATGACGACCGCGCAGAACAAGACGCGCGAGCTCGTGGAAGTGTTCCTTCAGGGCGAGCTGAAGAAGATCGGCGTCGAGCTGGCGATCCAGAACGAGCCGGCCCGCGTCTTCTTCGGCGAGACGATGAAGCACCGGAAGTTCCCGGGTCTCGCGATGTACGCCTGGACCTCGGCGCCGGACGCGCCGCCGCGCACGACGCTCTGGTCGAACGAGATCCCGACGGAGAAGAACGGCTGGGCCGGCCAGAATTATCCGGGCTGGAAGAACGCGAAAGCTGACGAGATCCTGGTCAACATCTACAAAGAGTTCGACCTGGCGCAGCGTCAGAAGATGATGGTCGAGCTGCAGAAGCTCTACACCGACGAAGCGCCGGTCATCCCGCTCTACATGCGCTCGGAGATCGTGGTCGTCCCGACTGCGCTGAAGAACTTCCGCATGTCCGGTCACCAGTATTACTCGACCCTCGAGATCGAGACCTGGAAGCTCGACTCGGCGCCGGCACACTGATTTCCCAGATTTCTTAGGGGCTAGCCATGGGCTCGTTCATCGTCCGCCGTCTGATCCAAACCCTTCTGGTCACCTTGGCGCTGTCGTTCGTGAGCTACTCGCTCATGGGCCTCATGCCGGGGGACCCGCTCGACATCGCCTGCCAGGCGAATCCGCACTGCACGCCGGAGAACCTGGTGACGATGAAAAAGACCTTGGGGCTCGATCAGCCGGTATACGTGCGCTACGGCAAATGGCTCGCCGGCATCGCCCAAGGGGATCTGGGGTACTCGCGCACCTACCGGTTGCCGGTGACCCAGATCCTCGGGCCTCGCCTCGTCAACACCTTGTTTTTGAGCGGGACCTCGCTCCTTCTTTCGCTCGTGATCGCCATCCCGCTCGGCGTGTTCACGAGCCTGCGTCCGAACTCGAAGTTCGACTATTCGCTCAACATGTTCGCGTTCGCCGGGATCTCGATCCCGGCCTTCTGGCTCGGCCTGATGCTGATCATCGTGTTCGCGGTGAAGCTCAACTGGTTGCCGGCGGGGGGCACCGAGACCGTGGGCCTCGACGCCGAGATGGGCCTTTTCGAGGCGGCGTTCGACCGCTTGAAGTATCTGATCTTGCCGGTGACCAGCCTCTCCTTGCTGACGATCGCGTTCTGGGTGCGCTACACCCGGGCGAAGATGATCGAGACCATGCGGCACGACTACGTGCGCACGGCCCGGGCGAAGGGGCTCAGCGAGCAGCGCGTGATTTACATGCACGGGCTGAGAAACGCCCTGATCCCAGTCGTGACCGTGGTGGCGCTCGGAATCTCGGGGATCTTTTCCGGCGCGGTGATCACCGAGACGGTGTTCGCGTATCAGGGCGCGGGAAAGCTCATTTTCGACTCGATCCTGGCCAACGACTACAACGTGGCGATGTGTAGCTTCATCATCACGAGTTTTCTGGTGTTGTTCATGAACTTGATTGCGGACGTGGCGTACGCCTACCTCGACCCGCGCATCTCTTACGCTTGAAGGGGGGACGATGAGCTCCAATGCCACCTTGGCGGTCGCCGCCCACGCCGTCTCTCCGGTTGAAGCGAAGGACCCGCGCGCCAAATCGATGGTCCGGATCGCTTTCGAGCAGCTCCTCGAGCACCGCATCGCCGTGCTCAGCCTCGGCGTGATCGCGCTTTTTTGCGGCATCGCCGTGTTCGCCGACGTCATCGCCTGGGCGATGAATCTCGACCCGAACGCGCAGGACATCCTGAACCGCTACGGCGAGTTCTCGCGGGAGCACTGGCTGGGGACGGACGAGGCCGGACGGGACGTCCTGATCCGTCTCGTTTACGGAACGCGCGTCTCACTTGCAGTGGCGTTGCTCACGACCGTCAGTGCGACGATCATCGGCATCACGGTCGGTTCGGTCGCGGGCTACTTCGGCGGCTTCATCGACACCGTGCTCATGCGCGTCACCGACTCATTGCTGGCTTTGCCCACGATTCCGGTCCTGATCATCATGGCGAGCATTGATTTCACCAAGATCCCATGGCTCGGCGGGGTCGTGCCGTCCGACATGGTGAGCATCGTCAAGATGGTGCTCGTCCTGATGGTGTTCTCGTGGATGACGCAGGCGCGGCTCGTGCGTGGCGAGGTCCTGGCCAACAAGGATCTGGAGTTCGTGCTCGCGGCGCGCACCTCGGGTCTCAGCTCGGGCGCGATCATCTTGAAGGAGCTCTTGCCAAACGTGCTGTCGCCCGTGATCGTGTCGGTGACCTTGAGCGTCGGCTCGGCGATCCTTTACGAGGCGGCGTTGAGCTTCCTCGGCTTAGGGATTCAGCCGCCGACGCCGTCTTGGGGCAACATGCTGAATAACGCGCAGGAACTCATCTACTCGGCGCCTTGGCTGGCCGTGATCCCCGGCATTTTGATATTGATCGTCGTGATGGCGTTCAATTTCTTGGGGGACGGGTTGCAGGATGCTTTGGATCCCAAGGCGATCAAGAGGTAGAGACGCGGTTAAAGCGGCGGACGGGCGAAGAGCTGGGTGGCGAAGTACTTCCCGGTCGCCTCGTCCTTATAGACGCCGACGCCGATGTACTCGTAGGCGCCCATCATGTTTTTGTAGTGACCCGGGCTCTTGAACCAGCCGTCGACGATGCCGACGGCGATGTCCTCGGGGCTGGCGCCGGGGAGACGGGCCACGCCGACGTTCTCGGCGCCAAGCTCGGGCTCGCCGTCATTGCCGAACTCCTTTTCGTATTGCTCGATGCGGGCGTCCGGGAAGCCGTCGTGGCTGATCTTGTCGACTTTCGCCTGCCCCTCGGACCAGCCGCGAGCCGCGAGATGCCAGCCGGCGTGGTGCTTGAGCGCGGCTTTGCCCTCGCTCTTGCGTTTGACGTTGGTGAGCTCGAACATGCGTAGAGCGATCTTGCAGCTCTCGTCTTCGGCGGGGTCCTGCTTATAGCAGCCGGTCTCAGCCGCGAGCAGCGTGTTCTCGGTCCGCGTGACCGGCCGGTTCGGGTCGCGGACCCGGACGGTCTTCACGTCGCCGGCGTCGGAGCCTCCGCCGTCGGGCGCCTCCTGCGACCCGCAGCTGGAGGCCAGGGCGAGGACATATATGGATAGGAAGAGAGGGTGAAGGCGTCGCATGCGCAGTGCTCACTAGCTAGGCGGTGTCACTTCCCTAGGCGCCTCCGGAGCTTTTCGGTCGTTCCAGGAGGAGCCTCAGTCTTGAGTTGTATCTATTTGATATTACGCAATAATTTCTGATTTTTGGCGAACGCCGAAAGTCAAGCGGCGCGTGGCTCCGCCCTTGCACAAAGTCGCTCGGGACCGTGGAACCTGGATTCAAACCGTGGGTGGAAGCTGATGAAAACCAAATTCATGACCAAAGCCAGTGCCGTCGCCGTGAGCGTCATGCTCGCCTCTGGTTGCGGCGACATCGTGATCAAAGTGCAGAAGAAGCCGAAGAACGTCGACACCAGCGCGGTGAAGAACTTCAACGAGCTGAACCTGACCGGATCGCAAGACTTCCTGAAAGACATGGACAATCTGAAGGTCATCGCGGTCGACATCCTGATCAAAGAGATGAATCGCCGCGACTACCGCGCGATGCTCCGCAAAGCGGTCCGCGACTACAAGGCCCACATCGTCGCCAAGGCGACCGGACCCATCTCGATCGACGACTCGTTCTACACCGACGTATCCAAGCAATGTCGCGGCAAGGGCCTCGACTTCAACATGGACGAAGCCAACGGCTTTCTCGGCATGATCCTCAAGACGGCCGTCCTCTCGAAGCTCTCCGAAGTGTCCGCCACCAAGCTGAACCCGGGCCTGACCAAAGAAGTCCAAGCCATCGGCCAGCTGATCATGAAAGAGCTCGGTCTCGTCGTCGAAGGCGGCGTGGACGTGGAAAAGGGCGAAGGCTCGACCATCACCAAAGGCGAAGTGACGATCTCCCTCACCCCGATCGAGGGCGAAGAGATCGACGACATGACGAAAAAAGCGGACGCCAGCGAGAAGCTCAAGCTCTCCTTCGTCCGTGACTTGGGCGACGACTACGTCGGCAGCTTCGACGCGAAGATCGCGCTCGAGCACATGAAAGCGGACGAGTCGATGGAGACCCTCTCGGCCGAGCTGCGCGTCAAGCGCGAAGCGGTCGGCACGGGCCTCTTCAAGCACGGTCTCGATTTCAACCTGGGCACCGAAGGCCAAGCGGCGCACTACGCCCGTTCGATGACCTTCGAGCAGATGGACGGCGACAAGAAGAAGATCAAGGTCGTCGACACGATCAACCCGAACACGGACAAGTCCGAAGCGTACACGACGCTTATCGACATAAAGGCCGGCACGCAGTGCAAGCTCACCCTCGACGACGGCAAAGGCGCCGGCGAAGATCCGAAGGACGACGGCAAGGGCGACGAAGGCGGCTTCATCCCGGGCAACGGCTCGGACGACGGTAAAGGCTCTGATGTTGGCTCGGGTAGCGAGACCGGCTCGGGCAGCGAGACCGGATCCGGAAGCGAGCCCGGCAAAGACGACGATTCCGACAAAGGCTCGGACGACGGTAAAGGCTCGACCCCCGGCCAAAACCCTGGTCAGACGCCCGGCCAAACGCCGTACCAGTCCAAGCCGTAACCGGCCCTGACTCCCAAACACTCAAAAGAGCACGACCATAGGGTCGTGCTCTTTGCCATTTCGCTCGTCAGCATCGTGTTCCACTACAACCGGCCGTCGATGAAGTTCGTGTCCGACTCCATGGAGCTCGACGTCCGCCCTCAATTCTATGCTGAACTATTACTTTTTAACTCATAATTTTAACGATTTCATTATAATATATAATATTTTATTGAAATCTATCGTTTCCTGGCTTAGTTTGGGTCAGCCGCGCGCTGCCGCTGTCCCTGTCATGCTTGCTGCCTAGGAGGTCGAAAATGCTACGAACCGCGTTCTTTGCCATGATCGTGATGCTTGAGCTCATTGCCTGCGGGAAGATCCCGCTGCCGAGTCCCTGAGCTAACCGCTGCCTTGTGATGCCAAGTAAAAGCCCTCGCTCCAAGGAGCGAGGGCATTTCGACGTCTCATCCAGGGCCTCGGGGCCTCACTCGGTCGCGGGCGCGTCCGACGACGTCGAGGACGACGCAGCAGCGGCGGCTTCGGCATCGCGTGCGCGCTGGGCCTCGGCTTCGGCGGCGGCGGCGGCATCGGCTTCCTGCTGCTGCGAAGCGGCGGCGGCGGCATCGGCTTCCTGCTGTTGCGAAGCGGCGGCGGCCGCATCGGCTTCCTGCTGTTGCGAAGCAGCGGCGGCCGCATCGGCCTCCTGCTGACGCGAAGCGGCGGCGGCCGCATCGGCTTGCGACGTATCAGGAGCCGCCGGATCGGTTCGCGGCGTGTCAGTGCCCAAGGTCTGTTCCGCTTGCTGACTGATCGGGGTGTCGTTCGACGAAATGAGCGACGTCGACTCCAGCGCGATGGCCTCGGTTCCGGTCGGAGTCGGACGCTCCGTCTCTTCAGGCTTGGCGGGCGGGTTGCCTTGGAGGCCTTCCATCGCCGCGGCCGGCGTATCGGCCGGCTTGTCCGTCTTCGGGGCGTCCTCTGGCTTCGGCCCCTCTTCTGGCTTCGGCGCATCCGCTGTTTTCGGTGCGTCTCCCTCTTTCTTCTCACCTTCTTTGGGCTCTTCGGCTTTGGACTTCTCGATGGTCTCGACGCCGCTCTTCAACTTTTCGTACCCTTTCTCGAGGGTCTTGTAGTTCTTCGTCGCGTCCTTCAGCGCCGAGAAGTCGCTGGTGCCCGGTGGCTGCAGCTTCACGTCTTTGATCGCGCCGATGACGCCCCGCTTCGCCGCATCCTTAACGTCATCGATCTTGTCGCCGACGTATTTCTCCGCCTGCTTGATGGGGTTCACGTCGTCGATCTTGTCCTTGATCGCGCCGAGCTGCTTGCCGACGCCGGTCTGGGCGAATTCTTTCTTGCCTTGCGCGACGAGAGCGTCCTGCACGTTGGAGATCGCGTCGCCGCCGGTCTTGTATTGCGCCTGGATCGCCTTGTCTTGTTGCTCTTTGTCGCCGGTCGCAAAGTCTTTGACGTTCTTGCCGGTCTGGTAGAGCGTCCCGACGACGGGGGCGTCGGAGAGCAGCTTGTCGGCGCGGTTGCCTAGCGCCGTCGTATCACCGGTCAAGACCTCGCCGCCGAACTTGCCGACCTCTGAGACCGTGTCGGTGACGCCCTTGATTTTTTCTTCCGCGGCCTTTTTCAGGGTCGCGGACGGGTCGACCGCCAGGTCTTTGGCGAATTGGATTTGCTCGCCGGTCTTCTTGCCGATTTTGTCGATGGCGTCGGTCGTATTCTTGCCGAAGGCGCCGAGCGTGCCGCCGATACCGTCGCCCAAGCCCTCGCCGAAGGCTTTGCCTTGCTCGCCAGCGACATACTCACCCGCTTTGCCGAGCGCCCTTCCGGACGCGTCGCCGTAGATCTTGGCTTGCTCTTGGACGCCCTTCGCCAGCTCTTTGTTAGGATCGAACGTGTCGACCTTGATGTCCTGCTTCGCGAACTGACGGTCGTTCTCGGTCTTCGCGGCGGCACCGGCCTTGACTTCTTCCTCCTCGACCTTGCGGAGCTCGGAGAGGAGCGCCTGCTCCCTGAATCTGGTGCTGTTGAGCACCGCCCGCGCCGTCTCCATCTCCGACTTCTTCGTCCCCCAAACGTCAGTGTAAGAGTCGTTATAGTTCGACGCTTTTTGCTGCGCTTGCTCAGCGGCCTCGCGCGTGACGTTGGAGTGTTCGCGGATTTGCTGCTCGAGCTCTTTCTTGCGATCACCGACGGTCTTGTCGAGCCCTAGGCCTTGGTCTTCGTCTTCGTCTTCGCCGCTGAGGCCAAGCCCATTGCCCGAAGACGCGGAACTGACGCCGCCGCGATAGTTCACCGCGGGAAGGGTGCGCGCGTAGCCTTCCATGTGCGCTTCCACCAGACGGAAGGTCGAGTAAGTGCGCGGGAAGAAGTGCTCCATGACTTTACGCGTGTCGGTCAGGTATGCGAACAGCGGCGCATCGGAAGGCTGCTTGATGCGCTTTGCGGTCTTCGTCTCAAAGAACGCGTCGCCGCCGGTACGGCAGTAGTAGGAGTCGAATGCCTCGCCGACGACGAAATTCATGAAGTTGTAAACGGCTTCGGGAGATGCCTTCGCTCCGGTCAGCGGGTTCGCAGCGTTCGCGGCCAAGTTCCTGCGCACGATGCCGTCGATACCGGCGCCGAGGAGACCTTCTTGCGCCTTCAAATTGAAGACCTGCGACGACGCGACGTCGGTCAAAAAGGCCTTGGTCAGCTCGACTTTGAGGAGGGAGAAACCTGGATCTTTGGCGAAGACGTCGGCGATGAGGTAGCCCATGGTCCGCACCGTGCCGTGGCGAATCGTCTCGGCGTCGGGGTTCGAGACGAGAGTGAGGCCTTCGAAGCCCTTTTCCATCGTCGTCGTCCCGGAGCCGAACGGAATGTTGACGAGGCAGGAGGCGAAGACGGGCGACTTGCCTTTGAAGCGTACGGCGCCGTTGAAGTTGCAATACTGCGCGGCGTTCGGCGTGATCAAGACCTTACCGTTACGCGCCTGGAAGATCTTGATCGCGGCGTCGGGAACGGCGGAGAGCGCGAGGATCAGCTCGGCGCTCAGCTTTTTGGCAAGGGCCACGTCCGTGACGTCGACGAATGCCGCGACCTTGTTGCGTGGATCGCGCTTGTCAAGCTGGTCGGCCGGCGCCGAGCAAGCGTTCACCCTGACGTCCTCGTTCAAGGCGAAGTTTTCCAAGGTCTTCAACTTCGATGCGGCCTTCGGCTTGCAGGCACTGAGCGACACCATCCCGATCACGAGGGTGGTGAAGACGCGAAATAAACGCATGTCGGGCCTCGTACTTGAGAATAGGGAGATACCTACTTCTCGTCACAAGCGCCTCGGAGCATGAGCGCAAAATTTCGTGTCTTTATGCCAAAAAATTTCAGCTAGTTGCAACTCACTGGGCGACCTTCGACCGGATGATCGTCAGGTCCCGCCCGAAGAGGAGCGGCCCGAGGAAGCCGTGATTCCCCGTCGCGTTCAGCGCGTGCAGATGCGGGTAAAGGATCGGCTTTGCCTTGTGTCCGACCGCGACCCCCGCGGCGGAGAGCATCTTTGCGTCGTTGGCTCCGTCGCCGACCGCGCAGGCCTCCCGCGGCGAGATGCCCAGGGAGGCGCAGGTCTCGTTTAGGAACTTCAGCTTGGCGTCGGCGTCGATGATCTCGCCCGTCACCTTGCCCGTGAGCTTGCCGCCCTCCACCTCGAGCGTGCACGCCTTGATTGCGTTGAAGCCGACCTTGCGCTGAATCGGCTCTGCGAGCTGCACGAAGCCGCCGGAGACCATGAAGCAGGGAATCCTGATCTCGCGGCAAAAGGCCGTGAACGGCTGGATGCCGCGGTTTAAGGTGAGGCGCTCAGAGACCTCGGCGAAGACCGACTCCGGCAGGCCCTTAAGAGTCGCGACCCTTTTCTTCAAGGCTTCGCGGAAGTCGAGCTCGCCGGCCATGGCGCGCTCGGTGATCTTCGACACTTCCTCCGCTTTGCCGGCGACGCGAGCCAGCTCGACCAAAGACTCCTCGACGATCACCGTCGCGTCCATGTCGAAGAAGACCGCCTTCACGCGCGGTACGAAAGAATAGCCAACGGTGGCGCCGGCGCGAAAAGCCCGGCCGAAGCCGGCGGCTAAGTCCGTCACCGAAAGGGGCGAGACGTCCTTGACCTCGGCAAAGCCGAAAGTCCCCGTGCCGATCGGCGCAAAGGGCTCGTAGTCCGAAAGTGAAAAGGGCGCCGGCATCAGGGCCGCCAGGCGCACCGTCTTCGGAAGGGGGTGCGGCACCCACGGTCCAGGTGTGTCTTTGTCCACGAAACGCTCAGGCGGAGAGATTCAGATACGGGAGCCAGTCGTGCGCCGCTTCGCGATTCTCGTCGTCGATCAACTCGCGCCAGGCGGGCCGGCGTGGCGGCTTCAATAGAACCATGCCCGTGTCGTCGAGCGAGCGCGAGCCTTTCTTACGATTGCAGGTGTGGCAAGCGGCCACGACGTTCGTCCAGAGCGTCTTGCCGCCGCGGGCACGAGGGACGACGTGGTCGATGGTGATGGCGCCGGGACGGCATTTCACGCCGCAGTACTGACACTGATAGCCGTCACGGAGGAGCACGTTCTTGCGAGTGCAGCGGACGAAGCCGAAACGGCTCACGACGCGCACGTAGCGCAGGAGTCTGACGACGCTCGGCAGCTGGACGGAGGTCGAGATGGAGCGGACGGCGGTCGCATACTCCGCGACGACTTCGGCTTTGTCCGCGAAGACCAGACACAAGGCCCGCTGCCAGCTAATGAGCTGCATCGGCTCAAATCCGGAGTTTAGAACCAGGGTGCGCATGATGTACCTTCTCTTCATTCTACATCAATTTTCGAGTGCTCCCAAACTGCCGCATCCACCGATGCGGTCCGCGCGCTTTCTCTCGCGCACGGGCGTATTGGGCCCCGCCTACATTTTGGCGCTGACCGTCGCGAAGATCTCCCTCCCCGTCGCTTCGTATTGCGCACCACGCAGCATGGCGTCGGGAAATCCGTGCGCCCGCGTGAAATAGCCCGCGCCGCCGTCGATCTGGACGCCTTGATTCAGGAAGCGGAGGCTGGCTCGGATGCGATTCGTCTTCACGACCTCGTTCTTATGGTCGTTGTCTTGCCGCACGTTGATTCGATTGTAGCGCGCCAGATCCCGAAAATTGAACTCCGCAGTTTCCTGGCCGACGGCGACCCGTACCGCTGCCTGCTTCGTGAGCTCGTAGTCGCCGCCGAGCATGAGAAGCTGGCGGGGGAGGACGTATTGCTCCGGATCGAGGCCGAACAGGGAGATCTCGGTCTGGTCGTCGGAAGCGGTGGTGCCGTCGGCGAGCTCGTCCAGCTCGTTGATCCAGCGTTTGTAGCTGCCCCCGACGACGATCTGCTTCTTGACGCGGTAGTGGCCGTCCGCGACGATCTGGCCGCGCTCGACGACGATGCGCTCTTCGCCGTCCACGTCGGTCTTGCCGCGGAGCGGCGGAAAATACGCATACGCCAGGCCGCCGCGATCTTTCATCTTGAAGGCGAGGCCGGCGCCGTAGCCGACGAGCGTCGTCCGGTAACGCGTGATCATGCCGCTCCGGAGGAAGGGGTCCCCGTAGAGCGCGACGTCGCGGTACAGGTAGCGGATCGCGATGCCGGCGTGGAACATGTCCGTCAGCTCGACGTTGATCTTCACCTGGGAATGCTGGATTTTCGAGGTCTCGATCTTCGGGTCGCGGTTGCGCTCCGGCAGGTCGGTCTCGACCTTGTGAAACTGGGTCTGATGCGAGATGCCGATCAGGGCGCCCGCGCCGAGGTCGCCGATAGCGCTCGCAGCGAGGAAGTCGTCGTTGACCGTGCTCTCGATCACTTCGCCGCCCGTCTCCGACTGGTCGAGCTTGGTGACGCGCGAGTGGCGCAGGAGGATGCCGCCGGCCTGGCTCTTTCCAGCCTGGAGGTTCGCCGGGTTCAAGAGAAAGAGGTGGGTCGCCGCGCCGTCGGTCGGATATTGAAGATAATCCTCGATGATGTCGGCTTTGGCGGTGGATGCCGTCATGGCGAGCGCCAGGAGCATCTTGCTCGAGAGCGTCATATTTAGGTGGACCTCAGCCGTGTCATGGCTGGGATCGCTTCCAGGTACGGTCGGAACTGCCCGTAAGCAGCGCCTAATGTGAGCGCAAGAACCGCGCCGCCGACGTGGGTGGGGTTGAGCTGGATGCCGCGCGTCGTATCGGTCGTCTCCAAGCCCGTGTCGGGGTCGATCAACTCGGCCGCCTGGAGGTCCGCGTCGCGGGTCGCGCCGACCGCGCGGCCGCCGTCGAGGCCGCCGCCGATGATGAGCGCGCCGCCGACCGGCCAATGGTCTCTGCCGTTGCCGCCGTTGACCCGAGGCGTGCGGCCGAAATCGGAGTGCATGACGATGAGGGTTTGGTCGAGCTTGCCTGAAAGGCGGAGGCCTTCGACGAGGCGCGAGACCATGAAGTCGACGCGCGCGAGGAGGGTTGTGAGCGCCGTGGTCTGGTTCTGGTGCGTGTCGAAGCCGCCAATGCCTAGGTTCACGCAGGTGCAAATACCGTTGTTAATCAGCTTCAGAGCGAGCGCGACCGAGTCGGAGCCGCCGCCGCCCATTCCGGCAGGCGCGCCGCTTTGGAAGAGGGCGCGGTCGGCGTTGGTGAGCGCGAGCTTCTCGCCGACGTTGGTCGCGAACTGGCCACGGACCTTGTCGTTGGCAGCCGCAAGGGCTTTGACCCGGTCGTTGTCGCCGGTTTCGGCGCGTAGGCGCTCGACCGAGGCGTTGAGATAGTCGAGGACCGCCATCTTGCGCTCGAGCGCGTCGGCGTCGGTCGGGTACATCGAGCGGTAAAGGTCGAGGTTGCCGGCCCGCACGACCGAGACCGGCTTCAGGAGGCCGCGGTCGGTCTGCGGCTCGGTGCCGCCGTTCAGCTGGATGATCGGGATCGTGGCCTCGCTCTCGGAGGCGACGATCGAGGGGACCGAAGCGGCGTTGACGCGGCCGGCGTTCGAGAGGATGCCGGTGTCGCAGTACACCTGACCCGCGGTGTGCGAGGTCGTGCCCATCGACAGGCCGCGGACGACGAGGAGGTCCTTGCCAAGCGCAGCGATCCCAGGAAGGAAGCGGCCGATGCGCGCGCCGTCGGTGGCTCCCGCGACGGGATGCGCCAGGCCGAAATCATAGGAGACGTCGACGCCGGCGGTGGAATTCACTTTCGGATCCGTCACTTCCAGGATGTCCCAGCCGCCGTTCATTGAGATCCAAATGAGGTTCCGGGCCGGCAGGTAGGAGGTCGCCGTTTGGGCGCGGGCCCGGCCGGAGAAGAGCAAGTTGCCGAGCGTCGCGTAAGCCGTGAGGCTAACGCCCCCGGCGAGCAGCGTGCGTCGCGAGATCTCCTCGACCTCGCTCGGATGCGCGATGTGGACGTTCGACGGCTTCTTGGTCACGGAGGCGCCTCCAACCAGCACCGCACGGTCTCTTTGAAGTCGAAGATCGCGCCGATGCGCGGCGGGCCGGCCTGACCGGGGGGCATGCTGCCGCTCGACATGATGTTCACCGCCGCACGGCCAGCGGAGCGCCACTGCGCCTCCGTCGTGAGATCGACGCGCGTGCTCGATCCGGCGCTGTGGCAGTTGGTGCAAAGCCCAAGTTGCGGCGCGATATTGGCGGCGAAGGTCGGGGCCGGATCCGGGCAGGGCTGCTCGGCGTTGCCGCCGGGCGCTTCGCCGAGCGGCGGCTGCTCCAGCGGATCGGTGACGACGGCATCGATGCGCGTGCCCTCGATGTAGGCGGGGTGCGTGGCGACGGCGTAGACCAACTCTTTGAAGCTGTAGTTCGTCGTGATGAAGTAGTTGGTGAGCACGGCCCGGAGGTCGGCTTCGTCGGCGAAGAAGCCGCGGCCCATCAGCCATTCCCAGACGTGCTCGACGGTACACGTCGAGAAGGCGTTGTCGTTACGGATGATGTCCGCGAGGTCCGAGAGGTACGAGCCGGCGTGACCGCCGAAGCTTGTCGCGACCGTGCCGCGGTTGCCGCGGTAGAGGTCCCCGCCCTCGCCCCACGCGTTGAAGAAGTCGGCGAGTGGGTCCAGGGTCGCGTGGCAGCCGGAGCAGCCCGGAGTGGTGCGGAGGTTCCCCGGATCCTGGGGGAAAACGCGCGGCAGCTCGGAGGTGAACTTGCGGCAGAGGAGGCGCTCGTAAAGTTGGTTGGCGCGGGTCCGGTTTTTCTCGTAGCGGCGGAGCCAGCCGAAAGTCGTGAGGACGCCCGCCTGCTCGTAGGTGTTGCCCGTGTAAACGAGGCGGAACTTCGTGTCGGTGAGGCTGATGTTGTTGATCGTGTCGAGCAGCTCTTTCGGGATCGAGAGCTTGTCCAAGTCGAAGTGGTGCGACTGCCGGTAGAAGTGCGAAATGGCGCCGTCGACCGCGGTGAGGCCGGGCTCCAGGATTTTGGTGTAGGGATAGTTGGAGACGACGACCGCCGTCGCCAGGCCGGCGGACTGCTTCGAGAGGGACTTCACGACGGAAAAGCGCGAATCGAAGATCTCGGTGGCGCCGAGCTCGGCGTTGCGCGCCTCGTTCGGGTCGCGGTACTCGATGAAGCAGCGCGAGAGGTCGGAGCCGCAGGCGCGCACGACCGAAGGGCAGACCCAGGCGACGATGCCCGGGTACCAGAAGACGGTGACGGCCTGCTCCCAGGATTGCGGGCAGCTGCCGGTCTTCGAGCCCTCGTCGAGGGAGGACCAGTAGCAGCGGAAGCGGCGGGCGGCGTCGTCGTCATGGCTGCAGGTGATCTGCGCGAACTTCTCCGACTTGCCGTCGATGTCGTCTCGTTGCAGCTCGGTCAGGTAGTCCATCTGCAGGCCGGTGCCGAAGAGCTTCTCGTGATAGCGCAAGGTGGCGTCGTAAAAGTTCTCACTCTCGACGAAATTGCGGACGGCCGTCTTGTAGGTCACGTCCGAGGAGGCGAAGATCGCGAACTGCTCGTCGGTCGGCGTCGTCGCGTTGAGAAGATACTGCGAGCGCTTTAGGGCGCGCTCGTAGTTGGCGTCGGCGAAAGCAGGGGTCGACTTCAGCGTGATGACGAAGGCGACGGCGAGGATGAGACGCATCATAGGTAGAGCGCCTCCGCGTCCAGAGCCAGGGTCGCGCAAACGGGAACGTATTTTGCGTAGGGGTCGGCCCCCCACCATTGCTCGCGGATCGCGGCCTCTTCGCCGTCCATGATGATCGCCAAGCCGGAGATCGCCGCGGGGTCGATTTTCGCGGTCGGCTTGCCGATGAAGCGCTGCGCGAGCCAGCCGATGTTCTCTATCTCTTGATTTGCCGCGAAGGGCAGGATCGTCTTCCAGCCCTCGTGCTCGACCGCGTTCGGCGCGACCAAGCCGCGGCACACTTCCTCCGCCACTTTGAACACGGCGAGGAGCGAGGTCGCGTCGTAGGTGTCCTGGGGCTGCTTGGCGAAGTCCTCGGTCGCGCCGCCGAGGAGAAGGCGGAACTGCTCGACTTGGCCGATCTGCCGCGCGATGGTCACGCCTTCGTCGCGGTACTGGCGCAGCATGCGCCGGACGTAGAGATCGGGATCGGGGCGGATGGCGGCGGGCGCGTGCGTGCTGGCGACGGCATAGACTGCGCTCAGCGCCGCGTCGTCGACGGCGCCGGCCTTCGCGCCGATGGAGCGGCCGATGACGGCGCCGTTGAAGGCGCCCTCGCTGCCGCCGCCGCCGCTCTTGTCGTCGTCGTTCTTGAAGAAGGTGTAGACGTAGCAGCCGCTGGCGAGAGGCATCAGCAGGAAGGTCACGAGGATCATTCGAAAATGTCGAGCCATGGCCGCATACTCCCGTCCTCAGGTTCGGCCTGCGGCGGCCAAACTTGAGAAATCGGCATCAAGATTCTGATTTATAAGGGAAAAACGAAGCCCGAAGTGATGGCGAAGGCGGCAAGCTCGTGCTCGGCGTTGAACTCGGGCAAGCTTTGGCCGTCCTTGCCGTAAGCGCCGATGACGCCGACGAAGGCATGTTCGTCGAGGCCGCCGATGCAGAAGAGAGCCTTCACCGAGCTCACGGGCATCGAGTCGAAGGTGACGAAGGCGTTGCTCGAGTAGCTGAGCGTCTTATGCATGGCGGAGAGCTTCAGCCCGATCGGACCGAAGGGACGAAAGGCGCCGACGCGCGCCTCAAAGTAGTCGGAGTAAAGGGTCGTACCGGCCTCGTCCTTCGGGCCTTTGCCGCGCGCCTGGATGAAGGCAAGCTCGAAGTCGAAGGTCGAGGCGAGGGCCGCGAACTCGCCGGTGATGCCGATCCGCGGCGGAATGAAGACCGTGTCCTCGCCGGAAAGGGTGGAGCCGTCGCTCGCCGTCTTCTCGAAATGGCGGTCCGACTCGACGCCAAAGACGTAGTAGAAGCCGCCGGTCCAAGGGCCGGCGCGGCGCACTACGCCGATACGCTTCACCAGGACCTGCGAGGAGTCGTAGGTCGTGTCGGAGGAGGTCGACGGTGCGACGACGGTCTCTCTGTGCTTCGGGAGGATTTGGTACATCGCGCCGGCGTAAAGCTCGAGGCCCTTGTTCGTGATGAAGGTCGCGTCGAGGGACGGCGAGATCGCGGTCGGCGTGTCCTCGACGACGGCGCGCGGAGCCTCGTCCTCCGCTTGTTTCCGCTTCGAGTACTCGGCTTTGACGTTGGCGCGCACGCCGTAGCGCTTTTGGATGGCGAGGTCGCCGCCGAAATTGACGAACGCTTCGAGGCGGCGGTCGTACTTCGTGCTGTCGGGCGGGCTCGAAGTCACCTTGGCGTCGACGACGCCCAAGTCCAGACGGCTCCAGACGTTCGATTGTCGGCGAAAATTCTGCGCCATGACGCCGGGCGAATGGTCGTCCTGCACCGGAAACGCGAGCGCCGGCACGGCGACGTTAGCGGCGCATGCGAAGGCGAGCAGAGTTGTCCAAAGTCTCGACACGAGTCTTCCGTTTCCCCCGATCCCGCTATCGGTGGCTCCCCTCGCCGCCTTGACTCAAGGCGCGCTTTCCCCTGCCGATGACCAGGCATAGAACTCGGTCGACCTCGGCCCCATGCGATTGGTTTTTGGGAGTAGGCAAACATGGCGCGACTTGCGGCCAAAATTCTCGCGTTGGCGATCCTGATCGGGATGGCAGCCTGCACGCGCACGCAGAACAAGCCGGTCGAGATGGTGTGCAAGCCCGGTGAGGCCAAGGACGCGGCGGGCAAGTGCGCGGTCAGGCCGGCGGGCTCGATCGGCGCGGTGCCTTCGGCCGGCGTCTCACCGGGGGGATCGACCTCCGTGACGACGCCCGAGTTCGCGGGCGGCGCCCCGACGGGCGCGACGGTCGGCGCGAGCGGGGCAAGCGCTCCCCCTTCGGACATGAGTGGCTTGCCGTCGGACGTGCTTCAGCAAGAAGGCGACGGGCCGATGAGCTCGGGCGCAGGCGCCGGCGGCGCTTCGGGACCGAGCGGACCTTCCGGAGGCTCGGTCCCGAGCGGACTGCCCGGGGCGACCGGCGTGAGCGGAACGACGGGGGCCACGGGGATGGGCGGGGTCACCGGAGCGACGGCTCCTACGAGCCCCTCGGAAGGCCTCAGCGGGACGAGCGGAATCACGGGGACCTCCGGGGCCTCCGGCATGACTGGAGCGCCTCAGAACCCGGATGCCGCTGCCAACCAGGTGGACAGCAAGCCTCCGGTCTTCCCGACGGACGCTCCGGTACGCGCCGACCAGGGCGCGCCTTGGGTGGTCGCGAAGCTGGTCATCGGTTCGCAGGGCGAGCACCTGATCCGCCTCGCATTCTCGCACGTCGAGGAGCTGAGCGAGGTGGAGTACTCGGCCGAGAAGAAACCACTGACCGGAAGAGGCACGAGCTTCAACGACGGCTCGCTCGTGGTCGACACGTTCGCCATGCCGGTTACGGTCACCTTCCGCTTCAACAAGCAGAGCTGCAAGCTCGGTCCGATCGGCGCGACGCGGATGGGCGAAACCGGCAAGCCCGAGTGCCAAGGAGAAAAGCCGTGAGTCGTCCGACGCTCCTTCTCCTGCTCCTCGTGCTCGTGGCCTGCCGCCCGGCACGGCCTGCGAGTGACGCCAGCAGTCTGCGCGACAACGCGACGGTAGGCGTCGTCAGCGGCACGCAGACCGTCACCGTGTCGCACGACGGCGCGAGGTACACTTTCAAGCCGGACCGCACGGACCTTCGGCTCGTCGAGCTGCGCGACCTCAGCCTCTTCGGCGCGAAAAAGGGGAAAATCGCCAACCTCAAGGCGAAGTCCTGGATCACGGTACCGGCCGCCAGCTTCGGCCTCGAGGTGGTCTTCGCGCCCGACGTCGTTTGCAAGAGCATTCCGGCGAACACCGCGGTCGGCGTGGCTCTCAAGGGACAGATCGCCGTCAACTGCGTGTCGGTCGCCGACCAGACGCGGGAGCTTAAGGATGTCTGCCGCGAGCTTTCGGCCGACACCACCGTCGCGAGCTTCGACGACATGCGCGACTATTGCACCTGCTGGAAGCGGCGGGCCACGGAGCTGAAGTACGTCGACTCCCTCGGCCAGAAGAACCTCTTCCGCGCCGAGTGCAAAAACGTCGGCTCGAAGGACATCCTGAAGGGCATCTGCGGCGACATCCGCGACAGGTTCTGCAAGACCTGCAAGCTGGAAGATTTGGCGTGCGAGTGCCCGAAGGGCGCCACCCTCACCTACTCTCAATACCTCAACGACCCAGAGCAGTTTCGCACGGCTTGCATGGACGGCGTGACGCCACCCTCGAACGGGGCCGAGGCGCAGCAGTTCGACCGCTTCCGCAGCTTCTGCAACCGCGCTGGCGGTAGCTTCCTCGAAGGGGCGAAGTTGGCGAGCGGGAGACCGGAGTGCGAATGTCGCGGGACGCGGCGGTACGTCTTGGACGACTACGAGTATTACAAGGATCGTGAAGAAACGTTTCGAAGCCTTTGCCTCAGCGACTGAAGGCGGCGACTTCGAGTAAGATCATAGCGATGACCGCCGACTCCGCAAACCCTGCCCCATCCCTGTCCTCGACGGTCCGCCGCGCGCGGCCCGAGGACGCAGCCGGCATCGCTAGAGTGCACGTCGCGGCTTGGCGCGAGACCTACGCGGGCATCGTGCCACAAAGCTTTCTCGATCAGCTCGATGTGGCGAAACGCGTGCCGATCTGGGAGCGCGCGACACGCTTCGAGGTACCGCAAGTGCACGTGGCCGTCGCGGACGGCGAGGTCGTCGGCTTCGCCGACGGCGGCCCGACGCGCTCGCCGGAGCTTGCTTTCGGCGCCGAGGTCTATGCGATCTACTTGATGCGAGCGCAACAAGGGCATGGGCTCGGGCGCGCGCTCTTCGACGCCGTTCGGCGCGATCAGCGCGAGGCCGGACGAAAGGGCCTGATGCTCTGGGTCCTAGAGCAGAACCGTACTCTCGGTTTCTACCAGCGCCTCGGCGGCGTCACCGTCGGACGCAAGACGATCGAGATCGGTGGGGCGGCGCTCGAGGAGCTCGCGCTCGGCTGGAAGATTTAATGGCGTCCCCATTCACTTCACTTGGATGCGCCCGTGTGCGTACTGATCGCGCCGCCGGAATCCCGACAACGGCCACGGTCGCGGCCTTTAGGCCAGCACCTCGAAATCGTGCCCCATGAACACGAGAGAGGCCTTGCCCTTGTATGTGTCGCGATTCGCCGAGACGACGAAGGCCGCGCGTTTGGCGCCCGCGAGCTCGCGGTGAACGTCGTTGAAGAACATCACCTTCTGCGAGGCCCCGGCAGCGCCGCGGATCATGACGCAGGTGTGGCGCGGCTCGCCGGTCGACTTGTCGTTGTAGAACTCGACGCGGGAGAGGTCGACCTCCAGCTTGAAGCGCGGCTCCTCGAAGCCATGGCCGAAAGGCTTCATCGCGTCCAGCTGGTCGGTCAAGGTCAGCGTCGCAAGCGATGCGTCGAGCGTGCAGTCGTAGTCGATGCGGCTGACCCAGAGTTCCGGACGCGTGGCTTTGAGCTCTTCGGCGTGAAGCATGATCGCGGCGCGGATCTCCGCCTCGCGCCCTTCGGGGAAGCTGAAGCCGCCGGCCGCGCGATGGCCGCCGAACTTGGTGAACAGGGTCTTGGCCGCGCCCATCGCTTGGGTGACGTCGAAGCCGGGGATCGAGCGCGCTGAGCCTCTGCAGACGCCGTCTTTCCGCTGGAAGAGCCACACCGGCCGCCAGAACTCCTCGGCGATCTTGCTCGCGGCGATGCAGACGAAGCCGGGGTGCCAGTCGCCGCCGAGGAAGAGGACCGGCGCGTCACCGGCTGCGGCCGCCTGGATGCTCGCTTCTTCGACGATCCCACGCTGGATCTTCCGGCGCTTCTCGTTGCACTCGTCCATGAAGGCGATGAGCGGCTCGGGATCCTCGTCGACGAAAGCCTTCACGACGAGGTCGGCGTGCTCGAGGCGACCCACCGCGTTGATGCGCGGCCCGAGGCGGAAGCCGACGTCCTTCTCGTCGACGCCCTTCACGGTGCGCGAGGCTTCCATCAGGCGCTTTAGCACCGGGCGCGTGGAGCGCCCGAGCGCGGCGACGCCCATCTTCGCTAGGCGATGGTTGACGCCGTTCAAAGGCACGACGTCGCAAATCGTCGCCATGCCGACGAGCGCGAGGACGTCAGTCCAAGTCGCGGCTGCGTCCCGCGGCGGAAAGCGCTCGGCGAGCTTGCGTAAGAGGACGAAAGTGATGCCGGCGCCGCAGAGCTCCTGATAAATGGCGTCAGGATGCAGCTTCGGATTGAGGATCAGGCAGTCGGGCATCTTCTCCGGCTGGATCACGTGGTGGTCGGTGCACACGAACTCGACCCCGCGCTCCTTGCAGTAAGAGGCCTCGGCGTTGGCGGTGATGCCCGTATCCATGGTGATGATGAGCTCGGCCTTCTCGTCGTCAATGAGATGCGCGATCGCCTGGAGGTTCAGGCCGTAGCCTTCCTTGAAGCGGCATGGGATGTAGTGCGTGTAGTTGTGGTAACCGATCGACTGCAGGTACCAGATCCAGGAGACGCAGCTCATGGTGCCGTCGACGTCGTAGTCGGCGTAAAGCGCGATCCGTTTACCCTTGGCGATCGCGTCGCCGACGGCCGCGATCACCTTGGTCAGCCCGTGGTCGCCGTAGGTCAGGCTCTCCAGCGGCGTGAACTGCCGGTTTTCGCGCAGAATTTCCGCCAAGCTCGCGTATTGATCCGGCGCCTCCGCGGACAAAGCCCGCCATGTCTCATACTTACGTCCCACGTGCGGGCCCCCTTCGGCGCTTGGCGAGGATCTCCCGCCAAGGTAAAACCTCATCCGACATTCAGCAAACCATTTGAGGAGGAGAGCCGACATGAGCCAAGCCCCGCTCACGCAACCGCTCGCTCGGTACTCGCACGTCCGCCAGGTCGGTGAGATCGTCTACGTCGCCGGCCAAGGCTGTCGCGACGCGAAGACCGACAAGTACGCCGGTCTCACCTTGGCACCCGATGGCTCCATCCTCGCTTACGACATCGCCGAGCAGACGATCGGCGTTTTGAACAACGTCGAAGGCGCGCTGAAGTCTCTGGGGCTCGACCGTCGCGCCCTCGTCGACATCAACGTCTTTCTCACCGACATGCGCGATTTCCCGGCGATGAACAAGGTCTGGAACGACTTCTTCCGGGATGTCGAGCCGCCGCCGACGCGCACGACCGTGGCCGTGTCGAAGCTTCCGGGCCACAACTTCGTCGAGATGAAGGCGGTGGCCGAAGCGCGGCGCAAGGGATGAGCCACTACATCGACGGCCGTTACGTCGCATCGGAGGGCGGGAAAACCTTCACGACGATGAATCCGGCGACGGACGAGGCCTTGGCCGAGTTGGCGCGGGGCACGGCGGCCGACGTCGACCGCGCCGTGAAAGCTGGCGCCCTTGCAATGCAGGGGCCGTGGGGCCGCACATCCGCCGGCGAGCGCGCGCGCGTCCTGCGCCGCGTCGCCGATCTCATCGACCAGCAGAGGCACGAGCTCGCGCGCCTCGAGAGCCAGGACACGGGCAAGCCGATCTCCGAGACGGTGACCGGGGACATCGCCCGCGCCGCGCACAATTTCCGCTTTTTCTCGGAGATCGCGGCGCACCGCGAGCTCCCGAGCTACGTCGGCGACGACGGCAGCCTGCATACGACGCATGCCGAGCCGCTCGGAGTCGTCGGTCTCATCACGCCGTGGAATCTGCCGCTCTACCTCGCCACCTGGAAGCTCGCGCCGGCGCTCGCGGCCGGCAACGCCGTGGTGCTGAAGCCGGCGGAGCTGACGCCCCTAACGGCCGGGGCGCTCGGGCCGCTCCTGGCCGAGGCCGGCGTCCCCCCAGGTGTTTTCAACGTCGTGCAGGGCTTCGGCCCGGGCGAAGCGGGCGAAGCTCTGGTGACGCACCCCGACGTCAAGGCGATCTCGTTCACCGGCGAGACGCGCACGGGCGAGGCGATCATGCGCGCCGCGGCGCCCAGCCTGAAAAAGCTGTCGTTCGAGCTCGGCGGCAAGGGCGCCTCCGTGATCTTCGCCGACGCCGATCTGGACCGCGCCGCGGAGACGGCGACCCGCGCCGCGTTCCGGAACCAAGGACAGATCTGCCTCGCAGGCAGCCGGCTTTTGGTCGAGGAGTCGGCCTACGAGGCCGTGCTCCAGCGCGTGCTCGCGCACGTGGCCAAGATCAAAGTCGGCGATCCGCTCGATGAAAAGACGACGATGGGATCGCTCATCGGCAAAGAGCATCGCGAGAAGGTGATGAGCTTCGTCGAGCGCGCCCGCACCCAGGGCGAAGGTAAAATCGTCGCGGGCGGTCGCATTCCTCCGAGCCAAGCGCGCGGCGCATTTTACGAGCCGACGGTGATCACCGGCGTCTCCCAGCGTTCGGCGCTGGTCCAGGAGGAGATCTTCGGTCCGGTCCTGACGGTGCAGACCTTCAAGACGCAGGAAGAGGCGATGGCGCTGCTGAACGACACGCCGTACGGTCTCTCCTGCTCGATCTGGACGAAGGACCTGGCGCGGGCGCAGTGGGCTGCGCGCCAAGCCCGCATGGGCCTGGTTTGGATCAACAGCTGGTTTCTCCGAGATCTGCATGCGGCCTTCGGCGGCATGAAACGCAGCGGCGTCGGGCGCGAGGGCGGCCGCCTCAGCCTCGAATTCTTCTCCGAGCTCAAAACGGTGACGTTTCCGGGAGGGTGACATGGACCTCGGACTGAAGAATAAGCGAGCGCTGGTCACGGCCGGATCGAAGGGCCTCGGCGCCGCGGTGGCCGAGGCTTTGGCGGCGGAAGGCGCGTCGCTGGTGATCGGCGCGCGCCACGAAGCCGAGCTGCGCGCGACGGCCGACCGGATCAAGGCGAAGCACCGCGTTCCCGTGCACGCGCTCACCGTCGACCTGGCGAATCCGGAGGCGGCCTCTTCCTTCGCGCGCGAGGCCGAGCGCCTCCTCGGGGGCGTCGACGTCCTGATCAACAACGTCGGCGGCCCCGCGCCCTCGAGCGCGCAGGAGACCGAGCTCTCCGCCTGGCAAAAGGGCTTCGAGCAGGTCTTTCTCAGCGTGGTCGCCGTCACCCGGCACCTGACGCCGGCGATGAAGGAGCGGCGTTTCGGCCGCATCGTGACGATCACCTCGACGAGCGTCGTCGAGCCGATCGAGCATCTCGTCGTGTCGACGGCGATGCGCTCGGCGGTCACGGGCTACCTTCGCACGCTCGCGACCGAGCTGGCCCCGCACGGGATCACGGTGAACACGGTGATGCCCGGCGTCCTGCATACGGGTCGCATCGAAGATCTTCGGCGGGCGAAGGCGGCGCGCGAGAGCTCGACCTTGGAGATCGAGATGGCGAAGACGGCGAAGGCGATCCCGGCGGGGCGGATCGGGAAGCCGGAGGAGTTGGCGGCGTTCGTGGCGTTTTTGGCGTCGGAGCAGGCTGGGTACATGACGGGGTTGAACGTGGCGGTGGATGGGGGGGCGCGGCGGGGGTTTTAGGGCCTTTCACCGAAGAGAACGCCGAGGACGCAGAGGGGCTTTTTAAATGCCCGCTGCGTCCTCTGCGGTAAAAAAACTTCCGACCGTCACCGCGCCCCGAAAAGGCTCATCGGCGACTGCGGATCCCCGCCATCGGCGAACACCGCCCACGTCGCCTCGAACTTCGACCGGAAGACGTCCCGCGACGCCTTCGAGCAGTAGTAGCTGTCCTGCGCTTCGGCGAGCACGACGTTGCCGAAGGCGACGGCGTCCTTGTCGCGGAGCTTCACGAACTTCTCGCGCGTGTCGGCGGGAGCGCCCTTCAGGTCTTCGAGGAACGCCTCGCCGAGCCGTGTGCGCGCGGCGATGACGGCGGAGGCGGCGTTCTTCCATTCGGGGGAGTTGAATGGCGCAGGTGCCTGCGCATTTTGCAGCCGCGGCAGCAGGAACTCGGTGAAAAAGTACGAGCCGAGACGCACGAGGCTCGTGCGGATGACCGCGACGTCCGCCTCGATCAGGAGCTCCGGCGGCTCGCCCCCGGTCTGGCGCCAGCAGGCGCGCGTCGGCTCGGCGCTCACGTTGAGCGCCTTTTCCTCGGCCGTGAACGGCGTGCCCTCGCACGCTTTGACGCCATCGGGGACGAGGATGATGCGGGCGCGAACGCCGGCCATGAGCTGAGCGACCGCCGCAGGTAGCGCCGCGGCCGTGGACATCAGCTCGGCCGTGAGCGGCGCGTCCTTCGGCTCGATCAGGGCCTGAAGCGGCTTCGCATAGTCCGGGATGGTCGTCGAGCCGCACACGTACTCGGTCTTCGCGCCCGTGAGGCCGTCGAGGCTCCTCACTTTGGCGGTCTCTTGCGCGGGGCCATCGTTCTGCGGCTTGCATGCGAGCGTCGTCGCGACCAGGGCTGCGCTCAACAAGATGTGGTTTTTCACGGCTCGTCTCCATCATCGTTTCCGGCTGGCGGCTTCGGCACGGGCGGCGCCGAGGGTTTCGGGCCGGAAGGCACGCCGCCGCCGCCGCCGCCGCCGCCGAGGCTGCCGAGGAGCGGGCCGATCAAGCTCGTGAGGCCGCCGAGGCCACCGCCGCCACCGCCGCCCAAAAGCGGGCCGATCAAGCTCGTGAGGCCGCCGAGGCCGCCGCCACCGCCGCCCAGAAGCGGGCCGATGAGCCCGCCCAAAGCGCCGAGGCCGCCACCGCCGCCGCCGGGGCCGGCGGGCGGGCCCGGGATGGGACCGATCGGAATCGTGGGGAGCGCGGGTAAGGTCGAAGACGAGCCATCGGAGCTCGTGCTGCCTCCGGAGGTCGAGCCTTTAGTCGTCGTGCCGCCCTCGGAAGTGGTGCCTTCGGTCGTCGTGCCACTGCTGGACGTTGTGCTGTTGTCGCTGGTGCCGCCGGACGACGACGACGACGACGAGGTCGTCGTCGTCGAGGTCGTCGCTTTCCTGGCCGCGACCGGCGGCGCTTTCGGCGGCGCCGAGTTGCAGCTGACAAGCGAAGACATCAGGAGAATGCCTACGTGCGCGATGGCACCGCGAAGCCGTACGAGACGACGCATAGGGCCTCTTCTATCGAGCGGATTGGGTATGAGAAGCTTATCGGCGATCTGGAGATTTTACCTTAGATCCGCCGATAATGCTTACATCCCCGCCCTTTAGAAACTGAGCACCGCGGCGCCCGTGCCGTACAAGGCGCCGTAGGCGTGCAGGGTGCCCGTGCGGCCCTGAGCGGCGACGCCCGCGCCCTTCAGGAACGACAGGGCCTTGAGCCCCATATCGACTTTGCACGCGCCCGCGTACTCGGGGATCAGCTTCTCGGCCTCGGCCAAGCGGCCTTTCTCGAGGAGCTCGAGCATGCGCTTGTTCCACTTGTCGTCTTCGGGCGAGCTCAGATGATCCTCGCGCGGGTCGATCTCCGTGGTGAAGTAACGGCCGGAAAGGCCGGTGACCGCGACGTAGGCGGTCTTGACGCCGTCTTTCGCGAGCGCGGCGGCGAGCAAGCCGGCAAGCTTCGCGGTGTCCTCGTAGTCCGAGTAGACGCAGCAGGAGACCATGCTCGTCGTGAAACGGCCGCGGTTCAGGAGGCGGTCCGCGACGATCGTGCCGGTGTCGACCGGGAAATCGTCGTAATCGATCAATCGCGCTTGATAGCCGGCCTGGACGGCGGCAGCGGCCATGGCCTTGGCGCAGTCGACGTCGACGTCGAAGCTGAACGGCAGGTCGCCGAGCTCGTACCAATTCTCGTCGACGTGCAGTCCCTCGAGCTTTTTCTTCGCCTGAAACGAGTGGCCGAGGACGGAGATCCACTGCGTGCTGAAATAGACGATGCGGCGCACGCCCTCGGCGTGGAGCCTGTCGCCGACGGCGGCGGTGGCCTTGGCGAGCTCGGCGTAGCCGGCGCTGAGGCTCGGCGCGAGGACCTGCGGAAGGCCCGGAACGATGGCGCCCAATGGCTTATGCATGACTTCCTCCGACGGTGGCAGGATCCCATTCGACGACGGCGTTGCCGGTGCCGATCACCGTGCCGTAGCCGTGCAGCTTCGCCTTGATTTCAGGGAAGCCCATGGCAGAGAGCATCCACGTCAGGCTCCCGGCCTTCACCTCCGCGAAGGCTTCCCGCATGAACTGCGGCAAGATTTCCATCAGCTCTTTCGTCTTGCCGGCGGTCATCAGGTTCAAGACCTTCACGTCCCACTCATACTGCGCTTGGCTGAAGACGTGCTCTTTCGACATGTCCTCGGGGAGCTCTTGGTTCGGCTCGCGCGAGAAGTGGAAGTGCGACAGCGTATTGCTCGCCGCGAGGACGGCGCGGCGGCCCGTCTTCTCGATGGCGCGCTTGGTCGCCTCGCCGAGCTTCGTCATCTCGTCTTGGCCGACTTTGTCGTCGTAGAAGTAAGGACTATTGTTCGCCGAGATCGCGACGACCGGGATGTCCCAGTCCGGGTTCATCATGTGCAGGGAGACGATCGTGCCATAGTCCACGCGGAACTTCGGGTTGGTCATCTTCTTCGCGACGAGGCCCAAGCCGCGCGCCTCGTCGTGAATGGCGCTCGCCAGCTCGACGTCGCACTTCATATTGAACTTGTAGCGGAAGAGGTGCGGGAAGATCGGGTCGACCGAGACGCCCGACAACTCCGGGACGCAGCTGACATGGTGGCCAACGACCGTCTGCCAGTGCGGCGAGTGCACCAGGATGACGTCCGGCTTCTGCTCTTTCAGCTTGGCGCGGCAGGCGTCGTACGCCCAGCGTAGGGGCTCCCAGCCACCGCGCGAGCGCGGCGCGTTCTGCGGCGGATTTTCGCCATAGACCAGATGCGGCGGATGCGGCGCGAGCCAGCCGCCTAGAATCTTGCCCGGAACCATGAGCACCTCCGGTCGTTCGTCGTCAGATCATTAGTTCTGACTACTACCGGAGCCAAGCTGTGCTGGGAAGGTTATTGCGGAACGACGTCGTACTTGTCGTTGCCCTTGAACGTCTTACCGTCCCAGGTGATGGAGGCTGCCGTGCCATCTTCCAGCTGCGTCGAGATGGTCATCGGGACCGTGCCGGCGCCGCCGCTCGGGACCGTGCCGGTCGGCGCGATGGCGCCCGTGGGCGCGACGTCACCGGTCGGGCCGGTCGGGCCGCCGCTGGTGTCGATCTCGCCGGAAGGCGGCACGATCGTGCCCGAGCCCGGCGTCGGTCCGGCCGGAGCGATCGGTCCGGAGGGCGCGACCGGGCCAGAGGGCGCGATTGGACCGCTGGTTCCAAGCGCGCCCGGCTGCTGGATCGCGCGGCGCTCACGCCGAGCACAGCTCGCAGAATGCAGCACGACTGCGGCGACGAGGCCGAGCTGGGCGAGACCAAAAAGGCGGTGACGCATCGTGAGTTCCTCCGGGCGCTGGTTTCTTATCGTCAGAACCGTTCAAGAATTGTACCCCTGACTTGAATATAGGCATCTTCTTTGAAATTAGAATGTTACGGGCGCAAGCCAGTGCCGCGATCCGCCTAAGGATTGGTCGCCGCCCAGAATACCTGCTAAAAGTCGCAGCTTCCTTCGCCCCTCTCCGTAGGAGCCGCCGCGTGCACCGCCAAAGCCTTCTCACGCTACTCGACGTCTACGAAAGGACCTGGATTGAAGGTGCGGGTGCGGCTCGACCGCATGCTGCCCGGGATGCGGCTGAAGAGCGGGCGATCGTCGCGGAGTTCCGCCGCTTCGTGCGCGAGGAGCACGAGTGCTTCGAGCGTCATTTGGCCGTAGGCCACGTGACGGGCTCGGCGCTCGTGGTAAGCCCCGGCCTCGATAACGTCCTTCTGACTCTCCACGCGAAGCTCGGGAAGTGGCTGCAGCTCGGCGGGCACGCGGACGGCGAGGCCGAGGTGCACGACGTGGCGCGCCGCGAGGTCCAGGAGGAGTCGGGCCTCGGCGACCTCGACTTTCTTGCCTACGAGCCCGCGCTCGGCGCGACGCGACCCGGCGGCGCTCCCCTCCCCTTCGACTTCGATCGCCACGCCATCCCGCCACGGAAGTCGGATCCCGAGCACTATCATTACGATGTGCGCTACCTCGTGGTCGCCGACCCGCACGAGCCCCTGGCGATCACCGACGAGTCGACCGATCTGCGCTGGTTCCCCCTGGCCGAAGCCCGCGCCCTGACCGAAGAGCGCAGCATGATCCGGCAGTTCGATAAGCTCGCCTGGCTCGGGACGCGCCTCGAACTTCGGGCCTCGCCGTTGACACGGCCCGGCGCGGACTTAAGCTGCGAGGCAGGAGGCTGAGCCGTGGCTGATTACTACAAAACGCTGGGCGTCGAAAAAGGCGCCACCGACGATGTGATCAAAAAGGCTTACCGCAAGCTGGCATTGAAGTTTCACCCCGACCGCAACAAAGGGGATCCGAAAGCGGAGGAACGCTTCAAGGAGATCAGCGAGGCGTACGCCGTCTTGTCGGATTCGGACAAGAAAAAGCAGTACGACAATTTCGGCGATCAGAAGTTTCACCAGCAGTACTCGCAGGAGGACATCTTCCGCGGCGCGGACTTTTCGTCGATCTTCCGCGAGTTCAACCTCGGCGGCTTCGACCTCGGCTCGATCTTCGGCGGACGCGGCGGCGGCGCCGGCGGCGCCGGCGGCTTCGAGGCCTTCGGCGGCATGGGTGGCCGGGGCGCCGGCGCGGCTGAGGCGCGGCGCGGCGCGATGAAGGGCCAGGACGTCGAGTATCCGCTGACGATCGGCTTCGAGGAAGCCTTCCGCGGCTCCGAGCGCCAACTGTCCTTCCGCTTGGAGGACGGCACCTCGCGCAGCCTGAAGGTGAAGGTGCCGAAAGGCGCGCGCGACGGCGCCAAGCTGCGCATCGCCGGGAAAGGCGCGGACAGCCCTTACGGCGGCGACGCCGGGGATCTCTACGTCGTGCTCACCGTCGCCGCGCACCCGCGCTTCACGCGCTCCGGCGACGACCTCGAGGCGTCACTGCCCCTGAAGCTCTCCGACGCCTTGCTCGGCGCGACTGCCGAGGTCGAGACGCTCGACGGCGTCAAGAAAGTGAAGATCCCGGCCTTGATGAAGCCAGGGAAAAAGATTCGGCTCAAGGGCTTAGGCTGCTGGGTCGCGCGCTCCGAGACCGAGCGCGGCGACTTTTACGTCGTGGTAGACTATCTCCTGCCGGAGACGCTCACCGCGGCGCAGAAATCCGCCGTCGAGGCCTTGCGAGATGCTGATTTGTAGCCTTTTCCTCGCGGCTTCGACCTTGGCCCCGCAGTCGGGCTTTCCGGTGAGCGTGCCGCTCCTCGACCTGCCTTACAACACCGAGGCGGCGTCGCAACCGTCGATGCCGCAGGCCCTGGCTCTGAGCGCCAGCTTCTACGAGGGCTCGCACTGGCTCCTCGGGCGCTTCCTCACGCCGCGTCAGGGCGGATGGAAGGGCTTTGGGCATCGGATGGCTTACTTCGGCATCGACATGGTGCTCGCCTATCTGCCGCTGGGCGATGCGTGGGCGCATGAAGAGTTCCATCGCGCGGTGATGGGCCATCGCGGCATCGAGTCGCACAACGCGGTCTACGACTTGGACATCGGCGCCGCCACCATCCCGGTCGATCGCGTCCGGGACGCGGACCTCGTGCGGCTGAAGCGCGAGCACCCCGCCGATATGGTGCGGCTGCCCGCCGCCGGGATCGAGGGCCAGCTCCTGCTCACGCGCGAGTTGGAGAAGCGCACGTTTTTCGCGGCGCCGCGCGCCGATCTCCCGTACCACGAGATCGCGATCGCCTTCGCCTACTTCAATACCTATGCGTACGTCTCGTCGGGCGCGACGAAAGACGCCGATACGCTGACCGACGAGTTGAACGCGATCGAGAAGGACGTGCCCTCGCGGGACTTCGTCGGCCACGACTTCACCAGTTGGGCCTACGACCTCTTCCGCCCCGACGAGCCGTACGAGGCGCGCGGCGTCCACCCCACCGGCGTGGGCCTCGACCGCTACCGCAAGAATCAGGACCTCACCCGAGCCGAGTCGCGCTACCTCGGCTTCATGGGCAAGCTCATGCTGCTGAACCTGGTCGACTCGTCCCTCTTCCGGCCGGAGGGCCTGGAAATCGAGGGCGGACGGGCCGCCTTCCACCTGAAGCAGTTTTTGACCTCGTTCGGCTACGCGACCGACCTCGGGTTCTTCGTCGACGCCTACGGCTGGCCCTTCACCCTTACTCTCACGCGCTATCGCAACGAGACGCTGTCGATGCCGGGCCTCGCGCTCGAGCTCGTCGAGCTGCCGCTCGCTGGCGTGCCGTTCGTGCGCGCCGTGAGCGTCAAGGCGAGCGGCTGGCTCCAGCCGGAGCGCCAGCGTTTTCGCGACCGCAACGCGCAACGCGGCGCCGCTGGCGGCGCGACGCTCTTTTTGCCGTTCGGCGAGCGGCGCGACCTTTTCGTCGCCGCGGAGCTGAAGACGGCCGGCTGGGTGCCGGGGAACCCGAGCCTGGATCGTGCCGAAAGTATGCAAGTCGGCGTGTCCATTTGGCTCTTTTGAGCTAAAGCGATCTTGCTTAACGCGCCGGCGCGTTCCTGCCGATGGGACGGGCAAGCCCCGCCTCGAAAGGTCATCACCATGAGACGTATCGTGCAGCGCACGCTATTCGTGTCGGCGTTCTTCCTCGTGGCCGTCGGCTGCAAGCAGCAGCAAGCGTCCGTGATCAAAGAAGACGCAGCGGCGCCCGGCGTCGCGGGTGACGACGGGCTGGCGGCATTGGTCGCCGAGCAAATCAAGAAAGAGCCGCACACCGAGGGCGGCGACACCTTCGCCGACGGCACTCCGGTGACCGCAGCCGAGGTCGAGGGCAGCGGCAGCATGGGCCTGAAGCTCAGCGACGAAGATCCCGCCCAGCGCGGCGACAGGTCCGACGGTGGCCAGACCGAAGGCGACAAAGGCAACGGCGACACGTCGGGCAAAGGCGACGGCGACGAAGGCGGACCGGTGTGGACCGCCGAACTGGTCGACGCCGTGACCGCTGAGATCGGCGGCGGCGCGGGCGCCAACCTCTCTGAAGGCGGAGGGCCGACGCTGTCGGACTCCGCGATCGCGGCCGAGGTCGGCGCCGAACGCTCTCAGGTCTACAAGGAGATCGAGGCACAGATCGAGGAGCTGAAGCGGGAGGCCGAAGGCGGCGGCAATTCCGGCGACAAAGGCGGCGACAAGACGCCGGACGAGAAGACTGCGCCTGGCGACAAGACGGCCGAAACCGACCGCGGCGGCCTCCTTCTGAACGACAGCGCGGAGATCACCCGCATCCGCGGCGAGATCGCCCGCATGGAAGAGTCCCTGCGCCGCCTCCGCCTCGCCGTGTCGTCGGTCGAGGCTCGCTCGAACCTCGTGCGCCCGCTGCGCGCGCAGCCGGACCAGATCCCCTGCGTCTTCGAGGGCGGCATCTTACGTAACGGTAAGTGCGTCTGCAGGGGCTGGGGACGCGACCTCGACAAATATGAGTTCTCGCCGCCGGCCTCCCGCCGCGTTACCTCCGACCGCGTCGGGGCCCTCCGCGCCGCGGCCGCGACCCGCCTCTGCCCGAACGTCGAGACCCGCTATTGCCACGGCTGGGCGACGCGCAGCGG
Organism: Pseudomonadota bacterium; assembly: GCA_031416315.1. Classification (GTDB taxonomy): domain Bacteria; phylum Bdellovibrionota_B; class Oligoflexia; order Oligoflexales; family CAIYRB01; genus JANOTL01. The sequence goes on from JANOTL010000169.1 coordinate 31,253, forward strand.
GGAGTGCGGCGTGTTCGGCAAGGCCGCCGACTTTGCGCAGGGCCCGATCGTCAAGGGCGCGAAGGTCGGCGAAGCGCAGTGCTATCGCAGCTACACGAAGATTATCAAGGACAGCAAAGACAAGATCTTCGGCAGCCCGGGCAACTGCGGCGAGCAGATCGCCTTCATGAACATGGAGTCGAACAAGGTCGAAATCTGGAAATACAACACGTCGACCGGCGACTACACCACGCAGGGCGACAGCAACGTGCGTCCGACCAACGGCGGCAACGGCCCGGCGGGCGCGGCCCTGCCGAATTCGGTCGCCGAGCTGAAGACGCTCTGCGACGGCGTCCGTGTCGGCTCGACGAGCGCTGCCTGGATCGACGCCTCCGCGTCCTGCCGCTGCGGCAGCCGCACTCTGGATCAGAACGAGGTGCTCGCCAGCGAGACCCGCGAGACCTTCACGCGCATCTGCAAATCAACGATGGGAGGCGGCTCCGTCGCCCCGACCGGCGCGTCGACCTCGACGGCGTTTCAAACCGCTCAGCCTGCCATTCGCCGCAGCTGCAGCTGCCACGAGGCCAACCAGAACCCGAAGTTCGTCGCCAACGAGGCGGTCTTCAACTCGAACAAAGCCCGCATTCGGGCGCGGACCGACGACGGCACGATGCCGCCGCAGGGGCGCGTGGACGATGCGACGTACCGCATCATCATGAACGCGACCCGCTGATCGGCTCGCGGTCAGTTGGTGCCAGCTTTAAATTGGTGCAGCTTCATCCAGACGCTGCCGATCTTGATCTCGCCCTGCACCTGGACCAGTTGCTTCTCCGGGGTGCCGGTCGCGATCCAAGCGTAGACCTCGCCCTTCTGTTGCAGGTCTTTTCCGATGAAGGTCTGCAGCTTCAATTTGACCGTGTCGAACGTTCCGGCCGGGACCGTCACCTTCTCCATTGCGACCGGCTCGGCCTCGAGCCACCAGTTCTTCTCGCTGGTGTAAACCGGCGCGCGCTCCTTCACGCCCATCTTGTAGGCGCGGTCTCTCAGGCTGAAGACGACGCCCAGGGAGTCCATGGCGCCGTAGGCAAGGTCGAAGTCCTTTTCCTCGACTTTGACGCCCGGCTTCTCCGTCTTCTCGTGGACCCTGCACTTGTCGTGGTCGAAATCGAGCCACTTTTTCTGCTGGAAGGGCTTGGAGAAGAGCTTGCCCTCGTCCTGCTCCATGTAGAACTTCGAGATGCCGCCGTCCCAGGGGCGGGAGATCGCCTCGACCTCCTCCTTGGCGACGAAGACGGCTTTGAACCAGTCGCCGGTCGAGGCCGAGAGGTGGAAGACCCGGTGCCAGTTGTCACGCCACTTCTGCGGCTTTCTGACCTCGAGGGTGCCGTAGCCCGCCTTCAGGCCGGCCCAGGAGATCTCGAAGGTCGACGACTCCCCGGCCTTGTAGGGGGAGGCTTTGTAGGTGTCCGCCCGGTCCATCTTCGGGACTTTCGGCAAGGGCGAGGGGCACACGACCTTGATGTCCTCGGCCTGGACCGCGGCTCCGCCAAAGCCTAGAGCTGCAATGGTTAGAAGCAGATGGCCGGCTTCGCGAAAGAGGTGCATGCAGGGACGCTCCGGGGGTCAATCTCGTTGACTTGAAGGAAGCCTCGTGTTAACGAATTTTCCTCTTTTAACACCATTGTAGCTTCGTTGTCCTCGGTTGGGCAAAAAAGCTCGGGTTTGAGACTCACACATGCAATTGCAAGACACCAAAGTAGCGGGCCTCGGTTCGGTCAAGTGGGAAGACGAGGACTCCGACTTCAGCTTCGAAGAGAAAGCTGGAGAAGAGTTCGCGGCGATGCTCGAAGGCGCCCCCGGCGGCGGCACGAACATCCGCGAGGGCACGATCGTCAAAGGTCGCGTCGTCCGTCTCACTGACGACATGGTCATCGTCGACATCGGTCACAAGTCCGAAGGCGAAGTGCCGATCGGCGAGTTCATGACCCCCGAAGGCCTGAAAGTGGCCATCGGCGACGACATCGAAGTCTACCTCGACACCTTCGAGGACAACGACGGCGAATTGGTGCTCTCCCGCGAGCGCGCCGAGATGCTCCGCGCTTGGGACCGCATCTCCGATGCTTACGAAAAAGACGAGACGGTCGAAGGCACGATCATGGCCCGCGTCAAAGGCGGCCTCTCCGTCGACATCGGCGTCAAAGCCTTCCTCCCTGGCTCGCAGGTCGATCTCCGCCCCGTCAGGAACCTGGACAAGCTGATCGGCAACAAGCTCCAATTCAAGATCATCAAGTTCAACAAGAAGCGCGGCAACATCGTCCTCAGCCGCAGGATCCTCCTCGAGCGTGACCGCGAGAAGCTGCGCGCATCGACCTTGGAGAACCTCAAGGAAGGCTCCACCCTCCGCGGCATCGTCAAGAACATCACCGACTACGGTGCGTTCATCGACTTGGGCGGCATCGACGGCCTCCTCCACATCACCGACATGTCCTGGGGCCGCATCAACCATCCGAGCCAGCTCTTCGAAGTCGGCCAGGAAGTGGACGTCAAGGTCCTCAGCTACGACGAGCAGCGTCAACGCGTCTCGCTCGGCTTCAAGCAGCTCCAGCAAGACCCGTGGCTCGCCGCCGGCGAGCGCTACCCGGTCCAGACCCGCACCAAGGGCAAGGTCGTCAGCCTCACCGACTACGGCGCCTTCGTCGAGCTCGAGAACGGCATCGAAGGCCTCATCCACGTCAGCGAGATGTCGTGGTCGAAGCGCGTCCGCCATCCGTCGAAGATCGTGCAGGTCGGTGAAGAAGTCGAAGTGGTCGTCCTGGCCCTCGACCTCGAGAATCGGCGCATCAGCCTCGGCATGAAGCAGATCGAGCCGAACCCGTGGGAGCTCGTCAAAGAGAAGTACCAGGTCGGCGACATCATCCGCGGCAAGATCCGAAACATCACCGACTTCGGCATCTTCGTCGGCATCGAAGACGGCATCGACGGCTTGATCCACATCTCCGACATCTCCTGGACCGAGCGCATCCGTCACCCCGGCGACCTCTTCAAGAAGGGCGACGAGGTCGAGGCGAAAGTTCTCCAGATCGACGTCGAAGGCGAGAAGTTCTCCCTCGGCATCAAGCAGCTCGGCGAAGACCCGTTCTACAAGGTCGCCACCGAGTTCCGTCCGGGCACGAAGGGCAAAGGCAAGGTCACGAAGCTCACCGACTTCGGCGCCTTCGTCGAGCTCGCCCCGGGCATCGAAGGCATGATCCACGTCTCCGAGCTGGCTGACGAGCAAGTCAACAAGCCCGCCGACATCGTCAAAGAAGGCGACGAGGTCGACTTCGTCGTCCTCGCCACCGACGCGGACGAGCGCAAGTTCTCGCTGTCCCGCAAAGCGTTCCTCCGTGGCCTCCAGGGCGACGCGCTGCGCGAGTACATCGGCACGGTCGCCGAGCCGAAGACGGGCCTCGCCGACGCCTTTGCCAAGGCGCAGAAGAAGACGACGAAAGACGAAGAGTGATCCCAATCTTATCCTGAGCTCCTAGCGACGACCGGCCCTCGGGCCGGTCGTTTGCTTTGCAGAGGACACCCGCCCCATGCGCCACGCCGCCAACCTGATCAAGAACACCCTCCACAACCACGTCGCCGGCGCCTTCGCCTACTTCGCCGTCAAAAACCAGTAGCGCGTCGCGGTCGGGCTCAACCCGTTCTTCGAGCACGTGTCCTTGCCCATCTATCTCTGGATGCTCGCGTCGTTCCTCTTCGGCTCGATGTTCACCGGCGTCATCCTCGGTCTCGAGATCTTCCAGAAATCGCGCACCATCCGGACCTTGCGCCGCGAGCAGCCGGCGCGCGCCACCCCGCCCCCGATCACCATCCCACCGGTAAAACCAACGTGACCCAGTCGTGCTCCCCCGCCCGTGAAGTTGCCTACGACGCCTACGCCCTCGTCATGGACAAAGGCGCGAACCCCGACGAGACCGTGGACCTGCTCGCCGCCAAGATGGCGAAGCCCTTGAAGCGGCTCGACCGCAACTTCATCAAAGAGATGCTCTACGGCTCCTTGCGCTGGCACGCCAAGATCTTCTGGATCTTGCAGAACACGTCCAAGCGCGATTTGGCCGGCACCTCGCCGGAGATCAGGGCCGCGCTCGTCCTCGGCACGTATCAGATCTTCTACATGGACCGTGTGCCGGATCGCGCTGCGGTCAACGAGAGCGTCGAGTACGTGCGCAAGAAAGGCCAGGCCAACGCCGTCTCGTTCGTGAACGGCATCCTGCGCCAGATCGCGCGTCGCGCCGAGTATTTCGCCAAGCCGGACAAGAAGCTGAAGCCGGTCGACTACCTCGCGCTGCAGTTCTCGCATCCGCACTGGCTCGTCGAGCGCTGGCACGAGCATTTCAAGTTCGACCGCCTGGAGAAGATGCTCGCGGCGAACAACCAGCCGCCGCCATGGTTCACGCGCATCAATCTGCTGAAGACGGCTCCGACCGACATGCATCTCTTTCAGACGCGCCTCTTGAAAGACGAGCGCGCGCACACGGAAAGACGGCCCCTGCGCTCTTCCCTGATCTTCAAGGAGGCGCCGTCGGTCGAGCCCGAGTCCCTCTTCGCCCAGGGCTTTTACACGATCCAAGACGAAGCCTCGCAGCTCATCGGGCACCTGGTCGACCCGCAGGAAGGTCACGTCATCTACGACGCCTGCGCCGGCCCGGGCGGCAAGCTCTCACACATGTACGAGCTCGCCGGCGGCAAGGCGCTGATCACGGCCATCGAAAAGCACCCCGACCAGTACGTGAAGATGCGCGAGACCATGGCGCGCCTTGGGCACGAGGTCGGCGTGACCTGGGTCGACGGCGACTTCCTCGCCTTCAAGCCGGAGGCGAAGGCCGACCGGATCCTGCTGGACGCGCCCTGCAGCGGGCTCGGCGTGCTACGGCGCCACCCGGAAGGCAAATGGCACAAGAAGGCCGAGCTGATCCGCCACATGGCGACGCAGCAGCGCGAGCTGATCGAACACGCGCTCACCCTCCTGAAGAAGGGCGGCGAGCTCATCTACTCGGTGTGCTCCTTTGAGCCGGAGGAGACCGAGAAGCACCTGATTTGGATCGAAGAAAAATTCGGTGATAGAATCGAGCTCGTATCCCCCGTTCAGCGGCTTCCCGACTACTACAAGCGCTACGTTACGCGCGAGAACGTGATGTTGATCTATGCCGGCAACCAGGACGAGCTCGACGGCTTTGGGGCATTCATCCTGAGGGCCAAGTGAATTTGCGCAGCCTGGCGTTCGCAGCGTGTGTCGCGAGCGTGGGGAGCGTTGCGTCCGCTCAGGCGACGCCGCCTCTGGCGAATCCGGACCGAGCCGGCGATCTGAAGCCGGCGCCGGACGCGCTCGAGACGCCGAGCGCCTCGGCGGCGCTACCTGCGGCTGCAGGTAAGCGAAATTACGGGTCTTTCTCCGAGTTGCGCGCCGAGGTCCTAGACCTGATCTCGGCGTCGACGAAGCGCGTTTGGCTGGTGACGGACTATCTGACCGACGGCGAGACCGTGTCGGCGCTCTATGTCGCGCAGTACCGGAAGCTCGACGTAAAGGTCCTTCTCGGTCGAGCGCGCGCGAACCACTACATGTCGCGCTTGAGCTATCTGAAGAATCAAAACATCCCCGTCTTCCTTAGGCCCGAGACGGCCTTGAAGACGGCGGGTCCGACAGCGCTCCTTGTCGACGGCACCTTGGCCTTGATCGACGGCGAGCTCGACTTCTTGGCGAAGGCGAAGAGGTTCAGCCTGAGCTATGCGAGCCCGGCCGAGACGACGAGCTTCGAGTCGACTTTCGCCGTGGCCCTGAACCTGAAGATCCAGGCGGTGCCGCAGAAGATGCCTTTGGTCGGGCGCCCGAACCCGAAGGGCACGACCTTCGTCGCGCCGAAAACGCCCAACTACTCAGGGATCGACCAGACCGGTAGCTACAACTACGAGAAGAAGCCCGAGCCGCGTCCGAGCGGCGTTCCCGACAAGCTGCCCAAGACCACGAAGTGGCAGCAAAAAAAATAGCGTATACTTGGTTGCACGAGGCAAGACGGAGGCGGTGATGAAGCAGCGGACGTTCCCCTGGGCGCTCGTGATGTGCGCGTTGGTCCTGACGGGTTGTACGAGCATGTGCGGCACGAGCCGTGGCAGCTTGACCCCAGAGCAAGTCGTCGAGGGCTATCTCGACACGGCGCTCAACATGAAAGAAGTGAACGAGCGCGACAAGCTGATCGAGTACACGACCGGCAACTTGCGCGCGGCGATCGAGAGCGCGCCGGCCGAGACGATCAAGACGGCTTACGTCGACCGTAAGTACAAGATCCTGAACTATTCGGTCGTCGAGCGGCGCGACCGCACGCCGCGGGAAACGGAGATCACGTTCCAGCTCACGTACAACGACCTCGGTGCCGACGCGCAGGCGGCGGCCTCGAAGGACGCACCCAAGGTGACGACGGAGAACACGGTCTCGGTCGTGCGCGAGAAGGGCGCATGGCTGATCAAGGACGTCATGGGCAACAAGACGGCGATCGACTTCCCGGTCTCCGAAGACTCGAAGATCACGGCGAAGCCGGGGCCGGGCATAGACGAGCCGAGCGAGACGCCGCCGGCGGCGCCGGAAGATGGCGCCGCGCCGGAAGACGACGCCGCCGCAGGCGGCTGAGTCCTCCCTCCGCTCTTCCGCTCCTCCGAGTCTGCACGGACCGGCCTTGCCGACCACGGAGGAGCGGAGGAACGGAAAAGTCAGAGACGCATCCTGCGCTGCATGAGCAGCGGGACGGCTAGTACGAGCAAGAGCGCGACCGGCAGACCGGAGGTCGCCGCTTCCGGGACCTCGCCGGCGACGCCGCAAGCGCTCTTCTTCTTTTCGTCCTTGGACGCGGCAGGGGGCGGCGTCGGCAGCTTCGGCTCTTGGACGGGCGCCTGCGGCTCCGTCGGCAAAGTCGGCGGACCGGACTTGCCGCCACCGGCCAAGGGCGGGAGCGCGCTGGTCGCATCGTTCGGCACGTCAGCGATCAGATCGTCCCAACCGCGGCCCTCCATCGCGCGACGGAACGCGGGCGCATGCACGCCGCCGAAGAGCTCGCGCTCGGCAAACAAGAGCGCCAGCATGAGGTCGCGAAAGCCGCTGTCCGCCTTGAACAGCTGCGTCGCGCGTAAGGTGATGCGCGCCACGTCCTGCAGTGGGACCTCGTGCAGGCGTGCCACGTCGTAGAGGAGACCGGAGATGAGCTGACCGTGCTTGTGCGAATAGCAGCCCGGGTTCGAGAACGCGGCGTTCCAGCTCGGGTCGTTGCGCTTGAACGCGATCGAAGCGTTGCGGAGGCACTGCGAGCGCATCGCACAGATCGAGCTGCCGTCGGGGCAAATGGTCGGCCCGAGGCAAGGGTCGGCGTTCGCCGCGGCGACGAAGAAGTCGGCCAAGCCCTCGTGGATGACCAAGGTCTCGATGCAACGGCGCAGCTCGGTCAGCGTGGTCGACACCACTTGATGGCCGAACTCGTGCTTGATTGCGTCGGCGTCGACCGCGAGATTCTGCAAGACGCGGCCGTCGCCCTTCTCCAGGTCGATGGAACCGGTCAGGCCGTCTTTGCCATAGTAGGGGAAGTACTGCGGTCCGCCCGGGGCCGACTCGGCGCCGTACCAGTTGATCCGCAGGCGCTGCCCTTGCGGCCACTCGTAACCGAGGCCTTCGAAGTAGTCGACATGCCGTTGGACGTGCGCGTACGCAGACGCTTGTTGAAACGCATCGTCAGTCTCGGGAAAATCAAAGTCGTGATTGGCTGCCTTTGCCGGCTCGTCGTGGACCGCCGTCAGAAAAATGCGCTCGCCGGCAAGGGTGCCGGTCCCGTCCAATCCGGGGAGCGGGATCCGCACGCGCGCACCGTCCTTGGCGTGGCGCTCGTAGACGTGCGCACTGCCGTCGATGGCGAGGGAGCGCTCGGCGCGATCGAAGACGGTGGCCTCGTCGGCCACGCTCGCCCAGCGGCCTTTGGGGGCTTCGAGCGTGAAGGACCACGCGGCATGCAGCGCGGCATCGTGGATCGCGTAGCAGCGCGAGGCGGACACGACGGCGATGTCCTCCAAATGATCGGCCTCGTTCTGGGCGATCTCGACGCGAGCCGCGAGCTCGGCCTCGTCACGCGCCGGCCAGGCATCGGCGCCGACGGGAGCGCCCGCCGAGACGGTGGGCAAGGCGCCAAAGATCGCGAAGGTGCCGTCGGCGGCGCGGTGGGCGCGGACGTGGAAACCGCAGACGGGGACGTCGCCGAGGACGACGGCGAAGCCTAGCGTCTCGGTGCCGAGCGTGGCGCCGAGGGCGGTGGACACCGGGACGGCGCCGGCTTCGGGGGCGAGGCGCAGGAGCGGATGCGCAAGGCGCTCGCGGCCGGCGCGCTTCACCGCGGTCGAGAAATCAACGACGCCGCTTTCAATCAAGCGGAGGCCGGCGCTCGTGCCCGTCTGCGGCGCGAAGCGGCCGAGCGCGTGCTCGGTCCACTCGAGGCGCAACGCAAGTGGTGCTGCCTGAAGCCAAGTCGCGGGGGACGACCAAGACTCGCTCACGGCCGACGCGGGGGATGCGGCGGCGAGCGCAACGACGATGCCGAGCGGAAGATGGTGCTTTTCCATCCCTTCGGCTCGGTCGTTCGCGCCCTCAGCTTAAGGCCTTAGGCGGATTTCCTGTCTCGATTCGGGCGCTTATCGACCGGATGCTGCAGCTCCGGACCGAACTTCGAGACGACGTAGGTGCCGCTGCGCGGGTCGGTGTCGAGTTGGATCAGGTTCAGCTCGCGTGCCTCCTCGAGGAGCTCGCTGAAGCTGCGGAAGCCGAAGTAGGTCTCGTTGAACGCGGGACGGATGCGCTGCATCGTGTCCTTGATCATCGAGGACCAGAGGATGTCTTTCTTCTCGCGGCGCAGCGCCATGAGGGCGTCGAAGAGGAGCTGGTAGGCCTTGCGCTTGCCGCTTTCGACCTTGGCTAGGAGGTTCGCCGGGATGTGCCCGGCGCCCTCGGTCTTCAGGTCTTCGTAGTAGATGAATTCGTCGCAGTTATCGCGCAAGAGGTTCGACGTCGAGTCGACCATGCCGATGCCGACGACGTGCTTCCCGAGCTCTTTCAGCTTGGAGACGAGCGGCGAGAAGTCGCTGTCGCCGGAGACGATCACGAAGGTCGTGATGTGCTCCTTCGAGTAAGCGAGGTCCATCGCGTCGACGCAGAGGTGCATGTCGGCCGAGTTTTTCCCGGCGGCGCCGCGCTTGGGGATCTCGACCATCTCGATCGCCGCTTCGTGCAGGGCGCTGGTGTAGTTGCCGAAGCGGCTCCAGTCGCAGTAGGCCTTCTTCGCGACGACCTTGCCCTTCTCGAGAAGGCGCTTCAGCACCGGCTTGATCTCGAAGCGGTCGTCTCGGCCCTGAAAGCCCAGAGCCAGGTTCTCGAAGTCGATGAAGACCGCGATCGATCTCTGATCTTTAGGTGCTGCCATGGGGAGACCCTCAGGAGGCTTTCTGGACTAAGATGCCGCCCAGGTACGTGACTTGGTGCATGGTGCCGAGGCCTTCCACACGGGAGAAGCTGGGCTTTCTGCCGCGCTTCGACGAGCGGAACTGGGCGACGGCGTCGATCAGCTCGCGCGGCCTCGGCTGGCCCGGCTCGCGCGGCGTCTCGCGCTTCTCGTTCGGATGCGCGGCGGTGCGCAGCTGATCGAGGAGCTCACGGAACGGCTTCCTGATGTCCGGCTCCGCCATGATCGTGTCCATGATCTCGCGGCAAAAAGGCTCCGCGTCGAACTTCAGCATGGCCGTCAGGAACTCGCGGCCGAGTTGCTTGTGGTTCACGTCCGAGGCGACTTTGAGAAGTGCCGCGAGGTGCTGCATGAAGGTTTTGCGCGCCTCGACGAAGTCGCCTTCGATGACGTTCAGCTGGTCCGCAAAAGCCTGCACGAAGAGGGAGAACCGCTCCGGCTGCTTCAGCATGTAGTACTTGAAGGTCTCGTGCACGATCTTCTGGCTGTGACGGTCGGCCTCGAGGACGTACGGGAGGTTCTCGAGGAGGAACTGCAGGGCCACGCCTTCGCTGCGCTTTCTGAAGAGCAGGTTGAAGAGATGGTCGAGGACCGTATGGCCGAATCGGCTCATGATGCGGTTGAAGCAGAGGCGCGAGGCCGGGCCGCCGTGCTCGGTGACGCCAAAGTAGTGCAGAAGCGAGAGGCGAATGCAGCTGGAGTTGGTGTTCGAAACCGAGAGGAGATAGGTGGCGATGTGGTCGAGCAGCGCGATGCCGCGCGGGAACTCGCCAGGATACGCGTGCAGATACTCTTGGATCGAGATGCCGAGCTCGCAGATGAGCGCGACCGCCATCTCGAAAATGTCGCCATCGTGGCTATTCTCGGCGATCTCGCTGGTGAGCGCGATCTCTACGAGGGTCCAACAGGCGTTCTCGCACGAAGGCTGGCTGAACAGCTCCTCGAGGAAGGCATAGAGGAGCTTCTCGCTCGCGGCGTTCGCGAGCCAGATCATGACGCTCTCGACCAGGATCTCGGCTTGCAGCCGGTTCTGGCAACGCTCGCCCAAGCGGCTCGCGAAATGACGGACGATCTTCTCTTCGTCTTCCGGGGTGAAGGTGCGACGAAGCGTGCGCATGTCACGCCACTTCAGGAGGACGCCCAGGTCGACCAGCGCGACGGCTTGATCAACGGACCGGGTGCCCTTCCAACTCGTAGGGCTCTGTGTAGCGCCTAGCATTTGCATCTAAGGATTACCTCGCCGCTTTCTGCGGTTGGCGGTTTTGTTCGTCGACGGCCTTTTGGATCTCGCGCGACATGCCGTCGTCGAGGTCTTCGAAGCGCAGGCCGTAGCCCACCGGAAAACGCGGGTCGGAGTTGTAGCGCATGACTTGCGCGACGACGTTGAAAGGCTTCGTGAACGCGTCGGCGCGCACGGAGAGCTTCAGCCTTTCGCCGACGGTGAAGAGCTGGTCCTTGGTCTCGACGAAAATCCCCGTGGAGGAGATGTTGACGCCGCCGCCAATGACGAGCTGGCCGTTGTTATGAACGATGACCCTGCCCTGAATCGTGGCGCGCGGCGCCGCCGCGCGACGCTCCGACTCCTTGACGGTGACGGGTGCGACGCCGCCAGGGGCGGTCGTTCCGGGGGCGGCGGGCGGCATGGTCGAGCGCTTGTTCTCGATGCCGAGCTCTTCCCAGCACTCCTCGATCGGACGCCAGTCCTTCCAACCGACCTTGAACAGGTAGGCATCTTGCGGGATCATTTTACTGTCCACCATCTGCGTGATCTGCGCGACGGCGAACGCTCCCAACGTTTGTCCGTTCTGGTGGACGTACCAGGTCTGCTCGGTACTCATGACAAGAAAGCCCCCTATTGTCCGCGCTTCTCAACACTTCCAGTGCATCCATTGGATCCAGTGTCTAGATCGGCCCGAAGTGAGAAGTGCTTTAGAAAACCGACAAATTAAAAATAATTTCCTGGTTCTTTCAGTTGGTTATAAGAACGAATGGAGTGAGCTATGCCGGCACGCGTTTGGTGGCTGCGTTCGATTGGGGCCGCGGCGCTCGTCGTGGGGCTCTCGGCTACGGCGCTCGGTAAAGGCCTAGAAGTCCTGCCGATTGGCCAGGAGCCGTCGAAGGCCGACTGGCGTTACTTCTTGAAAGCGCCCGAAGGCGACCGCGAGAAGCTCTGGAAGTACCACCTGGCCGCCGGACGGACGCTCGCCAGCTGGTCCTGGGGCTGGCGGCTGGGCTGGGTGCGGGCCTGCGGCGAGAGCAAAGCGCGGTATTGTCGCACAGTGCTCGAGCAGGCCCTCGTCGACAAGGCCCTCGTGGTGCGCGCGGAGGCAGCGACGCGGCTCGGCCGCCTGTACGAAGGCACAGAGGACGCAAAGGTCGTCGCCATGCTCGCCGACGAGTACCGCGACGCACGCAACTTCCGCCGCGGCGCGCCGCTCTTCGTCACCGAGCGCCTCCTCTTCGCCTTGCAACAGGTCGGCGGCGAGCAAGCGCTCAAGGCAGGCGATCGCCTCGCGGCGAGCCACAAGCAGTCGAAGGCCTATTGGGCGAAGCTGAAGGCGGCTACGAGCCCCCGGTAGGCGTCTGGGACTTGAAGCTCTTGCCGGGTGGCGGCGTCGAGAAGCGCGCGACGATCGCCTCGGGCACGAGGCGCGAAAGCTTGATGAGCCAGTAGAGGCGACGTGGGAAATTGAAGACCGCTGCGCCACGGGCGATGGCGCCGAGGATGCGCTCGGCGCCGCGGTCCGTCTCCATGAGAAAGGGCATCGGCATCTGGTTCTTCGCCGTGATCTCCGACTTGATGAAGCCAGGGCAGATCGTGGTGACGCCGATGCCACGAGAGCGGAGCTCCAGGCGGAGGCCTTCGAGCTGGGAGTTGACCGCGGCCTTCGACGCGCAATAGGCGTGCGTTTCGGGAAACGAGCGGTAGGCTGCGAGGCTCGAGATGCCGACAAGGCGGCCTCGTTGACGTTGGACCATGCCGGGAATGACGGCCTCGAACGCGTTGAGGACGCCGAAGACGTTCGTGCGATAGATCGCCTCGGCACGCGCGGCGTCCAACTTGTGGGCCCGGACCACGTCGGCGACGCCAGCGTTGGCGATCATCACGTCACAGGGGCCCAGAGCCTCCTCGAGGGCCTTGACGGCGCTGCGGAGGGCCTCGCGATCGACGACGTCGGCAGTCTGGCACGAGGCCTTGCCGCCGGCGGCTTCGATCTCCGCCTGGAGCGCCGCGATCTTGTCCGCGCGCCGTGCCACAAGGCCGACCTTCGCCCCCGCACGCGCGAGTTGGAGCGCCATGGCGCGCCCGATGCCGCTCGATGCGCCCGTGATGATGACGACCTGGTTGGTAAAGCGATGCATTTACCGGGCTCCCCGATGGGTAATGATGCGTATTTCCGGACCGCGCCGGAGACCCTACGCTGATAGGTACCGAAAAGATACACCGAGGAGCGCGCACGTGAGTTCTGGAATCGTGATCGTCGATACGGACCGCGCGGCCTATGCGGGCTTGGTCGAGGCGCTCGAGCGCGGCGGCCGGACCGTGCGCTTCAGCGAGTTGGGCGAGGACGGCACGGCCGCGCTCGCCATCATCGATTTCGAGACGCGGGTGACCGAGCCGGCCATACCCTTTGTCGCCGTGGCGGCAAACGACAACGCGCAGGCGATCCGTGCAGCATTCGCTCGCGGCGCGTTGGACGTGTTCGTGAAGCCGTTTTCGGCGAACGAGGTGGCGTTCAAGCTCGAGCGCCTCTTGACCTCGCGCGCCGCGCTGACGACCTCGACGATCCTGCAGGTGCTGCCGCGCGGCGAGACCCCGACCAATCTCGTCGTCAACGACGTAGCGCTGTCGATCGGCATCGGCGAGCGGACGCCCGTCGTTTTGACGCCACGCGAGTACCAGATCTTGCGGCTTCTTTACGATGCTCCGGGATACTCGGTGACCCGGCCTTCCGTGTTCGTCGCCGTTTGGTCGGGCGTCAAAGTCTGCCAGAAGGTGCTCGACGTGCACGTCTCGAAGCTCAGGAAGAAGCTAAAGCCGCTGGGCCTGACGATCACGTTCGTTCGCCCGAACAACTATGTCCTCGTGCTGGATCCCGCGGCTGCCGTCGCGGCTTGATCTTTAGAGAGTCGCGATGTTCAGCTTGGTCTATGCAAGCAAAGCCGCCGAAGCCGTGACCTTGGAAACCGCTCGGGCCATTTGGGAGACGGCGAGCCGAGAAAACCAGACGCTCGGGATCTCCGGGGTCCTGTTCTTCAATGCTCATTATTTCATCCAATGCATCGAAGGGGATCGCGAGGTCGTCAACAAGCTCTACAACAAAATCAGCCGGGATCGTCGCCACCTCAATCCCGTGATCCTCAGCTACGGCCCGATCCCCGTGCGAAACTTCGCCGCCTGGGCGATGGGCCTCTTCACGTCGAAGCAAGTCAACCGCGTCGTTCTGCTCAAATATGGCCTGCCGGACGAGTTCGTGCCCTCCGCCTTGGACGGCGAAAGTTGCTTGGCGTTCTTGAAAGAGGCGTTCGAGCTGATCCCAACGAGCGTGGCGGCGGGGGCTTAGGCAAATGGGAACTCTAAGCGCCCGTGAGATTCGGACGTGCTGGTCCGAGGCAACCCGCCGAAGAAACTGGAGGAATTCCAGGTTCTGATCGCCGGTCAGCCGTGGTAATAGACGCTGTCCGATCCCATAGCTCAACTGGATAGAGCACTGGATTTCTAATCCAGCGGTTTCAGGTTCAAGCCCTGATGGGGTCGCCACTCCCTCTAGCGCAGCTTCGCCGCGAGGAATTTTTCCGTGCGCACGGCCTTCTCGTGCGGGTCGACGAAGCTGAGCAGAGTTTCCAAGACTAGGGCCTGGTGGTTGAAGCGCTCCAGGTTGTGTCGCGGCGTCGCGTACTCTAGATAGCGGTTCGCGTCGGTGTTGAGGCGCGTGACCGTCGCCGCCAGGCGCGTGACGTCGGCTTCGTCGAGGAGAAGGCTCTCGCTCAGATTCTCGAGGGTGACGCCGCGCAAGCGCTCGAGGACCCCGAGAAGGGACCTCATGCGCGGCTCGGCCGCGAGCTGTTTCTTAACGGCTGGCGTGATCGCGTGCGACGCCTCGCTCGCGATGATCAAGCCTTGCGAATTGAGCACCCAGAGCGTCGCCGTCGGAAACTCGGCGCGTACGGTGGCGAGCACGCTCGCGACTTCTTCCGGCGCCGCGTGATGAAACTGCACCCATTGCTGCAGCACGCCGCCGGGCGCCAGCCGCTGGCGTGCCATGCGGTAAAACTCGCGGGAGTAGAGGTTGGCGGCGCCGGCGAACCAGATCGAGGTGAGCTCGATCGAGATCACGTCGAAGCGCTGCTCGGTGCGCAAGAGGAAGTTGCGGCCGTCCTCCAGGTGGAACGCGACCTTCGGATCTTCCAGGACCTCACCGTTGATGTGGCCGAAGAATTTGCGGGCGGCATGGCCCATGCCGGGGGAGATGTCGGCGATGTCGACGTGCGCGAAGCCGGCGGAGTTGAGCACATTGGCGCTTTGGCCGGTCCCGAGGCCGATGACGAGGGCGCGGTCGCGAGCGGCGACGAGAGCGGCAGGGACGAGGCCGAAAGCGATTTGATCGGGGACCTCGCCGCTGTCGTTGCCCTGGAATTTCCCGTTCGTCAGGAGCGTGCGTGTCTCGACGCCGCGCTGCGTCTTCGTCGCAACCACCGTGGTGATGCCGCCGGCGGAGTCCTCGAACCAGCTAAGGAGGCGCGAGGCGCCCTTGAGGACGAAGGCCGGACGGAAGTAAACGTTGACGCCGGACGTCAGCGCCAGGCGGTCCCAACGCGGCGCGAAGATCGCCACCAAGACGAGGGCTACGCCGGCCGCAGCGAAGGCGGGCAAGAGCCAGCGCCGGACGGCGTCGCGACACGCGCGGCTCGCGAGGAGCGGCAAGGCAAGAAGGCCAGGCGCGACCGCTAGCGCCCGCAGGCTCGGCTCGGAGCCGACGACGGGCAGGAGAAAAAAGCCCGCGACGAGCGCGCCCAGGATGGAGCCGCCGGCGTTGACGGCAGCGAGCACGCCGGCGGCGCGCGAAGCGTCGGCCGTCGGAAAGAGGCGCGATTTGAACAAGGACGGATAGATCAGGCCCAGGACGACGCTCGGCACGAAGACGAGTCCCAAGGCGATCTGGAAACGGACGAGCTCGCCGCCCGCGAAGGTAACGGCGTCGGATCCGAGCGCGAGGAGCCATCGACCGGCCTGATCCCACAAGGTGCCAAACGCGAGCGTGACGGCGGAAGCCAAAGCGGCGAACGCCGGGAGCATCCAGGCGGGCTGCGCTTTCCTGCGCGGGGAGACCAGCGAGACGAGGGCGCCGCCGGCGAAAAGCCCGAGAAGGACGAGCGTGAGCATCATCGCGAAGGCGTAGACGGACATGCCGAGCGTCGCCCCGATCAGATGAATCCAAAGGACCTCGAGGGCGAAGATGACGAAGCCGGAAATGATGGCCATCGTTGCGAGGAGAGAGAAGCCTTCGTGGGAGAAGAGGGTCGAGAGCGGGGCGTGCGGAGCGCGCGGGGCAGGCGTCGTCGCGGGTGCCCCTACTGCCGCCGTCACCGGTGACCCCGCCAAGCGCGCGAGGCCCAGCGCCGCTGCCACGACCATGGCTTGCATTCCAGCAACCGCCAACAGCGCGCCCGTCATCCCCAAGATCGGAAACGCGAAATAGGGCCCGACGAACGCCGCCGCGGCCGCGCCGAGCAAGTTGGCGGCGTAGATGCGCGCCATGGCAGTGCCGAGACGGTCCTTCGCGCCTTCGCCCCGCTTCGCGCCCAACTTTTCGAGGGCTGAGACCACCGCCGGATACGTTGCGCCCATCGCCACCGTCGGCGGCAGGATCCAGAGCGCCGCGACGAAGATCCGGACGACGAAGACCGCGGCGCCATTCTCCCCCGCGAGCTGCACCATCCAGGTCGAGGCGGCCTGCGTCTCGGCGAAGAAGACGCCGAGGAGGAGCGCCGCGACGCCGACGACGGCCTCCAGCGCCGCATACAAGGCGAGCGGGCTCCGGAATCTCCGCGCCAACCGCGCGTAAAAGAGACCACCCAGGCTCAGCCCGCCGAAGTATACGGCAAGGACGATTGCCCCTGCCTGCGTCGAAGAGCCGACGACCGTCGAAAGCAGCTTCTCGAAGGCTTGCTCCACGATCAGAGCCGAGGCCCCAGTGACGACGAAGACGACGCCCAACGCCAGCGCGACGGCGGGAACCATGTGGGGCCTCCTGCAAGAGCCCCTCAGATTAGCAGATTTTGGCCGCGGAGAGGAACGAGGGACGTCAGCCGCGCTTCAACTTTATGAAGCGCCCCTGGTCGTCTGACAGAGCCGTGCGAGCCTGGACGCCGGCCTTTTCTTCCAGGAACTCGATGATGCCAAGACCGACGTCGCCCGTGGTGGGCTTGATGCCGTCCATCTTGCTGCCGTCCTTGCCGTAGACGTCGCCGTCGGTGAGCGCCTTGTGGTCGCCCGCGGCGGCGAGCTCGGGC
This sequence comes from Pseudomonadota bacterium, assembly GCA_031416315.1. Taxonomy (GTDB): domain Bacteria; phylum Bdellovibrionota_B; class Oligoflexia; order Oligoflexales; family CAIYRB01; genus JANOTL01. Next base: position 48,277 of record JANOTL010000169.1, read on the forward strand.
CTCGTCGCGAAGTCGTCCGGCGCGGCGAAATGATCGTCGAGCCCGCCAGCGCCCTTCGGCCCCATGACCAGCGAGAAGGAGAGCGCGCTGTCGCCCATCCCGGTATCGCGCCCGCCTTCGGCGTGGACCCAGACGATGATCTTCCGCCCGTCGGCGATCTTCTTCGCCAAGATGTTGAGACCCATCGCCAACTGGCGCATGCCCTCGATGTAGGTCAACGCACGGATCTCGCCGCCGACCGGGATGTTGATGTTGTTGGTGGCGAAGTCGAGAGGTTGACCGTCGATATCGACCGTATTGAGGAAGAGCGAGTGGTTACGGACCGGCTTGCCCGGGAGCTCGAGGCTCCGCGCAACGTAAAGACATTGCGCGAGGAACTCGCTCTTTGCGCCGGTACCGGCGGCTGCGGTTCCGGACTGCTGGTTTCCGGCCGTAGCGACGATCGGCTGCGAGAAATCTTCGAGCGAGGCCGCGCCCTCGAGGTCGCCGAGCAAGTTGAGAAAGGCGGAGCGACTGTTGAGGAGCTCTTTGCGGAGCGCCGGCTCCTTCATGACCAGCTCGTCCATCTGATAGATCAAAGACTGCTCGATCGTTGTCCGGTCGACGTAACTCTTGCCGACGAACTGGCGGATCTGGTTGACGTAGGCCTTGACCGGCCGGCTGTCGATCCGCGGCGACTCGGTCGCCGACTCGGTCAGCACGGCGTTCTTGTCGAGCGAGCCCTCGGCGCGGTCGTAGAAAGTCCCCATCATGAAGCAGCTGATGCCGAGCGGGCTGTAGATGAGCTGCTTTTCCGCGGCGAAGAGCGAGATATCGGCCAAGTCCTTACGGAGCTTGAAGCTGATCAGCGCGTGGTTTTTCGTCGCATCGTGCCGGTTCAGGCCGAGATAGGCTTGGAACGCCACCTTCCCGCCGACCTCCGGCTCAAGGAGGTTCTTGACGTCGCCAGCTCCAACGCCCTTCAAGTTCGCGCCGGCCGGCGCCTTGCCGTCGGCGGTGCCGTTGATCAACATGTTGCCGAACCAGTTGTTGAACTTGAGCTTGCCGCCGAAGCGCGGGTCGGCGCAGACGGTGTCTACGCCCAAGGTTTTGAGATCGGCCGCGGCGCCGACTTTCAATGAAGGCATCGTCGTGCCAGCGCGAAAGACGAGCGGCGTGTAGACGTGATTCACAACGCGGATGTCAACTAAGATCCACGGCTCGTCGTCGGCGGCCATGGCTTGCGCGACGGCCAACGTCGCCGGGCCGCCGTGCAGCACCTCGGACATCATGTGAAAAGCGTCGAGACGATCGCCCCTGACGGCGCCCGCCAGCTCGCTTGCCCACGTTCCAAAGAGGGGGACGCCGCCGAGCTGCTCGAGGAGCGCCGCGGTGCCGATGCCGCCCGTGAGCACCTTCTTCAGGAGCTCGCGTCTATCGATAGGTCGCTTGGATCTCATACCTGCTCCTCACCGTGCCGCCGCGAAGGCATAGGAAGCGATCATCGATGATATCGCGGTCCGCATGCCGCTCGGCCCTTTGCTGCAGAACGTGCTCATTCGCTTCGCCATGAAGTCGAACTCCTTCGTCTCGGGGTCGAGCGCCGGCAGGCAACGAACTAGTATACTGCGCGACTTTTTCTTCGTCGAGCAGTCGCATTCCTTTTTGTCGAGCGCGCAGTTGTGGCCGACGACGTTTGCGACCGTCTCGAGGGAGCGCAGGTAGGTGTCCGTGACGCTGTCGCCGGCGACCGTCGTGCGCGTCGCGTTCTTGAGGTCGACGAGGTTGCCGCGCTCGATCTCGATGATGTCGGTCCCGGCGTCGAGGGCCGCCTCGACCTGCGGCGTCGGAAGGAGAAAGGCGAACTTGTCGGATTCCTCCTGCGCCAAGGCGAAGGCGCCTAGGGGATCCAAGTCGTCTTTCGCGAGAGCCCGGGCATCGGCCTCGGCCTCGCCGAAGGTCCCATCCGCGAGGAGGGCCAGGCCGGCGGCTGGCGGCGTTCCCCCGGCCGGCTCTTGCTTCTGCAAAAGCATGTCCGCAGAGATCAGGGTCATGCCCTTACCCATACATGCTTCAATCGAATTGCGCAGGAGGACGACGTCCTTCACTTGGAAGTTTGCCCCGGAGTTGTCGATGGACTTCGTTTTCGCGGCGTCGCCGTCGTCGTCGTGGATGCCGTCGCCGTCTTCGTCTTTGAAGCCTTTGTCCTTGCTGGTTATCTCCTTCGACTTCTTCGACTTCGTGCCGCCGAGCGAACCGAAGCCCGAGATCTTGTCGTCGGAGCACGCGCTAAAGGAGCTCGGCACGGCGAGCGCGAGGGCGAGGGCTAGATAAAGAGATTGTGCTCGTCTCATGGAGATCTCCTGTGCGTAGCTCTATCCGCCCGAGCGCGAGCAAGCGTACGTTTCCGAGGCGAAATAGGCCTGAAACAATGGCGCGAGCTTGCCTTCGCTCTCCTTGAAAGCGCGGTTGAACTTGATCATGATCTCTTCGCTGGTCGAATCGAGATTCGACAAGGCTCGTGGGATATGGCGCGCAAGCCCGCCGGCGAGGACCCTGCCGTCGTCGATCAGGTAGGCCGCGAGATCGCCGACTTCCTTCAAAACGAGGTCGGAGCCGTCGGCTTTACCGCCAGGGACGCAGCCCTTTTCCGTGTTGCTCATCCGGTCCGCGAAAATCTTCTTCAAGAACGCGAGGTCGATCGGAACTTCGTTCGCGCTGTCGCGCGGGCCCTTCGGCCGGTTCTTCAGGGTCGGGATCGTGGCGGCGGGAACAGCCCCGTCGTCCTCGATCTTGAGGCCTGAGACGCTGTCACTGTAGATGAGCCCCGCCGGGTTGAAGGGACGAAAGAGGATCGAGCCCGCCGCCATCTGCCGGTCGATGTGGCAGCTCTGGCAAAGGTTCGCGAATCCGGGCACGGCCTTCGAGCCGAACGGGGCGACGCCGTCGCCCTTGACGTCGACGCGGACGTCCTCGGTCTTCAAGCAGTCCGGCAAAGCCTCGACGTCGGCGCCGCCGGGCTTGTCGGTCGCGTTGATGAACACGTCGCCTCGAACGATGAAGTGCATCAGCGCCGAGCGGCCGTAGTTGTTGTTGTTGACGATGAAGGAGGTCGGATTCGAGCGCAGGTAACCTATAGTGCCAAAGAACGTCCCGCGCGGCTTTTTCATGGTGCACTCGCCCCAGTCGCCCGAGGGCGAAGAGCAGCCGTAAAGCGGAGCGGTATTCTTCGTCACCATCACGACGTCGGAAAGGAGGATGTCGTTATACGACTTGGTCTCCATTTCCTTCAGCAGCTTCTGGTAGAACTCCTGCTGGAGATCCGCGGCTTGCTCGGCTGATATCAAGAACTGCCCCGCCTCCTTCGGGTTCGGGTAAGCGCCGATGGCGTTCACCGAGGCGATCTTGTCCGCGAATTTCTTCAGGCCGACGGCCAAGAATTCCTTCTTCCACTTCTCGTCTTTGACGAGCCGCTCGGCGATTTTCTGCCGGTCTTCGCGCGAGACCGGCTCGTCGGGGCTCTCGATCAGCGCCATCTCGTCTTCGGTCGGATTGCGGCTGAAGGCGTCCTGCGTCAAGCGGGTGAGGTAAAGCCGACCGCTCGCCGGATTGTCGCACTTGAAGTTGATCTTGATGCTACCGGCGGCGGCGCCTTCGGACTTGCCGTTGCCGACGCCGAACTGGTCTTGGCCCTGCTGGGCGACGCCAGAAAGCTCGGTCTCGAACCATTTGACGAGCTGCTTCAACTCATCGATTTTGGCGTCCTTCATCTTCAGCGTGCCGGGCGGCATCGGCTGCGGCTTCTGGCCGACGAGCTGCTTCGCGCCCTGAACGAGCGCCGCGTAGGCGCGCGGCGCGAGGGGGTCGTTCAAGAGCTTGTCTTTGGAAAAGTCCCTTGGATCGATGCTGTAAAAAGCCGCGAGGTCGCCCTTCGGGCTGTGACAACCGCCGCAATCGGTCTTCAGCTTCTCGATCGCGTCGTCGTCCGACATCGGCTCGATGCCGGTGAGCCAGTTCTTGGCGGCGATGACGTCCTCGTCCTCGGCCTCGGCATTCTTATCGGTGACGTCCGGGGATCCCGAGTCATCGTCGTCGTCGCCCGTCTTCGGCGCGGCCTTGCAGTCGTCGCCCTTTGACGTTTTCAATCGCAGCTTCTTGCCCGAGCCCGTACCGGACTTGGCGCAGTCCGCGGTGGTGTCGGCTTTTTTCCCCGTGCGCGACTTTGGAGCGCTGTCGCTGCAGCCCACGCAAGCCACTACGAGCGCGACGCCGAGGGCGAGGCGGAAAGCGCCGGAGAGCAGACTGATTGGCTTTTCGGACTCCAAGGGGCTCCCACCGGAATTCGGGCGCTGGCTCAATGCCTCGTTCGGGGTTTTTCGGCAAATTCCGTCAGGATCTTGAGGGATAGGCAAAAAACGCCACGAAAAGGGTGGATAAGCCCCACGCGTTGCGGATTCCCCCGAGGCCTTCAGGGGACGCCGTCGTCCTCGACGCCGCTGCCGGCGATCGCGGCGCCCCAAGTCGTCACCGCGCCCGCCGTCTTGACCTCGACGTTGGCGAAAATGCCGAGGACGGCTTTGATCGGCAGAAGCTGCTGGTAGGTCGAAGACGGGATCGTGACCTTGTCGCCTGGCATGAGCACGCAGCGCAAAACCTTCATTCCGGCCGCCTTGCCGCCGAAAAAGCTGACGACGATGACGTTGTAATTCTGCGCACGTTTCAGGTCTTGGATCTTGAGATCGACTTTCGAGGCGGCCAGGTTGTTGTTGAGGTCTGCCGTGTCGAGCGAGGTTGTGAGGCTAAAATCGTAGGCTCCCGAGAGCTTCAAAGCCGATGCGGTCGGGACGATCGGCGTCGCAATCGTGGCGACCGTGGCGCCGCCCTTCTTCACGGCGACGGTGGCGACGCCCTCGGCGTTGATGCCCCTTTGCGACTGCTGGCCGCGCTCTTCGCCGCGCGCGATGCCGTCTTCTGCCGGCAATTCTTCGCTCCAGGCGCCGCTCGCCGTGGCGCCGTCGGCGCCGCCGCCCGCGAACGCGGACGCGTCGGCGCAGCCCGCCGGTTGCGCTTTTGCGAGGAGCCCGCTGCCGGTCGTGGCGCTGATCTGCCGCCATTTGTAGTCGTCGGAGAGGCGCTTGTCGGGCTCGTTCACCCACTTGCGCATATTGATCACGCCGAACTCCGCGAGGGCCTCGACGCCGGCGCCGGCGGCCGCCCCGGGCGGCAAGTAGGGGCCGAATTCGAATGGCTTCGAGGCCAGGCCGCCGAAGCCTTTGGCGGTCGATCCCGTCCCCGAGCCCCCGGCGCCGCCGGTGGCGGCGCCGCCCGATTTCCCGCGCTCCGCCTTTTCTTTCGTCTCCGAGCAGGCGCTCGCGAGAGCGACCATACAGAAGAAGAGAAACACGTTTCGAGCGGCGCAGACCATCGATGCCTCCTGGTCACCCTGGGATCGGCATCCTGGCGACGAAGTTTAGCCGCGTTTCACCGCGTGGGGGCGCTTCTGCAAGTCGAGGCCGCGCCAGCTTTTTTCACGCAGCCGGCAAAAAGCCTAAAGTTCGCCCGCTTTGGGGCCGATTCGAAGTTCAACGGTCGGTTGGTGTCAGGTTTCCGGTCCCGCGCTGCTCCGCAGCGGACTACCTCCACGTCAGGAGACGAACGGTATGGCGTCGAATCAAAGAGATCCTTTGCAGCCCCTCAACATTGAAACGCCCGAGACGCTCGGCGCGAGCGATGCGAAGGCTGCGACGCCTACCGAGGGCCAACCCGCCTCGGTCAACCGCCGCAGCATGTTCGGCGTCGGCGCCGTCGGCATCGCGGCCCTGGTCGCGGCCGCCTGCGGCAGCGGGACGTTCTCGTCCGCCAGCGCGGGCAAGAAGAAGACGAACGCCAAGCCAAAGGCTGACGCGGGCGACGGTGATGACGACGACGACTCGGGGTCCACCTCGGGCGCCACCAAAGGCGGCACCAAAGGCGGCACCGGCACCGGCGGCGGCCCGCGCATCGACCCGACCACGGGCGAGCTTTACATCCCAGCCGGCGGCACGGAGACGGTTCCGGGCGGCGAGAAGGGCTTGAAAGAGTGCGTGCCGAAAGACGTCACGGTCGTCACCTGCGACCCGAAGACGGGCAAGCTCACGGCCTTGAAGCCAGGCGACACGACCGTCACGGTCACCCTGCCCGACGGCACGAAAAAAGAGATCCCGGTCAAGGTCTACGACCCGAAGAACCCGCCCAAGACTCTGCCCGCGCCGACCCCGGGCACGACTGACGACACCGGCGACGACGTCACGGGCGTCGTCGATGAAGAAGACAAGTGTACCGCCAACAACATGAACAAGCTCGACGTCGAGAGCATGGATGACATGCCGGCCGACATGGTGCCGAAGGTCGTCTTCTACGGGACGAAGCGGTCCGCTCTCGTCGCCATCCAGTTCTCGAGCCACGATAAAGTGAAGCAGGTCATCATCTGCCGGGACGACGGCCAACTCCTCGCGCTGCACGGCATCACGGGCGCCGACGGCTCGAACCGCCCGATCGTCTGCGACAACCTCTGGATCGGCGACAGCGCCAACATCAAGATCGTCGTCCAAAACGGCGACGAGCGTTGGAAGTCGACGCACGAAGTGAAGTGGTTCAAATCGTTCGGCGGCAAGACCGTCACCGACCTCACGGACGGGGCGAAGCCGGCGCTACAGGCGATCGCCGTGTTCGGCGAGAACGGCCCCACTTTCGGCGTCGACAACGACACGCGCTATCCCGACGAGAACGACAACGCCGCCGACGACCGGCCGCTGATCACCGCGAAGACCGGCTCGAAGTGGGCAGTGCAAGCGGCCACGCTCAACGGCGGCCAGTGCACCGACATCATGGGCAACCCCATCTCGATCGCCGACTCCGGCCTCCTGGAATACCAGGTGTTCTGCGTCTACGTGAACGACGGCGGCAACCTTTTCCGCACCATCCTGCACGTCGGCTAACGGAATCAGCTCAGCGCCTTAAATGTTCGGATTATTCTTGGGGAGTCCGAGATGCCTTTTGCGACTAAAGATCAAGTGTTTCAAATGGACCGCCGCTCGCTCTTGAAATGGACCGGTGCCCTGGGCATCGGCGCCACGTTCGTGAGCCCGCATGAGCTTTTCGCCAAAGGTCTCTGCAAAGAGATCCTGATCGACAACGGCGACTTCACCGCGACGCAAGCCGGAGCCAAGCTCCAGTTCTGGATCGACGGCATCCTCTTCGGCTCGCGCACCAACCTCTCGGCGCGCGCCAACATCACCCTCTTCATGCCGTTGCAGCAGTCGGAAGATTCGTTTGTCGAGTCGGTTGTCCTTATGGACGCTGGCAAGAAGACCATCGGCGCACGTTTCTTCGACCACACGATGGCGATGTACAACGAAGGGTACGTCCCGTACGTGCGCTTCGAGAACGTCGAGCTCGACACGAACAGCACTTACTACTGCGTCTACACCGTGAAAACCGGTAGCGACGTCAAGCTCTACACGGCGACCATCGATAAGCCGAAGCTCTCGGCCCTCAAAGAGGACTTCCTGCCGACCACGATCAAGAACGACTTTAAGACGTTCCTCGTCGGCAACAAGGCCAACCCGACGCCCGGCCTCTTCACGACGCAGTTCCAGTTCTACACGAAGAACAGCCTCATCGCGCACTGCGCGCGCGGGAAGATGCAGTCGATCAGCTCCTCGAGCAAAGACTTCACCGTCAACATCGACTTCATGCACGGCGACGCCGGCCCGACCCACTACATGCGCTACTTCCTCGTCATGGACCCTGTCGGTCGCATTCTCGGCGTGAAAAAACGCGAATCGCCGGCCGATCCGGGCGCCGGCTTCATGCCGGTGTCGCAGCTCGACGGGCCGACCAAAGACAAGTTCTCGATCGATCCCCTGCAAATCGCCGACATCCGCGACTGCCCGTACATCCAGTTCTTCACCGAGGACAGCTACGATGCCCTCGCGCGGAACATGATCCGGATCCGCTGATCTAGTCCCGGTGTCTCGAAAACCCAAGATCGACCCCTGCGTCCGGAAGGCCGCGGGGGTTTTCTCTTTTCGCCCCTTTCGCCGTGGTACACTCATGGGATGGAATATCTCAGCTGGGATCTGAGCATTCTCTCGCGCGCCGTCGCGTACCCGAACCTCTCGGGCGCATCGACGCACGTCGGCCTATCGCAGCCGCAGCTCTCGCGCATCATCGCGAAGCTCGAGGACGAGACCGGCCTCACCCTCCTCGACCGCGAGACGCGCCGCAAGTCGTCGTGGACGCCGGCCGCCTACCGTTTAGCCGAGATCTACCAGCGGACCTACCAAAGCTTCCGCGCTGACGTCGCCGCCCTCGAAGGCTCCGCCTTCCCGGAGCACCTTCGGATCGGCACCCTGGAAGGACTCCTTCCCTTGGCCCTGCCCTTCGTTCACGCCCTTCTCGAGTCGAGCGAGGTCATGGTCTGCGACCTCATGGTGTTCGACACGAGCTACCTCGAAGAAAAATTCGCGAAGGACGAGCTCGACCTGATCCTCTCCGTCCGCGAGCCGGGTCGGAAAAAATTCAAGAACGTGAAGGCCTTGGGGTACCAGACCGAAGACCGCATCGGCGAGTCGAACGCGGCCTCCGTCCCAAAAGTCTACAGCTCCTTCGAATACGACTCGCAGCCGCACAAAGGAAAGCCCAAGGAGAAGGCCTTCGTCTCGAACTCTCTCGCAGTGCGGCGCGAGTGGCTCTCGCGCTACTCCGGCGAAGGCTCGATGCCTTCTCCCGTGCGCAGCAAGAAGACGGGCAAACAGGACGAGCTGACGGTGATCCTCCTAGCGCACGACCACCTGTCGCCGGCGGCGTGGCAGACCATCGCGAAGCTTGCATCGGCGGCGCGGGAAGACGACTAAGACTACGCGCCGGCTTTGCACGGCTGCGAGGTCGGCGAATCGACGCCGAGTCCGTCGAGAATGCGGGTCTCGAGCTTGCAGCTCTTGAATCCCTCGCCCGGAACGAACATGCGGTTGCCCGTCATCTCGCGCCCGTAGATATGAAGCGACACGGCGTAATCGCCGCTTGCGTGCTCGACTTTATGCACGTCGCGGTCGGGCGGCATGTTGGAGATCACTTCGCCGCTCTCACAGAGCTTGCTGTCGAGGGCGCTAGGATTGACCTCGCATTCACTGTAGTTGGTGATCCGCAGGGCGTTGCGGAGGACCGCCTCGACCCCCCAGGTGCCGTGGTCGTGGATCGCGGTGCCGTCACCAGGACCCCAGACCAAGACCATCACCACAAAACCGTAGTCGGCGTCCTTGTAACAAAGATACCTCCCGGGCTTCAGCCCGCCGCGACTGGCGCGGCCTTCGAGGCAGGCTTGGAGGCGCGGCACTGATTCCTGGACGAGGCCTTGGATCTCGGCGACCGCCTTCTGATCGACGGAGCCTCGGGCGATCACTCTCCTCAGGTCCTGAACCAACTCGCGCACTGGAGAGCCTCCGCAGCGGCAGATTCACCGCATCTTCATCTTCGGAATGCTAGCGGATTTTCCTTGAGGGCTTAAGTCGAAATTGCGCGGTGCCTTCTTTATCTTAATGAATTTAATTATTTATCTCGGTCGGCGGCGACCGGGACCAGGGCGAATCGCACCACGTCCACGAGGCCGCGGTCGGAGATTTTGAGGCTCGGGATCACCGGGAGGGCCAGGAAGGACAGTTGCAGAAAGGGCTCCTCCAAAGTGCAGCCAATCGAAGTAGCCAGCGCTTTCAGCCGGTGCAGGGCTTCCGTCACGACGGCGGGGTCCGCGTCGGTCATCAGGCCGCCGATCGGCAGCGGCAGGCGCTCGACTGCGCCCGAGACGTCGCCCTCGACGACGACGATGCCGCCGTCGATGGCGAGCAGCTCGTTCACGGCGCGTGCCATCGCCGCCTCTGACGAGCCGACGACGATGACGTTATGCGAGTCGTGGTTGATGCTGGTCGCGATGGCGCCACGCTTCAGGCCGAAGCCCTGGACGAAGGCGGTGGCGCGGCGGCCGGTGCCGTGATGGCGTTCCAGGACCGCAATTTTCAGGACGTCCGCCGCCAAATCCGCCTGGAAGGCGCCGATGGCGACGGGGAGCTCCACGACCAGGGGTTGCGTCAGGATCTGGCGGGGGATGACGCCGATCACGCGCGCGGGGGCGCGGTAGCGGGCGGTGCCGTCGAAGACCGTGAAATCTTCGGGGGTGACGGGGGCGAGATGGAGGTTCCGGGCGGCGCGGCCGCCGCGTTCGGCGCCGGTCCGCGCTTCGGCCACGGCCTGCAACTGCGCCGCGTCCACTAGGCGTCCGCTCTTCAGAACGCTCTCGACCGCAAGCCCGGACCGCCAGTCCTTGCCGTCTTTTGGCCGCACCAGGACCAGGTCCGCTTTGAACCCGGGCGCGACCGCGCCGCGGTCCTCGAGCCCGTAAATCCTGGCCGGGGCGAAGCTCGCGGCGCGGAAACAGTCCTCCGGACGGATGCCGGCGCGCAGCGCTTTGTCGATGATGCAGCTGATGTGGCCCTCGGCCGCGATGTCGGCCGGGTTGCGGTCGTCGCTGCAGTACGACAGAACGGCGGACGAATAGGCGTCGAGAAGCGGTAGCAGCTCGTCCGCGTCTTTCGCGCAGGAGCCCTCACGGATCAAGACGTGGATCCCCTTCGTCAGCTTCTCGCGGGCCTCGGCGATCGAGGTCGACTCGTGGCAACTGTGGATGCCGGCAACGCCGTAGGCGTTCAGATCCTTGCCGGTAAGCCCGGGACAATGCCCATCGCGGCGCAGGCCCTCGAAGTCGACGAGCTTTTGCATCACGTCCGGGTCGCCGCCAAGGAGCCCGGGGAAGTTCATCATCTCCGCCAGGCCGAGGACGCGCGGATGGTCGCGGAAGGGCCGTAAGGCCTCGGCCCCTAGCTCGGCCCCGCTGGTCTCCAGCGCCGCCGCCGGCGAGGTCGAGGGGACGCAGCTCGGCACCATCACGAACACGTCGAGGTCGAGCCCTTCGGAGCTCTCCAGGGCCCATTGGATGCCTTCGGCGCCGCGGACGTTGGCGATTTCGTGCGGATCCCATACGATGGCGGTGGTGCCGTGCGGCAGGACCGCCTGCTGGAAGCGCACCGGCGTCATCAAGCTGGACTCGACGTGCACGTGCGCATCGATGAAGCCGGGCACTAGGTAGGCGCCCTTGGCATCCAAGGTCTTCACGCCCTCGTAGGGGTCGAGGACGCCGACGATCAGGCCGTCATGGACGGCGACGTCACCGTCGCGGAAGGCGCCGGCGAAGACGTCGAGGAAGCGCGCGTTGCGGATGACGAGGTCCGGCAAGGTCCGCCCGCGCGCCGCGTCGATAGAGCGCTTCAGCCGGTCGGTCCCACCGTGGGCGGCCTTCGTCCTCATCTCTCGTTTCCTCCCGCGTGATCATGCACTAATATGTCCGTCCGCTCCAACGAGGTCCAGAGACATGTCCAAGCAGCAGCAGCAAGCGCCCAAGGAAAAAACCGCCATCACCCCGACCCGGGAGCAAGACTACCCGGAATGGTATCAGCAGGTGATCAAGGCCGCCGACATGGCCGAGAACTCGCCGGTGCGCGGCTGCATGGTGATCAAGCCGTGGGGCTACGGCATGTGGGAGAACATCCAGCGGTCGCTCGACAGGATGTTCAAGGACACCGGCCACGTGAACGCCTATTTCCCGCTCCTCATCCCGCTCTCCTTCTTAGAGAAGGAGGCCGAGCACGTCGAGGGCTTCGCCAAAGAGTGCGCGGTCGTCACCCACCACCGGCTCGAGCCGAACGGCAAGGGCGGCCTACGCCCGGCGGGCGAGCTCGACGAGCCGCTGATCATCCGCCCGACCTCGGAGACGATCATCGGCGCGAGCTACGCCAAATGGGTCCAGAGCTACCGCGACCTGCCGATCCTCATCAATCAATGGGCGAACGTCATGCGTTGGGAGATGCGGACGCGCCTCTTCCTGCGCACGGCGGAGTTCCTCTGGCAGGAAGGGCACACGGCCCACGCGACGGATGGCGAGGCGATGGTCGAGACGCGCAAAATGCTCGACGTCTACGCCGACTTCGCCGAGAACTTCATGGCCATGCCGGTGATCAAAGGCGAGAAGACGCCGGACGAGCGCTTCCCGGGCGCGGTCAACACCTTCGCCATCGAGGCGATGATGCAGGACCGGAAGGCGCTGCAGGCGGGCACCTCGCACTTTCTCGGCCAGAACTTCGCCAAAGCGTCGGGGATCAAGTTCCTGGACCAGGCAGGCGTCGAGCAGACCGCGTGGACGACCTCGTGGGGCGTGTCGACGCGGCTCATCGGCGGCCTGATCATGACGCACGCGGACGACGACGGCATGGTGATCCCGCCGCGTCTCGCGCCCCAGCACGTGATCATCATCCCGATCTACCGGACCGACGAGGAGAAGGCGCAGGTCCTCCCCTTCTGCGAGGCCATCAAGAAAGAGCTCCTGGCGACGCCTTACAACTCCGGGCGCATTGAATGCGGCATCGACGACCGCGACATCCGCGGCGGCGAGAAGACCTGGCAGCACATCAAAAAAGGTGTGCCGATCCGCCTCGAGGTGGGCCCGCGCGACGTCGCCGCCGGCACCGTCTTCATGGGCCGCAGGGATCTTCCCGCGAAAGAAAAGAAGGGCGTGCCGCGCGACGAGTTCGTGCAGACGGCCGTCTCGATCCTGGACTCGATGCAGCAGGCGCTCTTCGACCGTGCGCTCAAGCACCGCGAGGCGAACACGGTGAAGATCGACAAGTGGGACGACTTCGTCGCCTACTTCACGCCGAAGAATGAAGGCAAGCCCGAGGCGCACGGCGGCTTCGCGCTCTGCCATTGGAGCGGCGGCCCCGACGTGCTCGAGAAGCTGAAGGACCTCAAGGTCACGGCGCGCTGCATCCCGCTCGACGGTCCCGAGGAGAAGGGTACCTGCCTCTTCTCCGGCCGCCCGAGCACGAAGCGCGTCATCTTCGCGAAGTCCTACTGACGACGACGGCGCAGGCCGTCGAGAGCAAAACGAGCAGGGCCGACAGCGCATAGAGCTCTCTCCCGAGTCCGAAGCGGATCCGGGAGTAGAGCTTCATCGGCAGCGTGTCGCCGCCGACGCCGGCCGTGAAGAAGCTGATCAGAAAATCGTCGAAGGACAGCGTAAAGGCCATCAACGCGCCGGCGAGAATCCCGGGCAGGACGAGCGGCAGGAGAACGCGGCGGAACACGGCGAAACGGCCGGCGCCGAGGTCTCTTGCGGCGTCGATCAGCGCCGGATCCAGGCCGCGCAGGCTCGCGCGTACGGCGACCAGGACGTAGGACACGGAGAACGTGACGTGCGCGAGCACGATCGAATGCATGCCGAGCGTCATCCGCAAGGTCGCGAACCAGATCAAAGAAGCGATGCCCAAAACGAGCTCCGGCATCGCCAGCGGCAGGAGGCTCAGGACGTCGAGGATGCGGCGCCCGGGGAAGTGGCCGCGCTCGAGCGCGATGGCCCCCGAAGTCCCGAGAACCGTGGCGACGGCGCTCGCGAGCGCGGCGATGACGAGACTCCGCTCCAGGGCTTCGAGCATCTGCGAGTCCTGCAAAAGCTTCGCGTACCATTCCAGCGTGAAACCCGTCTCGCGCGAGGCGAACGAGAGCGAGACGACGGTCAGGATCGGCGCATAAAGCAAGAGATAGGCGACCGCCGAGAGCGCGATGACGACCGAGCGCGAGCGTCTCGAGGCTCTACCCACGGCTCGCCTCAGCCCGCTCGAGACGCTTTTGGCCCATGAAGCAGAAGGTCATCGTCACGACGAGGAGCATGACGAGGGCCGCGCCGAAAGGCCAGTCGCGCGCCTTTAGAAACTGCTCGGTGACGAGGTTGCCAAGAAGCATCGTGCGCGCGCCGCCCAAAAGGTCGGGTATCAGGAACTCGCCCAGGGCCGGCACGAAGACGAGGAGCGCGCCGGAGACGATGCCGACGCGGATCCCCGGGAGGATCACCCGCCACAGCGCCAGTCGGTCGGATGCCCCGAGATCCTTTGCAGCCTCCACCAGAGTAAAGTCGAAGCGCTCGAGCGCCACGTAGAGCGGCAGCACCATGAACGGCAGGTAGTTGGTGAGCATGCCGAGCCAGACGGCGCCGGCGGAATCCGAGTAGCTGACGCCGCCGGCGAGCGCTGCGACCGGCCCCTCGATCCCGAGCAGCACCTTGATCGCGTATGCGCGCACGACGAAGTTCGAGAGAAAGGGGGTCATCAGCAAAGTCATCAACGGCGTCCGCCAACGTGCCGGCGCGCGGGCCAGGGCCAGCGCCAGGGGCAAGCCCAGGACGAAGACCGCCGCCGTGACGGAAACGGCCATTTGCGCGCTCTTCCAGAAGATCCCGAGGTAAAGAGGGTCGAAGACCCGGGCGTAGTTGCCGAGCTGGAAGGAGACCTCGACCTGACCGTACGCGCCGCGGCGGAAGAAGCTGTAAGCGAAGACGACGGCGAGCGGAGCGGCGAGGAAGACGAGGAGCCAGAGGGAAAGGGGGACGGCAAGCCAGGCTCCGCGCGACCGCCCGCTCACGCGCCCCTCGGCACGAGGCGCGCGTCGCGCGCCGCGAAAGCGAGGGTGACGGCGGCGCCCGGGACCGCCACGCTCCGATCGCAGCGCACGACGACCGCCGGCATGCCGGCCACGACCGGGGCGCACAGGAGCTCGTACTCGGCGCCCTTGAACAAAACATCGGTCAGTTTACCCTGGAAGACGAGGTCCCCGGGCTCGGGGACGAGCCGGAGGTGCTCGGGCCGCAGCACGACCTGCACGGCCGTTCCCGCCGGGAACTGCGCCGGCACCCTGGTCGGCACCTCCAGCACGCCGAGCGCCCCGCAGTCGACGGCTACCGTTTCTGGCGCAGACCCCGCCCCGCGCGAAGTCCCTGAAAAGGCGTTGGCGGTGCCGATGAAGCCCGCGACGAAGCTCGTCTCCGGCCACGAGTACACGGTCTCCGGCGCGCCGACCTGCTCGATCCGCCCGGCGTTCATCACGCAGATGCGGTCGGCGAGCGTCAGCGCTTCCTCTTGATCGTGCGTCACGAGGATGAAGGTGATGCCGAGCCGCCGTTGCAGGCGCTTCAACTCGACTTGCATCTTTTGCCGCAACTTCAGGTCCAGGGCCGCGAGCGGCTCGTCGAGGAGCAGGACGCGCGGCTGCATCACTAAGGCCCGCGCGATCGCGACCCTTTGCTGCTGCCCACCTGAGAGGCTCGAGACCTTGCGCTTCTCGAAGCCGGAAAGCTCGACCAGCTCGAGCGCCTCGCTCGCCCGTCGGTGAATCTCCGCGCGCGCGAGCTTCTTCAGCTCGAGCCCGAAAGAGACGTTGCCGAGGACGTCGAGATGCGGAAAGAGCGCGTAGCGTTGGAAGATCATGTTACAGGCGCGGCGGTTCGGCGGCTCGTGGTCGATGCGGACGCCGCCGAGGCGGATCTCTCCCGCGTCGGGCGACTCGAAGCCTCCGAGAAGGCGAAGAAGCGTGGTCTTGCCGCAGCCGCTCGGGCCGAGCAGCGCCCACAGCTCGCCCTCGCCGATCGCCAGGTCCAAGGCCTCGACGGCGAAGAGACCTCCAAAGGACTTGCTGAGCCCGCAGATTTCGAGCATGGACATAGGAGTCAGATTCTACTGCAATCATGCGAGGCCGATCATGTATTTCCGTCGCCGTTCGCTTTTCGCCGCCGCCTGCGCCTGCCTCGCCCTCGGCGGCTTCGCCTGCACCAAAGAAAAGCCGGCGGTCGAGCCCGCGAAATCCGCGGCTCAGCCCGCCGCTCAATCCACGGCGCCGGCCGAGCAAGTGGTCAACCTCTTCATCTGGGCCAACTACACCTCCCCCGAGCTCCTCGCCGAGTTCACCAAGAAGACCGGCATCAAAGTGCAGGAGTCGAACTTCGGCTCGAACGAGGAGCTGCTCGCCAAGCTCCAGGCAGGCGGCGCCGGCTTCGACCTGGCCGTGCCCTCCGACTACATGGTCGCGGTGATGGCGAAGCTCGGGCTCCTCGAGACGCTCGACCGCACGAAGATCCCCAATTTCGCCAACCTCGATCCGCAGTTCCTGGGCAAGACCTTCGACGCGAAGAACGAGTACTCGGTGCCGTACGCTTGGTCGATCACCGGCATCGCCGTGAACAAGAAGGCGTATCCGGATCCGGTCACGAGCTGGGCCGATCTTCTGCAGAATCCCAAGGCCGCGGGCAAGGTCTCGCTCTTGGACGACGTGCGCGAGGTGATCGGCGCGGGCCTCAAGCTCAACGGCTTCACGCTGAACAGCACCGATCCCGCGGCATTGGACAAGGCCAAGCAGACGCTCCTTCTGGCGAAGAAGAACGTCAAAGCCTTCAACTCGAGTCCGATCGACTTGATCAAGTCGGGCGACGTCGCGATCGCGCACATGTACGCGCAGGAGGCGATGCTCGCCGCGCGGGAGAGCGGCGGCTCGATCGAGTTCGTCGTGCCGAAGGAAGGCGCGACGCTCGCCATCGACAACATCGTGCTGCTGAAGAACGCCGCGCACAAAGACGCCGCGCTCCAGCTCGTGAACTTTCTCCTCGAGACCTCGGCCAACGTCGACTTCGTCACGCGGCAGATGGCCGGCCCCGTCTTGAAGGACACGCGATCGAAGCTTCCCGAGAGCCTGAAGAACCACCCCGTGCTCTTCCCCTCCCCCGAAGTTTTGGCGAAATTCGAAATGATGCAAGATCTCGGAGAGGCGACGGCGCTTTACGATCGCGCCTGGTCGGAGCTGAAAGCCGCCAGCCACTGAAGAACTTGGCAGACCGGCTCGCCTCGCGGTAAATCTAGAGCTAAGTCCAGCTTTTATCACTCTACCCGCGAGGCCGCCCCGTGCAACGGACGCAGCAATACTTCTTCTGCGCAGCGCTCGGCTCTTTGGTCGTCTCATCTTTCGCCTGCCGCTCGACGCCGACGTCGACCGCCGGGGTGAAGGACGCCGTCGCCGACAAACCCGAGTTCTCCGGACTCGACTTGCAGATGAGCGGGGACGAGGCCACGGGTGAGATCCAAGCCAAGTTCCAGTTCACCACCGGCGAGTTCAAGGCCGGCGACACGGTCGAGCTGCGGTGGGACGTGGTCCGCTCGCTCGAGGAGCCGAAGGTGAACTGCTCGGCGCTGCGCGGCAAGGACATCGTCACGCTCACCGGCGACGGCAGGAGCGGCAGCTTCACGAAGAAGGTCGATACGAAGCTCTTCAAAGTCCCCTTCGAGGTCGACCCGCAAGAGCAGGCGAAAGCGAACATGGACAAGCTCGTCGGCACCGGCGGCACGCTCCGGGTCGAAGGCTGCCTCATGAAGCCGGGCGCTGCGGGCAAAGCCCTCGGCACCGGCCGCGGCAAAATGCGCGGCGGCAAGGTAAAAGGCCTCGGCCTAGCCGGCGAGGGGGATCCCCAGATCGTGCAATTCGGCAAGCTCTGCGCCGAGAAGCTCGGCGCGCTTCCCGCCTTCAGCTGCCTCGACGAGACGCAATTCAAGATCATTCCGATCACGCAGACCGACGGCAGCGGCAACGTCACGACGCCGAACACGCGTGTCGACAGCTGCGACCGCCCCATCTACCTGCCGACCGGTAGCGGCGGCTACTGCAAGCCTTGGGCGCGCGTCGGCCGCATCAAGGTCTCCGACGACGTCTTCGCCGGCGTCGTCTGCCGTCGTTACTGGACCCCGAACTATCCGGCGATTGAAGGCCCCGACGATCCGGTCTTCAACGACGTCGCCGTCATCCAGCACAACAAGAAGACCGGCGACACCTGCTACTTCCAAGCGCTCGGCACGCTCTACGCCAAGCGCGTGCCGCCGCCGAACGAGCTCGAGCTGCCGCCCGAGGTGCAAGCCGAGCATCCGCAGGCCGCGGCCGCGAAAGACTTTTGGCTCGAGCCCGCGAACGTCGCCAACATCAACTGCATCACCTGCCACGACGCCGACGCGTGGATGCACAGCCCCTACATCGACCAGCCGAAGACCGAGGACGGCGACACGTGGCTGCCGTCGGCGCCGCGCTCGAAGTACAACGTCCTCGGCGCCAAGTTCGGCTTCGGCAACTGGCCGACGAGCTACTCGGTCAAGCCGAAAGAGAACGGGGAGTGCGCGAGCTGCCACCGCATCGGCTCCCTCAAAGGCTGCGAGGCCTGGGCGGCCGACTCCGGCGGCATGAAGATCGCAAATCAATTCGTCAACGCCAAGACTGCTTACGGCAAAGCCTTCCCGCAGTCGCATTGGATGCCGACCTCGGACTACGGCGACATCCCGACGCTCGAGGAATGGACGGCGCAAATGGGGCCGGCGCACAAGGCCATGGTCGACTGCTGCAACGTGAAGCGGCCGGACGGCTCGAAGATCCTCGGCCTCATCGGCGAGTTCGGCGGCGCCAAGTCGCGCTACGGCAAGACGATGAATCAGACTGACATCGACATCCTCGATGCCGCCGGCTGCAAAGTCACCGCGCTCTCGACTACTTCGGATTAAGGTGCCGGAGGGCCAGCATCGTCCCGTGCATCTGATGCTGCACGACGTCGATGCGTAGGCCTGGCTCGACGTTATGGTTCTGCACGCCGCCGATGGCCTTCGGGTCTTCGGTGGCGCCGAGCCCAATCGCCCGCGGATGGCCGACCTGCCAGCTCATCAACTTGCCCAGGCCCGTGTGGATCACGCACCCGTACTTCGTGACGCGACCCTTATCGCCCTTGCCTTTGGCCCAGGCGTAAGCGGGGACGATGCCCTCGTAGGCATAGCCGGTGTTGCGCGGGCGCTCGAGCGTGCGATGCACGTCGATCATCCAGTCGGCGAGCTCGAGGAGCCATTCGCCGTAAGGCGCGTCGTCGCCCCACTTCGAGGTGGCGAGCTCGTAGAACGCCATCGAGGACCATTGGTAAAAGCCTTTGGTGACGTCGGAGTCGGGATCCGCCGCGAGCGCCTTCTCGATATTGATCCGGTGGCCCGCCGCCGCCGACTCCTTCACGAGCGGCGCCAGGTCCTCGCGTCCGAGGTATTTCATCGCCTTCACCAACGCGAGCAAGGCCTCGCCGTCCGAATAGGGCGAATGGTTGCCGAACGCGGCGCCGCCGTCGTAGTCATATCGGCCGTGCCAAAGGCCGTCGGCATTGCGGCTGGCGACTAGAAAGTTGACGTAGGCGTTGGCACGGGCCGTCCACTCGTCGCGCTCGACCTTGGCGTCCGGCAAGAGCCCACGCACGTGGTCGATCGTCGCGAGGGCGACCAAGGCCGCCATCCCCATGCCGCCGGAGCTCTCCAGCTTGTCCTTCCCGACGTAGACCGGGAAACGCCCTCCCGTCGCGGTCACCCCGGCGTGCCGGTCGAAGAACGCGAGGGATTTCCCCAACGCGGTCTTCAGCTCGGCCGGCGCCTTCGGCGGGCCTTCGAACTGATGCAACAGGGCGAGACCCCACAGCGCGCCGGCCTGCCGGACCTCGTTGTCGTCGGTGTCGTAAGTCTTCGCCTTCCAATCGTAGAGGTAGTCGAAGTTGCCGGCGTCTTTCTGATGCACGAGCAGAAAGCGCGTGCCGAGCTCGACCGAGCGCTCGAGCTCCGCGCGGGTTACGACGACGTCGCACCGCCCCTCGCGCCGAGGCCAAGGGCCGTTCATCCCGTCCAGAAGCCCCAGGAAATAGAGCGCGCCCGCGGCCGCGCCCATGCCCAAAATCGCCGCCAGAGCCCGCCTGCCGAGCATCGAACGCCTCCTCGTAAGATCTTGCCGTAGCTAGAGAAATCCAGATTTTCTCAAGTATAGGCTGGGCGGGCCGAAGTTAAAAGTCGCTCCTCGCGCCCCCGAAAATAGTGGAACGGTTCTAGGTGGGGGAAGCACATGCGTCTGAATTCCAAGCTCGCAGCCATGCTCGTGGCGACGGCGCTCGCGGGCTGCGCCATGCCGGAGAACGGCGGCGGCGACAGCGCGACGACCGCCAAGCAGCCCGGGGAGCCGGTCGAGCCGGCGGCGCAAAAGGCCGACACGCCGGCGCCGGTCGCGCCCGTTCCCGACGCCAAGGCTCAGCGCCTGGATTACGAGATCGTCGACGCCTTCATCCTCGCCGGCAGCGCGACGCCGCTCGAGCTCATCTCGGCCCCGAAAAGCCTGGCGGCCATTCAGTGACCTAGACATCGGACGGCCCCCTCCGTCCGACTTTTGGATTCGGCGGCGATCCGGCTACGGGTCGCCGTTTTCCGTTTCGCCGGATTGCGGCTATCATGCCCGGGCATGCGTGGACTCAAAGACAAGATCGCGATCGTGACCGGCGCCGGCCGCGGCCTCGGGCGCGCCACGGCCGTCCGCTTGGCCGAGGAAGGCGTCCACGTCCTCGTCAACGACGTCGACGCGCGCAACGCCGAGACCACGGCGCGCATGCTGGTCAAGCTGGGCGTCCGGGCCTCGATCTCGACCCACGACGTCGCCGACAAGACCGACGCGGGAGCGATCGTGGCCCTCGCGGTGAAGACCCTCGGCGGCTGCGACATCTTGATCAACAACGCCGGCATCATTCGCGACGCCATGCTCGACAAGATGACCGAGGACGAGTTCGACGCCGTCGTCCGGGTCAACCTGAAGGGCGTTTTCCTGGTGACCCAGGCCTTCGCCCGCGCGGTCCGCTCAAAGCAACACCGCGGCGTCGTCGTCAACATCGCCTCGATCTCATACCTCGGCAACATCGGCCAGACCAACTATGCCGCCGCGAAGGCCGGCGTCCTCGGCATGACCCGGACCTGGGCCCTCGAGCTCGCGCGCCACGGGATCCGCGTCAACGCCATCGCCCCCGGGCTGATGGACACGGACATGACCAAGGCGCTCCCGGAAAAGGTGCGCGCCAAGCTCGAGGCCAGCGTGCCGCTCGGACGCCTCGGCCGAGCCGAGGAGCTCGCGGCGGCCGTCTGCTACCTCGCTAGCGACGACGCGAGCTATGCCACCGGTAGCGTGCTCCACCTCGACGGCGGCAGCTCGGTCGGCGGATTTTAAGTCCGAGGCGGCCCAGGCCCCTCGGGTGGCGCTCGTCGAGGCGAGCCCTGCCGAAGTTACGCCGCCGCGGCTTTCGGCGCGATTCGGCTGGGTCGAGCGCGACTGTCACACGCTGGTCGACCGCCTGGTCACGCTCGGCCTCCTCGGTCGCGACGGGAGTGGGGGTGTCCGCTTCACCGACGGGACGACCATAGGCGACGGCGCGAATCAGGCGCTGACGCGAAGCGCGCTCGTCCGTGCGCAGGCGGCGCTCGACGGTGACGGTCAGGTTCCCCCCGACGTTTGCCGCACGAGCGCGCTCGCGGTGACCAATGGCCGCCTCGACCAGGTGCACGCGCTGATCGCCGCCCTGCACGAGGACATCCGCGCGCTCGCGAGCCCTGAAGGCGCCGACGGCGCCGTCGTCCTCGTATCGACGCAGTGCCTGCGCCTCGATCGTTAGAGCGAAACGCGGCACCGCACGGGCTCGGTCAAGGGACGATGGCGCCGTTGCTGTGCGACGTCTCTTCCGCGAGCGTCTTCAACTGCGCCAAGCCGCGCTCGAAGTCGGGGCCGATCATCTTGTCGAAATCCATGAACATGTGCATGACCTTCGGCAGGATAGCGGCGTTCTCGCCGCTCATCGCCCAGGTGATCTTCGAGCCGGGGCCCTCTGGCTCCGCCGAAAGGACGACCTTGGCCTCCGACGCGAAGGGACGCAGAAACACCAGGTCGATGTCGACGGACTGGCCCGGCTTGACGCCCGTGATCGTCATCTTGCCGGCGCCCACCTCGGCGTTGCCGTCCCACGCGAAGCTCGAGCCGACGCCGGTCGTGCCCTCGAAACTGCGTTTCACGCTCGGATCCATCTTGTCCCAGGGCGACCAGTCGGGGAATCGCCGCAAGTTCTCGAGGATGGCGTAGACGTCGGAGGGCGCGGCGCTGGACGAGATCGAGCGCACAGTTTTATAGCCCGGAGGCTGCTGCGAGGCGATGCCCAGAACGGCCAAGACCGCGACGACGAGGAGCCCCAAGATGATGCCGACGATCCGCATGCACGTCCTCCGCGTTATTTGTCCGTCGCCACTTGCACTGGAATCGGCGCCAAGACCTTGGTGAGATCGGCGGGCGTGATCCGCACGAGGAAGCCCCGCTTGCCGCCGTTGACCAGAAACCAAGGTAGCTCCAGGATCGTCCTCTCGACGTAAATCGGCAAGGACTGGCGGGTGCCGAACGGGCTGGTGCCGCCGACCTGATAGCCGGTGAGCCGCTCGGCAGCCTTCGGATCCAAGGGCTTTACGGCTTTGACGCCGAGCTGACGCGCCAGATTCTTCGTCGAGACCAGCTTGTCGCCGTGCATCAGGACGATCAGCGGCGCGTCGCCTTCCATCACCAAGGTCTTCACGACCTGGCGCTCCGGAACGCCGAGCTCGGCGCTCGAGCGCTGCGTGCCGCCCTTTTCCTCGTATTCGTAAAGCTCAGCCAAGATGGCGATGCCCGCCGCGCGCAGGACGCGGACTGCGGGCGTGACCGGGTACTCGCCGCCGGCGCTCACCGGCGCTCGACGACGGCCTGACCGTCGCGGGCGGCGCTGGGAAACGTGACGGTGACGGCGAAGCCTTCGCTCAGAAAGTGACGGCAGTTGCAGCCCTTGTCCTCGCGCCCGTCCCAGAAAGCCTCGACCGTGTCGTCGTCGAGGTCGAAGCTGACGGTGCGCTGGTCTGGCTCGACGCGCACGGTGATCAGGATCTTGAGGCCGTCCTCGGCGTCGACGGTGGTCTCGAGGGCCAGGCGCTCGTCGTCGTCCTCGTCGTCGTCACCTTCGCCCTCGAGCTCGGTCGCGGGCTCCGTGGTTTTGGATGGGAGGCTGGTGCACGCGCCCGCCGCTGCGAAAAACACGAGGAGATGCTTCACTGTCCGCTCCGGAACCGCCAGCGTCGATCGATCGAGAACGCGCCGTAGCGCACGCGCGCCCTTGCCTCGTACTGAGTCATCGGCAAGAGTGGGGCCTTGGGCAAAAGAAAAATGTCGGAGCGCGCCAGGACCGGGTCCGTCCGCGGCTCGATCACGAGCACCTCGGCAACCGGGACGCCGTGCGTCACGTCGAAAAGCGTGAAGACGCCGCCTTCGCGCATGACGGTCGGCTCCTGCGCATCGGAGGAGCGCAAGTAGCGGGGGAAATGGACGCTGATCGGGAAGCCCTTGGTCGCGACCGCGGGCGCGGGGTCGGGGATCTCGCCGGCCGCCGTGAAGGCGAGTGGCACGTTCTCGGCGCCGTCGGCCGGGAAGACGACCGGGACGAGGCCCTCGATGTCGACGAAAGCGAGCGTGTCCATGACGCTTTGCTGGGAGCCGGCGGTCGCGGAGGCATAGCTGAAGTAGCGGCCGCCAGGCGCCAAGAGGTGGCTGCGATGATAGACCGTAGCGAGGTGAGCCGCGATCACGTCGGCAGGATCGCCCTTGCCCCCGACCCCTTCGGCCAACCAGAAAGCCTGGTGCTCGAGACCAAAGAAGGCCGCGCGCGCGCCGAGATCGGCGCCGGTGAAGCCCGGCTCGCCCGGGACCTCGGCGTGGCGGTCGGCGGTCGACGTCTCGCCGGCCGCGCCGACGTGCTGGACCAGATAGTCCGCATGAGCGCGGGCCATCGCGCCGAGGCGCGTCAGGCAACCCAGACCGGGGGCGCCCGAGGCGGCGCGGACGCCGTTGATGACGGCGAGGGCCGAGGCCTCGACGGGCTCGGCGCAGAGGCCGCCTTCGCCTGCATGCGGATCGTCGGCGCGTAGGAAGCCTTCAGAGAGGCCGAGCCCCCGGTCCCCGCCCGCGCGCCCCGGCGCCGCCGCGCGCGGGGCCGCACGCCGTGAGGAGCACGGCGCCCGCAATGGAGATGCTGAGGGAAAAAGCCCGCACGACTGCTGCCTGAAAAAAGGCCGGCAAAATGCCATCTTAGTGCTGAAAACAATCGCTTCTAAGGACCGTTCTAGCAAATGGGGGGCGCGGTTGACAGCGAATCTTTCCCGAGTACTATCGGTGGAATTTCTTGCTCCGCCCGCGAGGTTTTCCGATGACATCTTCGAAGTCCATCGGCGTCGCACTGACCTATGACGACGTCCTCCTCGTCCCCCGCCACTCGCGGGTCATGCCCTCCGACGCCAACCTCGAGACGCGCTTCACCCGCAAGATCAGCCTGAAGATGCCGCTCATCGCCGCGGCCATGGACACGGTGACCGAGGCCGGCACCGCCATCGTCATGGCGCAAGCCGGCGGCGTCGGCATCATTCATAAAAACATGGGCGTCGCCGAGCAGGCGGCCCAGGTGAAGAAGGTCAAGAAGAGCGAGGCCGGGATGGTGACCGATCCGATCACCGTGACGCCGGAGCAGACGGTCGGCGACGTGATCGAGATCATGCGCAAGTACAACATCTCCGGGTTGCCGGTCGTCGCGCACGGCACCCTGGTCGGGATCGTCACCGGCAGAGACATCCGCTTCGAGAAGTCGCTTTCCCGGAAGGTGGCGGAGGTCATGACCGCGGACGTGGTCTCGACCCGTAAGGGCGTGAGCCCCGAAGAGGCGGTCGAGATCCTGCATCGGCACCGCATCGAAAAGCTTCCCGTCCTGGACGACAGCGGCAAGAAGCTAATCGGTCTTTACACCATCAAGGACATCGAGAAGGCGCGCCGTTTCCCGAACGCCTCGAAGGACCCTGCCGGCCGGCTCATCGTCGGCGCCGCCATCGGCGCCTCCGGCGACTTCATGGAGCGCTGCGCCGCGCTCCTCGAAGCCGGCGCCGACGCGATCATCGTCGACACCGCGCACGGCCACAGCCAGGGTGTTTTGGACGCCGTCACGGCGGTGAAAAAGACCTTCGGCACCCGTTTTGCTTTCGAGGTCATCGGCGGCAACGTCGCGACGCCGGAGGCGACCTTGGCTCTGATCGAGGCCGGCGCCGACGCCGTCAAGGTCGGGGTCGGCCCCGGCTCGATCTGCACGACCCGCATCGTCACGGGCATCGGCGTGCCGCAGCTCTCCGCCGTCATGGAGTGCGCCGAGGCCGCGCGCCGCCACGGCGTGCCGATCATCGCCGACGGCGGCGTGAAATTCTCCGGCGACGTCGTCAAGGCGCTCGCGGGCGGCGCCGACACCGTCATGATCGGCTCGATGTTCGCTGGCACCGACGAGGCGCCGGGCGAGCTCATCATTTATCAAGGCAAGAGCTACAAGCAGTATCGCGGCATGGGCAGTCTCGGCGCCATGGCGATCGGCTCGAAGGATCGCTACTTCCAAGGCGACGTGGCCGACGCGGGCAAGCTCGTCCCGGAGGGCATCGAGGGACGGGTCGCCTATAAGGGCCCCTTGGCGAACTCGCTGCACCAGGTCTTGGGCGGCATCCGCTCGGCAATGGGCTACATCGGCGCCGCGACGATCACCGACCTGCAAGAGCGCGCCGTTTTCCGTCAGATCACCAGCGCCGGGCTCAAAGAGAGCCACGTGCACGACGTGTACATCACGCGCGAGGCGCCGAACTACAAACTGGATTGACGCGAATGGCTGCTGCGAACCAAAGGCCGACCGACAAAGGCATCCTCGTTCTCGATTACGGCTCGCAGTACACCCTGCTGATCGCGCGCAGGCTGCGGGAGCTCGGCATTTACTCCGAGGTGATCGACGGTCTCGCGATCACGCCGCCGCCCGGCTTCGCCTTCGACGGCGTCATCCTCTCCGGCGGCCCCGACTCGGTCTACGAGGCCGGCGCCCGGCGCCTGCCGGCCTGGGTCTTGAAGAGCGCGAAGCCGATCCTCGGCATCTGCTACGGGATGCAGCTCGTCGCCCAGGAGTTCGGCGGCAAGTTCCGCGCCGGCGCCGGCCGCGAGTACGGCAAGGCGACGCTCAAGCTCGGCACCGAGATCGCCGGCCCCGCTGGCCGCATGTTTTACGGCGTTCCGGCCGAGCAGACGGTGTGGATGAGCCATGGCGACGACTTAGCCGTGATGCCGACCGGCTTCGACGTCATCGGTCAAAGCGACACCGGCGTGACGGCGGCGATCGTCCACAAAGAGCTGCCGATCGCCTGTCTCCAGTTCCATCCGGAGGTCGAGCACAGCGACTACGGCCAGGACCTCCTGCGGCAGTTCGCCAGAGACGTCTGCCGCGCCGCGGTGAACTGGGACGCGGGCTCAATGCTCGAGGCGACCCTCTCCCACATCCGCACGACCGTGGGCGCCGGCCATGTCCTGGTCGCCTGCTCGGGCGGCGTCGACTCGACGGTCGCGGCGGCCCTTTTGGCGAAGGCGCTCGGCCCGGACAAGGTGACCGCCGTCTTCTGCGACACCGGCCTCATGCGGAAAAACGAGGTCGAGTGGGTGTCTTCGGCCCTGAAGCAGCTCGGCTTGAGCCACATCGAGGTCCTGCGCAGCGAGGCGAAGTTCCTCGCCGCGCTCAAGGGCGTCGCCGATCCCGAGGAAAAAAGAAAGCGCATCGGTCGGCTCTTCATCGAGGAGTTCGAGGCCTTCGCGAAGGGCGCGCGCGGCCTCGCCTCCGGCTTCACGCATCTGGGTCAGGGCACGCTTTATCCCGACGTCATCGAGTCCGCCGGGCACGGCGCCGGCGCCAAGGTGATCAAGAGCCACCACAACGTCGGCGGCTTGCCGGAGAAGCTGCACTTGCCGCTCGTCGAGCCGCTCCGCTTCCTCTTCAAGGACGAGGCGCGCGCCTTGGGCGAGCAGCTAGGCCTCCCGCACGAGATGGTGTGGCGTCATCCTTTCCCAGGTCCAGGCCTCGCGGTCCGCATCCTCGGCGAGGTCACCGAGGAGCGCATCCAGCTCGTCCGCGAGTCGGACGACGTCTTCATCAAGGCTCTGCGCGAGGCCGGCCTCTACGAAAAGGTCTGGCAGGCCTTCACCGTCCTCTTGCCGGTGAAATCGGTCGGCGTGATGGGCGATAACCGCACGTATCAAATGACGATTGCGCTGCGCGCCGTGGTCAGCTCGGATGCCATGACGGCCGAGGTCGGAGACCTCCCGCTCTCCTTCCTCACCAAGACGGCCGCTGCGATCGTGCAGCAGGTCGACGGCGTCAACCGGGTGGTTTACGACGTGACGACGAAACCGCCGGCGACGATCGAATGGGAATGATCGCCCACCTCCACGTCCATACCGAATACTCGGTGCTCGACGGCGCGATCCGCATCAAGGATCTGCTGAAGCGCCTGAAGGCGCTCGGCCACTCCTCGTGCGCGATCACCGACCACGGCAACCTGTTCGGCGCCATCGAGTTCTACACGAAGGCGAAGGACGCGGGCATCAAGGCGATCATCGGCTCGGAGATCTTCCATCGCGGCAACGAGGCGACCGGCTTCGTCGTCGCAGAGCGACCGTTGCCACAGCGGACGTTTCACCTGGTGCTGCTCGCAAAGTCGAACGACGGCTACAAAAATCTGATCAAGCTCGTGAGCCACGGCTACACCAAGGGCTACGCCGAGGTCCCGACGGTTCCGGAAGCGAGCCTCGACACGCTCTCCGGCGACCTGATCGCGCTCACGTCCTGCCAGCGCGGAGAATTCGGTTTTCTCGTCATGGAGTTACGCAAGATCCGCGGTGGCGCGCCGGGGACTCCCCTCCCCTTCGACGCCGGCGAAGGCGACGACGCGTTCCTGCCGGCGGAGGCGCTGCGCCTCCACGTGCAGCAAATGCTGGCGCGCTTCGGCGCGGAAAACTTCTACGTCGAGCTGATCGACAACAAGATCCCCGCGCAACGGACGCTGCTCCCAGATCTAGTCCTCGCCGCGCGCCACTTCGGGCTGCCGCTCGTCGCTTCCGCCGACGCGCATTACGTCTCGAAGGAGCACGCCGAAAGTCACGCGATTCAGCTGGGGATCAAACACTCGCTCACCATCTCCAAGATTCGCGGCCGCCGCAAAGGCACGACCTTTCACCTGCTCGACGACGCGGAGATGCAGGCGCTCTACGGCGCTTGGCCTGAGGCGCTCGAGAACACCGCGAAGATCGCGGAGCGCTGCAACGTCGAGTTCAAGTTCGGCAAATACTATCTGCCGAAGTTCTCGTTCGGCAGCGAGGAGACGCCGGAGGACGGCATCAAACGCACCGCGCGCGTGATGCTGGAAGAGCGCTTCGAGGCTTTACGCAAGCTTTACGGGCCGAAGGCCTTCGACAAGCAGAAAGAAGCCGAATACTCGGCCCGCCTCGAGTTCGAGCTCGACGTGATCTGCCGCATGGGCTTCGCGTCCTACTTCCTCATCGTCCAGGACTTCATCAACTGGGCGAAGAACCAGGGGATCCCCGTCGGCCCCGGCCGGGGCTCGGGCGCCGGCTCGATCGTGGCCTACGCGCTCAGGATCACCGACCTCGACCCGATTCCTTACAACTTGCTGTTCGAGCGCTTCCTCAACCCCGACCGCGTGTCGATGCCCGACTTCGACGTCGACTTCTGCCAGGATCGCCGCGGCGAGGTGATCGACTACGTCACCCAGAAATACGGCGCGCTGTCGGTCGCGCAGATCGCCACCTTCGGCCGGATGAACGCGAAGGCCGTGGTGAAGGACGTCGGCCGCGTGCTCGAGCTGGGCTATACGCGCGTCGACCGCTTCTCCAAGCTGATCCCGGACGAGATCGGCATCACGCTCGACAAAGCCTTGGCGCAGGAGCCGCGGATCGCCGAGGAGATGGCGCGCGACGAAGGCCTGGCCGAGCTCTGGCGCTTGGGCAAGCAGCTCGAGGGCCTCGCCCGGCAGACGGGCATGCACGCCGCCGGCATCGTCATCTCCGACGGGCCGATGGACGAGTACGTGCCGGTGTTCACGGCCGAGGGCACGACCGGGCTCATCACGCAGTACGAAATGAAGATGGCGGAGAAGGTCGGGCTGGTGAAGTTCGACTTCCTGGGCCTCAAGACCCTGACCGTGATCGAGAAGGCCGTGCAGCTCGTGCGGGCGAAGAAAGACCCGAAGTTCGACATCGCCTTCATTCCGATGGCCGACAAGAAGGTCTACCAGCTGATCAGCGACGGGCACTCGGTCGGCGTCTTCCAGCTCGAGTCCTCGGGCATGAAGAATCTGATCACGAAGCTGAAGCCGAGCTGCTTCGAGGACGTGATCGCCGTCGTCGCCCTTTTCCGTCCGGGTCCGCTCGGCTCCGGCATGGTCGACGACTTCATCGAAAGGAAGCACGGGCGCGCCGCGATCGACTATCCCTTGCCGCAGCTCGAAGACACGTTGAAAGAGACGTACGGCGTCATCCTGTACCAAGAACAAGTCATGAAGATCGCGCGGGAGCTGGCCAGTTACTCGCTCGGCGAGGCCGACCTCCTGCGCCGCGCCATGGGCAAGAAGAACGCCGAGGAGATGGCGAAGCAAAAGCAACGCTTCGTCGACGGCGCCGTCAAGAACGAGACCTCCGGCGGCAAAGCCGGCGAGATCTTCGACCTGATGGCGAAGTTCGCCGAGTACGGCTTCAACAAGTCGCACTCCGCAGCTTACGGCTTGATCACGTACCAGACGGCGTTCCTGAAGACGCACTTTCCGGACGAGTTCATGGCCGCGATCATGACCTGCGACCTGGACAACACGAAAAAGATCGTGCGCTACGTCGACGAATGCCGGCGCATGCGGATCAAGCTCTTGCCGCCGACTTTGAACCGCTCGGTCCTGCAGTTCGCGGTGAAGAGCCCGGGAACGATCGACTTCGGCCTCGCCGCCATCAAAGGCCTCGGCGTGCAGGCGCTGGAGCCGATCCTCGAGGAGCGCGACGCGCGCGGCGCCTTCGTGTCGCTGCAGGATTTCGCGCGGCGCGTGCACTTGCCGCGCATCGGCAAGAAGACGGTCGAGATCTTGGCGCAGTGCGGCGCGCTCGACGAGTTCGGGATCGCGCGGCCCAAGCTCATGAGCATCATCCCGGAGCTGGTGCGCTTCAGCGAAGACGTGCACTCCAGCAAGAGCAGCGGTCAGCGCGGGCTCTTCGACGCCGAGTCGGAGTCCTCGAACGGCGCGGCTGAGCTGTCGTTCGAGCTTACGGTCTCCGACCGCAAGCCCGGCGCGCCGACGCCGGAATGGTTGAAAAAAGAGAAGGCGCTTCTCGGCGTCTTCCTGACCGGGCATCCCCTCCTCTTCCACCGCGAGGACGTGCGCGCCTTCGGCAAGGTGACGACGACGACGCTCGGCAACGCGATGGACAAGGGCAAGACCTGCATGGTCGCCGTGCTCGCGATGATGAACGAGCGGCTGACGAAGACCGGAAAGCGCATGGCCTCCGTGAGGCTCGAGGACGAGCACGGCTGGGTCGAGGGCGTTATGTTCGAGAAAGAGATTCCGGCGGAGTTCCCCGAGGCGGGGACGGTCGTGTGCGCTTACGGCTCGGTCGACGAGAACTTTAAGGACAAGAGCCTGCGCTTCAAGCTCGACAAGATCTTGCCCGTGGAGGAGATCCGCCAGGAGAACGTGCGCTCGATCACCCTCGGCCTGAAGATCGTGGGCGCGAGCGGCGGGTCGGTGGTGCAGCTGCCCGTGGAGCGGCTGAAAAAGCACTTCGATACGCACCGTGGCGACACGCCGGTGAAGTTGGTGCTGAGAATGGGCTTGTCGCGAGGCGAAGGCGAAGTTCAGCTCGGCGTGCCTTTGCCGGTGAATATGTGTGATGCGTTTCTGCATGGGCTCGGGGAGCTGCCGTTTGCGGAGACGAAGCTGTCATATCAGCTTTATCGGTCGCAGGAGGGGCCTTCGGGGTTGGCCGTGGAGATGCGGGGCGGCGGTGGTGGCGGGGGTGGGAGTGAAGGGGCGATGGAAGACATTCCGCCGCCGGAATACTGAGCTTCTTTTCGGGCGCCGAAAAAAAGCTTAGCCACGGCGGACGAGGCTTGCGAGGCCGGCGGTGACTTCGTCCGCGGCTTCGATCTGCGGCCAATGGCCGACCTCCGGCAGCGACAGGAACTCGGCGCGCGGCACCGCCTCCTTCCAGCGATCGCGATGCCGCGTCGTGACGAGCTTGTCGCCTTCACCCCAGATGACGAGCGTCGGCACCTGCGGCAGCTCCTTGCGCCGCGCCCAGATCGCGTCGGGGAACGCGATTTCCCCGCCCATCAGGCGCGCGAACGCGAGCGTGCCGACGCGCGAGGCAGCATCGGGAAAGCGGTCGGTGAATTCGCGGTGGAGGGCCTCGGTCAAGGGCGCGCGGCTTCCCCAGGCCATCTTCACCAGCTTCTTCGCCGAGAAGTTGAGGCGCAAATAGAGAAAACGCATCAGCGGTGACAGCAGGAGCTTGCGCGCGCGCTGGAACTCGGGGTCGTCGCCGAAGTCCCACATCCAGCTCTGCACGATGCCGAGCGACAGGATCCGCTGCGGCGCGTCGAGCGCCAGCGGCAAGGCGATGAGCCCGCCGAGATCGTGCACGACGAGGTGGAAGCGGTCGACGCCGAGATGGGCGAGCAAGGCTTCGAGGTTCTGCCGGTGATCGCGGTAGTGATACGCGAAGCGCGCGGCGGGCGGCTTGTCGGAGTGGCCGAAGCCGAGGTGATCCGGCGCGATGCAGCGATGCGTCTTGGACAATGCCGCCATCGCATGGCGCCACTCGTGGCTCCAGCTCGGCGTGCCGTGGACGAATACGACGACCGGCGCGTCCCGCGGGCCTTCGTCGACGTAATGCATGCGTCCCTGCGGCAACTCGAGATAGCTCATGGACCCGCCTTCGGAATGAACTGATGAATACTTTACTCAAATATTCATTGACGCGTCCAGACGTCAACGAACCACTCGAGCTGATTGAGTAAATCAGGGAGTCCGAGCGGCTCCGGGGGCTCGCGACCGGGGATCGGGAAGAAAACGCCGAGCGCGAGCGCCAGAACGCGCGCCTCGCGCTCCGGATCGCGCACGCCCGGGAAGACGCCGGATTTCTTGCCGGCGGCGAGGATGGTGGCGAGGTACGCCGTGAAGGAGCGGATCTCTTCCGCCGGATCTTCGGGGCGAAGCCGCAAGACATGACGCGCGAGCTCGGCCGCGGCCTCGGCGGCGCCGGCTCGGAGACCGCGCGACGCGTGAAAACGGCTCAGGACGTAACGCCGCAGCTTCGCCTCCGGCTCGACGTCGGGAAGGTCGACGACCTTTTTTGCCTCGGCCGCGTGGGCGGCGCGAAAGGCTTCCGCGCAGCCGATGATGAGCGCGTCCTTGTTCGCGAAGGAGAGGTAGAGCGTGCCGACGGCCAAGCCGCAGTCGTCGGCGATCTCCTGCATCGCCGTCTTCTTCACGCCGAAATGGAGGAATCGGCGCATGGCCGAGGCTAGGATCTGCGCGCGGCGGTCAGGAACCGCCGCGGGTTTTTGGGGGCGGCGCATCTCGTAACCATACGCCGAGCAGCACGAGGAAATCGAGCGCTCGACTCTGGTTCTCGGTACGAGTGAACGCGGCGCGCCGTGAAAAAGTATCTGGAAACATAGGCGCCGTCGGCTTTGGTCTTTTTGCTTGCGCTCGCGCGCGGTTCTGGCACATTAGGGCTCTGATGGGGGTATAGCTCAGCTGGTAGAGCGTTGCGTTCGCAACGCAAAGGTCAGGGGTTCGACTCCCCTTACCTCCACCAAACCCGACACCGAGTCCTCGCGTGACGGTGATCTGCAGCCCGACGGGAAACCGTCGGGCTGCGGTCGTTTCGTCGGCGCCGGTCCACGGCAAGAGGCTTCGATATTGCAAGCTTCGGCCAGAGCGACAAGCTCGGAGGTTTCATGGTCGAAGAACGAGCCATTCGGCGCATTGCGTTGTGGGAGACGGGCTTTCGGCCCTTCTTTCTCCTCGGCTGCTTCGGCGGCATGGTCCTTCTGCTGACTTGGGTGTGGACGTACGCTCTCAGTGGGCCAACGTCTACGATCGATGTCCTGTGGCACTCGCACGAGATGATCCACGGATTTGCCGTTGCCATCATCGTTGGTTTCCTTCTCACATCATCGCAGAGTTGGACCGGCGTCCGCGGCATCCACGGCGCTCCATTGATGCTCTCTGCAGGACTCTGGCTCGTCGGAAGAATTGCGGCATTGGCGTCGACGTTGAGCCCGCATGTCGTGGCGGGAATCGACCTTGCCTTTCTTCCTTGCGTTGCGGTGCTCCTCGGGCGCTACCTGCTGCGCGCCGGTCAACGTCGCAATATGATCTTTCTAGCGCTCCTCGGCATGCTTTGGCTCAGCAATGCCGCCTACCATCTCGACCGATTGCAGGCGTGGCCAGGCGCCGGGCGTCAAGGCCTGCTCTTTGGAGTCCACGTCATCGTTACGATGATGCTCGTCGTTTCCGGTCGTGTGATTCCCTTCTTTTCAGAGCGGAGCCTGGAAGGATACGTCCGCCGGGGTAGGCAGTCCCTGGATCTTGCCGTCGTCGGCGCAGGCGCGGCCTTTACCGCTGCCCACCTTTGGAATGAGGTCTCGACGGTCACCGCGCTCGCGGCAACGGTCGCCGGCACAGTCTCACTGCTTAGACTGACGCTTTGGTTTGACAAGCGTGTTCGCCGGCTGCCGATCCTTTGGATCCTCTACGCCGGCTACGCGTGGATCGTCATTGGGTTCTATCTCTCCGCGGCTGCAGGCGCGGGGCTCATCGCATCGTCGATCGCAACGCATGCATTCACCGCAGGAGCGATCGGCGCCATGATCGTAGGGATGGTGTCCCGTGTGAGCCTCGGCCATACTGGACGGCCCTTACGCGCGTCGCTCCTCACGATCGTCGCCTACGGGCTCGTCCTCGGCGGCGCTCTGGTGCGTGTTTTTGGGCCAATGGCGGCTCCATCCCGCTACGGGGAAATGATGGTCCTGGCGGGCGGTCTCTGGTCCGTGGCCATCGCTGCCATCTTATGGGTCTATACGCCCAAATTACTGTTTCAACGCGCGGATGGTCGCGTCGGCTAGCGACTTGCGGATGGCCATGAGGGTCGCATCGCGGCCGACGCCGAGCTCGGCTTGCTGGTGGAGGACTGCACCGTTTGGAGCGAGCACCGTAACGGTGTTCGAGTGCGAGAACTCGCCATTTTGAAGCTTCTTGAACTGCGCGCCGAGCGCGACGGCCAATTCCCGCGCTCCGTCCTCGGTCCCGGTCAGAAGCGTCCAATGATTGGTGTCCAGCTTGCGCTCGATGGCGAATTCCTTGAGCCGCGCCACCGTATCTCGAGCCGGGTCGAACGAAAAAAGGCGGATGCGCACATGCGAGCGCTCCACTTCCGATAGTTTTCCTTGTATTGCGAGCAGCTCCTGGGTGATGAGGGGGCAAGACATCTGACACGATGTGTAGACGAGCGCCACCAAGGTCGTCCCCTCTTTCGCCCGTCGCCAGACGAAGGCCTTGTCGTCTTGATCCTTCCAGAGGCCGGGAAGATCGAACAACGACGGGTCCTCGCCCGACTGGGCTCGAGCCTGCCGCGTCGCGGTCGTGAGAAAGATTGCCAAGGCCATGAACAAGCCCGCTTTCAGACTACTTCGCGCAGCGAAAACCGAGGTTGCCAAGAGCGAACCCTCCTTTGATGCTCGAACGGAACGCGATTCGCATGAAGGTGGCGTAGGCCCCCGGATCAGCGCCGCCGAGTGCGGCCGCCCCGCAGAAGAGACCACGTTCGCCTGCTGAACCATCGCGCGCGTCATCTCCGGACATGGCGGAGTTAAAGTCCTGGGTCCACTCCCAGACGAGGCCGTGAAGGTCATGGACGCCTATGGCCGTGGCCGGAGTCGATCCCACGTTCGGCTGAACGTCCGGTGTCGGCCGCCCGTACCATTCGAGGATGATTTCGCCTGGATCTCCCGTCAGCGTTCCCAAGAACTGGCTGGCGTCTGCGGCGTACTCCCACTCGACGGTCGTCGGAAGCCTCTTCTTCCGCCATGCGCAGTAGGCCTTGGCCGCAAACCAAGAAACATGAACCACCGGGCCATCCGGCGGCGCCTCTTTCCCGAGTCGAGCCTCCGTCGCCCAATGCCTGAGGTAGACACTTTCCGCAAACAGGCGCGGAACCTGGCCCCGCTGCCACTTCGGGTTGCCGACGACGAACTCGAGAAACTGGCGATTCGTCACCGGAAACTGATCCAACTTGAAGCCGTCGACCTGGATTTCGGGAAACACCGGCGCCATTCCGGGCGCGAGCCGTTCGGGAACGAACGAGCGCTGGACTCCTGCCGCAACACTCCTCATTTCTGATTGAGCGAAGGACGTCTGGGTCGCAACTGTCGCCATTGCGACTAGCGCAAGGATCGATCCGAGAGCCATGAATCCATTCCGTCCGTCCATGTGCGTCTTCCTACTTCTTCTTCCTCGCCGCCTTGACCTCTT
>JANOTL010000170.1:0-27188 GCA_031416315.1 Pseudomonadota bacterium
GTAGCCTCCGGCCGGCCGATCCGCGTTTCCGCCCCTCCGCGCTCCTGCGGTCGTCCTAACGCAAGGTCAGCGGCGCCGGCACGCACTCGGGATAAGGCCGATCCGGATCGAACCCGTCCCAGACGTAGAGCGCGCTCGCCAGCGTGAAATACCCGTTCTCGCACACCACGAGGTCGCCGCAGCGGTTCTCGAAGCTTTCGCACGAATACGTCGCCTCCTTGCCGAAATTCGGCGAGGCCGTGCACCCCACGACCTTCGTCGTGACCCTCCCGAGCGTCGAATCGACGGTGAGCGCCGTTGCGCAAAGCTGCGAGGTGTTATCGGTGTAGCTCGCGTCCGCATGCATACGCTTCAGATAGCTGAAGGGCTCGAGATCCTCGCTCAACGTGGGGCCGGCGGTATCCGCCGGAAATCCGCGCTCGGCCACCGTCGCGCAGCGGATCGAAAGCTGCGGCGGCCGGCTCGTCGTCGCCAGCGCGTAGCGACAGTGGACGGAGTCGGCGATCTTCAGCGGATAAATGGCCTGATCGGCCCGATCGATCGAGATCACGTCGAAAATCACGTTGTCGCCGCTCGTCGCCGCGTCGCGGCGGGCGCGCGCCTTGAAGAGGGCGACGGTCGTCCCGTTCTTCGCGAGCGTCACGAGCGCGTTCGAAGGATCCGTGGCGTCGAGACGCGATGGCGCGACTTGGTTCGCGGGCGCTGCGGAGTTTTCGGGGAAAGCGACGAAGCGCGAGGCGAGACGCGGGTCCAAGGTCGCCGGTTTCTTCCCGGCGCAGACGGCCTCAATGTCTTTCTTCGTTGCGTCGTCGACGGCCTTGGGGGCTTTGGCCTTCAAGGCGGCCGCGGTCTTGTCGCCGTGGCATTCGCAGTAAGGCGCCCACGCCGCGCGCGCCGCGTCGCCTTCCGCGACGCCCTCGAAGCAGGCTTCGGTGGCGCCGAACGCGACTTCCGCCCAGTCGATCGGTTCGAACGGCTCCGAGAGGGGAGGGGGCGGCGCGACCTCGTCGGCTTCGTCCTCGTCCTCACCCGCGTCGCCAGGGTCCGTCACTGGCGCGCCCGGTACGGCGGGCGGCCGCTGCGGCCGAAGCCGCCGCGTGTTCTTCACCTCGGTCTGACAGCCCAGAGGGCTGCCGACGATCAGTGCGGCGAGGACGAGCGGGATGGGGCGCATGCGCTCAGCGTAGCATCAGGGGGCCAGTTGCTACAAGGGTTCAGAGGCCGCCCAGCTATGATGTTCCTGTTTAGTCCACGACCACTTCTTTTTCCGGCTTGGCGACCCGCTTCGTGCCGGAGTACAGGTCGAAGATCAAAAGTTTGCACGGAATCGCGCCGTTGAGCAGCGGGATCTTGCGCGTCGGCTTCAGGCCGATCGCTTTGAACGGTGAATCCTCGGCGGCGAGGAGCGCGGCGCGCCAACCGGAGAACTGCTTCTTCAGCGTGTCGCCGATCTCCTTGTAGAGGGTCTCGAGGTCGGGGCTGCCCTTTTCCAGGCGCTCCCCGTAAGGCAGGTTCGCGACGAGGATGCCGGTCGGCGCGGGCGCCGTCTGGTCCTGGAAGCGCATGGTGTCGAACTCCATGTCCTTCTCGACGCGGGCACGCAGGGCGTTGGCGCGCGCCATCTCGACGAAGCGCGGGGCGATGTCGGTGGCGATAACTTTGGCCGCGGGCTGGGCTAAGCGCTCGAGACGGACTTCATCCTGCACCTCTCGCCACATCTTGTGGTCGAACTCTTTCAGCCACTCGAACAGAAACTCGCCCTTTTTGCGGTGGATCTGTGGCGCTTTGTGCAGCGCCATGAAGGCGCCTTCGATCGCGATCGTGCCGCTGCCGCACATCGGGTCGAGGAGGGTTTGCGTGCCGTCGTAGCCCGCGTAGCGCAAGATAGCGGCAGCCAGCGTTTCCTTCACCGGAGCCGGGTGGCCATCCAAGCGGTAGCCGCGCTTATGGAGCGCTTTGCCGCAGGTGTCGAAGGAGAGCATGCAGCGACCGTTCCGCACGAAGGCGACGATCACGACCTTGGGCTCTTTGAGATCGACCTTCGGGATCTTCCCAAGCTGGTTCATGAAGGCGTCTTGCAAGCCTTCCCGTACCGCTTTTGAAATCTCGTTCGAGGTCATGCAGCCAGGACCGCGGTCGCCGGCGACGCCTTCGATCAGGTAGCCGCGCTCGACGGCGAAGAGCTCCGACCAATGGACGCGACGCGCTTGAGAGCGCAGCATCTCCGGGGTCTTGGCGGCGACGTCTTTGATGACGCGCAGGATGCGGCTCGCCGTGGCGAGCTTGAGGTGGGCCTCGTAGAAGACGCGCGCGTCGGCTTCGAAATGCACGGCGCGGTACGAAGGCTCCGGCCTGGTGGCACCGAGCGCTAAAAGCTCGGCCGTCAGGACGTCCTTGGTTTCTTCGGGACAAGTGGCGATGAGATGCAGGGGTTCAGACATGGGCGCGCAATCTCGCAGATCCTTCGGACAGGTACAAGCCGGAGGGGGTATAGTCTCGGAATGAAACGGAATATTCTTATCGCTGGCTGCCTCCTCGCGGGCCTCGCGTCCGAATCCGAGGCAAGGTTCCTGGAAAACGACGCCGACCGGCTCGATCCGGAGGAGCGGCTCAGCACGGAGTATTACAACGATCTCGTGAGCTATCGGGCCCCGGCCGGCTGGGCCGCGCTCTGGGAAGGCCATGATGTCGGCGTGCGCCTCAATGCCGGAAGCCTCAACATCAACCGTTTCGCCTACGCCGAGGACGTGAAGCTCGCCACGCCGCGTGATGGCGCCGTCCGCTTCGGCTTCGCGTCGGCGCGCCGGGAGGACTACCTGGAGCAAAGGACCGAGCGCGAGCTGCGCGTCGACGGCACGATCCTCCCGGGCCTGCGCCTCGTCGGGCTCGCCGACGGCAGCGCGCTCAAGGAATTCGGGGATCTCGGTCTCGGCGTCGAGGCGAGCCCGATCGCGGACCTATGGATCGCCCTGAGCTACTGGTCCGTCGATCACTACTACATGTCGAAGAAGGCCGAGGCCGTCGACGAGCGCGACGGGCGCGCCGGCAGTCTCGTGCTCGCGGCGAAGACGTCCTATTTCGAGCTGCGCTATGAGCGCGATCAGCCGTTCACTTGGAAGCTCCGTAGCCGGG
Source organism: Pseudomonadota bacterium (assembly GCA_031416315.1). Classification (GTDB taxonomy): domain Bacteria; phylum Bdellovibrionota_B; class Oligoflexia; order Oligoflexales; family CAIYRB01; genus JANOTL01. The sequence continues at coordinate 3,133 of JANOTL010000170.1, forward strand.
GTTACGACTACACGTATTCGCGCAGCATCGCCCACGCGGTCGTAAAGACGCCGTGGGTCGATCTCGCCACCGATCTGGAATGGAAGGCCGAGGCCTTCGCCGAGGCGGCGCGCACGCGGAGCTTGGTGCGCACCGTCGCGGTCCACGAAGCGACGCGCCGACTGAGCTCCGTAGAAGTCGGCGCGCAATGGATCGAACGCCGCGCCGCCTATCGCCAGCATGCGCTCGCGGCATCATGGCGTGAGGAAGCGGCGATCTTCGCGACCCACGCGGGCGTGGTCCAATCCGGCTTGTTCGCCAACGCCGTGCATCTGCGGGAGGACGGCAGGGATCGTCGCGAGCTGCACGTGAAGGCGCAGGCGGCGTGGGAGTACGCCTTTACCCCGAAAGCCCGCGCCTTTCTGAATTCGACTTGGGACCTGGACGAGCTGTCCCGCCGTTTTCGGCCTTGGGGCGGCGGGGATCTACAGTTCCTCGCCGTTTTCTGAAGCGCTTCACTCGCCGAAGAAGCCGATGATCGTCGTATTCTCGGTCGCGGTGAGCGCCGTCCCGTTGGATGGCGGCATCGTCTGGGCTTTCACCCGAGCCAGGGCATTCGACTTCTTGAAGTTCGCCTCGGTCACATCTTTGTAACTAGGCGAGAACGTGCCGTCGTGACACCCAGCCGTCGCGCATTTCGCTTTGACGATCGGTGCGACGTCGGTGAAGGCGACGGTGCCGGTGCCAGCGCCGCCGCCGCCGGTGGACTCCTTCTCGTCCGAGCCGCATGCGGCGAAGATGCCGATCATCAACGCAGTGGCCGCGACGAAGCCGAATTGGAAACGCATGCGATCTCCTCTGGGAATGCCTCCCATTCGGAACCCGCGGGCGAAGCTTGAATTGGCGCTTTCGGCAAAAAGAGCGCGGCCCGAGAGCAATGCTCGCGGGCCGCTTCGTGCCTCGGACGGCGGGCGCGCTTACTTTTTGGCGGGCGCGTTCGGGGCCGGCGCTGCGGCGGCGGCCGCGGCGTGCGGGTCGGACTTCGGCGCTGCTGCTGCGGCGGCGTGCGGGTCGGACTTCGGAGCGGCGGCGCCCGGAGCTTCCGGCTTCTTCTCTTCCTTCTTCTCGATCGTCACGAGCTCGACCTCGAAGTGAAGAGTGGAGTTGGGACCGATCTGGTCGCCAGCGCCGCGCTCGCCGTAGGCGAGATCGCTCGGGATCCAGAGCTCGTACTTCGAGCCCGGCTTCATCATCTGGAGCGCTTCCGTCCAGCCCTTGATGACGCCATTGACGGCGAACGTCGCCGGCTTGTTGCGCTTGTAGGAGCTGTCGAACTCGGTGCCGTCGAGGAGCGTGCCCTTGTAGTTGACGCTGACGGTGTCGGTCGCTTGCGGCGCGGTGCCCGTGCCGTCCTTCAGCACTTTGTACTGCAGGCCGCTGGCCGTCGTCTTGACGCCCGTTTTTTTGGCGTTCTCGGCGAGGAAGGCCTTGCCGGCGCCGACGTTCTTCTCGCCTTCGGCTTTGGCTTTCGCCTCCGCCTTGGTTTGCAGGTTTTTCTGGAAGTCCATCATCAGCTTCTGCGAGTCTTCCGGGGACAGCTGGGACTTGGTGCCCGCCATCGCTTCCTTCATCGCCGCCTGCATCAGGGCGAGGTCGATCTCGATGCCGTCGCGCTTGAAGTTCGTACCGATCTGGTAGCCGATCATGTACGCGATTTTGTCTTGGTCGGTCTTCAACTGCACTTGGGCCAGGGCGACGCCGCTGAGGCTCACCACGGCGGCGGCGGCGACGAGTGTTTTGAAGGCTAGGTCGAGGCGCATCACGGCTCCATCTATACGATATGGGGAACGATTTCCCGTGGAGCCAAAAAGCTAGCAGAAAGCCCGGGGCCCTGCTACAAGTCCTTCACTTAAATCGGACACCCATTTCAGCCATCTTCCGCCTGGGGAATGCATGAAACTCGCAAAGTCGCTTGCCGCTGCATCCGTCGCCGTCGCGCTTCTTTCTAGCGCTGCCCAAGCCAAGGACCGTGTCGTCTTCCGCGGCGCCAAGACGGCCAAAAAGGACGAGCGCAAGCGGATCGACTTCGGGCTGACGGAAGCCCAGAAAAAGGCCATTTTCGACCTCTCGGGCGGCAGCGTCGATTTCCGCGAGCTCTATTTCGAAGACAGCGACTCGCCCGCTCGCACGCGCGAGCTGATGCAGCGCGAAGGCTTCGACACCGTCATCAAGAGCGGCGTCCTTCCCCCGCTGGCGTTCACGCCGGATCCGGAGCTTTCCGGACAGTGGTGGATCGAGCGCCTCAAGGCGCCCTCGGCTTGGGGCCAAAGCCTCTCGGGCGCGGGCGTGACCTTGGCGGATTGCGACGCCGGCTACCATCACGACGAGCCGGACTTGAAGCCAAACATGTTGCTCGAGCATGCCTACGACTTGGCCGACAAAGACGCGCCGTTCGTCGTCAACGACGGCTACTGGGCGTTCCACGGTACGGCCGTCGCCGCGATCATCGCCGGCGTGCACGACGAATCCGGCACCAACGGCATCGCCTACGGCGCGAAGCTCGTGCCCCTGCAGAACTTCAACTACGACGGTGCCGTCGACGACCTTGACAAGGAGGAAGCGACCGCGCGCTGCGTGCTTCGCGCCATCACGATCCAGGGCGTAAACGTCGTGGTCCTAGAAAACCAGACCTCCGGCGGCTCTTCGGAGACCTTCGCCGGCACGCGTGAAGCGGTGAAGCTGGCGCAGCTCGCCGGCATCACGATCGTCTCCGCCGCGGGCAACTACTCGACCGAGCTGACGGCCGAGCGCGACGAGGACACGGGCTCGATCATCGTCGGCGCCTTGGGCGAGGACGGCAAGAAGGCCGACTTCAGCAACTTCGGCGAGCGCATCACCATCGCCGCCTTCGGCGAGAATCTGCACACCCTCCTCGGTCCGAACGGCGAGATGGGCGACTTCGGCGGCACCTCCGGCGCCACGCCGCAAGTCGCGGCCGCGGTCGCTCTCATGCTCGAGGCCAATCCGGCGCTGACGCCGGCGCAAGTCCGCACGGCGCTCGAGACCTCCCGCGTCGTGACGCGCGGCGAGAACGACACCGTCGGAGGCCTGCTCGACATCGAAGCCGCCGTCAGCGCCGCGCGCGCCCTCGGCCGCGATGACGAGAAGCTTTCGGCCCAGCGCGCCGTGCTGGCGAAGTTGCACGAAATTCTCGGGACGCACTGATCCGCTCCCGCGTTCTAATGCACCCGCCGCCCGCCAGGTCGGCGGGTTTTTTTCAGTGATTCCAATAAATTAAATCCCTAGACGCCCCCGTCCTCCAGCCGCTATTGTCTTGATAATCTTCACGATTCCAGGACCTTCCCTTTGAGCATCTCGACCGCGCGCCGGTTTGCCGTCGTCAGCCGCCGCCTTGTCCTACCCGGCGGCGAGCGGGACGGCGCCGTGCTCGTCGAGGACGGTCGCATCGCGGCCATCCTGTCGCGGCAGGAGTTGCCAACGACCGTGCCGGTCTACGATGCCGGCACGCTCGCCGTGCTCCCCGGAATCGTCGACACGCACGTGCACGTGAACGAGCCCGGGCGCACCGACTGGGAAGGCTACGAGACCGCGACACGCGCCGCCGCGGCCGGGGGCATCACCACGATCGTGGACATGCCGCTCAATTGCATTCCCGTCACGACCTCCGTAAAGGCCTTCGAGACGAAGCTCGCCGCGCTCGCCGAGGGGCGGAAGCTCACCGTCGACTGCGGCTTCTATGGCGGCTTCGTGCCGGGCAACGAGGACGAGCTCGAGCCGCTCGTGAAGCGCGGCGTCCTCGGCTTCAAATCCTTCATGGTGCACTCCGGAATCGACGAGTTCCCGAACGTCACCGCTAAGGACTTAGACCGCGGCCTGCCGCTCCTCGCGCGCGCGGGCGTTCCCCTCCTCTTACATGCGGAGCTGGAATTGCCGGGGGCGCCGACGGCCGGCACCACCTTTGCCAGCTATGTGGCCTCGCGCCCCAAAGAATGGGAGAACGCGGCCGTTCGTCTCGCCGTCGAGAAGTGCCGCGCCACCGGCGCGCGCGTGCACATCGTACACCTGTCCTCGGCGGAGGCGGTGCCGATCCTCCAGGAAGCGCGCCGCGCCGGCGTGCGCATCAGCGCGGAGACCTGTCCGCACTACCTCACGTTCACGGCGGAGGAGGTCAAGGACGGTGACACGCGCTTCAAATGCTCGCCGCCGATCCGCGAGAAGGACAACCGCGAGGCGCTCTGGCGCTCGCTGGAATCCAGCGCGATCGACTTCGTCGTCTCCGATCATTCTCCCTGCGCGCCGCACCTGAAGCTTCCCGAGCGCGGCGACTTCGACAAAGCTTGGGGCGGCATCTCTGGCCTGCAGTTCGGCTTGGCCAGCGTGTGGACGACGGCGCGCGAGCGCGGCGTCTCGCTTGCGACCGTGGCGAAATGGATGGCCGAAGGTCCCGCGCAGATGGTCGGGCTCGGCGGGCGGAAAGGCGCGCTCGTTCCCGGCGCGGACGCCGACATGGTCGTCTTCGACCCCGACAAGCGGCACGCGATCTCCAAAGACCGCATCGAGCATCGCCACAAGGTGACGCCTTACGAGTCGCGCCCGATGGTCGGCGCGGTCGAAGCGACCTTCCTGCGCGGCATCCTGGTCTTCGAGCGCGGCGTCTTCCCGCGCCTCGGCACCGGCCAACCCCTTCTTCGAGAGGCCCCGTGACGCACGATTTCAGCCAATGGATCGACCTCGCGCAAGCGAAGCTCGGCGGTCTCCCGCTCCATGCGAGCGACGAGTTCTTCGCCGAGAAGGAGAACCTGGTCCTGCCGGGCCGCGGCGTCTTCATCCCCGACAAGTACACCGACCGCGGCAAATGGATGGACGGCTGGGAGTCGCGCCGAAAGCGCGTGCCCGGCCACGACTGGTGCGTCCTGCGCCTCGGCCTGCCCGGCGAGATCCACGGCTTCGACGTCGACACCAACCATTTTCTCGGCAATCACCCGCCGCACGCCTCGGTCGACGCCGTCCTGACCGACGAGCGGCTCACCGTGCACTCGGATTTCGCCAAGCTGCCTTGGCAGGAAATCTTGCCGAAGGTCCCGCTCGAGCGCGGCTCGCAGAATCTCTACGGCTCGGTCGAGGCCACCGGGCAACGCTTTAGCCACGTTCGCCTCAACATCTATCCCGACGGCGGCGTCGCGCGCTTCCGCGTCTTCGGGCGCGCGATGCCGGACTGGGCGAAGGTGCGGCCGGGCGAGGTCCTGGATCTGGCGGCCGTCGAGAACGGCGGCGTCGTCGAGGCTTGCAACGATATGTTCTTCGGCCCGAAGGACAACTTGATCATGCCCGGCCGCGGCGTCAACATGGGCGACGGCTGGGAGACGAAAAGGAAGCGCGAGCTGCCCGGCAGCGACTGGGTGATCGTGCGTTTGGGTCGCGCGGCAAAGATCCAGCGCCTCCTCGTCGACACCAACAATTTCAAGGGCAACCACCCGGATCGCTGCAAGATCGAAGGCCGGCACGAGGATGACGGCGACGCCTGGCAGACGGTCGTCGCCGAGACGCCGCTCGGCGGCCACAAGATCCACGAGTACCTGCGGGAGATCCAGGCGCACGGGCCTTTCACGCACCTGCGATTGACCATCTTCCCCGACGGCGGCATCGCGCGCCTCCGCGCATTCGGGACGGTCGAAGGATGACGACGGCCGAGGCCGCCGCCGCGCTCGACGCCATGCCGGCCGCCGCCGCGCGTACGGCGCTGACGCATTGCTGTGGCGCCTCCGCTTGGGTCTCCGCGATGCTCGCCGCGCGCCCTTTCCGCGACGCGGCGGGGCTTTCCCGAGCGAAGGCCGCGAGCTTCGCCCGGCTCGTCGAAAAAGACTGGCTCGAGGCCTTCGCCCACCATCCGAAGATCGGGGACGTCGAGAGCCTGCGGGAAAGATTCGCGGCCACCGCCCATCTCGCGGGCCGCGAGCAAGCCGGCGTCGAAGCCGCGTCCGAAAAGACGCTGACGGCGCTCCGTGACGGCAACCTCCGCTACGAGCGGCTCCACGGTTTCATCTTTATCGTCTGCGCCACCGGCAAGACTGCCGGCGAGATGCTCGCCCTCCTCGAGGCGCGCCTCGGGCGGACGCGGGCCGAGGAGCTGCGGACGGCCGCGGGCGAGCAGGAGAAGATCACGGCCCTGCGCTTGGCCAAGCTCGGAGAGAAGGCATGACCAAGATCACGACGCACGTCCTCGACACGGCGCTCGGCAAGCCGGCCCACGGCATCGAGGCGCGGCTAGAGCGCGAGGAAAGGCCGGGCGAGTGGCGCGCGGTCGGCGCGGGCGTCACCGACGCCGACGGCCGCATCAAGGAGCTGACGCCGACGGGCGTCGCGGCCGGCAGCTTCAGGCTCACGTTCGTGGTCGCCGGCTACCTCGGCGGCGGCTTCTATAAGCGCATTCCGATCGAGTTCGAGGTTACGGCCGGCCAGCCGCACTACCACGTTCCCCTGCTCTTGAGCCCCTTCGGATACTCCACGTATCGCGGCAGCTAAAAAACCCGAGGATTCCCGTGAAAAAGAGCCCGACGACGCTCAGCACGCAGGAGCTTCAGCCGATCCTGGCCAAGCTCGGCCACGCCAACCGCGCGGCCGCGAGCCGCTATTCGGGCGACTCGGCGGCACGGCAGCCGGTGCACACGGTGTACGGAGGCGCGCAGCTCTTCAAGGCCGGCACCGCGGCGAAGCTCGGGAGCCTCGCGCGCGCCGCGTTCGCCGCGAACGCCCGCGACCCGCGCGAGCTCGCCGGCGCCTGCGGCATTGCGCCCGAGCTCGAGGAAGCGGTCTTTGCGCGCGTGCGCGAGAAGCTCGAGCGCGAGCCGGTCGAGGATTTTCGCATCGACTTCGAGGACGGCTTCGGCTTCCGCCCCGACGCGGAGGAGGACGAGGTCGCGATCGGCGCGGCGAAGGAGGTCGCGCTCGGCATGAAGGCGGGGACCCTGCCGCCCTTCCTCGGGTTCCGCGTGAAGTCGATGAGCGAGGAGCTGAAGGCGCGTGCGGTGCGGACGCTCGATCTCTTCGTCACGACGCTGCTTGAAGCCAGCGGCGGCGCTTTGCCCCCGCATTTTTGCGTGACGCTGCCGAAAGCCAGCCTGCCGGAGCAGTGCGAAGCGTTTGTTCAAATTATTGACATATTAGAGAAAAAGACGGGCCTGAAGAAGGGCGCCCTGCGCCTCGAGCTGATGATCGAGACGACGCAGGCGCTTTTTCTCGAAGACGGCCGTGCGGCCCTGCCCTTGCTCGCGAAGGCGGCCGGGCCGCGGCTCGTCGCGGCGCACTTCGGGGCCTACGACTACACGGCGGCATTGAACGTCACCGCAGCGGCGCAGCGCCTCGACCATGCGGCCTGCGATTTCGCGCGCCACATGATGAAAGTCGCGTTCTCCGGTCTACCGGTCTGGCTCTCCGACGGCGCGACCAACATTCTGCCGGTCGGCTCGCGCGAAGTCGTCCATCGCGCCTGGGGCACGAGCTTCGCCCACATCACACATTCTTTGCAGAACGGCTTCTATCAGGGGTGGGATCTGCATCCGGCGCAGCTGCCCGTGCGCTTCGCAGCGCTGCACGCGTTTTTCCTCGGGGGGCTCGCGTCGGCGACCGAGCGCCTGCGGACCTTCATCGACAAAGCGGCGCAGGCCAGCTTGCTCGGCGACGTCTTCGACGACGCCGCCTCCGGACAAGGTCTTCTCAACTACTTCCTCAAAGCTTTGAATTGCGGTGCTATCACGCACGCAGACGTCACGGCCACAGGGCTCTCGATCGCAGAGATCCAGACGCGCTCGTTCGCGACGATTTTGAACGGCCGCAAACGGGGGAATGCGCCATGAAGGTCGATCGCCGGACGATTTTGAAGGGTGGTCTCGCCATCCCCTTGTGCGGGGCGGGCGCGCTGCAGAGCCTGGCCGAGGACGATCTCGACGACGTGGACTTAGGCGTCGCCTCCGGCGATCCCGGCGCGGACTCCGTGGTCATCTGGACGCGGCTCCGCCGCTCGATGCGCGACGCCGGGCCGGTCGTGCGCTGGGACGTGGCGACGAGCGAGGGCTTCGGCGCCGCGACCATAGCGACGGGCGAGCTCGCGGCGACGAGCGCGCACGATTTCTGCTTGAAGACCCGGGTCTACGGTCTCGAGCCCGCGACGACCTATTTTTACCGCTTCCGCAATGACGTCGGCTTTTACTCCGAAGTCGGCAGGACGCGTACGTTGCCCGAAGGCATGGGCTTCGTCCGCGAGCTGAAGATGGGCATCGTCAACTGCCAACAGTACACCGCGGGCTACTACGCCGCGTTCCGCCACATGCTCGCCGAAGACCTCGACCTCGTCTTGCATTTGGGCGACCACATCTACGAGAAAGACAGCGGCTCCGTGCGCGGCGGCGATCCCTTGCTCGGGCGCGAAGCGACGACGCTCGAAGATTACCGCAAAAAGTACCGGCGCTACCTGTCGGATCCGGATGCGCGCGCCCTGCGGGCGCGGTACCCGTTCATCGACATCTGGGACGACCACGAGGTCTACAACGACTACTCCGGCGCCGTCGATCGGGCCGCGAACGCGACGCGCTTCGCCGAAGGCTACCAGTCCTTCGTCGATTACATGCCTTTCGAGGCCGAGGTGCTGCGGACGCCGAGCGGCGTCCCCGAGGTGGTCCTCCGCCGGAACGCGAAGGTCGGCGACCTGGTCGAGATCTTCGCCTTGGACCAAAGGCAGTTTCGCGACGCGGGCCCGTGCTCGAGCAACATCTTCACCTCTGGCTGCGACGCCCGCCTCGGCTCCGAGCGGACGATGCTCGGCGCCGCGCAGAAGCTCTGGTTGAAAGAGAGCCTCGGCGCCTCCCGCGCGACCTGGAAGATCCTGATGAGCGAGGTCATGGTGACGCCCCTCAGAATCCGCGGCGCCGCCGTCGCCTCTGAGCGCGCGGCGCGAGTACTGTTCGAAGCGGGCGCCACGTACGAGACCCGCTCCGGAACGTTCATGACCCTGGACACCTGGGACGGCTATCCCGTCGAGCGTCAAGAGCTGGCCGCCTTCATCCGCGACGAGGGCATCGCCAACGTCGTGATTTGCACCGGCGACATCCATGCCGCCCTCAACGCGCGGATTCCGCTGGAGGTCGAGACGCATCGCGGTCCAGGCGTCGCCTTCGAGGTGGTCACGACCTCGGTCTCGACGAGCACGCTCGCCGACCGATTGGGCCCGGTCCTCGGCGGCGCTGCGCACGCGATCATTCGGGGCGCCAATCCGCAGTATCAGTGGAGCGACATCGCGCATCACGGCTACACGACGCTCACGTTGACGCCGGAAGCGATGCGGGTCAAGCACGTCGCGTTGGATCACGTGAACAGCTCGACGGCGGGAGCGCGGGTGGTGCGGGAGGTTTCGATTCCCGCCGGCACGATCCTCGAGCGTTGAGGCACAGCTAGCGAACAGGCCGCCGCCTCAGGGGCAAGGGATCCCGGCGCCCCCCGCGCCGACCGACGCCGCCCCTTTGCCGGTCGACGCGCCGCTTGAGCCGTCCGAGCCCGTCTGGTCCTCGTCGCTGCCGATCCCGGGCGTCGCGCCGAGCTTGGCGCCTTCCGTCCTCGCGCGTGCCAAAAGCGCTGTGAAGGCTGCATTCCGCACGTCGCCGTAAATGTTGACGCCCGATCTGCCATCGACCAGCGCGGCGAGCGAGGGCTCGCCGGTCGTGACCCCGGCGAGGCTCGCGACGCCGACGAGCTTGCCTCCGGAGAGCAAGGGGCCGCCGGAGTCGCCCGGCGCGGCGATCGAGCGCTTGCCAGCGAGCGCTCCCTCGACGAAGTCGAGATCGCCGCCGAGGAAGAACACGCCGTTCAACTCGGCGCTGACGTCCGCGGGGAAAACCAAGGTGTTCCGGCCGAGCCGCTTCAGCATCACCTCGCCCGCTTGTGCCTCGGCATCGGCCAGGGTCGGCGGCAAAAGCGAGAGCCCATAGCCAACGATCTCGACGTCGGCGCCGTCGACCGGAGCCACCGTGTTGAGGTCGACGATGCCGGGCGCGATGGCGCCGTCGAAGATCAGAACCGCGCCGTCTCGATGGGCGAGCTGAGCGCCCGTCGTCGAGATCCCGGCTTCGTTGGGGCGCAGGTCGTTCGAGTCGACGACGACCGTCTTCGGCAGTTTCTGCTCGCCGTTCGGGTCGCCCGACGGGACGTAGGCGACCTTGGCGCCGGCCGCCGCCGGCACGCAGTGCGCCGCGGTGAGGATCGCGTTGGCGCCAACGAAAGTTCCGGTGCACGTCGCGACCGTTCGACCGTCGGCGTTTAGAAGCGCGAGCAGAACGACCGCAGGATGGGCCGCCGTCTCGTCGCCGTTCACGATCGCGAGGCAGCCGACCGGCGGCGCGGACGTGCCCGCGGTCGTCCCGCCGCCGCTGCCGCGTGCTTTGCGATTGCCGCTGGAGGCGCCGCCGCAGCTGGCGGCCACGACGATCGTGGCAAAGGTCGCCAACGCTATTGAGACGATTCGCACCACAGTTCCCCCCGACATCGCCTTTTCGGCAGAATCAGAAGGACACGCGAGACTATTTTTACTTAACAAAATCAAATGATTGAAGATCAGTCGAGCCGCGCGCCGCCCGCGATCCACGCGCCGAGCTCGGCCCGCTCGGCCGCGGTCATGCCGGTCTTGTTGGCGAGCGGCATGGTCTCGGTGTCGACGGCGCGAGCCTGGATGGCGCGTGCTTCCCGCTGGATGTCCTCAGGAAGGTCGAAGGCGACGCCGTTCGGCGCGACCTTGAAATCCGCGTCGGTCGGATGCGTCGAATGACAGGACGCGCAACGTTCGGCGACGATCGTGCGCACGCGTGCAAAGCTGACCGTCGCGCCCGCCGCGGGGGTAGGGCGGGGCACGGGCGCGGTCATCATGAAGAGAAGGACGACGGCGACTGCGGCCGGAGCGAGCCAAATGGTGCCCTTCTCCTTGCGCATCCGAACGATCATGACGTGGCGTATCGCCGCGCCGGTGAAGATCAAGAGACAAAGCACGACCCAGTTCAGACGGTGCCCGTAAGTCGATGGGAAGTGACTGCTGAGCATCATGAACAGCACGGGTAGGGTCAGATAGCTGTTGTGCACCGAGCGCTTCTTGGCTCTGTGCCCGTGCGTGAAATCGGGCGTCTTGCCGGCCTTGGTCGCGTCGACCATCTTCTGCTGCGCGGGAAGGATGCGCACCCAGACGTTGAGCACCATCAGGGTGCCGAGCATGGCGCCAACGTGGACGAAGGCGGCGCGCCCGCTGAACACGCGGCAAAGGCCGTAGACGACGCCGAACAGTAAAACGAAGGAGATCAGCGTCGCGAGCTTGCCTTCGCCTTCGCCGAGCTTCGACTTCCACAGCTGGTCGTACACGAGCCACGCGAGGACGATCCCACCAACGCTGACGCCAATTGCTTGGCCAGGGGTGAGGCCGACGCCCGTCGTCGCGTCGACCAGGAGCTTCCCGCCCGTGAGATAGAAGACGATGGCGATCAGGGACAAGCCGGAGAGGAGCGTTAGCATCGCCTCCCACTTGAACCAATGCAGGGTCTGCGGCATCTCGCCTGGGGCGATCAACCGCTTTTCAACCTGGTAGAAGCCGCCGCTGTGCACCATCCACAGCTCGCCTTCGACGTTCTTCTTGTCTCCCGCCGGCTTCTCGAGGCTGGCGTCGAGCCACATGAAATAGAACGAGCTGCCGATCCAGGCGATCCCGGCGACGAGGTGGAACCAGCGGACGGCGAGGTTCAGCCACTCTTGGACGTGGGTTGAGACGAGGTCGGTCACGAGACGTCTCCCAGTTTCGGGAGACTATAGCACGTTAGGGAATGGGGTAGCCGAGGTCCTCGTCGCAGCTCCATTCGGAATCGACCTGCGCGCGTTCGCCTTCGACGCCGATTCTGTAGCGCTCGTGCTTCACGATGTTGGCTGAAATGACGGCATATCTACAGCTCACAAGCTGTTTCGAACTGGGGAGTTGAACGTAGATAGGCCCGCCATATGGCGGGCCTACGCAGAAAGAGAAGCCGAGGGCCTCAGTACGGGACGTAGAAATCCGCGTCCTTGTACCAGCCGCCCGTGCTGGGATCGTAGCAAGGGCACGAGTCGTCCTTGCCGAGATCCGGGCCCGACTGACCAGGCTTCTGGTCCGGCTTCTGGCTCGGGTTCTGGCCGGGCTCGCCCGGGTTCGGCGTCGGGCCGGGAATCGGCGTCGGCGTCGGCGTGGGGGTCGGCGTCGGCTCCGGGTTTGGGACCGGCGTCGGCGTGCCCGGGATGACGACGGGCTTGTCGGACTTCACGACCACGATGGTGACTTCAGCGTCGAGGGCTTTGCCGTCGACGTCGGTGCAGACCGCTTTCACGTCGTGCGCGCCGGCTTCTTTGTAGCCGTGCTTCACGGTGGCGCCCGCGCCTTTTTCGCCGTCGCCGAAGTTCCAGGCGATGGTCAGGGGCAATTTCTTCAGGTCGCAGCGGCCGACGAAGGTGATTTGCTGAGAGATCGTGGCGACCATCGGGTCAGAGACGATGGTGAAGCCGCCGTCGGTGGCCGGCGTCGTGTCGTCGAAAACGGTCAGCGTCATGCGAGCGAGGGCTTTTTCGCCTTCGTTCGAGGTGACGACCATGACGATTTCGACGTCGCCGGTCTTGGTGAAGGTGAAAGGCACGGAGAGGGGCTCGCAACCGGCGACGCGGGCCGCGACGCGGTCGGATTCACCGCCAATGTCGTACTCGGCTTTGACGATGCCAGGATTGACGCAAGCGCTGACGCCGACGTCGTCGGGATCGACAGTGTCGAAAGTCGGACGAATCACGGTCGGGACGTTGATCTTGACCTTGGTGATCGACTGATCGTTCAAGACCACTTCGACGCGGGCCGTAGGGCCCGGATTGTCGCTGCCCGTCGCGGGCGGCGTCGGTCCCGGCACGGGGCCGGGTGGCGTTCCAGGAACCTCCTGGTTCGGCGGGATAGTGCCGGCGGCAGGAGGCGTCAGATGGTCCGGCGTCTTCGCCGTCGTCTGCGTCTTCTTCGCGGGCTTCAGGATCTCGTAGGACGCCGGACGGCAGCTTTGGCTCGCCGCTCCGAGGACGCCTACCGCTGCGAGAAGCAGCGCGACACGGGGGAATCTCAGGCTAGACATGTAGGAACTCCACTTCAACTTCTGCTTGGACACTCAGCTTCGACGCAATGGGAATGAGGGGGCACCAACGCGATTCACTTGGTATCGCGGTAGATCAGGAATTCGACGCGGCGGTTGAGCTGCCGGCCTTGGTAGTTGCCGTTGTCGGCGATCGGGAAACGCTCGCCTTTGCCGACGGCCTGGACTTTCTTGCCGTCGAGCTTGAACTTCTCGATGAGCCACTTGCGGATGGTCTCGGCGCGACGGCGCGACAGGCTGTTGTTGTAATCGTCGGTGCCGACGGAGTCGGTGTGGCCTTCGATGACGAGAAGCTTGTACGCGGGCTTCAGCATGACGTAGGCCGCGAGCTTCTTCAGGTTTTCGTCGGCGCCGTCGAGCACGAGCTCGGCCGAGTCGAACTCGAAGAGGATGTCGTGGATGACGATGCGCTCGCGAGCGCGGGGGGGACCGGCGAAAGGGTCTCTGCCCGGCTGCGGCTTGCCGCCGTCGGTCTTGGTCGGGGTGCGCTTCGAGAACGTCGGGCCGATGTTGTAGTTGACGCCGGCGTAGATCCGCCAGTCGGGCGAAGCGCGGCCGTTGATCAACTCGGTGCCGCCGCCGAAGTGGCCGGCGAGCGCGGTGGTGAAGTCGTGCTTCACGCCGAGGAGGGCTTCGGCGGACTGGGCGAGGCGGTTCGAGCTCTCGGTCTCTTTCTTCGCGGGGCGGCTGCCGAAGATCTCGAAGATGAGCTTCGTGTCGATGGCGTCGAAGCGATAGGACGCGGCCGCGGACATGATCCACTGGTCGCCGAGCGGGTCGATGGGGCCCGAGACGTCGATTTTCTCGCCCGGCTTGCGCCAGCGGCGGCCGGCGTTGATACCAAAGGCGACCTTGCTGATGGTGGTATCGGCGGCGAGCTCGAGGTTGTAGGTCGGGCCGGCGCCTTTGCCCGTGAAGGGGTTGTTCTTCACGCGATTGATGTTGGCCGTGCCGACGACCGCGACGCCGCCCGTGTTGTCGCCGACGAGGCGGAGCTTGGTGTTGATGCGCAGCTCCGTGTTCCCCTTTTCGGCGAACTGGCCGCGGTAGCCTTGGGACTTCACTTCTTGGAAGAGCACTTGCGGCACGGAGAGACCCATGTCCCAGTTAGGTAGAAGGCCGATGCCGACGTTGAGGTCGGCGCCGAGAAGCGAGTCGGTGAACTTGGCTCTGCCCTGCAGCGTATGGTCGAAGTAGGGGAGCGAGTTGACCGCATAGTTGAAGAAGAGGCCGAAGTTGATGTAGCCGGGCTCGAGCGTCTCCGAGGACTGCACGGTGACGAAGTCGAGACCCGAGGTCGTCGGGTTGAAGTTCTGCATGTCGGTGCCGACGACGTTCGCAATCGCGACAGGCGTCGAAAGAGTCGACAGCAGCGTCGCGACGACGAGGCGCGAAAGGCCGGCCCGGTAAGGGTTTCGGGTTCGCAGGCTCTTGGGGGATTTCGACTTCCGCATCAACATCTTGCAGCTCCGGGGGCACATCGGCAGGGTCAGAGAAGGGGGTTGGGCGAGCCCAGAAGAGAGGGCGGGCTCCGACGGCCGATGTGCAACGGCGGTGCCAGGTTCGGGCATGCCCCTTGCAAACTCTACCTCAAAGATCCTGAAGCTGAGCGGAGAACTCACGATGTCGCCGAAGCAGATTTCCCGAAAAGCCTGGGGCTACATTCTCTTCTATGGAGCCATGCTGAGCTTGGTCGCCGCCTTCGGCCTGGACCGCCTCGGCTGGCGCGGCGAGTCGTTCGGCCCCTTGCCCTTCGTGTCGGCGGTCGTGTGCCTGAAGCTCGGGCTGTTCGCGTTTTGGCCGATCATCTCCAAGAAAGGTCGGGAGGCGTCGACGGTGATCTCGGAGGTGTTTCCTTCGGCCTCTCGGCAGGATTTGACCGCGAAGGACGCAAAGGGCGCCAAGGTAGAGCAAGGCGAGACGAAGAGGCTGAGCCTTTGGTCGGACGGGGACGGTCGGATCGACAACGCCCTCTTCCAGTCTAACGTCCCGACCTTCGTCCTGAACCACGAGCAACGCTTCCTCGATTGGAATGCGGCCTTCGACCTCGTCTTCAGCGGCGCCACCAACGTCCGCCGCGGCGCCCACGTCTCCGCCTGGTTCGAGCACCTGGATAACTTCAAGCGCGTCTCCAAGCGCCAAGAGAAGCTCTTCGGCGAAGGCATCCTGCCGATCACCGACCGCGAGCGCGCCACCTACGTCTCGCCGGATTACGGGCGCATGGTGTTCACCAAGATCATGACGCCCATCGTCGACCGCATGTCGGGTCGCATCCTGGGCTGGACCGTCGTCCTGAACGTCAACTCGGTCGGCAAGCGCGAGGAGTTCTTCGAGCGCCTCTACGCGACGCTCGCCCGCGAGACGCGCAAGGTTCGCCACGCGGCCGCGATCGACGGCCTGTTCAAGCGCTACTCCGCGCATCGTGAGCTGCTCGCGGTCCACATGCGCCAGCTCGTGGGCAAGAAGCGCGTGCTCGAGCTCGGGGCCGGCGCCGGCCTCCTGACGAAAAAACTCCTGGCCTCGGGCGCGAAGGTGACGGTCGTCGAGGCCGAGACCGAGCTCCTGCGCAAGCTGCGCGACCGCTGCGCCGAAGATGCCGCCAACCTCCGCTGCGTGCGCCGCGACTTCGGCGGCCTCGAGGACCTGCCGGCCGAGCGCTTCGACGCCGTCAGCCTGAGCTTCTCCACGCATCGTTTCGCCGACCTCGGCACGACCCTCAAGGACGCGTTCAAGACGCTCCGCTCGGGCGGGACTCTCGTGCTCAGCGGCCTGGTGCCGGCGAATGCGGCGGGCAAGCCTGTGAGCGTCGAGACGCTTTTCGATCACCTGCGCCAGGGCCTCGAGTCCGCCGGCGCCTACGACGAGCAAAAGCATCAGATGAACCACGTCTTCGAGCGCGAGCTCGAGCTTGCCTCCGAGGCGGCCTTCGCGCCGCGCTCGCTCGCGACCTTGGCCGAGCTCTGCCGCGACGCCGGTTTCGACGTCGAGCTGGCTCAGGACGGTCATTTGGGTGGGAACGCCGCGTTGCTCCTGGCGAAGAAGCCGTGATACCGTCCAGGCCTATTTTAGGTCTGGGAGGTTCTCATGTTCGGCGGCAGCAAGCGCAAAGACGTGGATCAAGCGAACGAGACGGTCGACTTCACCAAGAACAAGTACCAAGTCGAGCTCGACACGACTAAAGGCAAGATCAAGATCGACATCTGGTCGGACCTGGCGCCCGGGCACGCGCGCAACATCATCGGCCTGGCGAAGATCGGCTTCTACGACAACGTCAACTTTCACCGCGTCATCGACGGCTTCGTGATCCAGGGCGGCTGCCCGCAAGGCACCGGCACCGGCGGCCCGGGCTACACGATCCCCGGCGAGTTCAACGACGTGAAGCACGAGGCCGGCGTCCTCTCGATGGCGCGCACCTCGGACCCCAACTCGGCCGGCTCGCAGTTCTTCCTCTGCCTCGGCCGCGTTCCGCACTTGGACAAGCAGTACACCGCCTTCGGCAAGACCGCCGATCAAGCGAGCCTCGACGTCGTGCTCTCGATCGGCAAGGTCGACACGGATGGCGGCGATCGGCCGACTTCCCCGGTGACGATCTCGTCGGCCAAGGTGCACGAGCTACCGCTCTAAGGGTGGCCGCGTCGTCCCCTGCGCGCGGCGCCCACCAGGCGACCGATGCCGCCCGCGCCGGCGCCATGGCCCAGGTCGTCGTCACCACGGCGGTCTGGGGCTTTGGCTTCGTCGCGATCAAGTGGACCTTGGCCGCCGTGAGCCCGATCTGGATGACGGTCTACCGCTTGATCGCGGTCGTCCTCATCGCGGCGCCCTTGATTTTTGCGATTCCCGCGTGGCGCAAGTCGGTGTCACGCGGGCAAATCAAGCTGGCGTTCTGGCCCGGCACGATCCTGGCTTCGTTCCTCGTGCTACAAACTTGGGGCGCGCAGCACACGACAGTCACGAACGCGAGCTTCATCACGACCCTCTACGTCGTGATCGTGCCGCTGCTCGCCGCGCGCCTCCTCAGGACAAAGGTGTCCGCGATGCATTGGGGCCTCGTCGCCCTGGCCCTCGCCGGCACAGCGCTGATCTGCAAGTGGAACGCGCTCGCCTTCAACTTCGGCGATCTCCTCGTCTTCTTCTCGGCGTTCGGCGCCGCCGTCCACATGCTCGTGATCGAGCGCATCGTGCCGCAGGTGCAGTCGGCCGTCGTCTTCAACGTGCTGCAGTCGCTTTGGGCGGTGCCGATCGCCTTATTGTGCGCGCTCCTTTTCGAGCCGTTGGTGATGCCGGTCTTCACGACGCAGGCGCTCGGCGCGTTTCTCGTGCTCGTGATCTTTTGCTCGCTCGTCGGCTTTGCCGTGCAGGTCGAAGCCCAAAAAGTTTTGCCGGCCGTGTTCATCAGCGTTCTTTTCCTGCTGGAATCGCCGTTCGCCGCGCTCTTCGGCGCCATGCTCCTCGGCGAGCGCCTCGACGTCACGCAATGGGCCGGCGCCGCATTGATCCTAATCTCGTCCGCGGGTGTTTGCGTCCTTGCTTCGCGCAGCTAAGGGCAGATCATCGTGGCAGGCGCCGCCGTGCGCGTCCTTCAAGCGACGCCGAGAACCGCCTCGTTCTGCGCTTCCTGCAGCAAAGAGGTCTCGAACGCCTCGTCCCATTTCACCAGTCCGGCAAACGCGCCCGACGGATCCAAGACCGGCAGGATGCGCACGCCTGCGTGACGCATCTTTTCCACCGCTTGCCGAAGCGGGTCCGCGAGCTGCACCTGCGCGAAGACGACCTGCATTTCCTGACCGACGGTCCGCGCCTCCCGCCCGCCCCGCACACCGCGCAAGATGTCGTCCCGCGTGATGATCCCCACACATACGTCTTGCCGCATCACCGGAAAGTCCCGTTGCGGATGCGTGATGGCGTAATCGAGGAGCGAGACGATCGGCAGCTCCTCGGTCAGGTAGCCGAACTCCCACGTCGCCGCGTCGGCGACCACGGGATCGCGCACCAGCGCCAGGGCCGCCGCGCTCTGATTCTCCCGCCGCGCCGCCCAGATCACGAACGCCGCCGCGCCGAAGAGCATCGGATCGGAGACCGCGCCCAGGATGCAGAAGCCGATCGCGACGAGAACGCTGCCGTAGCCGACCCAGCGCGTCGCTCGAACCGCCCCGAGCGGCCCGCGCATGAGCGCCGCGAGCGCCTTGCCGCCGTCGAGCGGCCAGGCCGGCAAGAGATTCAAGGCCGCGAGCAGCAAGTTCCCCCAGAACATCTTTCCGAAGATCCCCATCGTGCCGATCTTCGTGGCGTCAAAGTAATCCGGATCCCCGATCAGGTCGGCTGCCACGAGACAAGCCGCCGCCATGAGCAAGCTGACGCCCGGCCCCGCCAGCGCGATCAACACCTCGGCCCGTGCCGTCTCGATCGGGCGGTCCAGAGTCGCCATCGCCCCCAGAGGCGTGAGCGTCACGTCCCGCCCGTTGATGCCGAAGCGCTGCGCCATGAGCACGTGGCCCAGCTCGTGCGCGACCACGAACACACACATCACGATCATGACTTCCATCGTGCTCAAGATCGCGCCGCGCGGCAGTCCCAAGCTCGACCCGAAAAGCGCCACCCACACGAACAGGAGCGGGAAGCTCCAGTGGAGGCGAACGTCGGTCCCGGCCACGCGCACTATCGTCCATGCGTGCTTCATGTTTTCCGATCGGCAAAAATCGCCAAAACCTTGAGCGAGTCCGGTGACTTTGCGGTCAAACTGCCGTGGCTAAAACACCACACTGGCCGGATTCCCTCGTCGGGACACTTGCTTCAGTCGAAGGCCGAAGATGCCGAAGAATTTGGCGATTCACGAAAGATGCAGCGGTATAGTGCGGGAGCCAAGCGGTCCTAAACCCTCGTGACCGCGATTAGAGGAGTTTCTGATGTCTTTTCCCTTCCATGGAACGATCGCGTCGGCCGTCGGCCCGATCGGATGGCTCTTCGTCCCAGTCGCGCTCCTCGCTCTCGGCTTTCTAGGCACTCCGGTCAACCTGCTCGTCCTGGCGCTCGCGGCCGCGCTCTACTTTTGCGGCGCTCCGATTTGGCTCGTCGGCTTCGTCTCTGCTGTCGCCATTCTCCTGCTCCTCACGCCGCTGCGCAAGATCCTCGTCTCGAAGCTGGTCATGGACACGATGGACCGCATGAAGCTCATGCCGGTGATCTCCGAGACCGAGCGCACGGCCCTCGAGGCCGGCTCCGTCTGGGTCGACGCCGAGCTTTTCTCGGGGAAGCCCGACTTCGCGAAGGTCTTGAAGGAGCCCTACGGCAAGGTCTCCGACGAAGAGAAGAAGTTCATCGACAACCAGTGCGCGAAGGTCTGCGCGATGGTCACCGACTGGGAGATCTTCCAGCACGGCGACCTCCCGAAAGAGGTGTGGGACTATCTGAAGAAAGAGCGTTTCTTCGGGATGATCATCCCGAAGGAGTTCGGCGGCCTAGGCTTCTCCGCGATGGGCCATAGCGAGGTCATCCAGCGCCTCGGCGCCTATTCCACGACGCTTTGCGTCTCCGTCATGGTGCCCAACTCCCTCGGGCCCGCCGAGCTCTTGACGCACTACGGCACGCAGAAGCAAAAGGATTACTACCTCCCGCGTCTGGCCCGCGGCGAGGAGATCCCCTGCTTCGCCTTGACCGAGCCGAACGCCGGCTCCGACGCCGGCGCCATCGTCTCCGACGGCGTCGTGTTCAAAGGCACCGACGGCCAAACTTACATCCGTTTGAATTGGAACAAGCGTTACATCACGCTCGCCGCGGTCTCGACCTTGGTCGGCCTCGCGATCAAATTACGCGACCCCGAGAACCTCCTCGGCAAGGGCAAAGATCCGGGCATCACCTGCGTTCTCGTGCCGGCAGAGACCCCTGGCGTCGTCCTCGGCCAACGTCACAACCCGCTCGGTGTTCCCTTCTACAACTGCCCGACGCACGGCGAGAACGTCGTCGTCTCAATCGACCAGATCATCGGCGGCGTGGATGGCGCCGGCCGCGGCTGGCAGATGCTGATGGAGTGCCTCGCGGCCGGCCGCGCCATCTCCTTGCCCTCGCAGTCCGTCGGCGGCGTCAAAGGCCTCGTGCGCCTCACGAGCTCCTACGCCACCGTCCGCCGGCAATTCAACATGCCGATCGGCAAGTTCGAAGGCATCGAAGAGCCTTTGGCGCGCATCACCGGCCTCTCGTATCTCATGGAGGCGGCGCGCGTCTTCACGGTCGGCGCCGTCGACTCCGGCATGAAGCCGGCCGTCGTCTCCGCGATCGCGAAATACAACCAGACGGAGTTGGCGCGCAAGTGCGTCAACGACGGCATGGACATCTTGGGCGGCGCCGCCATCTCGCGCGGTCCGCGCAACCTGATCGCCAACTTCTATATCGGCACGCCGATCTCGATCACGGTCGAGGGCGCGAACATCTTGACCCGCTGCATGATTATCTTCGGCCAGGGCGCGATCCGCTGCCATCCGTTCGCCTACAAAGAGGTGAAGGCTCTCGAAGCGAAGGACTACGGCGCCTTCGACCACGCTTTCTGGGGTCACATAGGGCACGTCGTGCGCAACACGTGCCGCTCGATCGTGCTCAGCCTCACGCGCGGCTGGCTCGCCAGCGTTCCGAGCGGCCCCGGCGCGAAGTACTACCGCAAGCTCGCTTGGTCCTCCGCCTCGTTCGCGATCATGGCCGACATCGCCATGGGAACCCTCGGCGGCACCCTGAAACTGCGCGAGAAGCTGACGGGCCGCTACGCCGACGTGCTCTCGTGGATGTACCTCGCCGCGGCCACCTTGCGCCGCTACGAGGCCGAAGGCAGTCGCGCCGACCATCGCGAGGTCTTCGAGTGGTCCATGCAGTATGCGATGCAACGCATTCAGGAAGGGTTCGACGGCATCTTCGCCAACTTCGACGTGCCGGTCCCGGGCTTGGGCTTCCTGATGCGCGGTCCGGTCGGCTTCTGGTCGCGCTTGAACACGCTCGGCGCCGGACCGAGCGACGAGCTCGGCCACAAGATTGCTCACATGATCCAGGTGCCGGGCGCCACGCGCGACTCCCTGACCCAAGGCGTCCAGATGTGGCAGAAGGAAGGCGACGCCGGCTGGCGCATCGAGAACGCCTTCAAGCTCGCGCATCAGTCGGCCGAGATCATTGGCCGCATCGGCAAGGCCGTGAAAGAGAAGAAGCTCCCGAAAAAGCGCCCGACCGAGCTGGTGAAAGAGGCCCTCGAGGCCAAGATCATCACCGAGGCCGAAGCGAAAGTGCTGGTCGACGCGAACGCGGCGCGCGAAGATGTGATCCAGGTGGATTCCTTCACGCTCGACGAGTTCCGGTCGAACCTGCTCGACGTGAAGACCAAAGCCGCACCCTCCAGCGCGAGGGCAGCGGTAGGGTAACGTCTCGATGAAGCGTCTGGGCCTGATCGGTGGCATCGTCGTCCTACTCGTGATCATCATCGCCGCCCTCATGGCGGGTAAGATGGGGGAGACCTCGCACGCGGTCGCACGCGGCAAGGTCGTCCTCGCCGACGAGCTCACGGACAAGGCTCAAGGCATTACGACCCTCTTCGTCATCGTCTCCGGACTCGACCGGCCGATGCCGATCGCCGCCCTGCGCAAGTCGCTCACGGCCGGCGTCAAAGGCGTGGTCTACGAATTCGTGATCACGAACGAATCGGCGCAGAAAATGGACATGACGGCGCCGTGGCCCGCCGAGTTCAAGCTCAAAGCTCGCCTCGACCAGGACGGTCAAGGCGGCATGGACCAGCCGGGCGACCTCACCGGCGAGCTCTACCCGGTGAAAAACGGCGCCACCGACGTCGTGCTGAAAATCGACAAGTTGATCCCGTACCCCGATCAGCAGGCTCCGGCGCCGTGATCGGCAAGCTCTCTTTCTTGGCCGGAGCCTGGGAGACGGCGGGCTGGGAGCTGCATTTCTCCGCCCCGCGCGATGGCACCATCCTAGGCACTATGCGTGCGGTCGGCAAAGGGGCCGAAGGCAGCTTCGAGTTCCACCGTTTCGCCGAAGAGCGCGGCAACCTAGTCTATCGTCCTTACCCCCGGGGCATCGCCAACGGCGTCTACGAGCTGGTCCCTAGCCCTACGGGCTTCGTCTTCGCCAGCCCCGGCCATCCGCAATTCGAGCGCGTCTTCTTCGCCCGCGGCACCTCCCTCGACGAGCTCGTCTGCGGCATGGACTCGACGTGCTTCGTGTTTAGGCGTGCATCTTGCTTGTAAAGCTTCCGTGAAGACGCTTCATGAGGAGGTTTGCCATGCGTGTCGGCGACGCAGCCCCCGATTTCGCCCTCCGCGATCAGGAAGGCAAGCTCGTCACGCTTTCGGCATTCCGCGGCGTCAAGAGCGTGGTTTTATTCTTCTATCCGAAGGATTACACGCCGGTCTGCACGCTGGAGACGATCGCCTTCCGTGAAGCGTATGAAGACTTCGCGCGCGTCGGCGCCGAAGTCCTCGGCGTCAGCCAGGACTCGCCTGTGAGCCACGTGAACTTCTGCACCTTTCTGAACTTGCCGTTCAAACTTCTGACGGATCCCAAGCACGAGGTGCGCGACCTCTACGGCGCGCGAGGCGTCATGGGCTCGAACGCCAGCCGCGTCACCTACGTGATCGACCGCGCCGGGATCATCCGTAGCACGTTCACCTGGAGCTTTCGTCCGAGCCGTCATGCGAAAGAGGCACTCGCCGTAGCGCAGACGCTACAGGCTTGACGGCTTCAAACTGGCCGACGTAATTGTGTGTCAGACCGTGACGTGGTGGGGTCCGAGTCGGAGGACCTCGTTGTGCGACCACGTGTAGAGGTCGACCAGGTGCTGCAGGTTGTGTGGCCGCTTGGTCGTGCACCACGTTCGACGGGTCAATGTCTTCAAGCGGTCGCGGAACATGGCGCATGTGTGGTTCAGGCTGAAGAGCGGGTCAAAGCCCCCGCGCTTGAGCTCTCCCTGGCCTACGACACAGCCGCGACGGCTTAAGAACCGGTCGTGGCGGACTCCAGGCAGCGCACGTCGCACGAGCCCTGGGTAGCGCGGACACCGGTCGCTGCGAATGAGCGTGAGCCCAGGCGCTGCTCTCGCAGCATCGGCCAGAGCTCGGAGGATTGCCGCACGACGGCCGTCGTGGCGGATTCCGTAACGCCTCCGAGCGATTGCGGCAAGGCGCCCCTTCGCCGGCATCGAGGCAACCCGTGCTGAGATGATACGCCGCGTCCCCTCTTCCACGGCAACCACAATTGCTAGAGGCTTACACTTCGAGTGCTCGAAGGTCTCCATTTCGTCGAAGGTGACGGTGGGAAGGCAGTCGCCGCGCGATACCGCCGTGGCGTTGTTTTGAGCGGCTTTGGTCCCGAGACGGCGCAGCTTTCTTGCCACCGTCTTCCTGTGGATACCAAGGATTCGAGCACAGCCGCGTTGAGAGACGCCCTCGTTGAGCGCGCGCGCGAGCACCTGGTCGACGTGCGGCTTTCTTTCGCGGTAGGTGAGAGTGCCCGTCTGCGTCGAGAAGCGTCGGCCGCAACTGTGGCAATGGAAGCGTTGAATTCTCTCGGCGCGAGTCGCCTGCTTGCGAAAAAAGCCGCACTTCGTGACTTTGGCGGTCGGATTTTGACACAAAGGACACATGTCTGCCTCCTAGGAAAGGAGGCAAGATCGCGAAAACGCGACCGCAATCGAAGCGACATCCAATGTCACGCCCACCAGTTACGTAGGCCAGTTGATGACGGCTTTACAACTTCCAGACGACCGATTTCGGTAAGGACGTCACGCCGAGCCGGCCCGTCACGCCGTCGTCCACGAAGCACGGGACGGTGATTTTCAACGCGCCTATGACCTCCTCCAACCGCTCGCGCCGGTCGAAGCTGCCGACGACGACCGCG
>JANOTL010000171.1:0-62689 GCA_031416315.1 Pseudomonadota bacterium
CGAACAGCGCCAAGAGCTTGGCGTTGGAGACGGCGCTCGGCAACGATCCGCGGGTGCCCCAGCATTTGATGTACACGCCAGCATCTCCCGTTGGGGGCCGACTCCTGGCGTCGCCCCTCCCATTCAGTCCCATTTACCGGCTGTCGGAAATGTGCTTTGATTCTAGCTTCTAGTAATGAAAAGGGTATGATTATTTAGTCATCTTGGCAATCTGCAAGCTGGGCGGGGTCTTCATGGCGGCGGAGCAGGGCATCAAGATCGTTGAGAGGGCCGGGGTGTTCTACCTTTCAGGCATTCTGAACGAATACGCTGACTTCAGCATGCTCCTGCGGCAGCAGGCGCCGCTCAAGCTGAACATGCGCGAAGTATCCAGGTTAAATAGCATCGGTATCCGGAATCTCCTGAAGTTCCTCGCCGACTGGGGCCCCAAGCCGTTCGAATATCAGGAATGCCCTAGTGAGTTCATCGACCAGGTGAACATGATCCCGGCCCTCCTCGGACCCAAGGGCCACGGGACGATCGCGACGCTTTTCGTTCCTTATGAGTGTACTGGCTGCGACAACGAGGCCGAGGTTCTCTGCAAGCTATCCGAGTTTTCCACCGTGAAAACAGGGGGCGAGCCAGCCGTCCGCAAGTGCCCGAAGTGCAATAGCGACATGGCCGTGCTCACGGACTCGTTTTTCGTGTTTTTGCAGCGTTGAACAGCCCGTCCTTCCATGCTAAGACCTCAGTCCTTCGAAGCATTTGGTTAGGTCTGGAGGACTAGGGAAACATGGCAGTTCACATTCGACTCGCGCGCCACGGCCAACGCAATCGCCCGTTCTATCATGTGGTCGCCGCCGACCATAAGATGCGTCGTGACGGTGGTCGTTTCATCGAGAAGCTCGGCACCTACGATCCGGCGACCAACCCGTCGACGGTCAACCTCGACGAAGCGCGCGTCCGCTTCTGGTACGAGCGCGGCGCTCAGTTGAGCGATACCGTCGCCAAGCTGCTCAAGGTCAAGAACGTCAAACTTGAGCGCCTTAAAACCTCCGCAAAAAAAGCCTGAGCCGGCTGACGTGAGCTCACCACCCACGGACCTCGTCGTCGTGGGTCGGGTCGGGCGCGCGCACGGTTTGCAAGGGGCTTTCTTTCTATCCGACCGCTTGGAGCAGCTCCCCAAGAGCTACCGCGAGCTTTGGATCGGCGAAGGCGCAAGGACTGCGGCGCGCGTCGACCTGGCCGCGTCCGGAATGCAAGCGGGCCGCCCGCTCGTCCGCCTCGTCGGGGTTCCCGATCGAACGGCCGCCGAGCTGCTCACCGGGCAGCTCGTTTTCGTCGAACGGCGCCGGATCCGCGACGCCGCGCGCAACGAGCTCACCTGGTCCGATCTCGAGGGCCGCGAAGTCGTCGGCAGCGACGGCAAGGTGCTCGGTAGGGTCGAGGGCCTTTACAACAGCGGCTCCTCCGACGTGATGACGGTCGTGCGCGCCGATGGCCACAGCGTCGATTTGCCGCTTTCGCCGCCCTATTTCGACGTCGACGCCGGCACTGCTTCCTTGGAGAAGGACGGACCCGTGCGGCTCCTCGTCGCCTCCGACTGCTTCGACGAGCTTTGGCAGCCGCGATGATGCGTCCCTTGACGGTGCTCACGGTTCACCCCGAGTTCATCCTCGCGTACGCGAAATTCGGCGTCTTCAAAGCCGCGCGCGAGCGCAAGCTCGCCGAGGTGACGGCGCTGAACCTGCGCGATTTCGCGGTCGACAAGCACGGCTCCGTCGACGACCGGCCTTTCGGCGGCGGGGACGGCATGGTGATGCGGCCGGAGCCCTTGACGGCGGCATTAGCCGCGGTTTCGGGCGAGCCGCGCGTGATCTACACCTCGCCGGCAGGAAAGCCTTGGACGCATGCCGAGGCGGAGCGTTTGGCCGCTGGAAAAGAGCCGCTGGTGTTTGTTTGTGGCCGGTTCGCCGGCGTTGATCAGCGGTTCTTGGACAAGAAAGTGCACGAGCAGTATTCGCTCGGGGATTTCGTGCTGTCGGGTGGTGAGCTCGCGGCGCTGGCGATGATCGACTCGATCCTGCGTTTCGTGCCGGGCGTGCTGGGGCATCAGGAAAGCGCGCTGAAGGACTCGTTTGCGGATGGATGTGCCGGAGGGTTGGAGCATCCGCTTTATACGCGGCCACCCGAGTGGGAAGGCATGAAGGTGCCGGAGGTTTTGATGGGCGGCGATCACGAGAAGATCGCGGCTTGGCGACGGGAAGAGGCTAAACGGCGAACGGCTGAGCTGCGGCCGGATTTGATGAAGCGATGACAGCAATTTTTCAGCGCCTCAGCGATGAAAGATCAGAGCTGCGACCTACCAAGCCTCGCAACCACCACCCCCATCCGCCTCTCCGTAAACCGCCCCCGCGCCCGCAACATCTCATCCACGCGCTGCACGACCTCGACCGGAACCTCCCGCACGTCTTCCTTCCGCGGAACGTCCATCTTCGCCTCGAGAGGCGCCACCAACCGCGCTTCCACCATTCCCGGTAGAATCGCGCCCAGCCGCGCCAGCCGCCCCTGCGCCGCGCGCGTAATCCCGTCTAAAGTCCGCGCCCCAGAGAGCTTGCGCCCCTCCCGCACGAACTCCAGATGCGCCCGCCACAACTTCCAGCGCATCCCGGCGGCGATGCCGCGCGTCTCTTCGTAGTCGAACCACATCCGCGGCGGCGACTTCCATCGCATTTTCAGCGGCAGCGCCGCGCGCGTCGGCGCGACCGCCCCTCGGCGCGCGCCGTCGACGCGTGCCACGAACAGCTCCAGATTGCCCTCGAACCTGCGGTCCATCGCGCGGGCATCGAGCTCCGCGCCGGTCGGCGGCGACCACAAAGGATTCGGTAGATCGTCGAGCTCGGCGTATCGATCGACGACCCCAGCGATTTCTAGGCCTGCGTCGCGAACGGCGGCGAGCCACGCCGAGGGCTCGAGCCGCGCTTCGCGCGCATGCAGAAACGTGTCGACCAGCCGCGCGTCGTTGCCGATGGTCGCGGCGCCGAGCTGGCCTATGCGTTGCGCCAGTGAAGGCAGCGTCTGCGTCAGAAGCGAGAGGAGGCCGCGAAGCTGACTCAAGTCATCGCGCACGTGACGATCGAGCCCGATCAGCTCGAAGGCATGCGCGAGCTCGCGAATCCACGCACGCGCGGGCGCATTGTAGAGCATGAGGCGCGCGGTGCCGCCGGGAGCGAGCGCGGCGCCCAAAGAACGCAGGGCGCTGCGCGGATTGGCGAGGTGATGGATCACCCCGAAGGCATCGATGTGCGCATAGCTTCCCGGCGCTGCCTCGAGAAAGGCCGCAAGGTCTCCGCGGACGAAACGGGTCGGCGCCAGCGAAGGAAAGAGCCGCAATCGGGCGCGAAGAAGGCTCGTGCGCGAAAGATCGAGACAGGTGACACGGTGGCGGCCGGGCTCCCATTGGCGCACGACGTAGGGAAGGATCTCCCCGGAGCCGCCGACCAGGACTTCGAGCTGACCGCGTCGCTCGGGACTGTCGAGCGCCGGCGGCACGATGCCGAAACGCGCTGCGGCGAGTCGCGCCGCGAGAAGCGAGCTGGCGAGATAGCCTTCCTGCCAACGAGGCTTCGCGACGAGCGGATAACGCGGGTAGGGATAAGCTTCGTAAAGGCGCTGCACGGCAGTGGTTATGGCGGACGAGACGGCAGACGGGGTTGCCATCGACGCGGCGCCCGTCGACGTCGGCCCTTTCGGCATCACGGCTTGGCGGCCGAAGCAGGGACCGCGGGAGCCGCGCCGGCGGGAGCAAGGGGAGCCGCCTTCGCAGCCGAAAGAGGGGGCTCGTGGGCCGCGGTCCGGGGCCCCGCCGGCGTCGCCGCGTTGCCTGCGGCCGCGCCGACGCCCGGCGCCAGCACCCGCGCCCGAAACACGGCGCCCGCCGGCACCGAGGCCGACACTTCTTTGATGATCGCGGTCTTCTGCGGGCTGCCGTCCGTCGCGTGAGTGATGATGCCTGTCGCGCCGGCCAGGTTCATGGTGCGGCGGAGCTCGAGCGTGAGGGCCGCGGCTTGATTCGCGCCCGCGCGCTTCACTGCGTCGGCGACGAGTAGCATCGAGTCGAAGGCCAAGGCCGCGACGCTGCCAGGCGCTCGACCGAACTTTGCCTTGAAGGCAGAGACGAAAGCCGCCGTCGCCGGATCCGGATCGTCCGCAGCAAAGGCTGCCGTATGGATCATGCCATTCGCCGCCTCGCCCGCGATCCGCGAAAGCTGCGGCGTATCCCAGGCGTCAGTGCCGACGAGAACGAGCTTCGTGCCGGCCGCCTTGGCCGCTTTCGCCACGCCGCTCGCCGTGTGAAACGACGCGGGAACGAAGAGGAAATCGGCGTCTGCGGCCTTGAGCCGGCCGAGCGCCGCGGCGAAATCCTCGGCGCCGAGCTCGAAGACCTCGGTCCCCTTCACGGCGCCGCCACGGGCCGCGATCGCCGCGGCGAAGCGCTCGGCGGTGCGGCGTGCCGCCTCGCCGTCGTCCCGGAGGACCCAGATGGCTTTGGCTTTGCGGGTGGTCATCAGGTACTCGGCGAGGGCGGCGCTCTGCTCGCCTTCGTCCAGGGCCACGCGGGTGACCGAGGTCCCCGACGGCACCGCCAAAGCTCCGGGCGAAGGGACGACGATCGGGCGGCCGCGAACGGCGGTGCTATCGACCAGAGCTTGGCTTTGGAGGCCGGTCAGCGAGCCGATGAAGACGTGAGCCTTGTCCTTTGCGACGAGTTGCTCGATCGCGGGGACGACCTCGCGTGGAGAGGATTTCTCGTCGGCGATCGCGAGCGTGATCGTCGCCGCGATGTCTGGGTCCTTCTGCTTCACGACGTCCAGGGCGAGGCTCATGCCGCGCTCGGCCTCCAGACCGAAGGGCGCTTGCGGCCCGGTCATCGGCAGGACGGCGCCGACGACGAGCTTCGGGCGCTCCTGGCCGCCGAAGGCGAGGGAAGAAACCAAAGAGATCAGGGTGAAGGCAAAGGCGAAGCCGAGAGCCCCGGGCCGGGCCTGGATCGGGACGGGGCCATTGCCCCGTCGGAGAAACGTAGGCATCGAGAATCTCCGATGTTTCGATTACGTTGGCCGAGATCCTAGGGCTTGGCAAGTGCGGGCTCGATTTGTTAGGCATTTCACCGTGACGAAACCTGGAACCGACATCGGCCCGATCGACGCGGGCTTTTGGCAGAAGCGCTGGCGCACGGGCGAGACCGGTTGGGATCAAGGCGGTCCGCACCCCTTGCTCGCGGCGGCATTGGCAGAGCTCGGCTCGCATCGCAAGCTGACTTCGGGCACGAAATTTCTGGAGCCCGGCGCTGGACGCGCGCACAACGGCGCCGAGCTCGCGCGCCGCGGCTTCGCCGTGACGTCCTTCGATCTGACGACGGAGGCGGTCTCAGAGGCGCGGAAGAAATACGCCGACGTTCCCGGGCTCACTTTGACGACCGGCGACGCGCTGACGGTGAACGAAGAATGGCGCGGCGCGTTCGACGTCGTCTTCGATCGCGCCATGCTCTGCGCTTTGCCGCCGGGAAGTCGCCGCGCCTACGTCGAGGCGTGCTGGACCCACCTCGCGCCGGGCGGCCACCTGTCCTCGATTTTGTTCACGAACGTCGTTCACGCCGACGGCCGGCTCGGGCCGCCATTTCAAGTGACGATGACCGATCTCGCGCACCTGGTCGCCGCGCGATTCACCTTGCTCGGCGTCGAGGAGCACGTCTTGAAAGTCGACAACGACCGCGTCAAGCGCGAGGCGGTCGTCGTCCTGAAGCGCCGCGATCGGCCGCTGGTGGAGTCTTCGCCTTGAGCAAGGTGGCGACGCTCGCGCACGAGATCATGCGGCACAAGCGCCTCTATTACGCCGGGAAGCCGGAGATCGCGGACGCCGCCTTCGACAAGCTCGAGGCCGAGCTGCGACAGCTCGATCCCGAGCATCCGGCGCTCCACAAGGTCGGCGCCGATGCGGGCACGGGCAAAAAAGTCCGGCACGACGCGCCGATGCTGAGCCTCGACAAGACCTACCTCGCGGACGACGTCGCGTCTTGGATGGACGGCATGCCGGTCGTCGGCACGGTGAAAGTCGACGGCGTCAGCCTGTCCGTCATCTATGAGGGCGGCAAGCTCGTCACGGCCAAGACGCGCGGCGACGGCCGCGTCGGCGAGGACGTGACCGCCAAGGCGCGCTGGGTGCCGGATCTGCCGCAGACCTTGAAAAAGGCGCCGGCCAAGCTCGAGGTGCGCGGCGAGCTCTATTGCAACGAGACGCACTTCCTGAAGGTCTCCGACGAGATGGCCGGCCTCGGGCTGGAGCGGCCGACGAGCCCGCGCAACATCGTCGCCGGAATGCTCGGACGCAAGACGCACGGCGACCTCACGCGCTACTTCAATTTCTTCGCGTTTCAAGTGGTCGACGCCGATAAGGTTCTCGGCGTGCCGACCGAGGACGCCGTGATGCGCTGGCTCGAAGGCCACGGCTTTCCGACGCCGCACCCCGAGCTGATCCAGGACGCGGCGGCGTTGCCGGCTTATCTCGAGCGCGTCAAGCGGCATGCGGAGGAGGACGAGGTCGGGCTCGACGGCGCGGTGTTCGCGGTGAACGACATCGCCGCGCAGCGCGACCTCGGCGTCACCGCGCACCATCCTCGCGGCAAGCTCTCCTTCAAATGGGCCGGCGAGACCGCGATCACGACGATCCGCACCGTTTCCTGGGCGACCTCGCGGCTCGGAATCGTGACGCCGGTCGCGGTCGTCGACGCCGTGTTCCTGAGCGGGGCCTCGATCACCAACGTGACGCTCCACAACGCGGCGCACGTGAAGGCCTACAATTTGAAGGCCGGCGACCGTATTGAGATCATCCGTTCGGGCGAGGTGATCCCGAAGTTCCTGGCCGTCGCGGAGGCCGCGCCCGGCGACTTCGCTTGGCCGGCCGCCTGTCCGGCGTGCGCGACGGCCTTGGCCTTCGACGGCGTCCGGCTCAAGTGCCCGAATCAGAAGGACTGCCCCGCGCAGCAGATCGGGGCCATTCTCAACTGGATCGGCTGCGCCGAGATCTTCGACCTGTCGGAGAAGCGGCTCTCGCACCTGATCGACGCGAAGCTCGTCCAGACGGCTGCGGATCTCTATGCGCTGAAAGAGGCCGATTTCCTCGTCATCCCGCAGACGAAGGCGAAGATGGCGGCGAAGCTCTTCGCCAACGTGCAGAAGAGCCGCCACTTGCCGCTCGCGCGTTTTCTCAGCGGGCTTGGCATCGAGGGCATCGGCTCGACGAGCTGGGAGAAGCTGCTGGAGACCTTTCCGGGGCTCGACCTTTTGCGCGCAGCGAAAGTGGAAGAGATCGCGGAGTCGTTCGGCTTCGCCGAGAAGTCGGCGGTGCAGGTGGTCGAGGGCTTGAAGGCGCGGTCTGAGCTCATGGAGGCCTTGCTCGCGGCCGGCGTCCTTCCGAGCTTCACTCCGGCGCCCGTCGACACGGGGACGAAGCCCTTGTCGGGGAAGACGCTCGTGATCACCGGCGCGCTGAGCCGGCCGCGCGCGGAGATCGAGAAGGCGATCAAGGCCGCCGGCGGCAAGACGGCGTCTTCCGTCTCCGCATCGACCTTTGCCGTGGTCACCGACGATCCGACCTCGACCTCGTCGAAGATGAAGAAGGCGCGGGAGCTCGGCGTCGCGACGTGGTCGGAAGAAGAGCTATTCGGCGTCCTTGGCCGTTGACGGAGCGGCCAGAGCGCCGCTCAGCGCGTCGACTTGCCGCTGCAGCGCGCTGACCTTCTTCAAGAGCAAAGGCAGCTGCGCGAGGGCGACCACCTGGCGACGCCATTCGCTCGCCGGTACGGCGGGCATGCCCATATATTCGCCCGGCACGTCGGTCGAGCGCGTGAGCCCGCCCTTTGGCCCGAGAGTGATGTTGTCGCCAAGCTCGAGGCTCGGGCCGACGGCGGTGTGGCCGGCCATGATCAAGCGCTTGCCGATCCGGGTGCTGCCGGCGATGGCGCCGCCGCCCGCGATCATGCCGTACTCGCCCATGACCACCCCGTGCGCGATGTGCACCTGTGAGTCGAACTTGCAGCCACGACCGATCACCGTGTCGGTGAACGCGCCGCGGTCGATGGTGTTGAGAGGCCCGATCTCGCAGTCGTCGCCGATGACCACTGCGCCCACCTGCGGGATCTTCTCGATGCCGTCCCGCGTCGGGGCGAAGCCGAAGCCGTCGCCGCCGATGACTGAGCCGGCGTGGATCAGACAGTCGCGGCCGATCTTGCATTCCGCCATGACGGTGACGCTGGCGAAGACGACGGTGCCGGCGCCGATCTCGACCCTTTCGCCGATGAAAGTGTGCGGGTAAATGATCGCTTTCGGACCGATCACGGCGTGCGCGTCGACGAAGGCGCAAGGATAGACCGTCGCGGTTGGGTCGACCTTCGCGGTCGGGTGCACGACGGCGAGGTCGCTCAGGCCCTTGAAGGTGTGGCTTCGGACGTAGAACAGGCTCGAGGCCTTCGCCATGGTCGCGTAGGCGTTCTTGCTCAGGAGCTGCGGGCGCGGAAAGTCCTCGCGCGGCGAAGCGAGGATGACGGCCGCGGCCTTCGATTCGGCCAGCTTCGCGGCGTAGCGGGGATTGGTCAGAAAAGAGAGCTCCTGCGCGCCCGCTGCGTCGAGGGGGGCGACCCCGGTGATCTCGAGGTCGGGAACGGCGCGGCCGCCTGGAACGAAGATCTCGGTGCCCAGGGTCTTGGCCAGATCGACGAGACGCATCGCTTCTCCTAGCAAACATGGTCGGAGGACGGACGGCCGCCCGCTTCAGGGCGCGATTTGTACCGAGTTCTTGCAGGAAGGGCAGACCCGATGCACCGGAAAGCGCTCGGCGGATCCCGAGAGAGAGAGAGCGTCGCCGCAGCTCGGGCAAGTGCCGGCGCCGGCGAAGTCCTTGCCCGCCGCGTGCATCCGATAGATCAGGAAGGCGCCGAGCGGCGCCATGAGGAGCACGACGATCGGCGAGAAGAAATGGATGATCGGGATCGGGATCATCATGAGGCCGACGACGGCGATCGAGCTGCCCCAAATCAAGCCGCGTCGAACGCCGTCCGCACGATGCCACGTCCGCAACGCGATCTCGGCGCGGTTCATCTTGCCGTCGGGTGAGCTGAGGGTGACTGCGAACGGGGTCGAGATCGGCATCTTGGGTCCGTGGTGCGCTTCGTTCGGTTTGCCGGAGGATTTCGGACCACAGACCCCTCGCCAGGCCCCGTGGTCTTACGGTAATATCAGGAAATTCTTGTTAAAAAAAGGACGACTCAACGTCCCGGCAGACTTGGCCGATCTCAAGGTCAGTGGCTGAGAGGGGGACCGATGGCGGCGAAAAACGCGAAGCATCAAAACCTTATGAAGTCTTTCGGGAAATCCGTGCGATTTTTCCGGCACAAGCTCGCACTCTCGCAGGAAAGCCTCGCCGATCGGGCCCAGCTCGACCGTAGCTACATGAGCCAAATCGAGCGCGGGATCAAGAACGCGACCCTGAACAGCATCTGGCGCATCTCGACGGCGCTCGAGGTCGAGCCGAGCGAGCTCCTGCGGTTGACCGAGGAGGTCGGCAAGCTCGGCGACAAGGCGATCGAGTCCGCGATGGTCGCGCATCAGAAGATGCTCGCCGCGGGCGGCGCCCCCGTCGGCGTCGCGCATCCGGGTCTCGACTCGCCCATCCTCCTCGTCGACGACGACAGCGACATCCTCCAAGCCATCGACGCGATCCTACGCGACGCTGGGTATGAGACGCGCCGCGCCTCCTGCGGCTTCGACGCGTTCTGGATCGTCTCCTCGGAGCCGGTCAAGGCCGTGGTCTCCGATATCCGCATGGCGAACGGCAACGGCATCGAGCTCGCCGACGCGATGAAGCGGCACTATCCGACGATTCCGCTCTTGTTCATGACCGGGTTCGACGACTTGTCGCCGGAGGAGGCGGCGCGGCGCGGGGCGCGCGGCATCCTCTCGAAGCCGTTCCAAATGGGGGAGCTCCTTTCCCTGATGAAATCCGCGGTCGAGCAACAGCCGGCGCTTCCCGCCTGAGCCTTCGCAAAATTTGGGTTAGACTCGGTCCATGTCCGATCACGGCCTGGACCTTTTTCTTTCCGAGGCGTCGCCGAAGCTGGCGGCGCGGCGTTATGGCGCGCGCGGCGGCAAGCCCGTGCTCGCGCTGCACGGCTGGCTCGACAACGCGGCGAGCTTCGGCCTGCTCGCGAAGGCCTTGGGCGAGGGCTTAGACCTCGTGGCGCTGGATTTTCCGGGGCACGGGCACTCGGACCATCGCTCGGCCGACGCGCTCTATCCCTTCGTCGACTGGGCGGGAGATGTCGAGCGCGCGGCCGACGCGCTCGGCTGGAGCCGGTTTACGCTGCTCGGGCACTCGCTGGGCGCGGCGGTCGCCGGGCTTTTTGCCGGAATTTTTCCCGAGCGAGTGGAAAGGCTATGCGCGATCGAGGGCCTCGCGCCCTTGACCTCGGAGGCCGAGGACCTGCCGGCGAAGCTCAGGCTCCACTTCGCGGCGCGCAAAGCGCGGCCCGGCAAACGCGTGCCGCGTTACGCGACCGAGGCCGACGCGATCCGTGCGCGGATCGCGCTCGGCGAGTTCCCCGTCGGCGAGTGGATCGAGGCGGTGGTGCGGCGCGGGCTCAAGCCGGTCGAAGCCGGCTTCGAATGGCGCACGGACCCGAGGTTGCGGCTCCCCAGCGCGCAAAGGCTAACGCGGGCGCAGGCGCTCTCAGTCCTCGCGGAAATCCGCTGTCCTTCGATGTTCGTGCGAGCGCGGCAAGGCATCCCGATCCCGCCGGAAGGCTACGCGGCGATGACGGCCGCGGTGAAGGGGCTGGTGGTCGCGGAGCTGGACGGGGGGCATCACGTGCACATGGAGAAGCCGGTGGAGGTGGCGCGGTTGGTTGGGGGGTTTCTGCGGGGGTAGTGCTAGGCATCCCCTGCCCATTTCACCACCACCCCAGCCCCCTTATCCTTAATCCATGAGCACTGCCGAGCGGCTCGAATCCGTCTATCGCGGCGAGAGCGTCACCCTGCGTGTTTTGCGCGCCTTGGGGTGGGGACCGGCTTTGCTCAATCTCGGCTGGTTCCGCTGGCGCGGGCCGCTCAACGTCTTGAATCTGATCCCGAGCCCGACCCGGCTCGCCGGCGCGCAGCTCGAGCTCGTGCGCCGCGCGGTGGCGATTTTGGCGCCGCAGCGTGGGGATCGCGTGCTCGACATCGCCTGTGGGCGTGGGCGGGCGGCGTACCAGATCGCGGCGACGTGTCCGGGGACCGAGGTGATCGGGCTCGATCTCGCGGCCGAAAGCGTCGCGGTGGCGCGCGCTTTGTACGGCGCGACGCGCGGCTTGAGCTATCAGGTCGGGGATGCACAGGCTCTGCCTTCGGCGCCGGAATCGGTGGAGCGTGCTTTGTGCCTCGAGGCGGCCTTCCATTTTCCCGACCGCGCGCGGTTTCTCGCGGAGGCCTTTCGCGTCTTGAAGGCCGAAGGCAAGCTCGTCGTCGTCGATTTCGCCTGGGAGAATACGGCGGCGCGTGAGGCAGCGCAGCGCGACCCGGCTGCCACGATCGTCAAGGATACTTGGGGATTCAGGGACTTCTGGACGCGGAGCGAATACCGCGCGGCGGCGGCGGCGGCGGGCTTTCGGGTCGCGAGCGAGCGCGACTGGTCCGGCGCGGTGACGCGGCCCTTGCAAGCGCAGTTCGACGTCCTCGCCTGGCTCGGCCGCAGGAAGTGGGGACGCGCGATGCTCGTGCGCTCGCACGCGCCCTTGGCGTCGATCTCGCGGCAGGAATGGCAAGACGTGGCGAAGGCAGCCGCCGCGCATCGGATCTTCCACGAGCACGCGCGCTACGTGTGCTGGGAGCTCGTGAAGCCGTGAAGAGCGCCGCGCGGTTGAAACAGCAGGACATCCACGCCGCCGTCACCGGGCTCATGCAGGTGACGCCGGGGCGCGGGCTCGCGCGGACGATTTTCAACGTGGTCGTCCTGAACTGCCTTCTCGTCGCGACCTTCAGGACGGAGCCCTTGGCCGGCTTCGTGGCGATGGCGGTACTCACGGGCACGTTCTACAGCACCGTGATGATGACGACGCACGACGCGATCCACCACACGCTCACCGGCTGGTTCTGGTTCGACGAGATCACGCCGCGGTTTCTCAGTTACTTCGTCTTTTGGCCGCACGGGACCTACTCTGAGCTGCACAAGATGCATCACCGGATGAACGGCAAAGACCTCGCGGATCCGGAGCGGCCGACGCCCTCGGTCGCGGCCTGGCGTGCCGCCTCGCCGGTCGGCCGCTTTTTGATCCGCTGGCACTTGCCCTTGGCGCTCTTCGTCTACGGCGGCTTCGGCATGATTCTCCGACACGTCGTGCGCGGCTTTCAGCTGTGGCGGGAGGAGCCGCGCGTGCGACGCATGATGATCTTGGACGGCGTCGGCATCGGCCTGGCCCTCGCGGTGACCCTCGGCGTCATCGTGACGGTCGGGGTCACCTGGCGCTACCTCCTCTACCTTCTGGTGGTCGAGCGCGTCATCGGCTTTTTCCAGCAGTTGCGCTCGCATCTGGAGCATTACGGGCTGCACGGCGGGGCAGGAAGCCTCGTCGAGATCCGCCTCTACAACTGCCGCAACGTCTCGACGAGCCTGGCGGCCAGCCAGTTCTTCAACGGCCTCAATTTCCACTCGGTCCACCATGCGTTTCCGCGCATTCCGTTCTATCATCTCGGAGAAGCCCACCGGCGCATCGCTTCGCTCTGCGACGCGGCCGGGGCGCCTTTGCCCAAGGGCGACGGCTATCTCCGCACGATGATGGATCTGACACGCGCACCCGTTTTGGTGGACGAGACGGGCGCGGTCCTTTTGGAAGACGCCCGAAGAGAATGTCGCGCCGCATCGTAAAGTTCGAGGTGATCCCGCGCGCGTTGCCGGTGCGCGTGCCGTTCGCGATCTCGCGCGAGACCTTGGACGTCGCGCGGGTCGTTCTGGTCTTATTGTGGGACGAGGCGGGAAGCTTCGGGCTCGGCGAGTGCGCGCCTTTTCCGTCGCTGACGCATGACGACGCCGCGACGGCGGCGGCTGAAGCGCACGCGCTCGCCGCCGCGCTCGTCGGGCTCGATGTGACGGCGGCCTTGGCGCGGCTCGACGCGGCGGGGCGGGAGATCGCGAAGCGCTCGGTGACGGCGCGCGTCGGCTGCGAGACGGCCTTGCTCGACCTCGGGGCGCGGCAGTCGGGGCAGAGCTTCGCGCGCCTGTTCGGCGCCGCCGAACTGCGCTCGGTCGAGACCGATCTGACCCTTCCGCTGATGGCGCCCGCCGCGGTCTCCGCCTTCATGGGGGGCTTCGCGCGCTTCGGTTTCCGCACGATCAAGATCAAAGTGAAGGGCGAGGTCGAAAACGACCGCGAGCTCGTCCGCGCCTTGGTCCGGACCGTGCCCCGAGGCACGACGATCACGCTCGACGGCAATCAAGGCTATCGCTACGGCGGCGCGAAGCGGCTGCTCGAGCTTCTGGCGGCGGACGGGACTATTCCGGCCTTCTTCGAGCAGCCTTTGCCCGAGGACGACTGGGACGGGCACGCGCGGCTCTCGCAGGCGACGCCGGTGCCGATCTGCCTCGACGAGACCGTGCGCACCGTCTTCGACTGCGAGCGCGCCGTGCGGGAGAAAACGGCGCGCATCGTCAATCTCAAGATCATGAAGTCGGGGGTCCGTGCCGCCGCCGAGATCATGCGCGTGGCGCATGCGGGCGGGATCGAGCTCATGATCGGCGGCATGCTGGAGACGGAGATCGCGATGACGGCGTCTCTGCATTTGGCCTGCGGCACCGGGCTCGTGCGCTACTTCGATCTCGACACGCCGTTTTTCCTGGAAGGGAGCGTGACGGAGGAAAATCCCTGGGCGACGGACTCGGCGATCCTCATGCGGCCCGCGGGCGCCGGCTTGGGGCTCACGCTGCGGCGCGGTTGAGCGCGGAGAGCCGCCCGGCGGCCGGAGCCTTCATGGTATCCTTGCGGGATGCAAAGGTTTCGCCTTCTCGCCCTTCCGGCGCTGGCCGG
Organism: Pseudomonadota bacterium; assembly: GCA_031416315.1. GTDB lineage: Bacteria > Bdellovibrionota_B > Oligoflexia > Oligoflexales > CAIYRB01 > JANOTL01. Next base: position 14,090 of record JANOTL010000171.1, read on the forward strand.
TTTCCTCGTCGCCGCGACGCCGCTCGCGAAGATGGCGGCGCCGTGGCCGGATGCGCTCGACTCGCCTGCGGCCTTCGACGAGGCCTCGCGCGCCGAGATCGCGATGGGCGCGCCTTCGACCGCGGCCGAGCTCGCCTTCGCCGCCGCTCTGGCGAGCTGCGCGCGGGAAAAGCGGCGGTTCTGCGCCGGGCTCGCGGCGGCGCGGGCGGAAATCCAGGCTTTGCCGCCGCGCTACGCCGCGTGGCGCGCGGCGAGCGCGGCGTTCCATGCGGCTTACGGGCAGGAAGAAGCTCGGCTCGTAGCGCTCGCGGCGAAGACCACGAGCGAAATCGTCCGGCTCGACCCGTCGGAGCTGCTTGGTCCTGAGCTGGCCGATAAACAGATTTTGCTGAGTTTTGACGACGGCCCGGCGACCGGGACGGCGACGGAGGAGCTTACGGCCTTTCTTCGGCGCGAGAAGCTCAACGGGTTTTTCTTCCTGGTCGGGGCCAACCTCTCGCCGCGGGTCGAGCAGAGCGGCGCGAAGGCGGTGAGCAGCTGGTACGAAGGCATGTGCCTCGGCTGGCACGGGGCGCGGCACGTGCCGCACACCAGCCTCGAATCGGCGGGGGCATCGATCGACGCGGGGAAGGCGGCGCTCTCCTTGCTGGGCGTGATCGAGCCGCGCTTTTTTCGCCCGCCTTTCGGGCAGAGGAGCGGAGAGGTCCTGGCGCACCTTCGCTTCGGCGGCTGGACCAACGTGCTGTGGAACCTCGATTCGCAGGATTGGTCGCCGCAGCTCGAGGCGCAGGACGTCGCGCGCCGCGTCGAGACCCTGATCCTGACGAAACGGCGCGGGATCGCGCTTTTTCACGACGTGCACCCGAAGGCCCGCGTGGCGCTTCCGGCTTTGATCGCCCGGTTCGCGGGGAGCGGCGTCTCCTGGATGGACTGCCGCGAGCTGGGGAAAAGAACGTGAGCGAGCTCGTGTACGCGATTGATTACGGCACGTCCAACTCGCTGCTCGCGGCGGTGAAGGACGGCGTCGTCCTGCCGCCGATTCCCGTCGATCCCTTGGCCGAGGATCCGACGGTGTTGAAGAGCGTCCTGTACTCGCCGACGCTCGGCAACTGGTACTACGGCGCGCGGGCGATCGACGCTTACGGCGAGGCGTTGGCAGAGGGGCGGATCTTCCGCTCGGTGAAGAAGTACCTGCCGGAGACGGGGTTCAACGGCACGGCCGTGCACGGGCGCTTCTTCAACCTGTCCGAGCTGGTCGCCGTCTTCCTGCGGGAACTCAAGGCGCGCGCCGACGCGCACTTCGGCGAGGAATCGACCAGCGTCGTCCTCGGGCGGCCGGCCGCCTTCTCGCTCGACGGCGAGGCCGACAAGCTGGCGGAGCGGCGTCTCGAGGCTGCAGCGCGCCTCGCGGGCTTCAAGAGCGTGGCGTTCTGCCCCGAGCCGGTCGCGGCCGCGTACGAGTTTCGTCATCGGCTCACCGAGCCGAAGACCGTCCTCGTCGCCGACTTCGGCGGCGGCACCTCGGACTTCACCGTCCTGCGCCTGTCGCAGTCGGGCTTCGCGGAGAAGGACGTCTACGCCATTGGCGGCGTGCCGATCGCCGGCGACCGCTTCGACGGCTCCATCATGCGCAACATGATCGCGCCGCATTTCGGCTCGGAGATCATCTACAAAATGCCGATGGGCTCGGTGGAGCTCAGGATCCCGCAGCATCTGATCAACCGCCTGTGCAATCCGGCCGACGTCTCCTTTCTGGCGCGAAACGACGTCTTGGGTCTTTTGAAGGACGCCCAAAAGTGGTCGATCGACGCGGAGTCGGCGAAGCGTATGGACCGCCTCTTCGTCTTGGTCGAAGAGCATCTCGGCTACAAGGTGTTCCGCGCGATCGAGCGGACGAAGATCCGCCTTTCCGACGAAAGCTCCGACACCTTCCGGTTCCAACACCCGGGAATCGACCTGGAGGAGGAGATCTTCGCGGCCGACTTCAAGAGCGCTTCGCACGACCTCGTCGAGCGCATTGCCTTCAGCATGGACGAGACGATCAAGAAGGCCGGGGTCACCAACGCGCAGATCGACCTGGTGTGCTGTACGGGCGGCACCGCGAAACTGCCGGCTCTGCACCATGAGCTCGTCCGGCGCTTCGGCAAGGAAAAGCTGATCCAACACCGTCACTTCCATGCCGTAGCACTTGGCCTTGCCGAACGGGCGAAGGCAATTTCGACCGGTCAGGCATAAATTTCCCGTATATCCAGATGGTTATATCAGTCACTGCCAAGATTGCCGTTGGCAAGCGAGGAAGGACCGCCTCAGCCGCCCGCACGTGCCCCACGCATGTTAAAATCTAGGCACGCACTCCCCGACACTCCCGCGAGGTTTCAGACGATGACGAGACCCTCGTCTCCAGTCATGGCGCTGGCTTGGTTGCCGCTCGTTGGCGCCGTCGCGTTTGCGTCCGCGGCCGAGGCCGGCTTTACCGTGCAGCAAAAGATCCTGCACGCCGGCGACAAAGCGACGGCGGGCACGGCCGAGCTCAACTGGCGCGTGACCGACAAGGAATTCCGCGTCGACGTGAAGAAGGCGGGGGAGACGCGCCACTTCGTCTTCAACGGCCGCGTCTTCTATGTTTGCGGCAAGCTCGGCAAGGAGCAGTTGGACTACGTCCGCAAGCTCGACGTGAAGGACAAGGACTTGCTCGCGAGCCTGGAGAAAGGCGCCTGCCAAGAGCTCTCCGCCGACTTCGCGACGAAGTTCTTCCTGGCGCCGCACGACGCCGTCGGCGCCGTCGCGGGCTCGGCCAGCATCGCCTCGAACCTGTCGATCGACGATGCCGAGATCGAGCTTTCCGGCTCGGTCGGTAGCGTCGCCGGCGTGAAGTGTGTGAACTACGACCGGTCCTTTTCCCTCGTCGATCGCAAGAAGAAGGACGCGACGCTCGACTATGAGGAGAAGAGCTGCAACGCGCCCACCGTGAAGTGGCGCACGGCCTTTGGGCGCCAGCTCGGCATGACGATGATCCGCCAGCCGAACGGCAAGGACAGCTTCAAGACCCTCCAGGCCGATCTGAAGAAGATGCCCGGCCTCGCGCTGACGGCGACGACGACGGTCTCCGGCAAGGACGTGAGCGGCAAGCCGATCTCGCGCACCGTCACGCTCGCGACGAGCTCGGTGAAAGAAGGCGAGATCGCGGCGAAGGAGCTCGGCTTCCCGTCGGGTTTCGAGCCTTTGGATCAAGAGAACTTGGCGGCTTTGGTCACGACGAAGAAGAAGCCGGTCGCGGGCAAAGGCGGGCCGACGAGCGGCGAGCTCGACGTCGGCGACGTCTTGCGCGTGCTCTTGATCGGTGGGAATCCGGCGGCCGCGGTGCTCGGTGGTGGCGGCGAGTAGCGCGCCGGCGGGCCGAGGCCAAGCTTCCTAAAGCGTCTTCCGCACCATCTCCGTCAACCGATCCGAAAGCCGATTCAACTCATCGGCGACCTCGACGAACGCGTCGCCTTCGCGCAGCTTGGTCTTGGCGCTGAAATTGTAGTCGGCGAGGCTTCGGATGTGGCGCCGAAAGGCGATGGTCGGGCCGACCATCTTGTGCGTCATGTAGATCGAGAGCCCGAGGTTGATCACGACGAAGACGGCGGAGCCGATGGCGCCGGTCATGCCGACCGAGGCGAGGTAGTCTGCCATCAGAGCTTTGACGTCAGAGTCGGCCGAGGTCAGGGTCGCGACGACGTCGCTGAATGCGACGAGCTTATGGTACGCGTACCAGCCGATGCCGACGACGAAGATCAGGCTCGCGCCGGTCGTCAGGATGCCGATCCGCATTTGCAGCAACGGCTGCAAAAGAAAGTTCATCATCCGGCGCTGCGACTTGCCGGTGGGCTTACGTTGCTGCGGCTGTCCTTGCTGACCTTGCGGTGCCTGTTGACCCGGTTGCATCAGAAGATCACTCCGGCAAAGACGTCGAGCGAGCCGACGTCGGCCCTGGCCGTCTCACCGAGGACGGTTCGCGTCACGCTATAGAACTGCAGCTGCACGCCGGCGAGGAGTCCCACGGTTCCGAAGAGCGTGTCGTTCTTGTATGGAATGACGACCCCGTAAGGTAGGACGCCGAAAGTCGCGTCGAAGTCGCCGCCGTCGTTGACGAGCATGTGGCCGAACCCGAGGTAGGGACAAAGCTGCACCGGAAGGTCGGCGAGCGCGCAAAAGAGGGCATCGACCGCGATCAGGGTGACCTCGGCCTTCTCGCCCTCGGCGACCAGGAGGAAGCTCCCGTCCTGCTTTGCGCCGGTGAATTCGAGGTCGACGAGCGTGCGAACCTCGAAGCCGAGCAAGTAGCGGTCGGCCAGTCCCGCCTTCGGCTTCAGGCGCGAGTCGTCGTCAGGGAAGCCCATCATCATGAGCCCGAAAGCGCTTTGCTGCTTGTCGTTGGAGAAGTCGCCGGAGAAGGCGGCGATGCCGCCCTTCAAGGCGAGGCCCAGAGTGCCCCGATGCCCCGCGTCCTCCTCTTCCTTCTTCACTTCGACTTTCTTGGCCGCCGGCTTCTTCTTCGGCGGCGCCTTCTTCTTCACCGCCGGCGCGGTTGCCGGGGTCGCGTCGGCGCCTTCGGTCGCTGCGGGAGCCGCCGTCGCCGGAGCCGGTGCAGCCGGAGCCGGTGCAGCCGAAGCCGGTGCAGCCCGGGTCACCGGCGCCACGGGCTTTTTCTCATCCTGTCCTTGCGCCGCCGAAACTGTGGCCAAGCACGACGCCAGCATCAGCTGCGCCGCGAGGCCTACGCGCCTTACACAGTCCACCACCGCGATCTCCTCCGCCATAGTCCGAGTGTCCCCATTTTAGCGCAATTCCTTGACGGACTCGCGGATTTGGACGTTATGATGAATCTTTCCACAGCCTGGAGCCCCGCCCATGATCCGGACCGCGACCGCAAGCCTCGCTCTGAGCCTTTTTCTCGGCCTCACCGGCTGCATCAGCTCCGGCGTCGAGCCGCTCGTCGAGGCATCCGAGCCAGAGGAGGAGGCCGCCATTGCCGAGGCCTCGGCGGACCTTGAGCCGGACGCCTGGCGCACCCTCCTGACCCGTGACGTCATGGACGTCGAGTCCAAAGGCCAGCAGTTCCTCGAGAGCTCGTTCAAGCTCTACGACCAGCTCCTGACCGAAGCCGAGAAGCCCGTCCTCGAGACCGAGCTGGCCACGGGCCGCGAGCGCTTCGCCGAGCTCGTGCGCGCCACGCGCCGCCTCGCCGAGGACCTGGAGCGTCCCGAGGTGAAGGAGCAGCTGGGCCTCGCGGGGGAGGAGGATCTCGCCGATCTGAAGCGCCTGACGGCCTTGTTCGCGACCGCGCCGATCGACGTCACGGTTCCAGCGACCGAATCGAAGTCCGCGACCTACACCGAGCGCCTTCTCGGCGATGCGGCGCCGAGCGTCGCGGCCGACCCGCTACCGGAAGAAGGTCTGGCGCAGGCCGAGCGCGACGCGCTCGAGCTGCTCGACCGCCTGCGCACGGTCTCGCGCGATCTCGCCTTCGTCAGCGACACCGTCTCGGCTTGGGTGCAGGCGCCCGAGGACGAGGTCCCGACCGAGCTCATGATCGGGCCCTACGCCATGGATGAAGACGCCAAAGCCCCGCTCGGCCGCTGAGCCAGCTCGGGCCTCTTCGGGGTCACGTCCGTGACCGGAAGGACACGGTAGAAACGCGCCAGCTCCGCGAGGAGACGGCATAAGTGCCTGACATTACTGGGAGGCTTGCGGGGCCCAGGCTTTGCTTCTCAAAGCCTATGAACACGACGAGCCTCCTCATTGCCCTTTACGCCCTAGGTTACGCCACGCCGGTCATGGCGCGTGGTTTCGGCGAAGCCTTGATCGAGATTTCGGTCCGCGCCTCGCTCCAGACGACGTCGGAGCTCATGAGTCGCGCGACGACCGCGGGAACCTCGCCCGACGACTGCCACCGCCACGGGCGCTTTCACGAGTGCATGCGCCTCGACCCGGACACCGCGGCCTTATTGGTTCGCGAAGCGTTCTCGCAGGACGGCCCGACCTTGCGCGAGTTCGCGGCCGCGATGGCGACGCGGCCGGAGACCTTGGCGGCGGCGATCGTGGGGCGGATGCCGGACGAGCCGACGCGGGACGAGTTGGAGAGGTTGTTGGCGATCGTGGGGCCGGGGTTGGCGGGGTAGGCGTTTTCCTGCCTACCCAACCGATCAACAAAACTCAGTTACAAATATCCGCCCCATACTCCCGACAACTCCCGTCACTCCACCGCGACGTACAGTTCATCGTGCACGAAACGCTGCCCTCGCCGCAGAAATCACTCGAGTACTCGCGACAGCTGCCGTCGCTCCAACGAGACGTGCAGTGCGAGACGCAGGATGGGTCGCGGCCGCAGAAGTCCGAGCCGTATTCGCGGCAGCTGCCGTCGCTCCAGCGGGACGTGCAGTTCGGGATGCAGTTGACCGGGTCGGCGTCGCGGCATTGGCCGCTGACGCATTCCTGGCCGAAGCTGCAGTCGGCGTCGCGACGGCATTCGTCGCCGCCGTTGCGGCATTCGCGCAGAGCGGAGTCGTACGCGCGTTGGGCCTGGTCCTCGCACCCGTCGGCATAAGCCGTGCCGCCGGTGATGAGAAACAGGCTCGAGACGAGGGACAGGAGTCGGACGATCTTGACGAGACCTTGCATGTGGATTCCCCATGGTGCGAGTGTTCTGGGAGCGCTCGCAACATACGGAACACCTTTCCGTCTGCCAATGCGCCAGCGTGGCTCAGCGTGCCGGAAGCTGCGATTTCAGCGTCAATTTAACGCTGCGTAGCGTTCCGACGTCGCGCGCAGCGCGGTCTCTGACGAAGACTTTCCAAACGCCGCCGGCGGCTTTGCCTTTCAGCGTTCCTAGCGCGGTGAGCACCGTCGCGCCACCGTCCGCGGCGTCGGCGTAGGTCTGCGCCAAATCGTCGGCGCTGCCGCCGCTGCGTCGGTGTAGGGCGACGTACGAGCCGTCGGGATGATCCAGGTAGACCTCGAGGTCGCCGACGTATGGATGTTTGATCTTGATCTCGACCTTTACGGCGGTGATCGCGCCGTCCTGCGTCACGTTGAGGGTCTGTGCTGCGCCAGTCGACCTGTTGTCGGGAATCGCGAGCGCGAGGCCTTCCGCAGCGTGCGTCTTCACGATCTCGTCGGACGGCTCCGGCTCCGGATCGGTGGTGCCGCCGCCGGGAACGTGCTGCGCGAAAGCGGTCGCCCGCGTCACGTCCTCGCCGCGGCATTCGTCCGCCGCGCAGCGTTTCGAGACCGTGCAGCTGCCGCGCGTCGTGAAATCTTGCTCGCCGCGCACGAGGATGCCCTCGACTTCCTTGGTCGTGGCGTTGAAGACGGCGGAGCCGGAGTTGCCGCCGTAAGTATCGAGATTGGCCACGAAAAAGCCGTCATTGGCGTTGGCGCGCACCTTGGCGCCGCCCGCGATCTTGGTCGGGAGCCCAGCGGGATGGCCGACGACGACGACGGGCGCGCCGTCGGCAATCTTGCCGTCGCGCCGGATCTTCACCGGCGTGCGGCCGGTGACGGCGCGATCGAGCTTCACGACCGCAAAGTCGGCGCCGTCGCCGGGCGCCTGAGTCGCAACGATCGACTGACACGAGAAGACGTTGGACGCGTTCACGGCCGTCGGATCGGCGCCGCGCGAGTCGTAGGCGAAGTCGAAGACAAATGCCAGGCCGTCGCAGTCCGCCTGCGACGTAACGCAGTGACCTGCGGTCGCGATCAGGTCGGGCGCGACGAGGAACCCGGAGCAGAAGGCAGGGTTCGGCTGATCGCGGTAGGGCTCGTCGTCGCAAAGGCCGTAGGCCGTGCCGAAGGTCTCCGTCGGAAGCTTCATGCCGCCGTTCGGCGCCGAGGCGAGGTCCGCCTTCTTGACGAGCGCGACGGTCGAGCGCGCGAGCTCGCGGCCGATCGGCGAGGCATCGGCTTCGAAGAGGTCTCTGCGGTCGTCGTCACCGTAGATGACCTCAGGTTTCGAGATCTCGGCTTGGTTGGCGGTCTTGGTTCCGCAGCTTGCTAGAGTCAGTAAAAGGACCGGCGTGGTCCGCCGAATTGACATAAGCATATGAAATCCCTCCGTTTTGTCCGGATGAGACCTACCACCTGGCTGACCGGCCAGTCAAGAGCGACAGATTTACAGCAGTTTCCCGTTGCTGTGCAGCGTCGCCCCGCAAAGCTTGTAGAGCACCCGCGCCCCGACGTTGAGATCCCACTCGTCTCCGTCCGGATCGGGCGCGACCTCGCACAAATCGAAGCCGACGATCGTGCGGCCGCTCGCCGCCAGCTCCTCGATCAGGAAGATGCCTTCCTCGTAGCTCAAGCCGCCGGGAACCGGCGTGCCCGTCGACGGGCACGAGCTCGGCTCGAGACCGTCGATGTCGAAGGAGACGTAAACCTTCGCCGGCAGCGGCCGCAGGATGTCTTTCACGATTGCATCCCAGCTTTCGCCTTTGGCCTTGCGCCGCGCGATGGTGTTCGCGAGGAACTGTTTCCCGCGATCGCCGAGCGAGCGCGCGAACGCCGTCTCCGCTGCCGAGTAATCGCGAATCCCGACCTGCACGAGCGCTTTCACCGCGGGCACCGTGGTCATCGTGTTGTACATGATCGAGGCGTGCGAATGGACGAAGCCCTCGTACGCTTGGCGTAGATCGTAGTGCGCGTCGACGTGGAGGATGCCGAAGCCGTCCGGATGCTGCGCGCCGAGCGCGCGGATCAGGCCCAGCGGGGAGGAGTGGTCGCCCCCGACGACGCCGACGAGGCGTTTCGCTTCGAGCTGCTCGCGCGCCAGGCTTTCGACGCGGTCGTTGACGCGCACGCTCGCCGCATTGACGAAGGCGAGGTCGCGATCGTCCGCGTCGACGGGGCCGTCGTTCTCGATGACGCGCAAGGCCTTCACGCGGGCGGCGTCCGACTCGGCTTCGAGCTCCGCGTCGAGCGGCAGCATGGTGATGCCGGCGCGGTACGGGCGGTCGAAGAAGGGATCCTCGAGATCCATCTGATGGCTCGCGGTGATCATCGCCTCGGGCGCCTTCGCCGTCCCGCCGCCGTAGGACACGGTCGCATCCCAGGGCACGGGCACGAGGATCAGATCGCACTCTTCGGGCCGCGGGCTGGCGCCGAACATGCCGGCCCAAGGCGGGGGCGGCGTCCCGGCCGCGAGGCGCGGCAGGGCGTCCTTCAAGGATTCCCAGGTCACTTCGTCTTCGTCTCCGCGGTCTGCCAGTTCGTCTTGCCTTCGTGGACCTCGCGGTAGCACGAGGTCTTGTCTTTCGTGCAGATGAAGGCGGCCAGCTCCCAGCTCACGTCGCCCGTGGCTTTCGACGCGGCGGTCGACGCCACGATCCAGCCCGGCAGCTCTTCCTTCATGTCCTTCTTGCTGAAGGCTGCCTGCGCGAAAGTCAGGCCGTCGTGGGTCTTCAGCGTCAGCTTCCACGGCGCATCGAGGGTGACGACGTGGCCTTCGTTCGCCAGAACTTTGAAGGTCAATTGAACGTTGGCGCCGTCGAGCTTGGCGCTGGACTCGACCTTCGAGTTCTCCGGCTTGCCGAAGCCGAAGGCGGGGACGGCGCTGCAGGAAACCAATACCGCGATCAACGTACGCATCGCACGCATGAGAATCACCCCCACAAAAGCACAAGGTTCTCCTACCTTACCCCAAGATCGGTCGCTTCGCGCTCTTGACCCGAGGGGGCCGGCGTCGGCTAAGGTATTTGGTGGAAATCATTAACGCTTTTTATAGGGGACGCGCATGCGATTCTGGCTCGGCGCGATCTTACTTGGCGCCACCTCGACGGCTTTCGCCGACTGCCAGTCAACGGTCGAGGCGAACGTCGTCCTCGAGAGCGCGCGCTGCGCTGCGGTCGACGTCGAGGATCTCGTGGCGAAGCACGTCGAGGCGACCCAGCCGAAGACCGAGCTGGAGAAGACGCTCGCGCGCGGGCCGTTCGAGGCTTACCGCGGATTTCTGGTGAGCGGGACGGTCGCGAAAGCGGACGCGAAGGCCGTGAAGAAAGGGGCGACGGTGAAGGTCTTCGTCCCGGCAGCGACGGGGACCTGCGAGTTGGTGAAGAAAGGCGCGTTCCGAGGGCACATCGTCGCGGAGTGCTGCGACGGGCACCTCGGCGTGCCGTGTGCGCTCGGGACTTCCTACATTTGGAAATCCTCGAAGCGCTAGCCTGCGATCCTGCGAACGATCTCTATGGCCAAGTCCGTGTAGATCGATTCCGGTCGCGTGTCGTCGCGCCGATATTCGAGCGCGGCCACGACGTAGTCCGTACGCAGTTCGAGGTTGCCCGCGGCGACGCCGGCAAGAGCCGCGACGACGAGGGTCGATTCGTCGAGCTCGCCATCGCCCGTTGGCGACCTGTCGGTGACGAGCGGACGCGCGACGAGCTCCCCTTCGGCGGCGAAGCGGAGCGCGAGTAAATTGTGCCGCGGCCCGGTGATCCGGGTGGCGAGGTAGAAGTCGCCGCGGCGCGTCACCCGCATCGTCGTCACTCCTTGAGATCATAGCGAAACTTTCACCGATGATCGCAAGGCGGACAATTGCAGGACCGTCCCGGCTCTTACCGCTTCGTGATCCGATGCGTCGACATCCGCTCGACCTTGACGACGAATGGAATCGACTCGACCTTCCTGATCACGGCCTGCAGCTGTCCCAGACTCTGCAAGGTCATCTCGAACTCCAGGAGCCCGATCAGCTCGGGCGTCACGCGGATCTGCGCTCGTTGAATGTTCGCGCCGCAGGCCGAGATCGCGCTCGTGACCTCGGCGAGCACCCCGGGCTTGTCGTGGGCGGTGACGCGGAGAAAGGCGGCGTGCGCACCGCTTTGGTCGTGGGCGTTCTCCGCCCAGTGGACGTCGACGCGCCGCGCCGGGTCCATGTCGAGCGCGCGGGCGCAGCTGGACCGGTGGACCGTGACGCCCCGACCGCGCGTGATGAAGCCGACCACGTCCTCACCCGGCAGCGGGTGGCAGCAGCGGCCGAAGTTGATCAAGACGTTCTCGATCCCGTTGACCAGGATGCCGCTGGCGACCGTGCTCTTGTTGCCTTGCTGCTGATTCTGGTCGGCGGGGCTCGATTTGTTGGTCGAAGGGCGCACGCCGTTCGTCGCGCCTGAGGCGCTACGCGAGTCCATCGGGACGACGTTGCCGCTGCCGTGCGCCGGCGGCAAGGACTTCGGGACCTTGTTCGGGAAGGCGCGGTGAGCCAGCTCGCGCGGATTGACCTTGCCGTAGCCGATGGCGATCAGGACGTCGTCGATGTGCGACTCTTTCGCGAGCTTCGGCAGATTCTCGAGCTCGCCGTTCTTGAGCGCCTTTTCGTAGTCGACGCCTAAGTTCGAGAGCTCCTGCTCGAACATGTCCTTGCCGAGGATGCGGCTCCTGTCGCGCTGCTCCGAGCGGAGCTGCGAGCGGATCTTGTTGCGCGCCTTCGAGGTGGTGACGAAGTTGAGCCAGTCTTTGCCGGGTTTCTGGTTCGGATTGGTGAGGATCTCGACGATGTCGCCGGATTTCAGCACCTTCTTCAGCGGAATGATGCGGCCGTTGACCTTGGCGCCGACCGTGCTGAGGCCGATCTTCGTGTGAACGTTGAAAGCGAAGTCGAGCGCCGTGGCGCCGATCGGCAGCTGGATGACGTCGCCCTTCGGCGTGAAGACGAAGATCTCCTCTTCGAAGAGGTCGACCTTCACGGCCTCGAGGAACTCGTCCGGATCCTTGAGCTCGTTCTGCCATTCCATAATCTGGCGCAGCCAGGAGAACTTCTTCAGGTCGGTCGCGTTCTTCGGCTCGCCCTGCGGCCCGCCGCTGCCGGCGCCGAAGCGCTCCTTGTAGGCCCAGTGCGCGGCGACGCCGAGCTCGCAGGTCGCGTTCATCTCGTGCGTGCGGATCTGAATCTCGCAGGGCTCGCCGTTCGGGCGGATGACGGTCGTGTGCAGGGACTGGTACATGTTCGCCTTGGGCATGGCGATGTAGTCCTTGAAGCGCCCCGGCATCGGTTTCCACATGGCATGCACGACGCCCAAGGCCTCATAGCAGTCCTTGACGCTGTCGACGATGATGCGGAACGCGAAGAGATCGTGGATGTCCTCGAACTGGAGGTTCCGGTCCACCATCTTCTTGTAGATCGAGTAGAAGTGCTTGGGCCGTCCGGTGACCACGAGGTTTTGGAAACCGTACTTCTCGAGCTCCGACTGCACGACCTCGCGCACGTCGGAGATGTAGGTCTCGCGCTCGCGCTTCTTCGCCGCGACCTTCTTGGCGATGTCCTTGTAGAGGTCGTTCTTCAGGTGCTTCATGCACATGTCTTCGAGATCGCTCTTGATCGAGTAAAGGCCCAAGCGGTTGGCGAGCGGGGCGTAAATCTCGATCGTCTCCTCGGCGATGCGCTGGCGTTTCGGCAGGGCCAGGTTGTCGAGGGTGCGCATGTTGTGCAGGCGGTCGCAGAGCTTGATCAGGATGACGCGCAGGTCGTTCGACATGGCGAGGACCATCTTGCGGAAGTTCTCCGCGAGGCGCTCCTGGGTCGACCGGAACTTGATCTTCGAGATCTTGGTGAGGCCGTCGACCAAGTCCTTCACCGAGGCGCCGAACTCGCGCTCGATGTCCTCCAGCGTGGCCTCGGTGTCCTCGACCGTGTCGTGGAGGATGGCAGCGACGACGGAGGCCATGTCGAGACGGAGCGTCGTCAGGATCTGCGCCACGGCGAGCGGGTGGTTGATGTAGGGCTCGCCTGATTTCCGCTGCTGCGTGCGATGCGCGTGCGCCGCGAACTTATACGCCTTCGCGACCTGATCGAGGTTCGCGTCCTTCATGTAGCCTTGCAGCATGCGCACGAGGTCGGCATAGACCGCGTCCGGATGCGGCCAGATGATCGGCTCTTTTTCCGGCGCCGGCGGCGGCGTGGGAGAATTGGCTTCGGCGTCGTCGCTCATACTGCGAGAAGAATACCCCCGGCGGCTCCGGGCCGCTTCACTTCTTCTTCTCGGCGATTTCGGCTGAAAGTTTCTTGAGCCAGGGGGCTTCGTCGAACTCCTTCAGGAGCTCGGCGCACAGGGCCTTGCCTTCGGTGTTGCCCAGGCTGCCTTTTTTCCCATTAATTATAATGGCTTCCAGTTCATTGTAGGCCTCGTCAACCGCCCTGTTGACGATGAACCACTCATAAATGTGACCGTTCTGGATCTCTTTGCGGGCCGAGTTCAGGCGCCGCCAGCGGACCTCGAGGGTCTCGGTGCCTCGCTTCTCCAGGCGTTTCCAGAGGGATTCGATCGAGGGCGGGAGGATGAAGATCGAGACGGCGTTCGTGAGCTTCGCCTTCGCCTGGGACCAACCTTGGACGTCGATCTCCAGCAGCGGCGTGCGGCCCAGACGGCGGATGCGCTCTAGCTCCGCGAGGCTTGTGCCGTAGAAGTTGCCGAAGACCTCGGCGTACTCGAGCATCTCGCCCTTGGCGATGCGCGCCTTGAAGTCGTCGGCGGTCGTGTGGTGATAATGCACGCCCTCGGTCTCGCCGGGGCGCATCGGGCGCGCGGTGAAGGAGACCGACATCTGGATTTTGTCGGCGTGCTCGGTGACGAGGCGGCGATTCAACGTCGTCTTGCCCGTTCCGGAGGGGGCCGAGACGACGAAGACGCGATCTTCGGTCTTCGTGTATTTGGTGTCCGCGGATTGAGCCATCTATTCAATATTCTGCACTTGTTGGCGGATCCTTTCCACCGTCTGTTTCATTTCGATGGTGTGCTGGGCGACCTCGGTCTGCACGAGCTTGTTGGACATCGTGTTTACCTCGCGGTGCATTTCCTGGCAGAGAAAGTCGAGCTTGCGTCCCGAGGCCTCCTCGGAGGTCATGAGCCGCTTGAACTCCGCGAGGTGCGTGGCGAGCCGCGTCAGCTCTTCGTCGATGTCGCACTTGTCGGCCAAGACCGCGACCTCGGCCAGAATCCGCTCCTCGGGGGGAAGGGAGACGGTCGGCTGCCCGGCCTTGGCGAGGGTCGCGAGGAAGCTCTCGAGCCGTTTCACGTAGGTCTTGTGGAGGTGCACCATGATGGCGTCGTGCTTGGCGGCGACGGCGTTGCGGCCGGTCTCCATTTGCGACAGGAGCTCGAGGAGCGCAACCTCGAGCGACTCGCCTTCCTTTTTGCGGGCCTGGATGGCGGCGGTCAAAGCCGCGTCCAGAGCCTTGAAGAGGGGCACGCGGTGCCCCTCGGCGGCGTCTTGCCCCCGCGCCTTCCGGCCGTCCCCGGTGGCGAGAACGCCTTCCATGCTCAAAAGGTGGCCGAGGTTCAAGCTCGTTTGCACCTGGCCAAGCTCGGCACCGCTCGTCTTGCGCAAGGCGATCGACGCCTCGCCGAGGAGCTTGGCGTAATGCGTCAAGACCTCGTGGTCGAGCGACGGGAGGTCGCGCGTCGCGCCCGCCTTGTTGCAGTCGATGAAGATGTCGACCTTGCCGCGACGGAGCTTCGTCTTCACGTGGTTCACGAGCTCGGTCTCGAGCGGCATGAGGTGGCGCGGCAGGCGGACCGAGACCTCGAGGTAGCGCGAGTTCAGCGAGCGGATCTCGCAGGAGTAGGTGAGGGGGCCGTCGGCCTGTTCGCCGAAACCGTAGGCCGTCATGGAGCTCGGATGCATCGGTGGTCTCGCGTCTTAGGGTTTTTCGGCGGCTTCCAGCGCCCGCAGCACGAGATCCGTCTCGCGGGTGAGGACCTGGACGGCCTTGGCGATCGCGTCGATCTTGGCGCGGGCTTTGTCGTCGTCGAAGCGGTAGCCGCTCTCCAGCGCTTGGATCGCAAGACCCAAGGTGCGGCCGGCAGCCTTCAGGTCGTGGCGACGCTTCGTCAGCGCTCGCCGCTGGTTGGCGGCGTCCGGGACGATGACGAGGGCCAAGTCCGCGCCCTGCGCATGCGCGGCGTCGAACAGCGCCTTTGCAGGCGCCGCCAAGGCTTCCGGCGCTTCGGCGGCGGTGGCGACGAGGCGGACCGCGTCGAGGTCTTCGGGGGTGGGGGTCTTGGGCTCCATTGTCTGAGTGTGATATGGGAAACCGTAGATTTTCTCACGCATTTTCGGTGGCGCCCGTGGACGGCATGAACGGCTTTTTTCATGTGGGCTCGGCGCTGGGTGCCGTCGCTCTAGCCTGGGCGCTCCTCATGGTCCAGAAGCAGCGCAACATGCTGCGTACGTCGATCAAGGCGCTGGCGGCCGCAGAGGCCAAGGGCTCTGGGCAGGTGGCCATCGAGAGCCCGGGCCGATGGCTGGCGGGCTTCGCCAAGGCCTTGGGCGTTTCTTATGAAAATCCGGATAGTTGGGATTTACCCCCGCGAAGGATCGAGGTGGCGGGATGGCTGCGCCTCGTTCTCGCACAGCCCGTATCCTTGATACGATGTCGTCAATCGTCAGACTCCTCCGGAACCATGATCGTCGAGTTGCTCGGGCCAGGCGGCGACGCCCGGACCGTGACGCTCGGCAAGGAGAACGCATGAAATCGTCGGCTCACCCCTTCCTCGCCCTCGGGCTCCTCGTCGCGGTCTTGACCGCCGGCTGCGCCAAGGACGGCAAAGACGTGCAGGAGCCGATGCCGCCGCCGCCGCGCATCACCTCGACGATGAAGCTCGACGACGCCCTGAAGGCTGCGGTCGACTACGGCGGCGACACGATGACCGACGTGCGCAAGCTCCTGCGCAAGCGGAAGGAGTTCGCCAAGGCGGCGCCGATCGTCCGCACGGCGATCCTCGAAGGCATCGAGGACTCGCAGAATCATCAGCTGATGAACGCGACCGCGCTGTACATGATGACCCCGGAGCAGCCGCCGGTGGAGATGCTCGAGAAGATGATCGGCTCCGGTCGCCCGCTCGCGGCGCAGCTCGGCTGGCAGATTGCGGCGGTGAAGCCGTCTCCAGCCGTCGCGGCGATGCTGGACCAGATCCTGACGCGCGCCCTGAAGGAGAACGACGAGGACACGATCATGCTGCCGCAGATGGCGAACGCGGTCGCCTCGAACCGGCTGACGAGCGCCTACACCATGGTGCGCCGCGGCCTGATGATGCGCGGCGACGAGGAGTTTGCGCAAGCCATGATCGGCCTCGACGCGGACCGCGCCTCGGTGGATTTCCTGCCTTACCTCGCGCAGGCGAACGCGGAGGAGCTGCGCCAGCTGACGCTCGGCAGCGTCAACGTCTACGCGGTGATCGCGATCTTGAAGCACATGCTCCGCTTCCCCGCCGACATCGGCGCGCCGGGCGTCGACCACCTCTTCGTCTACGCCGTGTCGCGCAACGTCGCCTTGGCCGAGCTGGCGCAGCAGGTGCTCGAGCAATACGTACCGAAGAGCACCGAGCTCTTGGCGCAGGGTCTCGCGCGACATCCCCTTTGGGTCCAGATCGCGTACATCGAGGGCGCGCGGCGGAAGATGACGCCGAAGGTCGGGCTTTTGGTGACGGAGTTGAAGAAGTCGACTTCGGAAGAGGACGTGATTGCGGAGATCGATGAGCTGAAGTTTTAGGGCGCGCTCCAGCGATCGAGATTGGCGAGCACCGAGGTCGCGCGCGTGAGCGAGGCCTCGGAGTAGCCGAAGGCCCGCTTGATCTCCATGTCCCGATCGATCGTGTTCTTCGTCCGCTCCAAGGCGAACACCTTCCGGGCCCCGAGCTGGCGCACGTAGTAGAAAGAGTTGGTCGGCACCGGCCAGTCGCTGCCGAAGAGCGTGCGCTCCTCGATCAGCTCGTCCTTGGCGAGCGCCGGCAAGTGCGAGAACCGTGACGGGTTGCAGATGCCGGAGTTGTCGACGAAGAGGTGCGGATACCGCTTCAGCAGCTCTTTCAGCTTCGGGATTTGATCCGGCTCGCTCGTGCCGAGGATGCGGGTCGCCGTGTGGGCGCAGATCACCTTGACGCCGGCCTCTAGCGGCTGCACGAGGCGCTCGACGTTGTTGTACTCCGCCGTCACCGTCTTGAACGTGCGCTCGCCGCCCATGTGGATCAAGAGCGGGATCTTCGCCCGCGCGGCGACGCGGTAAAACTCCTTGATGCGGTCGCTCGCCGGGTCGATGCCCTGCGCCGCGGGCAACCACTTGATGAGAACGGCGCCGTGCTCGATGCAGTATTCGAGACGCTCGACGGCGTCCTTGCGATGCGGATTGATCGACGGGCCGGGGAGAAGCTCCGGATGCTTTTTGCACATAGCGAACACCCATTCCGGCGGCACGATCAGCTGCGATGCGGCCTCGTCGAACTCGCCGCGCTCGTGGTCGTAGACGCCGTCAAAGCCGAGCGCCACGCCCTTGTCCACTTGGGACCCGCGCACGAGGGTGGCGATCCGCTCGGCCCAGTCGGTGTCGATCGTCGTGCGCATCGCCTCGTCCGTGATGCCGTGCATGAGCTTCAGCATGCGGAAAGTGGAGCGTGCCCGAAAACTAGGCGAAACCCAGCAGCCCGAGTTGCAGCAACCGGTGCCGGCGAGATGCATGTGAACGTCGATTTTCATCGCAATCCTGTTGCCGAGTCGGAATTTTCCATTTAGCCTCGAACTATATACCCAGTCACGAGACCAGACGCCAAACGAGGAACCAGTCGGGATGGAATCCATCACGCCGGAGTTGCTGGAAACCTATCTGCGCGAGTACGGCTGGAGCTTCGAGGCCTTGGGTGACGACACCTGGTGCACCGGATTCCAGGGCGAGACGCGCCTTTATCCCTTGACGATCTCGCTCTCGTCGACTTGCGTCTCCTTCGAGGTGCGGCCATTGATCGATCTCACGCTCGATCGCTCGCGATGGCCGGAGATGTCGCTTTACCTCCTGCAGCTCAACGCGCGCCTCCAGCTCGTGAAGCTCGGCGTCGGCGAGGGCGGCGAGCTCATGCTTTCGTGCCAGGTGCTCTCGACCGGCTTCGACTACGAGACCTTGAACCGGATCCTCGGGATCGTCGGCTACTATGCCGACGAGCTCGCGCCCGAGATCTACGGGCGGTTGGCGACTTATTGCCCCGAAGCGCAGACGCTTTTCCTTCA
Organism: Pseudomonadota bacterium; assembly: GCA_031416315.1. Classification (GTDB taxonomy): domain Bacteria; phylum Bdellovibrionota_B; class Oligoflexia; order Oligoflexales; family CAIYRB01; genus JANOTL01. The sequence goes on from JANOTL010000171.1 coordinate 32,108, forward strand.
GTAATATTAAATATTTGCGGCACTGAAGCCGGGGTTTCCGCTTAAGCGGAAGGTGATTCGGCCGATACGTCTGGGCGATGAATCAACCCGTACAACCGCAGCAAAGACCGATGCCCGCGAAGCTCGGCTTCTACCGCGTCCTCGAAGAGGTCGGCGTGGGCGGGCTCGGGCGCGTGTTCCGCGGCATCGACGAGCGCACCGGGAAGACGGTCGCGATCAAGGTCTTGCACGACAAGTACGCCAACAACCGCAAGTTCCTCGGCATCTTCCATCGTGAGCTCCTGATCATGGCCGGGATGCATCACAAGCACATCGTCGAGTTCATCGACGCGCACTTCGAGCCGCCGAACTGCTATCTCGTGACCGAGTTCATCGACGGCTGGTCCGGTCACGCGTTCATGAAGCAGGTGTGCCCGATGCCGCCGCTCGTAGCGCTGTCGATCATCATCGACATGATGAAGGGCGTCGACCATCTGCATCTGCACGACACCGTGCATTCGGATCTTTCAGCCGCGAATTTCCTGCTCGACCAGTCGGGCCGCGTCATGGTCACCGACTTCGGCCTGTCGTGCCAGATGGAAGTCGAGGACTACAAGAACTACATGATCGGCACGCCCGGGTATTACTCGCCCGAGCACATCAGCGAGGCGTCGATCTGTCCGCAGACCGACATCTACTGCGCTGGCCTGATCCTGTTCGAGATGATCGCGCAGAAGAAGGCCGTGATCGCGTCGACCGAGCGGAAGAAGGTTCTGACCGCGATGAAAAAGATCGACTTCGACTCGCTGCCGATCGCAGACAAGCAGCTGAAGTCGATGGTGGTGAAGCTCTTGAAGGGCGCGTTGGCGTTCAAGCCGGGAAGCCGGATTCAGACGGCCGAGCAGATGATGTTCGGTTGTTACGAGATCCTGCGCCGGTACGAGATTCGGTACGCGCGCCATGCGATCAAGAAGTTTCTCGTCGACAAGGGCCTGGTGAAAGGGCCTTTCGACGGGAACGAGCAGAACATCTACTTTGGGTTTGGTGAGGGCTGAGCGCCGAGCCGCCGTGACCTCCGCCAATCGCAACTAATTTACAATTGCCTAGGGCCGGGGTATGGTCCGCCCGCAGCCGCAAAAATTCGCGGGTCGGGCCCGAGGCATCAGGCAATTCTTCTATTAATCTTAGCAATTTGCATGACGATGGCGGCCCCCTTGGCGGCGGCGGCCCTGGCGCGTCTCGGCCACGGCGGCACGGAGCAAGGCGCAGGGAAACTGCACCTGCCCCGGCTCGTATACGCGCTTTTGGCCCTGTCGATGATCGTCGGGGTCGTTCCAGCCGTGTCGAAGGCCCTGGGCTGGTCTGCGGCCTTGGCGCTGGGCGCTGGCGCAGCCGTGGCCTTCCTGGCGACCCGCTTGCGGGGCGACGCCCCGTTCGGCACCTGGCTCCTGGCCGTCGGCATCGGCGGGGCGACCCTGCACTCGTTCCTGGACGGCGCCATGCTCTTCAGCTTCGGCGAGGCATCGGCGACGCGTGTCTTCGCGCCTCTGGTCCTCCTCGATCGCGTGACGCTCGGGCTCGCCGCCTGGGCGCTACTCTTGGCCGCGTTCGGCCGCGGCGTAGCGATGCTCGGCCTCTTCGCGATTGCGGCGTCGACGGCGCTCGGCTACGTGGCGGTGGAGTTCGTGACGACGCGGCTCGCGGACGACACGTTCGTCGCGTGGGTCAATGCGGCTTTGGCGGGCGTGTTGATCTGGTTGGTGGCCGGGCATGCGGTACGCGGGCCTTGGCGGCCCGGGTTTCGCGAGCGAGAGCCGAAGCGGGAGTTTACGGTGGTGTCGGCGCAGAGGCCGTAGGCGTGGGCGGCTTAGCGCGAGCCTTTGCGCCGCGTCGGGCGTTGGCTCCGGCCTTCGCGGCTTCGCCACGTGCCGCCTGCAACTCAGCGCTTCCCGTCCGTTCGCGGCGGAACATCTCACTTCGCACCGTGATGCAAGCGCCGCCGCGACAGCTCGCTTTCAGGGTTGCTTCAGCGGGCTTGTCGTGCCAAGCGAGTGAGGCGTTCTCGCATGCCGCGTCGCCAGCGGTTGTCGCAGCGACCCTGCGTGCGGCTGCGAGCGCGTCGCGGCGGACGGCAATCGGGCAGTCGTCGGCGGTCAACGCGCAATCGGTGGCGACGTGGCAGGCGGTGTCGAGGGTCGGGGATCCGTCGCGGCTCGGCACCGCAGGAAGCGTCGCCGCAATCACCGGGGCGGCGGACCGTGCGCTAAGGCGGGTTTCCGGGCTCCGGGTTGCGGACGCGGGGGTCGCCGCGCGGACATTCGCCGACACGGCACCGGCCGGCGGAGGCTCTGCCTCGGCGCCGGCCGGTCTTAGAACTTGGATCAGGGCCACCACCACCAGGCCGAAGCCCAGCGCCTTGAGAAGGAAGCGGTGGTGGCCCCGGCTCGTCATCACTCGTCAGCTGCGGCTTTCGTCGCATCGACGTAGAAGAGCGAAACGTAGTCGCTGCCGCTGTTGTAGCAGGTGTCCTTCCAGCCTTCTTCGAAGGCGAACTCTTTGAGGACCGTCCCGTCGAGGATCAGGTCGCGCCAGGCCTTGACCTCGCCGCGGACGCAGTCGGTTTCGGTCTCTGACTCGGAGTCGTAAGACTTCTCAGCGCGCAGACGCGAGCCGTCGACGAAGAGCGAGGCCGTGCCGTCGGGCTTCTGGACGAAAGTGACGTCGCCCGCCATGAGGCGATGGACCGGGCCACCGATCTCGAGGGGGAAGGCCTGGGCGCCGTCGGCCGCAGTCTCATGGTCCCAGCCGACGAAGACATCCGCGGGGCAAGCCGAGTTGAGCGAGAGCTTGCGGAGCACGGCTTGGAAGGCGGGGTCCGAGAAGTAGGCTTCGCGGGCGACCATCTCTGAGACGCGGTCTTGCAGCCGGAAGAGCTTGGCGTAGGAGTTGCCGTCGACTTGGTAGCTGCCAAAGTTAGCGGCCGTGCACGTGTCGACGTCGGAGACGTCGATGCCGAGGCTCGCCAGGTCCCAGCAGAGCCAGGAGTAGTGGTGCTTGCCGACGCCGATCAAAGCCTTGACGTCGTCCGCCAGCGCGGTGAGGTCCGCTTCGGCATTGGCGAGGGAGAAGGCGGAGTTCTCGACGCCCGAGGCGCTGACGAGGGCGATGCTGTCGCCGTTCGGGTCGCGGACGTTGATGCTGAAGAGGGCCAGGCGGCGTTGCGCGTCGCCGAGCTGGTAGGACAGTTGCTCGAGCGCTTCGAGAGCGTTCTCGTCGCGTTGCGCGTCCGAGAGCGCCACGTATTGCTGCGTCTGGTGGTCCCAGTAGGTGGCTTGATTGGTGTGCGCCAAGTTGGACTTGAGGTTGATCTTGCCGCAACCGCCGATGATCGGGGCAGCCGTGCCGATGAAGGCATTGAGGATCGAGCGGGCCGAGTCGGTGACGCCGGTCTTGAGGCGCGTCGTGGAATCGGGCGTCGAGTAGTCGCGGAACTCGACCTTGCCGGCCAGGACGTTGAAGGCGGCGAGGCCGGAAGCATCGCTGAAGACCGGGGCGAAGTCGATGTTCCAGGAGCTAGAGCAAGCGTATTGAACGAGGTTCCCGGCCGATTGAAGCTCCATGACCATGGCGCGGATCGCCGTGCTTCCCTGGGCCTGAATCGTCGTGCTCGCGTCGTTGAGCTTGATGATGATGTTGTCGAGCTGGCCTTCGATCGTCGCGTCGACGTTCACGGCTTTCCAGCGCGTCGCGAAGTCGAGGTGCTGCTCTTTGGTCGCATTGTAGTAGTCGTAGTTGTAGATGGAGACGATGAGATCACCGATCTCGCCGTACGTGATCAAGCTCTTGACGGCGTTCTGCAGGTAGATCTTGCCGGTGCCGCCGAGGCGCACGAGGTCCGTTTGGTCGAACTTTTTGACGGCGAGCTCGAGGAGTTCGCGCGATTCCTGGTTCCAGGAGATCTCGGCCCAGGCGGCGCCGATGGTTTTCAAGGTCTCGTCACTCACCGCGCCGGCGGCGGACTCGCGGGTCAGATCGGAGTACGCGGTCTGAATTTTCTCGTAGCGGTCGTCGGGGGCGCGCATGTAGCGGGCCTCGGAGAGACGACGGAAGAACTCCTCGACGAGCATGCGGCCCGACTGCGCGGCGAAGCCGTGCTTCTCGCCGTCGTCGCTGGACTGCGACACGAAGTAGCGGTCGAGCGCGGCGCGGGGCGCCCAGCCGTTCGCCTTGATCGCGGCGAGCGTCGCGTCGAACGTCAGGTCGCCGAACGTGTTCGTGCCGTCGCTGATGCTGTAACCCGCGTCGCAGGCGACCGCTTTGTCTTCGCTCGTCCAGAGCTCGAGATGCGGCGCGGTGAAGCCGTTGGACGCGTAGAAGCGCACGTACTGCTTCTCCGACCAGCCCGTGTTGGCGCGGTCCTCGGCCGAGGGCAGTCCCGAATAGTCCCCGGCACGAATCAACTTCTTGGCCTCGTCGCCGTCGATGCTCGTCTTTTTGAAGTCGTAATAGCCGCTGTCGATCGCGAGGCTCGCGAGCGCTTCCGGCTGCGCGACCACGATCTTGCTCGCATCAACCGCCGTGCCCACTGCCGTCTGAGCGAGATCACCGGCGCTCAGCGTGCCGGTTTCCGGATCGAGCGTCAGCGACAAAGAGGCCGCGTCGGTCTGGCCGCCGATGCCGCCGATCGTCTTGATGGCGAGGAGCTGCGAGGTGCCGTCGGCGTCGATCTTCAGGACCGCGACGATCAGGATCTTGCCTTGGAAGCCGGCGCAGCTCATCGAGTAGCTGCCGTCCGTGAGGTCGACGTCGTCGATGCAGGTCGCGGCGTTCAGATCGGCGGTCATCGCCTTGACGTAGAGGCCGGCGAGCCCGGTCTCTTCGGTGAGTCCGGCGCCGGCCGAAGAGGTCAGCGAGAGCTTACCCGAAAGGGTCAGCGTCGAAGGCGAGAGCGTTCCGGGAGGCGTGACGCCAACTCCGCCGATGGTGCCACCGCCGCTCGTCGCGACGGTCGTGTCGCTGGAGTCGTCGTCATCTTTGTCTTTCTTCTTCGAGCATGCCGCCGAAGCGGCGAGCGCCAAAATCAAAGAAGTTGTCCAAACGCGCTTCGAGACCATGCGATGTACTCCCCGTTGACCAAAGTCCGTCTGGGGAACCCAATCGGGAGATTTCTGGTAAACTCGACAAAATTATTGCGATACCCAATAATTTCAGTCGTTTAAGATCGCGATTCCCTGGGCGGCAGGATGCCGATCAGGCTTCCCAGGGCAACCGGGGCCGGTCTGAGAAGAAGGCCTGGTACACCCGAACTGCGTCACGGGGCGTATTGAAGAGGCTCAACGGAATGGGCATCGCCAGCTCGTCGGCGCCGAGCAGACGGGTGCCGCCGTTCTTCAGGATATCGATGATCTTGACCTCGAAGTCGACGAGGTCGGTGCGACCAGCCGCGAGCATGTCTTCCGGACCCGGCCGCGCCTTGAGCCGCGCGAACAGGCCGAAGCGGCCGACGAGCGACAGGTCGAGCTTCCAAAGGGCGGCGCGCCCCTTCAGCAAATACGAGAAGCAGACGTCGTCGTCGGCTTCCGTCAGCTCCTCGACCACGGCGTAGTCGCGCAGGCGCTTGATCACCGGATCGTAAGGCCGGCTGCTGAAGCCACGCTTGACGAACGCGAAGTCGGGATTTTCGAGCGAGCCATACGCGGACTGCACGAACTCTTGGAAGAACAAGGCTTGGTCATGCCCCATTGCGCTGCGGATCCTGCTCTGAGCTGGCTTCATTCTCGACGTAGCGGACGAGGTACCATTCATGGATGGGATTCTTGCATCTCTGCGCGGCATCCCGCGCGGCGGTGTGGGGAATCTCTTGCAACGCGTCCGGCTCGCCTGCAGTGCGACAGTCTCGCAGCTGCGTCAGCGTCACCGCCACGAACCCAGGCATCCGGGGCGGCACCTCGTCCGTGGTCGCGAGCCAGAAGGAGCCGCGCTTGCGCAAGTCCTCGTAGCTCAACGAGCTCAGCTCGCGGCGCCGAACCAGCTCCGAGTCGCGCGTCACGCCCGGCCACTGCCGAACCCGACCCTTCTCCGATTGCTCCGACGCGTAAAAGCTTACCATGGAAACTAGCTGAAAGCTGTCGCCAAACACAGGCCCATCAAGGGATTCGAGCTTTCGCGCTAGCAGATTCCAGCCATGGGTCTCGTACAGGATGCGGTCGTGATGCGGGCGCACCGGCAGGATTCCGCCGAAGCGCGCATGCGCCAAAAGCGTCAGGAAAAGGAAGGCGTTGGCAGCCGTCGCACCGACGAGCGCGCGGGGCCGGGCGAGCGCGAAGGGAAGGAGCAGCACGCCGGCGCCGAGCGCATACATCGCGGACCAGTTCGCCTCGACTTTGGAGATGAGCGCGATCAGGCCGAAGACGCCGAGCGGAATCACGGCAGAGGCGACGAGCATCGGCCGGGTGCGGGGGTCGACGCCGATCTCGTCGAGACGCGTTCGCCATGCGGCGAAGAAAGGACGTCGTCGCGTGCGCCAAAGGCCCATCAGAAGGAGTGGCGCGAGAGCGCCCCATATTGCGACCTGACTGCCGTAGTAGCCGACGTAGCGATTGAGAGCTTTGAGCGCCGGATCGTAGAGTCGCTCCTGCTTTTCGGCCCGCTTCTCCTCTTGCTTCAGCTCCTTGAAGCTTGCCGCGAGTGCCGCCTCGGGGCTCTTGGCGTCGCGCGGCAAAGGCGACGGCAGCAATTTTCCCGGCATCTCAGGCCGTGCGAGCGCGAAGCCGTGGCGCAGCTGGAAGCGGAAGGTGATCCAGTCGTTTTGCGCGTTCCATGCAACGTGCGGGACGAACATCAAGAGGGCCGCGATCATTCCGGCCCACGGCCACGGCGAGGCCAGGCCGGTCCGCCGGCGCTCGGCTTTCGGAACGGCGAGCGCCGTCCACAGCGCGACGCCGGCGATCAGAAGCATCGTGTACTTCGCGTTCAAGCCGAGCCCGGCGGCGAGCCCCGCCGTGATCCAGCGTCGCGGGCTCCCCGTCACGGCGTGCGCGAGCTCGTGCAAGGTCAGAGCCCACGCGAAGAGCAAGGGCGCGTCCGGCGTCGACAAGACTCCGAGAATCATTCCGAGGAGGTTCAAATGCGTCAAAGCGATCGCGCCCGCGAGCGCCGGGCGTGAGCGCAGGCCGACACGCTTGAAGAGGGAGACGGCGACGAAAAGCGTCCCGACCCCGACGGCCAAAGTCCCGAGCCGCGCGACCAAGGGGTTGCCGCTCGCAAGCCGCGAGAACTGCGCAACGAGCGCGACAAGCGGAGGGTGGTCGAAGTAGCCCCAGTCGAGGTACTGCGCCCAAACGTAGTAATAGCTCTCGTCCTGCGTCACTGGCAAGACGGCGGCGCCCAAGATCCAAAGCGCTACGACGAGCCAGGCCACGGCCATCCTCAGACTCCGGTCGCGACGTGGTGGAGGCGGCTCTGCAGGCTGGTCTGGCGGTTGCCGCTCGTCGCATTGCCGACGGAGTAGGCGAGCGCCTTGCGGGCGCCGACGAAGACGGCGAGCTTCCGTGCTCGCGTGAGCCCCGTGTACATCAGATTGCGCTGGAGCATCACATAGTGGGCCATGCTGCTCGGCATTACGACGACCGGGAACTCGCTGCCCTGCGACTTGTGAATCGTGATCGCATAAGCCAGACGGAGATCCATAGCGTCCTCGTCCTCATACGTGACGACGCGGTCTTCGCCGAAAGAGATCAGGAGCTTTCCGCCTTCGACCCGCGTCTGGCGCACGAAGCCGATGTCGCCGTTGAAGACGCCGAGGTCGTAGTTGTTCACGACTTGGATGACCTTGTCGCCGGTCCGCAAGGTGACGCCGCCGCGGCGCCATTCGCGGCCGCCGGGCTTCTCCGGGTTGAGAAGGGCCTGCAGCTCGTCGTTGAGCGCCTGCGTGCCGAGCTCGCCGCGGTTCATCGGCGTCAGGATCTGGACGTCGGTGAACGGGTCAAAGCCGGCCTGCGGCAAACGGCGCGTGACGAGGTCTTTGATCTGGCGCTTGATGTCCTCGGCGTCGGCCGCCTCGAGGAAGACGCAGTCGGTCTTCGGGTCGAGCAAAGGCGGCACCTCGCCTTGATTGATGGCGTGGGCGGCGCGGACGATCTCCGAGCTCGCCGCCTGACGGAAGATCTGCGACAGACGGGTGTAGGGCACGCGCTGAGAGTCGATCAGGTCGCGCAGGACGTTGCCCGGCCCGACCGACGGCAACTGGTCGACGTCGCCGATCAGGATCAGCTGCGCCGTCTCGGGGATCGCTCGAATCAAGGCGTCGGCGAGGCGCACGTCGAGCATCGAGGATTCGTCGATGATCACGGCTTGGACCGTGAGGGGATTGTTCTCGTCGCGCGCGAAGGTGCGCATGTTCGGCACCCACTCGAGCATGCGGTGGATGGTGCGCGCCGGCGTCCCGGCGACCTCCGTCAGGCGCTGCGCGGCCCGGCCCGTAGGAGCGCCGAGGGCGACCGTCTTCCCCATCGCCTTCAAGAGGCGAATGATCGTGTTCGCGGTCGTCGTCTTACCGACGCCCGGTCCCCCGGTGAGGATGAAGAGGCGGTGCGTCGCGGCCTTGCGGACCGCGTCCATTTGCTCCGGTGACAGCTCCGTGCCCGAGGCCTCGGTGTAGCGCTTGATCCAGCCGTCGAGCCGTGGCAGGTCTACGTCGAGCGGCTTGCGCAGGAGCTTTTCGGTGTAGTGGGCGATGTTCCATTCGCAAACGAGAAGGTCGGCGCGAAAGTGGGCGGTGACGCGCGCGCCCTCGTGGTGCACCTCCTCCGAGACGATGGCGCCGACCTCGTTCAGCTGCGCGAGGCAACCGGCGAGGCGGGGGACGATCTGGTCTTCGGTGATTTTAAGAGCGTCGCGAAGAAGACCGACGAGCTGTTGGCCGGTGACGTAGCAGTGGCCGCGCTCTTCCGCCTGCTGCAGGAGATAAAGGATCGCGGCGCGCACGCGCTCCATCGAATCGGGGGCGATGCCCATGCTTTGCGCGATGCGGTCGGCGGAGATGAAGCCGATGCCGTGGATGTCGACCGCCAAGCGGTAGGGGTCGGCGGAGACCGTCTTGATCGCGTCGGTGCCGTAGATCTTGAAGATACGGGCGGCGAAGAGGGGCGAGATGCCGTGCGAGTTGAGGAACATCATCACGTCGGCGACGCCGCGCTGCTCGTCCCAGGACTCGATGATGGCGCCGACTTTCTTCTCGCCGATGGAGGCGATCTCGGCCAGGCGCTGCGGCGTCCTGTCGAGGATCTCGAGCGTTTTGTCGCCGAAGTGCTCGACGATCTTCGCGGCCGTCTTCGGGCCGATGCCCTTGATGAGGCCGGAGCCGAGGTAGCGCTCGATCGCCGGACCGGTCGTCGGCCGCACCGGCACGACGCGGTCGACCTTGAACTGGGGCCCATATTGCGAGTGCCGGCCCCAGGTGCCGAAGAGCTCGAACTGATCGCCGGGGCGGATGGCGGCGAAGTGCCCCGTCGCCGAGACCATCTTCTCGCCGCCAAGCTCGCGCGCCTTGAAGACGGTCCAGCCGTTGTCCTCATTGCGAAACGATACGCGGTCGATCTCGACGCGGATCTGGGCCAGCGCGCCGTCGCCGGAAGCTCTTGGGTTGAGGGGGGGATTTTCGCTCTGCTGCATAGATTAGGAATATCTACAGGGGGGTCTTCCAAGCGTCCAGCGACTTGCGATTTATGAGTACGAACCGTGGCTTACGCCTTTTAGGCGGTCCTCATCGAGCGGGCGTAGAATCTAATTTAAGAAGGCTCGGGTCTCCGCCGAATCTGGTTGTGACCCCAGTCAAAAGCCTTGGGAGGCCGGTACCGATGCAATTTCAGTTTTCTTTCAAGCACATGGACGTCAGCCCCGCCCTACAGAACTACGCCGAGGAGAAGATTCGCGAGCGCATTCAGAAGTTCGTGACGAAGCCGGTGGAGGCCCACGTGGTCTTCTCGGTGATGAAGCACACGCAGACCGCGCATTTGAAATTCCGCGGCGGCGACGGCTTCGACGTCGAGGTCGAGGAGAGCTCGGCCGACATGTACGCTTCGGTGGACATCTTGGCCGACAAGCTCGTGGTGCAGCTCAAAAAGCAGAAGGAGAAGCTGAAGGACCACAAGCAGGCGAAGCTGAACGACGTGCTCCAGGTCCTGGACGGGACCGAGGCCGAGAAGGCCAACGCGGTCGACGCCGCCGAAATCCTCAAATTCGAGGCGGCTCGCAAGCGCGCCCGAGGTTGATACTGGGATACGTCGTAGGATGAACGGACGGCCGGCTCTCTGAGCCGGCCGTTCCTGTTTGCCTCGAGGTTGGCGTCGTAGCTCGTGCTGAATAGGTAAATTTTACCGCCTGGCCGTCGGGGCCGAGCATGTCGGCCTCGTACCGGAGGCGCATGGCGCCGCAGCTCGTCGTCAGACGCGCGGAGGAGCATCCGGGAAACTTTAGCCCAGGTCCCCGATTGGGCAAACCCTGCCGGGGGCTTAGGTGTGTCTTCGCGTGCTAAAATCAGAACTGTCCCGCCTCATTTCCCGCACTTCGCGAACACTTCAAGAATAGGTAGCGATGCGCCGCTCGGGGAGAAGCCTCCGACTGACCGCCGGCGCGATCATCATCTGGATGATCGCGGGCGCGCGCGCGTTCGCCGGGGATCTGATCTTTCCGGGAATTCATCCGAAGCTCGGCGCCGGCGCAGGTCAGACGATCTCGCGCGGCGCGACGGCGGTGTTCTACAACCCCGCGAACATGATCTTCAGCAAATTCATCGAGCCGTTCGTCGATGTCTCGTTCGCCAAAGTGACGTACACGTATACGCACACGGATACCGAGACCTTTACGCCGGTGACGATCCCGGTGACGACGCCCGCCCTTACCGTCGGGATGACGATGCGGCCGATCGACATGCTGTCGCTCGGGGTCGCGTTCTATCCGACGGGGAGCGGCAAGGTCCAGACGATCAACGCGGTGCCGCTGCCGCTTTACAACGCGACCGACGACGCTTTCAATTACACCGAGCTCGACCTCCTGTCGAAGCAGTCCGGCTACCGGCTGGGGGTCGGCGGCGCCTTCCGCCTCGATTTCCCGATCGCGGTCGGGGGCGGCTTGATTCGAAGCTCCGAGAACAATCAGATCGTGACCTTGCTGCCGTTGGGCGAGGACGACGATCCCGAAACGGAGCGGGAGCCTTTGCTCGACGCCCAATGGGGCGGCGCTTACAACCAGTTCATCGGCGGCATCCGCTCGGAGCTGTTCGATCGCACGATCGCGATCGCCCTGAGCTACAAGACCTCCGTCGTGAAGACCTTCACCGGCGACATCGCGCGCCAGGGCGACGCCGAGTATGCCGCGATCACCGCCGTCGGCTACAATCCCGCCGTGATCGGCGCGGGCCTCGAAGGACGGTTCGGCGCCTTCGGCGTCTACGTCGACTACACGCGCGAGATGTGGAGCAAAGGCCGCTTGATCTACAAGCGCGGCCTTGGCGCCGATCCGGAGGAGGTCGACTTCAAGGATACGAACAACATCTGCGGCGGGATCAAGTTCTGGGTCGCGCCGAAACATATGCTGACCGCGGCTTTCGGCTCGCACGGCGCCAACGTCGGCTTCGGGACCGACCTGGCCGAGGAGGAAGAGGCGGAGCTGCGCGCGCGGGCCGTCGACGCGCAGAAAAAGGGCGGCAACGTGGCCTTGAAGGGCGCTCTGCAGGACGAGGAAGAAGAAGAGGAGATCGTCTACGATCCCTACATCGGCGGCGTCACCTTCGGCGCGCTCGAGAACATCCCCCGAACGATCTTCGCCGGCGGCTATCGCGCGAAGATCCAGGGGAACGGATATCTAGAGCTGGGCGTGCAGTATACGAAGGGGAGTCGGGTGGTGCCGGAAGGGTCGCAGAGTGAGGGGCTTTATTCTTTGAATGTGATTTTGGTTTCTGCGGGGTTGGGGTTCGGGTTTTAGGGTGGGCTTGAGTGCACCCTACTCACTTAGCCTGCTTCGCCGCTTCGTACATAGTTCCCACCAACTTCTCCGCCGTCGCCTTCACCTGACTCTCCGCGATCGCCCCAAATCCTTGGTTCTCCACCACGACATGCACCGTCGCGAGCAGGTATCCCTGGTCGCCGATCATCACGTTCGCGGTATATAGCGAGAAGTCCTTCACGCCTTGGAGGCCTTCGAGCACATACTGAACGTACAAGAAGGCTTTGCCGTCTTCGTCCAGGTCAAACTGCAACGACTTGTTCTTCGACTCCTGAACGACATCTTTCTTGATGCCGGCGACGGCAAGGGTCTTGGTGACCTTCGAGTAGATCTCCCAGCCGCGCTCGAGATACTTGGTCGAGTCTTTCTCGAGCGTCTTTTCGATTTTCGCCTCACCCTTGGCGTCCTGCGCCTCGGCGAGCTTGTTGATGTCGTCGGGGTTGCCGCCTTTGGGGCCGACCTTCTCGAAGTGCGCTTTGGGCGTGACGCCGCCCGGCATCTTGATGCCCACGGAGAAGTCCGCGGTCGTGTACTTGCCCTCGGAGGTCGGCTTCATCTTCTTGCCGTTCTCGGCGAGCAGCGAAGGCTTGCCTTCGCCGTCGAAAGCTTTGTCGATCAGGGTGCTCAGCAAAAGCTTCGTGGGGCTGTCGCCATCGCAGAAGCGCGCGTGCATGTCCTTGAGGTCGCCGCCCGCGACCTCGGTCTCGCCGGCCTTCTTGCACCAGCTGCCGAGGATCTCGGTGTCGCCGCTACCGCCACCGGACTTGCTGCCGCTACCGCTCGCCTTCTTGCTGCCCGACGAGGAGTCGTCGTCGGCCGCGGCCGCGCTGCTCTTGGCGTTGGCCGATCCCGAGCCGGAGCCAGCGCCCGCCGCATCCGACGTTTTCGCATCGGCGCAGGCCACGGCCAGCAGGGCTAGGCCCAGGACCGAGATGGCAAGATGCAGGCGTTGGCTAACCATGATCGAACCTCTTGAATCAGGCATTGAGTCGCGCTCAGAATTCGTCGGACAACACCAGCTGGCCCATCTGCGGGTCGCCGGTGTCGGCCACGATGATCTTCAGGTCCTGGTCTTTGAAATACATGATCGTCTTGGGGGACATGCCGAGCTCGGCGGTCGCCTTCGGCCCGCCGAAATCGTTCTCGATGACGAAGGCGAGGTCGGTCGTGACCGTCGTCTTGTTGGTGCCGTTGTCGAGCGTGAGGGCAGGGTCGATGGGCGTGATCTTGACGGTGCCTTCGACGGTCTTGCCGGCCGGCACTTTGGGATCGGAGGACGACTCGACCTTGACCGTGGTCTTGAAGGTGCGGCCGGCGCCGATCTCGGCTTTGTAACGGGAGGCGACGGCTTTCGGCGACACCGCGGTCGGCAGGGCCGGCTCGAATACCAACTTCTTGTTGAAGCCGCCCTTGTCGATGATCGCCGACTTGGCCGGCGTGATCGTGCAGAAGATGCCTTCCCAGTCCTTGTTGTCGGCGGTGAGCTTCGAGCGCTCGTCGACGCTCATGATCTTCGAGATCATGACGCCGCGGTTCGGGGAGACCTTCTCCTGAGCGGTCTGGGCCGCCTTGGTCGGGGTCCCGGTGACCTCGAATTCGGTCTTCTGACGCGCCTCGCCGAGCGTGGCGGAGATGTCGATGATGACTTTGATCGAGATCTCGTAGGTGCCGGAGATGACGAAGGCGTTGAAGCTGCCGTTGAAGGTCTTCGGGTAGCTTCTCACGGTCTTCTTGAAGAGCGGCGTGGTCGGGTCGTTCAGCTGCGCCTGGGTCACCCCGCAGTCTTTGAGCAGCTTTGCGATTTCGGCCTCGGGATCGACTTCCGCTTCGTCGTCATCGTCGTCGTCGTCGTCCGACGGGTCGACGGATTTCTTCACTTTGCTCGCGCCGCTGTCGTCGTCGTCGTCGTCCGAGGGCTTTGGCGTCGTACTGTCGCTACCTGTCGTCGCGCCGCCCGTCGTCGTGGCGCCCGCCGGTCCCGAAGGCTTCGCCGTGACAGCGGCCTTGTCGCTGGCGCAGGAATGCAGCGGGACGAGGAGTGCCGCAAGGCCCACCGCGTAGATGCGACGCAGGATGGAATTGTGATCGTTCATGTCGGGTTACACCTTCTTCACGGGACTTATCGGTTTTCCCGGCGCGCTCTTTAGGCAAACTGGAAGGTGCCGTAAAAATCCTCAATCTTCGTGTGCTTAGGGCGCGTTTCCGGCGGTCTCAAAGGAATCTTGGCCAACTGGACAGGGCGTTTCGCACCCCCATACAATAACTAAACGTTCAAAGAAAAATTTGTCGTCCACGGGGAGTCTTCATGAAAGCTCGGACCCTCATCGCGCTCGCCTTAGGTGGCATCCTGTTTGCGGCCCAAGCCCAAGCGGCCGTGAAAAACCTGAGTCGTGAGCACGTCGCCGACGAGCTTTTGATGAAGTTCGCCGCCGGGAAGATCGGGGTCCAGGCTCAGGCCCAGCTGTTGAAGTCTCTAGGCGCGACGGTCGCGCACCGCTTCGATAGCGGCGCGCTGCACCTCCGGTTCGACACCAAGGGTGACGAGAAGGCCCTAGCCGCACAGGGCGAAATCCTCGCGGCCGACCCGCGCGTCGCCTACGTCGAGGCGAACACGATTCTTCGCCTTTCCGCCAACGTCCCGAACGACCCCGACTTCGGCAAGCTCTACGGCCTTTATAACGACGGCGGGACCGGCGGCATCGCGGGCGCCGACGTGAAAGCGCTCGAAGCTTGGGAGGTCACCACCGGCTCGAAAGCCGTGCTCGTCGGCGTCATCGACACCGGCGTCGACTACACGCACCCGGACCTGGCCGCCAACTACTGGACGAACCCGGGCGAATCGGGCGTCGATGCGCAAGGCGTCGACATGAAGACCAACGGCGTCGACGACGACGGCAACGGCTACGTCGACGACTTCCGCGGTTGGGACTTCGCCAACAACGACAACGACCCGATCGACGACCACAATCACGGGACGCACGTCTCCGGTACCATCGGCGGCGTCGGCAACGACGGCGTCGGCGTCGTCGGCGTCAACTGGAACGTCTCCCTCGTCGGCATCAAGTTCCTCACCGGCGGCGGCTCCGGCTCCCTCGACGACGCCGTCAAGGCGATCGAATACGGCAACAAGCTCAACGTCACGATGACGTCGAACAGCTGGGGCGGCGGCGGTTACTCCGACACCATGTACGCTGCGATCGGCGCGGCCAACGACGCGGGCATCCTCTTCATCGCGGCGGCCGGCAACGACGGCTCCGACAACGACAGCTCGCCCCATTATCCTTCGAGCTACGACAACGACAACGTCATCGCGGTCGCGGCCACCGACCACAATGACGCCATGGCCGACTTCTCCTGCTACGGCTTGGTCTCGGTCGACGTCGGCGCGCCGGGCGTCGACATCTGGTCGTCGACCAAGGGTGGTCTCTACGACAAGTACAGCGGCACCTCGATGGCGACCCCGCACGTCGCGGGCGTCGCCGCGCTGATCAAGGCCGCGCATCCCGACGCGACGGGCGCGCAGATCAAGGCTCGCATCCTCAACACCGTCGATCCCGCGCGCGCTCTCGAAGGCAAGACCTTCACCGGCGGTCGCATCAACGCGATGAACGCGCTCGAGAACGATAGCATCGCGCCGAACGCGGTCAGCGAGCTCAGCGTCGAAAGCGCCGGCACCTCCTTCGTCAATGCCGCATGGACGGCGGCCGGCGACGACGGCGCGACGGGCACGGCGCGTCGCTACGAGGTGCGCTGGTCCGAGTCGGCGATCGACTCCGACGCCGCGTGGGCCGCCGCGCGCCGTGCTACGACGACGATCGGCTCAGGCGACCGCGCCAACGCCGTCACGGCGACGGTCTCGGGCCTGCCTTTCAACACAGTGGGCTACCTCGCGGTCAAGGCGATCGACAACGTCGGCAACGTCGGCCCGCTCTCCAGCACGGTCGCGTTCGAGACGCGCCGCATCCGGAAGATCGCCGAAAACCTCGGCGACTCGATGGACGGCGTCGTCGCCGATCTGCCTTGGGCCGTCGAGACCGACGCGGTCAGCGGCGCCAGCGCCTTCTCGGACAGCCCCGGCGGCAACTACCTCCCCGACACGAACCTCTCGATGGCCTTGCCCGCCATCCAGGTGACGAGCGCGGATTTGATCCTCGTCCTGAGCACGAGCTTCGATCTGGAGCAGGGATATGATTTTGGCATCGTCGAGCTGTCGAAGGACGGCGGCGCGACTTGGGCCGAGGTCGACCGGCTCACCGGCGCCAGCGTCGGGATGGTCGAGAAGAGCTACGTGCTGAACGAAGTCGCTGCGGGCGCTGCGAGCGTGCAGGTGCGCTTCCGCATCACGAGCGATTTCTCGATCGAGCGCGATGGCTGGAAGATCGACGCCGTGACGATGTTCGGCGCCGAGTGAGGGTTGAGCCGAGGTAAGTTGAGGCCCCGGGTTCGACCGGGGCCTTTTTTGTGCCCGGCCGGGAGAACCTTGATTCCAGGGCTCAACCATTCGAGACGTCGGACGTTCATGGTATACCGTAGCGAACGTGAGGGGCACTCGTTGACGGACGAGAAGGACGACTACTATATGGAGGGGGGGTTCCTCGTCTTCACGGCGAGATTCCTCGCGGCCCGCGGGTTTTGCTGCGGCAACGGCTGCCGGCATTGCCCCTATCTGCCGAAACATGGCGGCGCCGACGCGCGATTGGCGCCGCCTGAGGATCCATAGATCCCGTCGCAAGTTCCTGATTTTCTGGCGCTAAAAACTAAACTTTCCGGCGCCGCCAAAAGCGCCTCATGCGCGCTGCGACCGCGCCGAAACCCAAGGCAGAGGTTATTGCCTACATGGGTGTCGCGGCCAAACCAGTGCTCCAGCATCGCGCCGGCGTCGTCAAACGCGTTGTGCGCCGCAACCGCATCTTCGTCTGCGGCCTTTGTCGCGACGAGCATCCGAAAGAAGAAGAGGCGATGGGCTGCGTCGAAAGCTGCTGGGAGGAAATCCTCGCGCTGACCCCCGTCCTCCCGCGGCGCCGCGGCGTGTCGATGAGCTACCGCTGCCGCTTCTGCGCGCGGGATCACGAGAGCCAAAGCGCGGCGGGCGCTTGTGCGGCCGACTGTCGTGCGAAGCAGACGGCCGCCTTTTCCGTGGCGCGCGTTGCCGATCTGGAAGACCACATGGTGGCGACGTCACGGAGCTTGCGAGTGCGGCGCGCCGCAGCGCCGCTGCGTCTGGTCGCTGCGGGGCGCGGCACGAAGATGCTGAAAGACGAAGGCCGAGCGAGCCCGGAAGCATCGCCGCTGGACCCGGCGGCCGGCGCGCCGAGCGCGGATCCCGGCGTCGATTTGCCGCCGCAGGACGTCGCGGCGGCTGAGGCTGCGAAAGCGAAGCCCAAAAACGTCTTCTATCGGGACAACGCGAAGTATGCCTGCACGGTGTGCAATGCGCGTTTCTTCACAAGGATGGAAGTCACGGCCTGTTACGAGGCGCATTGAGTTGCGCTCTGGTTCGTGTGGCTAGCCCCCAGGAAAAGGCGGTACTCTCTCGGCGGGAGGAACCCGGAATGCCACAACGATACTTCCTGATCGAATCTAGAGACCCCTTCGACACGACGACCGCCGACTCCTCGGCAACCCTCGCCCGCTCGCTCGTCGCCGAAGGTTACCAAGTCACCCTCTTCTTGGTGCAGAACGGCGTCCTGCCAACCCGCCCCGGCTCGAGGTCGAAGCACCTCGCCGACGCGCACAAAGCCGGCGTTACCATCCTCGCCGACGAGTTTTCGCTGCGCGAGCGCGGCATCGCGCTGGACCGGCTCGTCCTCGGCGTCCAGGCCGCGCCGATCGACGTGGTCGTCGACGCGATGGCCGAAGGCGCCAAAACCATCTGGCATTGAGGACCGCGCCATGAGCAAGAAGAAGCTTGCCTTCGCCCTGATGGACCCCCCGTTCGAGAACGCGCGCACGACGACCGCCATGCGGCTCCTCGAGGCCGCCGTGCGCAAAGGCCACGACGTGAGCGTCTTCGCGTACGAAGGCTCGGTCTACCTGCCCTTCGCGCGGCAGGCGCAGCACGCGAACTCGGTGCGGGGTCATTCTGTCGAGGAAGAGAATCATCCTTTGACGAAGGATTGGCTCGCCGCCCTGTTGGCGGCCGCCGAAGGCCGAGGCCAGAAGCTCGAATGGGCGAACTGCGGCCTCTGCGTCGACGAGCGCGGGGCGCAGGAGGCGATCGCCGGCGTGCGCCGCGGCTCGCCCGCGGATCTGGTGAAGTTCGCCGAAGAGTGCGACAACACGCTCGTCATCGCGACGCGCTGAAGGACGGGGCCTCGTCATGGCGAAAAAAATTCTGCAGCTGATCGACGGCGCCTATCGTTGCACCCTCGAGGAGCAGGACGATCCTGCCATTTGGATCACCAACGCGATGAAGGGCGCTGGCGGTGACTTCACCGTCGTGCTGAGCGGCAATGCGGTGAATTACGGCGTCAAAGCGCAGGACGCCAGCGGCCTTGCCTTCGGCGCGTGGCGGCAGACAATGCCGCCGCGCATCCACGACGACCTGGCGAAGCTCATGGAGAAAGGCGTCGCCGTGCACGTCGTCGAAGAGGACGTGGCCGAGCGCGGGCTCGAGCGCGGCGAGCTGATCGCGGGGCTCAAGCCCATCGCGCGTGGCGCGGTTCCGAAGCTTTTGGCGACGCACGATTTGGTGTGGCGCTGGTAGCGGCGTCGCGCCGCGCATCTCTCGCACGAACTCGCGCTCGCTACAGCTCCCGACATCGGTCCGATCGAAGCGACGCCGTAGGCGAAGAGTCGGTTCGCCTGCTCCCGGCGGCTAGTTTCGAAGCTTGCGCGCCGCGTTCCACCAAAGTGGCGCGGCGCCCGCGAGCGCAACCAGGGCGATGCCGACCGATGCAGCCGCAAGATGACGCACCGGTGTCTGCCAAGCACCCTCGATCCCATAAAAGAGCGCCAGGCTGATCGACGCGAGAACGGTCCAGAAGGGTGCGGCAGTCCCCGACACGATCGCTAAGAGCATCGCGATGAAAAGGTGGTTCTCGTGAACGCCGATGTTGAACATAGCGTACGCGAGAATGCCCCCAAGTCCCGCGACGAGCCAGGCGTTGGCGTCCGGCGCGGCTCGTCGGCGCCAAAGCGAAGCACAACAAATGCCGTAAAATAGGACAAAAGCCCCACGACAGACGATGACGGCCCATTCTGGCGGCGCGATCACGACGTAGCTTTCCACCGGAATGCCGCGATGCAGCGCGATCAGCGTCTGGATGATCCACCCGAGATTGAGCCCTTGAAAGCTAAGCGCCGCGTGGCTGGTCGCCGCGCGCCAGGCGTCGACGAGCGGTGCATGACCATAGATCGCGATGGCGAAGGCGACGACGCCAGCGCCGCCCGCCGCGCCCCGGGCTGAGGGCCGCCAGCTCGGGGATTCACGAAGGAGGCGCAAGGCGAGAAACGGGCCGAGAATGAGCGGTTGCCATTTCGTCAGCGCGGCAACGGCGAATAGGGCGCCCGCCGTCGCGCTGCGCCCTTTCGAAAGGGCCCAAATGGCGCCCAAGAGCGTTGGAACGACGAAGACGTCGAGATATGCGAGGCCAACCGCGCTGAGCGTCAGCGCGAACAGGAGCATCGCGACTCGATCGAGGCGGCGCGTCCAGAGCCAATAGATCGCGGTCGAAAGCCAAGTGCAGCCGAGGAGGCCCAACTTCAAGGCCTCGAGGTCAGGGATGCCAAATCGATCCGCCATTCGTGTCAGAACGTAGAGAATGAGTGCGCATCCGGGCGGGTAGTCCGCATTGATGAGCCGATAACCTTCGACGGGGCCGGCGCCGCGGACATGCGACATCCAAGCGATCCACGTCGGCATGTCGACCGTTCCCTTCGCCTGGAGAAGCGCCGCGCCGACGAAGAGGCCTAAGACGACGAGCGCAAGAGATTGCGACTGCTCCTGGACCGGGCGGGGCATGATCTCGATGTCTCCCTCTGCAGGCGTTGATGCGACGCCGCAGCTAATCGCGCTTGCCTTCGCCGGTCAATGCCCATATTGTCCCGCCTTACGCATGCCAACCGCAGCTCCGAGCCTCTTTTTCGTCGACCTCGACGGCACACTCGTCCGTAGCGATCTTCTTTTCGAGTCGGCTGTCGTGCTCTTGAAGCGGAGCCCCCTCCATGCTTTTGCGATGCTCTTTTGGCTCGCGCGCGGCGGCCGGGCATTGCTCAAGGCCGAGATTGCCGCGCGCGTCGAGCTCGACATCGAGACTTTGCCTTTTGACGATGACGTCCTGGCCTTTTTGCGGGCGCGCTCGGCGGAAGGGGCGACGCTGATCCTCGCGACCGCTGCGGGGGCCGTATACGCGCACGCGGTCGCAAAACACTTGCGGCTTTTCGCGCGCGTCATCTCCAGCACCGCGACCCGCAATCTTTCCGGCCGCGAAAAGCTCGCCGCGGTCCTCCACGAAGCCGGCCCGCAGGAATTCTGTTACATCGGCAACGACTACGTCGACCTCGCGATTTGGCGCGTCTCGCGTTACGGGATCGTCGTCGGCGGGCGTCGCGGCCTGGTCGCGCGTGCACGGAAGGTGACCGAGGTGAGCGCCGTCATGTCGAGCGGGACCTCGACGCTGAGCTCGATCGCGCGCCTCCTGCGGCCCCACCAGTGGACAAAAAACCTTCTCGTTTTCGTGCCTCTGCTGACGGCGCATCGGCTCTTCGACGCTCGTGCGATCGGCCTGGCGACTCTCGGCGTTGTCGCGTTCTCGCTGGCCGCATCGTCCGTGTACATCGTCAATGACGTCATGGATCTCGCCGCCGACCGTGCCCACCCGACGAAAAGGGCGCGTCCGATCGCTTCCGGTGTCGTCTCGATTCCTGTCGCCTTCTTCCTTGCGGTCGGCCTGCTTGCCGTAGCGCTGGTGCTAGCTTTTTCGTTAAGCGCTGAGACCGGCTGGATCACAGTCGCTTACGCCGTTTTGTCGAACGTCTACACGCTGCGTTTGAAGCAGATCGTTCTCGCCGATGTCATGTGCCTCGCAACGCTGTATACGATACGCCTGCTCGCGGGCGGACTCGTCACGGGCGTCCCGATCTCGCAGTGGCTCCTCGCCTTCTCGATGTTTCTCTTCACGAGCCTTGCGATGGCCAAGCGGCTCGCCGAGCTGCGGAGCATCCGACACTCACAAATCGACCGCATCAAAGGGCGCGGTTATCATGCCGAGGATCAGATTATCGTCGCGGTTGGGGGCCTGGCGAGCGGCCTCGTGGCCGTCTTGGTGTTCGTTCTCTATGTCCAGAGCGATCACTTAGTAACTTACTATGCCAATCCGAGCCGCCTTTGGTTCATCGCACCGCTGATCTACTACTGGATCTTACGAATTTACGTCCTCGCCAACCGCGGCAAGCTTCCCTCTGACCCCGTCGTGTTCGCGCTGCGAGACGTCCAAAGCTTCGTCGTGCTCGGCCTGACGATTCTTTGCGTCGTGCTTGCAAAGTAAAGCTACTTTCCCCGAAGCACGACCTCCCGGCGTCGCGATCCTCAGATGGGAGGGGCTGCGAGGTGTCGACTATTCCGGCGACCACGGCGGCGAGCCTGACGCGGTTGCACTACGACTCGCCTTTGATCTTCAAAGCGCCCCTACGCGCCGATCACGGCCGTCAAAGTCATCTGGATCGAATACCCGCGCAACCGCCCCTTCTCGTTCACGGTCTCGCCCTTCGCCACATCCAGGTACTTCGCCTTGTACGAGTTAAGCAACGGCATCGCCGCCCCGAGATTCAAGATGAAGCCCTCGAGCCTCGTCTTCAGGAGCTCCGGCGTATGCCCTCGCTGTCGCGCCGGCGACAGCCAACTGAAGAAAATCCCGGGCGTCAGCGCAACACTCGTGACTCGAATCACGTACTCGTCGAGTCCCGCACCGGGCGCCACCGACCTTCCCACCGTGTCTTGATACGTGAGTCCCAACCCGAACCCGTAGCCGCCCGCCGGACTCCGCAGATCCAAGGTCTGGGCGCTGAGGCCGGTCCAAAGCGTCGCGCCGGTGCCGACGTAGTCGACGTCGAGCTCCTTGCCGCGGGCCGGCTCGTACGGGCCTAGCAGGATGTCGAGCGAGCCGCCGAAAAACCAGCTGTCAGCGACGTAGCCGTAGCCGAGCTGCACGGCGCCGGAGTTGCCTTGCACGGAATTGCCGTCGCCGGCCTTCAGGCTGTGACGCGCGCCGCTGAGGCCGACGCTGAAGACGTTGCGCTTGGGCTCGGCGCGCGCTGGGGCGGCCGCGGCAAGCGCGGCGGCGCAGAGGAGGCCGCGCGTCCCCGGGCTCACGTCTTCGACTTACGCTTGATGATGCGGATCACGACGATCGCCATTTCGTACATGCCGTAAACTGGAACGGCCATGGCGATCTGCGAGATCGGATCCGGCGGCGTCAGGATGGCCGCCAGCACCAGGATGCCGACGACGACAAAGCGCCGGCTTTTCTGCAGAGTCTCGACGCTGACCAAATCGAGCATCGCCATAAGGACGATCAGGACCGGGATCTCGAAGACGATGCCGAAGCCGAAGATCATGAGGAGGAGCAAGGAGACGTAGTCCTTGATCGTGATCATCGGCACCCCGACCTCCATTCCCATCCCGATCAGGTAGGTGAGCGAGAAGGGCAGGATGACGAAATAGCAGAAGCCGACGCCGAGGAAGAAGAGGAGGGACGAGATCACCACGAACGGCAGGATGTATTTCCGCTCGCGCGGATAGAGCGCCGGCTCGAAAAATTTCCAGAACTGGTAGAGCCAGATCGGACACGAGAACACCATGCCCGCGAGCCCGGCGACCTTGATCTGCACCATGAACACGTCGAGCGGCCCGGTGAAGTGCAAGGCGTTGCTGCCGCGCGGCAAGGCTTGGATCAAGGGGATTTTGAGGAAATTCACGACCTGGTCGGCGAAGCCGAACGCCAAGGCGAAGATGACGCCGACGCCCCATAGCGAGCGGACGAGCCGATGGCGCAGCTCAGACAGGTGGTCCCAAAGGGACATCACCTTCCCGCCCTGGATCAGCTCTTCTTCCGTCGGCTCGGTCGCGCCCGGAAGCGCCGCGTTGTCGGTCATGGCAGGGGATCCCTCAAAGTCTGTCGATAAATGGTCAGCTGTCGTGTCGCCGGCCGGGCGCGGACCGGAGTTTACGTCGGGTAAATGAGGATCCGCGCCCGGCCGGCGGCGCGGCAGATGGCCGTTTATCGACAGACTTTCAGTGCGCTTCGAGCCAGTTGTTGCCATGGCCGACGGCCACCTCGAGCGGCACCGAAAGCGCCATCGCCGAGCGCATGCAGTCGGAGACGACGGCCTCGGCGGCCTCGCGCTCCGTGGTCGGGGTCTCGAAGACGAGCTCATCGTGGACTTGCAGAAGCATGCGCGCCTTGAGGCCGCGCTCGCGGAAAGCGTGGTCGATCTTGATCATGGCGAGCTTGATCAGGTCGGCGGCCGAGCCCTGGATCGGCGAGTTGACGGCGACGTTCTCCGCCGAGGCCGCGTCGCGGCCGTTCGCCGCGCCGAGCCCGTCGATCGGGCGGAAGCGGCCGAGGATGGTGCGCGAGCCGCCGGTCGTGCGCGCGTCGGCGATCGACCGGTCGATGAATGCCTGGATCCCGGGGTAGCTCGCGAAGTATTTGGCGATGAAGCTCACGGCCTCGGCCATCGACACTCCAGTCTCTGCGGCTAAGCGGCGGGGTCCCATGCCGTAGATGATACCAAAGTTGATGGCTTTGGCACGGGATCTCATCTCGGGGTCGACGTCGGCCGGGGCGACGCCGAAAATGCGCGACGCGGTCGACCGGTGGATGTCCTCGCCTTGCGCAAAAGCCTCGGTCAAGGCGTCCTCGTGGGCGAGATGCGCCAAAAGCCTGAGCTCGACTTGCGAGTAGTCGGCGCTGACGATCTCCCAGTCGGGCCTTTCGGAGCTGAAAGCCTTGCGGATCTCCTGGCCGAGCTCGGTTCGGATCGGGATGTTCTGCAGGTTCGGGTCGGAGGAGCTGAGCCGTCCGGTCGCCGAGCCGGTCTGATGGAAGGAGCTGTGGATCCTTCGCGTCGTCGGGTTCACGAGCTGCGGCAGAGAGTCGACATAGGTGTTTTTCAGCTTCGCCACCGTCCGATACTCGAGGATCGAGCGCGGCAAGGGGTGGCCGGCGAGCTTCGCCAGGACCGATTCGTCGGTGGAGAAGCCGGTCTTCGTCTTCTTGAGGTTCTTCACGCCGAGCGTCTCGTGGAGCTTCATCCGCGTGAAGAGGAGGTCGCCGAGCTGCTTCGGCGAGTTGATGTTGAAGGTCTCGCCCGCCTCGACGTAGATCCGCGCCTCCAGCTCGTCCGCCATGACCTTCAGCCGGTCGGAAAAGCGCATGAGCACGTTGGTGTCGACGTAGACGCCGGCCTGCTCCATCTTCGCCAAGATCGGGACGAGCGGCATCTCGACCTCGTTCAACACGCGGTCTAAGCCGGCCTCGGTGATCATCGGCGAGAACTTCTCGTAGAGCCGGTAGGTGAGGTCCGCGTCCTCGCAGGCATAGCGGTTCAGATCGTAGAGATTGGCGTCGAGCATCGAGATCTCGCCCTTCTCGCCGATCAAGGTCGAGGTCTTGATCTTCACGTACGCGAAATGCTTGAAGCAGCAAGCGTCGAGGCCGTGCGTGCGCGCCGAGGCGTCGAGGAGCCAATCCATGATCATCGTGTCGAGGAAGGGACCCGAGACCTCGAGCCCGACGTTGGTCAGCATCTGCAGGTCGAACTTGAGGTTGTGGCCGACCTTGACCGCGGTGGTTCGGGCAAAATGCGGGCGCAGCACGGCGAGGACCGCCTCCGGCGTCAGGCCGTCCATCAGGTGGCGCGCGTGCAGCGGCACGTAGAAGGCCTCGCCGCCGGTGACGGCGAGGCTGACGCCGATCGGGCGCGAGTTGATCACGTCGAGTCCGGTCGTCTCGGTGTCGAAGGCGAAGATCCCGGCCTTCGCGAGCGCGAGGTCGACCTGGGCCAGCTTCTCTTTGGTGTTCGCGAGGACGTAGCCCGGCGTCCTGTCGGCAATCGAAGGCGGCAACACCGTGCGCGTTTGGACGATCGGGCCCTCGGCCGCGCCGTCTTCGTCGACGTCGGTCGGAAAGAGTGGCGCCGACGGCTGAACCGGCGGCGCGCCGAGCGCCTTTTGCACCTTGTCGGCCAGGAGCTTGAACTCGAGGTCGCGGTAGAGCTGGAGGAGGAGCGGGTTGGCCACGGCTGCGCGCGGCTCGCAACGGTACGCCTCGAGGTCGTCCTGGACCTCGCAGTCGGTCTTGATCGTCACGAGCTGGCGCGACAGGAAGGCCATCTCCCGGGACTCGGTCAGCGCGGTGTTCTGCTTCTGGTTGGCGATCTTGGCGAGATTTTCATAGATCCCTTCCAAGGACCCGAATTCCGTAATCAATTTGGCGGCGCCTTTGTCCCCGATGCCTTTGACGCCGGGGACGTTGTCGGAGGCGTCGCCGATGATCGCGAGCGCGTCGATCACCTGCTCCGGGGGCACGCCGAACTTTTCGATGACGCCGACGCGGTCGACGACCTCCGCGTCCTCGCCCTTCTTCGGCCGGTAGAGCTTCACCCGCTCGTCGACGAGCTGCATGAAATCCTTGTCGCCGGAGACGATGAAGACCTCGAGGCCCTCTCGCGAGTGCTTCTTCGCCAAGGAGCCGATCAGATCGTCGGCTTCGAGCCCCGGCATTCGCAACGTCTTGATGTTGAAGGAGTCCAGGAGCTGAAAGAAGAACGGGAGCTGTTTCGCCAGGTCCTCGGGCATCACCTTTCGGTTGGCCTTGTATTTGTCGTAGAGGAGATGGCGAAAGGTCGGCTCGCGCGAGTCGGTTGCCGCGACGAGGTAGTCCGGCTTCTGCTCGTTGATGAGCTTGGCGATGAACATCGCCGTCCCGTAGACGGCGCTGGTCGGCAGGCCGGCCTTGGTCGTGAGCGGGCGCATGATCGCGTAAAACGATCGAAAAGCCAGGGCCATCGCGTCGATGATGTAAAGGCGCTCGGGGCGGCTCATGCTCAAGTCCTCCAGGGAATACATGGAATAGGGCTCGGACCCTCCCCCAGGCAAGGAAAAGCTTGACCGGCGTCAAACATTTCGCGGGTTTGCCTTCCCCCGAAGTTTTCTTATAGGATGGCGGGAGCACTCGAAAATTTGCGTTACGCCCTCCTACTGAGAGGAATGGTCATGAGCGATTCTGTTGAACTGAAAGTGGACGGCAAGGTCCACAAGCTCCCGGTGATTGTCGGCTCCGAAGGCGAGAAAGCCATCGACATCAAGAAGCTCCGCCAAGACACCGGCTACATTACGATCGACTCCGGGTACGGCAACACCGGCTCGTGCACGAGCGCCGTCACCTTCATCGACGGCGACAACGGCATCCTGCGCTACCGCGGCTACCCGATCGAGCAGCTGGCCGAAAAGTCGACCTTCGTCGAGACGTCCTACCTGTTGATTCATGGCAAGCTCCCCAACACGGACGAGCTGACGAAGTTTCGCGAGCAGCTGACGCGCCACTCGCTGATCCACGAGGACATGCTCCACTTTTACGACGGCTATCCTTCTACAGCGCATCCCATGGGCACCCTGTCCTCCATGGTTTGCTCGCTCTCCTCTTACTACCCGGAATGGCTCGACCCGCATTCGAAAGAGCACATCAGCCAGCTCGTGCCACGCGTCCTGTCGAAGATCCGCACGATCGCGGCCTATTCGTACAAGAAGTCGATCGGCCAGCCCGTCATCTACCCGAAGAACTCGCTCGATTACTGCGCCAACTTCCTCTACATGATGTTCGCCGTGCCGTCGGAGCCTTACGAGGTCGACGAGGACATGGTGAAGGCGCTCAACATGCTGCTCATCCTCCACGCCGACCACGAGCAAAACTGCTCGACGTCGACCGTGCGCATGGTCGTCAGCGCCGACGCCAACCTCCTCGCCTCGAACGCGGCCGGCATCTGCGCCCTTTGGGGCCCGAAGCACGGCGGCGCCAACCAAGCTTGCATCGAGATGCTGCAAGAGATCCACGACGGCGGCGGCGACGTCAAGAAGGCCGTCGCGGCGGCGAAGGACAAGAACTCAGGCTTCCGCCTCATGGGCTTCGGCCACCGCGTCTACAAGAACTTCGACCCGCGCGCGACCGTCATCAAGAAGGCCTGCGACCGGATCCTCGCGAAGATGGGGAAGAACGATCCCTTGCTCGACATCGCCAAAGGCCTCGAGGAGGCGGCGCTCTCCGACCCTTACTTCATCGAGCGCAAGCTCTACCCGAACGTCGACTTCTACTCGGGCATCCTCTACCGCGCCATGGGCATCCCGACGCCGATGTTCACGGTGATGTTCGCGCTCGGCCGCCTTCCGGGCTGGATTGCGCAGTGGATCGAGATGAACCAGCAGGGCGAGGGCCGGATCGACCGGCCGCGGCAGGTTTATACGGGCGAGACCAAGCGGGACTACGTCCCGATCACGC
Source organism: Pseudomonadota bacterium (assembly GCA_031416315.1). Lineage (GTDB taxonomy): Bacteria > Bdellovibrionota_B > Oligoflexia > Oligoflexales > CAIYRB01 > JANOTL01. The sequence goes on from JANOTL010000171.1 coordinate 59,587, forward strand.
AGCGCAAGTAACTGCGCCAGCCGCGCCTTCCGTCACCTTGGTGCCGGAAGGCGCGTTTTCTTTTGCTCATGAGCCGGCGAGGTCGGTGTCGCCGCAGGCCGCAGTCAAGAAGAGCGGCAGAGCGAAGACGGACACAGCGGCGAGAAATTTGGTTTTCAACGCGGGTTCCTTGGCGTTTGGCCTTGGCGGACACTGAGCTGTCGGCGGACCGCAGGCATCCTTGAGATAAGCCCGGCGTTTGCGCAAAAATCTAGCCAAATCGGGGGCTTCATTCGTCCTTGGCGCCCGCCCCTCCCGCGACCACGCTCAGCCCTCCGCCCAGGCCGTCCGACAGTCAGAGACACCCTGCTCGGAGCTAAGACGATGCGCCTGGCTCGCACCATCTCCTTTGTCCTCGTCTCGCTCTTGGCGCTCTCCTGCGCGAAGAAGGACGAAGAGAAAAAGGACAAAAAGTCCGGCGCCGCGAAGCCGACCGAGACGACGAAGGACGGCGGCTCGACGGCCGCTCCTGGGCCCGCAGCCCCGCCCGTTCCGCCCGCGCCGGCGGGCGAGCGGCCGACCGCAGCCGCGCCGATCTCCCAGCCCGCGAGCATCGTCCTGGTCCCCGGCGCCGCGAATTGCAAGGCGCAGCCGAAGCTCTCGCTCACCGACCCGGAGCTCGGCGAGCGGGACCGTCACGATCTCTCGCGGATCCGCGACGCTCTGGCGAAGGAGATTCCTGGGCATCTCGAGGTACGCGTCGTCGACGCTCACCGTGACCTGTCCGATTCTTTGCACGTCGACTTCGTACCAACCGTGCAAGGCGTGCCCCTTTGCGGCGAGTCGCAGCGCGCGCACGTCGTCCATGGCGAGGTGATCGTGCCGCGCTGGACGGCGAGCGTCGCGCCGAAGTCGACGGAAGACGAGGCATTCGGCACGCAGGAAAGCGCGCTGCGCGCGGCCGTTATCCACGCCTCGCTGGATCTCGCGACCGCCGAGGTGCGGTCCGCGGAGCGCTGCCTCGCTCTGGAAAATGGCGCGCTCGAGCCGGCCTGGCAGATCTTCGCGCGGATCGACGGCCTGCCTTACCGCATCGTCTCGGGCCCCGGCGGCGTCCGCGAGGTCGAGGCGCAGGTTCTGCACGCGGCGGGAACCGCGACGGTCTATCGTCGCAACGTCCTCGAGTCTGCGACGACTCCGTTCCCGCTCGACCTCGACGGTGACGGCACGCGTCTTTCCAGCGCACGTTTCAAGCTCGTGGACAAGGCAGGCGCCTTGGCTGGTCCGACGGCGGCCGGCGGCGTCTTCGCGCCGGAGCCGGGCACGCCCGAGTTCACCGACGTCTCAATGTTCGCGCACGCCGAGGAGATGCTGGCCTGGTTCGCCCAGTATACCGGCTTTGGCGCCGCCGACTGCCTGCCGATCGAGCTGGAGGCACACGCCACGGTCATCTTGCCCAACAAAAAGGAATCCAGTAACAACGCGGTCTATCTCGCGGCCTGGAACCAAAAGAGCGGCAATCCCCGGATCGCCCTCGGCGACGGGGACGGCAACACGCTGCAGAACATCGGCACCGACTTCGACGCGGTGAGCCACGAGCTCGGGCACCACTTCGTCTACCGGGTCGTCAAGGCGCTCGACTTCGAGCCTTCGCTCGTGATCCACGAGGGCCTGGCCGACTTCTTCGTCTTCGCGTATACGGGCGACACCTGCCTCGGCGAATCGCTCTGCCCCGAGTCGAGCGGCGCCTGCATCCTGCCGGGTCGGTGTCTGCGTATAGGCGACAGCGACGTCTCCGGCATGAAGTTCCACAACGAGACCTACGCGAAGTATTCGTACCACGCGAAGTCGCAGGCGCTCTCCGGCTTTCTGATCGCGCTCGGCCGCGAGCCCACCATCGGCGTCGACGACGCGACGAAAATCGCCTTCGCCTCGATCGAGTTCCTGAAGGCGAAGAGCACGCTCGCCGACTTCGTCCTCGCCATTCTGCTCGCCGACAAAGCCGCGTTCAAAGGCGTGCACGCTTGCGCGATCGTCGCGAAGGCGAAAGAGCACGGACTGAACGAGGAAACGCTCGGGGTCGACTGCAACGCCTACGTCGTCCCCTGATTCCTCGCGCCTGCCGCCGGCGACGATGCGCCTTTCGGGTTTAGGCTGTCAAGAGTACGATTCTTGGACAACCCGAGGAGACGCATGCGCCATTGGCTGATGAAGACCGAGCCCGACACGTTCTCGTTCGACGACCTCTTGAAGCTGCCGAGACGAAAGACCTCGTGGGAAGGCGTGCGCAACTACACGGCGCGCAACACGATGCGCGACGACATGAAGATCGGTGACAAGGTCTTGTTCTACCACTCCAGCTGCGCCGAGCCCGGCGTCTTCGGCTTGGCCGAGGTGGTCAAGGAATCGCATCCGGATCTCTCGGCCCTGAATCCGAAGAGCGAGTACTTCGACGAGAAGTCGGCGAAGGCCGGCGCCTCGCGCTGGATGATGGTCGACGTGCGCGGGACGCACCGCTTGAAGAAGCCCGTGAGTCTCACGTCGATGCGCTCGGTGAAGGGTCTCGAGGGAATGATGCTCTTGCAGCGCGGCTCACGGCTCTCCGTGCAGCCGGTGACGCCGAAGGAGTGGGACGTGATCGTCAAGCTCGGCGTCGCGGAGGCGCTCAAATGATCGAGCTCAAACCGATGGCGGCGGCGGATTTCACCGCGTGGTGCGCGCGCTCGGCCGCGGCGTACGCGGAAAACAAGGTGCGCGCCGGGAATTGGGTGCCGGAAGGCGCGGCCGAGCGCGCGGAGAAGGAGCTCGCGGCGCTCCTTCCGCTCGGCGTCGACACGCCGGGGCATGCGATCTTCGTGGCGCGCGACCGCGCGGCCGTCTGCGGTCACCTCTGGATGCTTTACGACGAGCAGCGGCGCTACGCCTACGTATATGACCTCTTCGTAGACGCGTCCCTGCGCGGAAAAGGCTACGGCGACGCGATCCTGACCGCGGGCGAGGCATGGGCGGCGGGGCGTGGGGCGACGAACATCGGTTTGCACGTGTTCGGATTCAATACGGTCGCGCAGGGTCTTTACCGGAAGCGCGGGTATGAAGTGACGAACATCAACATGGCGAAGAAGCT
>JANOTL010000172.1:0-56787 GCA_031416315.1 Pseudomonadota bacterium
TTTTGGCTCGGGCTGCGTGGTTTTGCTCCTGCTCCTTGTCGGCGGCGGGCTGGTGGTTGGCGCCTTAGAGGGGGGCTGCGCCGACGCTCTGGAGGATCCTTTGCGCATCGGCCTGATCGCCGTAGTCGACGCAGAGCGCGAGGATGTCGTCTTTCAGAACGCGGGCGAGCGAGGCTTCGGGTCCCTTCGCTTTCTTCAAGGAAGCCGAAAGGCTGGCGAGCTGCGTGATGGCGCTTTTTTGCTGCGCTCGGTTCTTGCCCTGCGCGCCGAAGGCGTAGTTGATCCACGCCATCTTGTAGCGGGCGTAGGCGTTGTTGAACTTGTTCTTCTGCTTCAAGACTTTCTTGTATTGATCGACGGAGGCGGCGGCGCCTTTCTTGTCGAAGTAGAATTCGGCCATGCCGAGCTCGGCGTCGCCGGCGTAATCGGAGTCGCCACGGGCGACCTCGTCGAACTTGTTGACGGCCCAATCGTCGCCTTGCAAGGCGAGCGCGAGGCCGAGGTAGTACATGTTCTTCGGGTCTTTTTTCTGCTTGGTTTGCGCCTCGAGCTGCGCGGCGACCTGCTTGACGACGGCCATCGAGCCATTGCGGTTCACGACCGGCGCGGCGCCTTTGCTGCCGCCTTCGGCGAACTTCACCATCGCGGCTTCGTGGCGCTTCGACTCCATGGCGGAAAGCTGGCAGGCGTAGGCGAGCTTGCCGGCGCCGGAGTCCGATTTCGCCTGGGCCTTGGCCAAGGTCTTCTCGGAGACGGGCTCGCCCGTGCAGCTGATGCGCCAGTAATCCTGGATGGACGGCAAGGCATGCGCCGTGCCGGCGAGGCCGAGGGCCGCGAGCGCGAAGCTCAGAGCGATTTTAGGGCGGAGCGTGGACATCGCCCTGCGTATCGAAACTCTACGAAACAAAATGAGAGAAATTGCGGGGGCTTATGCGCAATCCACTGAATTTATTGCCATAATTTGATCCGCGAGACGAGGCTGTCGTCCCCGATCTCGGCGCAGAGCGCTTCCAGCTCTGAGCGGCGCGCGCCGCGCCAGGCGAGGTCCTCGAGCGACTCGGCGAGCGGCACGTCCTCGCGGAGCGTCGCGAGCTGGCGGTAGAGCTTCGCCGCGATGCGCCCGGCGGCCAAAGTCTCCGCAAGCGCCGCCGCGCCGCGCGGCTTCACGGACCAGGCGGCGGGGTCGGGCGGGATGGCGTCGATCGCGCCGTAGGCGGCAAGCACCGTGGCGGCGGATTTCGCGCCCCAGCGCTCGAGACCCGGGATGCCGTCGGCGGTATCGCCCATCAACGCCAGGAGATCGGGGATGGAGGCAGGACCGACGCCGAATTTCGCGTGCACCGCCGGCTCGTCCATGACGAGGTTCTTATAGCGGTCGAAACAGACGATCTTTTGGCCGCGCACGCATTGCGCCATGTCTTTATCGGGAGAGCAGATCAAGACCTGCTCGACGCCCGGAAGGCCGCCGAATCTCGCGGCCCCGGTGGCGAGCGCGTCATCCGCCTCGAACTCGATCATGCTCCAGACGACGAGCCCCATGGCGTGCGCGGCGCGCTCGGCCAACGCAAACTGTGCGAAAAGATCCGGGTCGATGCCGTCTCCCGTCTTGTAGCCGGCGAACATGCGATTGCGGAACGACTCGATCACGGTGTCGAACGCGATCGCCGCGTGCGTGACCTTGCCCGTACGCAGCCAAGCGGCGAGGCTGCGCAAGAGGCCGCGCGTCGCGCCCACCTCGACGCCCTGCGCGCTGCGCGAGGCCGGGGCGCCGTAGTAGCTGCGGAAGAGCTCGTAGGTTCCGTCGAGGAGGTGAACTTGCATCGTGCTAGAGTACCAGAATGAAGCCCCTCCTCATCGGCAGTCTCGCGCTCACGTCGGCTTTTGCCGGCACGGCGAGCGGCGCGGGCAAGGGCGGCGGCTCCGTGAAGATCACCGCCAACGTCTCGCGCGCCAGCGTGGCCGCGGACGGTATCGTGCTCGGCACGGCGGGCCTTGAGGTCGACGCGGCACCGGGCGTGCACGAATACGTCGTGACTTCGCCGGGATACGTGCCGCGCCTCGTGCGCGTGAAAGTCGACGCGGCAAAGCCGAAAGTCGTGCGAGCCGTCGAGCTCCTGCCGGCTCCCGACAAGAAAAAGCCGGTCGAGCTCAATTTCGCCGCCGGCCGCGCCGAGCTCGCGGCGGCGACGAAAGACGTCGCGCAGCTCCCGAGCCTTTGTCAGAGCTACAACTCTGGCGAGGCCAAGCTCCTGCCGGGGCTCCTCGTACCCTGCAAACGTAAGACGGTGCTCGACGACTTCGCATATTTCGGGCTAGCCGGGCTGAAAACCGTGCCTTCGGACGGCTCGCCGGCGGGGGCGCTCCGGGCGAGCTTGGTTCCCCGGGTGACGCAGGCGGCAAGCGAGGACTTCTACTGGAGCGCGGAGGAGCTCTACGCCGCGCAGCCGAGCGACGAGACCGCGATCACCTTGCTCGCCTTCAGCGCGTTGCGCCGGAAGGATTGCGGGAGGCTCCGGCAGATCGAGCTAGAGCTGCACGGCGCGGCCTACGTCTCGCCGGGATTGGCGACGCTCCTGTCCTTGTGCTTCGAGCTCGGCGATTTGCCGGCCGAGGGCGTCGCGCGCTTGAAGACGCAGCTCGGGCGGCCGGCGACGCCGGCAAACGTCGCCTACTACACGGCGCGGTTAGCGTGGCGAACCGACGCGGCGGCAGCCGAGCAAGCGCTTCAAGGTTGCATGAAAGCGATGCCGCAGTTTTATCCTTGTTTCGAGGCGTATGCACACGCCTTGGCGTTGAGCGGGAAGCTGGCGCAGGCGACGGTCGCCATGAAAAGCTACTTGGCCGAAGGCGCGCGTATCGCCGCCGAGGCGACGAGCGTGCATCCGCGGTCCCTCGACGTGAACTCGATCGGGGCGGCATACGGCCTTCGGCCTTGGATCTTCGAGCTCGCCGCCGCCTGGCTCGCGACGGGCGGCGGCGGCACGATCGACGGAACTCTCGTCGCAAGCCCAGAGTCGGTCCGCAAGCTCTTGCCGCATCTCGAGGCGAAAAAGCAGTATGCGTCCCTCGACGTCGCCTATCAGGTGCTGCTCAACCTGAAGCCGAAAGACGCGTCGCTGTGGATGAAGCTGGCGGCGGCGCGCCGGAACCTCGGCAGCTGCGACGCGGCCATCGAGCCGGCCGAGCGCGCGATGGAGCTGCTCGCCGATAAAGCGGCCCGTGCCGCGCTCACCGTTTCGACGGCGACCTGTCTGATCAAGATCGGCAAGCTCGACGAGGCAGAGACGCAGCTCACGGCGACGGTACGCGATTTCCCGACCAACTGGTCGGCGCTCTACCACCTGGGACTGACGAAAGAACGCCTCGGCAAGAAGGCCGAGGCGATCACGCGGCTGGAGGCGGCGTTGGCGGCTGGGGCGCCTGAGGCTACGGCGGCGAAGATCAAGGACATGATCGGCTTTCTGAAGAAAAAGCCCGCGAAGAAGTAGCAAACTGCTCTACATACCTGCGCCTGCAGTCAGAGACAAAAGTCCGCCCCTTCGGCGGATCTTCGTGCAGATCGTGAAGGCGCCCGCTACCGACGAGATCGCGTCGATGCGGGTGCGCTTTTATACCTACAAGCTCGACGAGGCGAACCCGGCCGCGAGCGCCTTTGAAGAAGCGCTGCTCGAGCTCGTAAAGCAGTTCGTCCCTGAGGTCGACGGGTCCTTGAACAACTACACCGGCAACGGGCGGCCGCAGGTGAGCGCGATGCGGAACGTGAGGTTGGCAAACCTGGCTGCGGGAGCGACGTACGTTGAGCTCGCGGACGAAGCGAAGCGGAAGTTCTCGTATGCGGCGTCCGGAACGATCTTACCGGCCGACATGGAGCGGATCTGGTCGATCGGGATCGCGTACAAGATGTTCGGCAATCGGTATGAGCTGCGGATTCGGTGTGCGGCGAGCGGCAGCGATGTGGTCTGCGAGTGACCGTCGCTCACCCCGCCTTCTTCGTCTGACCCCGACACAGGCGCAGTGGATCGTATAGGCGCCGGCCGCATCGTCGTGGAGAAACAGACCGCCATCGTAACCGTAGCCGACAGGGGTGTAGGTATCGAGCGCGATGATGTCGAGAGGCTGCCCGACGTGGCCATCGACGTGGATCGACAAGCGCGCAAAGTTGGCGCTCTCGCCGCAATCTTGGAGGCTCAGCTTGCCGGCGAACGGGCCATCGCCCGCCAGCACGATCTCTTTCTCGGGGACGGCGCAGTCGGTCGCGATGACGAGGCGCGTCGGCACGATGCTTTCCGCGTCGGTCAGGGAGAGCGAAGTGGTGCGACTGACGGCAATGCTGAAGTCACGCGAGATCTTCGCCGATTCCACCGCCGGAGCTTCGCGATGAGCGCCGCAGCCAGCGGCGACCAAACATGCGACCGCGATCGAGACGAGTTGCTTTTGCATTTGTGCTCCTTGCTAGGCGGCGATCTGCCAAGCCTTAAAGCAAAACACGTACCGCCGCCGAGAAGCGCGCAAATCCCCGCGCCCGCAGGCCTTTCGGATCAACGCGCCCGTCCCGACCTTCGCGACAAAAGTCGCAGTGCGACGGGGCGGCGCGACAAAAGTCTCTGGCGCCACGACCTTCGATCGTCTCGAGGGCCACGCATAGAGGGGCAAGCTCGGCTTGCCCCTCCTGGGAAAAAACTCTGTGGGCCGGGAGCGCGATCAGGCCGCGCGACAAGCCTTCTCGCACTCTTTGCAAGCGTCCTGGCAGGCTTTGCATTCTGCCATTTTCAAGTGGGGCTCGCAGGCTTTGGCGCAGTCGGCGCAGATGTCGGCGCAGACGGCAGCGAAAGCTTTGAGACGGGGGGAGCCGGTCGCGGCGAGCTTGCGGAGAGCCTCGCAGGCGGCTAGCGTTTCGCGGACGGAGGCGAGGCAGGCGGCCATTTCCTTTTGGCCCGCGCCCAGCATCTCGACACAGTGGGCGGCGCAGAGCTCGCCGACGGTCAGGCACTTGGAGGCGGCGTCGGCGAGCTTGGAGTTACCCGCGGTCGCGCCGAGGGCCACTGAGCTGCCGAGTGAGGCACCGAGGCCAGAGAGAGCGAGGCCGCCGGTGCCGATGGCGGCGAGGCGGGCGAGGGTGCGACGATTCATGCCGGATTCTTGAGTGCTCATCGGGAACTCCTTGGGACGTTATGCAAAACGACGCACGACCAAAACAGGGACGGTCGCGAGCCAGACACCGGCAGTGACACCGAGCATGCCGCCGATTCCCATATGGGAGCAGCCTAGGCTGCCGGCAACGGAGCCGACCAAGCTCGCGGCGACGACGTATTGCGTCGGCGATTGGGCCTCGATCTTCGCGGCAACCCGCGCCACGAGGAGACCCGCCATCAGGCCGCTGGCGACGCAGAGACCCTTCTGCACGATCTCCGCGCCCATCTCCAGATTACAGCAGAGACCGACGACGTGCATCGCTACTGGCAGAAAAGCCGAAGCCGCGCCGTAAGCGAGCCCGATGCGCGCGCCACGCCCGAGGTCCTGGCCGCGCCACTGAAAATATACGAGCAGGGCCACGAGCGCCGCGCTCGAGCCGAAGGTGAAGTCCGGCGGGTGCTCCACGCAGTTTGTTGAGTCGCCCAGGTTGTTAGCGGCGATCGTTGGAGATCAAGTCGGCGTCGATCAGCTTCTGCTCTTCCTCGTTCCAGGAGAGCGTCAGAAAGGACCGCGACTTCCGGTCGGAGAACTCCATCTCGATGACGTGGTCACCGAGGCGCGCGACGGAGTCCGGGTGCAGCTTCATGCGCACGGTGCGTGTGCCGATCTTCCCGAGAAGGACCGAAGGCGACTCCTCGAAGCCGAAGGCGTAGGGCTCGTCCCCGACCTCGCCCTTGATGCAGGGGTGCGTCGCCGCGCAGGCTTGCCATTCAACGAGCATCCCGTCAGTCTCGGCGACGTCGAGGTTGGTGGCGAAGGACGGCGCAATCCGATCTTTGGTGGCGCAGGCCGGCGCGAGCGCGACGGCGAACAGTGCGAAATGCAGTTTGGTCATCGATTCGTCCCCCAGGCGGCCCACGTTCATTATCGGGCCTCATGGGGTCGACGGGCGAGCCCCGGGCGACGGGGCACGCGATTTTTTCGCCTAGCGCTCTTCGAACCCCAGGCCGACGAGGAACTGCTTCACGCACTGGGTGTCGCCGAAAGCGTCATGGATCCAGAGCGCGCGCTGACAGCCGCCCTTGAGATGACAGCAAGAATGGGTCAAAATCGACGCGCTTACGCCAGCCTGATGCTGCATGTCCCATGCGCCCCTAGTCATCCGTGTAGGAGTTTGGGAGCTGAGGCGAGAGGAGCCCCCGTTTGAGCGTCGTCAGCGTCAAAGATCACGAAAGCGGAGTCTCGAGCGAAGAGCTGGGGCGCCTCGGCGGCTTGGGGCTCGACGCCGAGGCGGCGCGGGAGGCCGCCGCGGCCGGCGAGAAGGAGCGGATCACTACGATGCATCTACCGCCCCTGGCCCTTTCGCCCGAAGGCGAGGCACCGCAGTCGGAGCCGGCTCGGCGTCCGCGGCTGCGCAACGCCGGGCTCACGATCGCGACGATGGTGGCGGTGTTCTTCGTGGTGCAGCGGGGGAAAAATCCCGCAGACGTCTTGACGCCGAAAGGCGGCGCGACCGTCTCCGTGTGGTGGGAGCGCGGGGGGCAGGTCCTGCCGGTCAAGCCGGGGACCGTGCTCGCGAACGGGGACCGCGTGCGCGCGGAGGTGAAGGCCGCCACGGCCGGCACGGCCTACTGGCTCGTGACGGACGGAAGCGGCAAGAGCTTGGTCTCGGCGGAGTTCGTGCAGCGGAGCGCGATCACGCTGGCGGCGGACGAAAAGAAGGCGTTCGAGAGGAGCGTGAAGCTTGAGGGCGAGGCGGCGGGCGAGACGTTGATCGTGGTCGTCTGCGAAGGAGCGGCGCTCGAACCGAGAGACGTTGAAGGGCTCGCAGGCAGCGCCCTGCCTGCGAGCTGCTCAGCGGAGAGATTCCGACTCCGCTGAGCTCTGAACCGATTAGACCTGCTGGATTCCCGACAAACGCCACGCGTCCGTGCCGCGCTTCGCGAAGATCCAGTCTTCCTCGAATTTCACCGGGAGGTTATCGCTGCCCTCGACCAAGGACTGCGTGCGCTCGTCGACGGTGTAGTCGAGGAGACTCGCGGTGACGCGAACGGAGGAGAAATCGGTGCCGTCTTCGCTCCAGCTGCGCTGGACGTCGACGCTACGGACGGCGATGTTCTCCAGACGGTTGATCCGGCCCTCGGCGCGTAGAGCCGCGAGATCCGCCTCGAACGTCGCCTCGACTTCGTCGTCCAAGAGATCACGGACCGGCGTTAGGTCGCGACGCGTCCAAGCGCCTTGGACCTTGAAGAAGAGGTCGCTCGCCTCCTCCGAGCTGATGCCCTCCGGCGCGAGCGCGCGGAACGAGGCGTTCGTGCCGTACGTGCCGGGCTCAACGCCTTGGCGCTGCCATCCCGTCGTCTGCGCGGGCGAAGCGGCGGCGAGCTGCCGGTTCTTCCACCAGCGGAAGCCGAAGTAAGCGAGGCCGGCAAAGAGCAGGATCTCGAGGAAGCCGATGCCCCCACCGCCGCCGCCCGCGCCGCCCATGCCGGACGCGTGGCCCATGGAGGAGAAGAGCATGCTGCCCAAGAAGCCGCCGGCGATGCCGCCCGCGAGGCCGCGCATGAGGCCGCCGCCGGGGGGACGCGCGTTCATGGCCGCGGCGCCGCCGAGCGGCGACTGGGGCTGGTTCATGTTCGGCTGCTGCTGCGGCGGCGCTTGGCGACGGCCGACGGAGCGGCTGCGGCCGGCGCGCGCTTCAGCCTGAGGCGGGAAGGCGAGCTGACTGACGGTGCCGAGGGCGAGGACGACGAGCAGGGCTCGGGTCAGAGAATGCAGGGAGCGATGGAAAATTTTCATAGAGGGTCTCCGGTTTATGCTCTCGTAGCATGCGCCCGAAGCCTTTATCTAGAAAGTGGATAATATCAATGAATTTGATCCATAATCTGGAATCGAGAGCTCAGTAATGGGTGTCGGGAAGGTCGAGCAGGCGCGGGCGGAAGATCGAGTTGACGTGCCTGGGCGCCACCTCGTGCGGGAACCGCTGGTGCTGCAGGTCCGCGAGGTCAGCGCCCTTTAGCGCGAAGACCTTGAGCCCTGGAGGAAGCGTGGGCGCGAGGGCGAGCTCGCGCTTCTCCGGGATCGCCATCACGAAGCCGTATACGTTGGCGGCGATCCCGCGCACGGTCTTGAAGCCCGCCGCCGCCAGCGTGCTGTACATCACGCTGTTGACGTCGCGATACTCCTGCGGCAAGGCGGGAAAGCCTTCTTCTTCGGAGAAAATCGGCGCGTCGATGACGGCGAAGCCGCCGGGCGCCAGGCGACCGATCAGCGCTTTGTAGAATTCGCGGCTATAAAGCTTGCCGGTGTCGTAATTGTGCGGGAACGGGAAGTCGACGAAGACCGCGTCGAAGGTCTCCTTCGACTTGCGGACGAAGTGGAAGCCGTCGCCGACGACGAGCTCGACCTTGGGGTCGTCGAGCGAGCGCTCGTTCAGCTCGGTGAGGGCCGGATGCGTCCGGGCGAGCTCGACCATCTTCGGATCGAGCTCGATCATCTTGATCGAGGCGAGGCCTTCGCCGAATTTCAGGAGCTCGCGGACGAGCAGGCCGTCGCCGGCGCCCAGGACCAAGACCTTCTTCGGCGTCGTGCCGGCGAGGAGCGGCGGCAGATGCGCCATGGTCTCGTGGTAGAAGCGCTCGTTCCAGGAGTCGAACTGGAAACGCCCGTCGAGGAAGAGCGTGGTGACGGGTGGCGTCCCGGGCCAAGGGACCTCGGCGATGTCCAAGCGCTGGTACGGCGAGCGATGGCGCTCGACCTTCTTGCGCTGCTGAATGATCGCGAAGCGCTCGCTCACGGTCGCCTGACCTGCGAGCGAAGCGAATCGGTAGTAGTAGAAGACCATCGCGTGCAGGTCGAGGAGCTTGCCGGTCCACGGGAGCGCGAGCGCGAGCGCGAGCGCGAGCGCAAGGGGCTTCCAGCTACGCCGCAAGACCAGGAGCGTGAGCGCGTTGAAGATGCCGACGGCCAAACCGAGGGTCACGAGGTCAAAGCGAGGGAGGAGGAAAACAGCAAGCCCCAGGGTCGCGGCCATCGCGCCGAGGTAGTTCAAGCCGAGGATCGTGCCTTCTTCGTGGTTTTTGCTCAGGATGAGCAGCATCGGCACCTCGAAGCCCGTCCAGTAGCCGATGACGACGGTGATCGCCAGCATGACGCCGATGAAAGCGGCGAACGGCCACCAACGCGCGTCGATGAACTGAAAGAGGTTCGGCTGCGTCGCGACGTAGGTGTCGAGGAGCCGCGTATGGAACCACACGCGGTAGGCAGCGTGCGCGGCGAAGATCAAGAGCATCGCGGCGCCGCCGAGCGCGACGAGGCGCATCTCGAGGCGCATCAGCGTCGTCGCCGCGTCGGGGCGCGGAATTTTCTCCGAGCGCCAAGTGCCGAGGCCGAGGCCTAACAGATAGACGCCGACGGTGACGCTGTGCCAGAAGACGCGGCCGCCCGAGAAAAAGGCGGCGCCGTTGGCAATCAGGAGCTGGTAGGCGAAGCTCGCCGTCGCCAGCGCGGCGGCGAGGAAGCGGGCGCGCGCGGGTGAAAGACGCTCAGTCACCAGCCGCCCCCATGAGCAGGAGATCGACGAGCGGATCGCGGATCACGCCTTCGAGGCTCGCGAGGACGCCGAAGAGGACGAGAGCCGCAAAGGAAAGCACCGCGTAGCCCCTGCGCTCCGATTTCAGGAACCAGAGGACGGCGAGAAGCGCATTGCCCGCGGCGACGACGAAGCCGATGCGGAAGAGACCGGCGTGCGGCAAGAGGAAGAGCGGAAAGACGACCGCGCCGACGATCATCCCGGCATAGTCCCAGGCGAGCGCGCGGCTCGCGGTGCCGGGCTTTAGGCTTTCGGCGAGCTCCATGACGAGCGGCATCTCGTAGCCCGAGAGGAAACCGACGGCGACGATCCAGCCGTAGCTCAGGAGCGGGGCGAGCGGGCCAGGCGCGTAAGAGTCGAAGGCGAGGACGGCGATCGGACCGGCGGCGCCGAGGGCCGCGAGCCCGAGCTCGACCTTCGCCAGGAGCAAAGGGCCGCGGACCGCGTGCAGCCGCTTCAGGAGGAGCGCCCCGAAGCCTAGCGCGGCGACGTAGCAACCGATCGTGGTGTTGTAGCGCGCGACGGTGTTGCCCATGGCCGCCGCGAGGCTCTGCGCCATGAGAAACTCGTAGACCATACTGCAAAACGCGAGCGCAGCGGCGCTCGCGTAGAGAAATGCAAGGGAGCTTGTGATCGCGAGGACCTCCGTCCTCCCATACTACCTCAACCGCTCGCTTAGATCTTGCCGGCGGCCGCCCCCGGGCGGAAGGCGTTGGCGCCGCCGCGGAAGAGGTTCATCAGCGGCGCGCCGGAGACGCGCGGGACTTTCGCCGTCTGGAGGTTGAGGCCGGCGCCGTTGTTGGCGAGGTAGTGGTCGACCGTGAGCTTGGTCATCTGCCACTGCTTGTAGACGTGGCCGGTCTTCTCCAGTTTGTCGCCGAGGGCGTCGAGGTCGGCGGTGTCGCGCGTCTTCAGCGCACGCTCGGCGGCTTTGTCGATCAAGTCGAAACCTTTGGCTTCTCTGGCCAAGAGCGCCATCGTCTTCGGATAGGCCTCGGTGTCTTTGGCGCGGAGCGTGGGGTCGCAGTTGTAAGAGTCGAAGGCCTCTTGATAGAAGACGAACGAGTCGAGCTCGGCGACGCCTTTGTACGTGGCGCTGTTGACGTCGATGCCCGGACGGGACTTCAGCTCGGCGAGGAAGCCGGCTTTCAGGGTGTCCCAGTAGGCGCTGATCTCGGGGTCCTTATCCTTGCGGAAGACGAGGGTGTCGTCGGCAACATCGGCGATCGAGGAGCCGGCGGAGACCCAGTAGCCCATCGCGCGGGTCAGGCCGTACTTGATGGCGTTGACGTCGGGCTTGAAGTAAGCCGTGACCTCGCCTTCCTTTACGATCATGCAGCCGCCGACCTGCGAGCTGCCGGCTTCCTCGAGGAGGGCGACGCCCGCTTTGCAGACGGTCGAAAGGTCGTCGCGGAGCGAGACCTTGCCGCCCCACTGGGCGAAGTTGAAGCTGACGCTGGAGGGCAGCGCGGTCAGGGTCTTCATCACCGCGTCCTTGAGCTCCGGCGTGTTCGCGCCGAGCACGAGACCGTCGGCGGCGATGCCGGCGTTGACCTTGTTGTAGCCGGCACATTGCGTCTGGGTGCGCGCGCCGCCTTTGGCCTGCTCTTCGAGGTTCGAGAGCGACTTCGCCTCGGAGGCGTTTTGCGGCGCCTGCGCGCAGGCGTACCACATGCCGACGGAGGCGGCGGCGGCGCTGAGTGAGCCGAGACGTTTGATGACGTTGGTCATGCGAACCCTCACGAGAGATGTATGAATGTCCTTTCGGCTCGAAGGCCTCCCAAGCTTGAGGGTTTTCCTCAGTTCGCGAAAAGTGCTATGATCTAGGGATGTTTCACAAGCCCGAACGGATTGGAACTCTCGACCTCCTGCGCGGCCTGTGCGTGCTTTTCGCCTGCCTGCAGCACTACGGCGGTCATTTGATCGTCTGGTACACGAGCTTTTTCCGCGAGACCGCGTTCACGGACGGGCTCTACGCCGGGCACGCGGACCTGATCGGGCGAAGCCTAGCTGCCGACGTCGCGGGGCAGTGGGTCACGCGCCTGACCGTGCCTTGGCTCAGCCTTCTGTACATTGCGCTGGCGGCGTTCAATCTGGGCTTGCGGGATCAAAAAGCGTTCGCCGCGGCCTTTCCCGATAAGCTCAAGGCCTTCGGGGTCATGTTCATCCTGTTTACCGGCGAGAGCCTGATCGTCTCGGTGACGACGGGCCACGGGCTGTCGTTCTCGCCGCTGCAGGCGTGGATGGTGATCCTGAGCTTGATCGCGATCGTCTACCGGTACCTCGGCGTGCGGGGCGTCGCGGCTATGGGCGTTCTGTCGTTCGCGCGGTTCGCCTTGCCGGTGGCGAGCTGGAACGCGGCCTTCGAGGCGTGGGTGCGGACTTGGCTCCACCCGCAGTATCGCCTCGATGCCGAGCTGGATCTGTTCCTGCCGGCGGCTAGCCTCGGATTCGTTTACGGCTGGGTCTTCCACCAGCGGCCGGCGCTGCGCCGGCGCCTCTACGCGGCCTTGGCCGGCATCGCCGCGGTCGGCATCGTGATCTACCTGGCCTCGGGACGCAGCGCGCCGGCGAATCCGTTGAACGTCTACGAGCACGAGCGCCTCGGCAACGAGCTGGTGCCGATGCTCGGCATCCTAGGCGTGCATGCGCTCACATTCCTTTTGGCGCTGGGCCTGCACGCGCGGGGCTACGCAGGCCGGGTGCCGGTGCTGAGCTGGCTCGGGGTAGCCTCGCTCTCGGTCTTCTTCTTCCACCGGATCGTCTTCATCCACGTTTACATGCCGCTGCGCGAGCTGGTCGCCAACTGGGCGGGATTGCCGATCAGCGTCACCATGCCGGAGCTCTTCGCCGCGGTGATCTTCATGCTGGCGGTGGTGGCGTGGCTGATGCGGTCGGGGGCGCTGCTCTTGCTCGCGGGCGCGCCGAAGCCGGCTCAGAGATCGTAGAGGACGTCGTCCCACCAATAGAGCTGCGGCATGTGCCCGTAGCGGCGCAACTCGGAGGTTGCGGCCTCGACCGTCCAGCCGTCGTGGCGAATGCGGTACGCCGCGACCACGAGGCCGGTGCGATCCTGGCCGTGGAGACAGTGAACGAGGAGCGGCGTCGGCAGCGAGGCGTACCCGATGACGGCGAGCGCTTCTTCGAGCTGCGCCAGGGTCGGGCCGCGGGAGCCGTCGATCTGGATGCGGCGGAAGACGATGCCGTGCTCGCGCGCGGCGCTCTCTTCGGCGCGGATGGCCGGGGTGCGATCGCCGTCCTTTTCCAAGCTGAGGATCGTGCGGACGCCGAGATCTTCGAGGAGCGCGAAGTCGCGCGTCAGCAGCTTGCCGCTGCGGAAGAGGTCCGGCGTCACCGTGTGGAAATTGCGGATGCGATTTTCGGAAGGAACGTCGGCTAAGGTGGCGATCTCGGGCGCCGGAGCGCGGTCGCATGCGGTGACGAGGAGCATGGCGGCCAAAAGGGCGTAGAGCTTGTGCATGGCGTCTCCCAAGGGGTTGATGTCCCCAAGATGCCCGCCGGGAGCGCCGGCGGGCAAGCACAAAGGCGACGTTTACACGATCTTTAGGCCGAGGGCGTCACGAGGCGGCCCATCTTTCACCTCAGGGAAGGTCGGCGGTGGTCCAGCGCTCGCGGCGCTCCTTCTTCCAACAGACGAAGGTCGCGGTGCGGCTGGCTGCGCCCGCGGTCCACAAATCGGCCTTCGGCAGCGCGACGCCGCCGGCGCACGCTTGGCGGATTTGGCTTTCAATCGGCTTGTAGCTCGCGGGTACGCTCGCGGCCGAGGGCGCCGACCCACAGTCGTGGAGCTCGGTCTTGCCCATGGGCTCGATCGACGTCGCGGCGGTCGCGTTGTTCTGCGTGACGGCGAGCGTTGTCTTCGTGCAGGCCTCGAAAGCGGTCTTCACGCCCTCCAAGCGTTGCGCCTTCTCGCAGGCGACGCGCATCTCCTTCAAGGTCTTCTCGCCCGAAGCCGTCGGCCATTTCGCCTCCGCATCGGCGCCGGGAGCGGCCCGGTCGAGTGCCGCGAGGCAGTCGGCGGCGTGGTGACGCAGGCCCATCAATGCGGAATAGCTGGAGACGCGCGTCCGCGCCGCCATTGTCGCGTCATAGACGGCGAAGACCGCAGGCGAAGGCGGAGGCGTCGTGACGCAACCGGTGGTGAGGAGCAGGAGGATGCGAGCGAGCAACGGGAGCCTCCTCGGGGACGGTCGGCCAGGTGCCCCCAGTTTACCTAGAAGAGGCCGCCGGCGCCATGCTAGCGTCCGAGCACTCGTTCGCTCAATTTCGACTCATGTCGAGAGGAAACATCATGATCTACGATCTGACCAATACGCAGTTCCGCAAGATGCTCACCAACCTGAACGGCATCCTGGACAAGGCCGCCGCGCACGCCGACGCCAAGAAGTTCGAGATGGGCGTCCTCTTGCAGTCGCGCTTGGCGCCCGACCAGTTCGACTTCACGCGCCAGATCCAGATCCTGTGTGACACGGCGAAGCGCGGCGCGGCCCTCCTTACGGGCACCGAGGAGCCGAAGCACCCTGATACGGAGAAAACCGTATCGGAGCTACGGACCCGGATCGAGAGCGTGAGCAAGTACCTGACCGGGTTCAAGCCGGCGCAGTACGAGGCGGCGGCGAAGCAAAAAGTCACGACGCCGCGCTGGGAAGGCCAATGGCTCACCGGCGAGGAGTACGTCGTGAACCACATGCTTCCGAACTTCTACTTCCACCTGACGACGGCGTACGCGATCTTGCGCCACAACGGTGTCGACGTGGGCAAGAAGGATTATCTCGGCGCGATGCCGTTCAAGAAGTGATCAGTGCGGCGGAAAGAAACGGTTCACCCGGCCGGTGGTGAAGTCGGCGTGGCAGGCGACGCAGATCTCCGGGGCCGGGCGCAGTCCGGCCGGAAACTCCGACTGACGCGCGAGCCGACCGGCGGCGTCGTAAACGTAAAAGTGATAGTCGTCGTCTCCGTCCGGAGCCTTGCCTGAAACGGCGATCTCCGTCTCGCGGACCTCGCCCTCGGGGGTTTCCGTCTCGGCGACGGAGACGCGCCGACCGTCCGGCGCCCGGCCGCGGTAGATGACGCGTTTCGCGCGCTTGACGCGGCTAAGGGCGACGACTTCGGTCGGCCAACTCTCGTAGGCGAGCTCGGCGCGGAAGGCCGAGAGCGTCGCTGGAATCAGGGTTTCGTCGCCGCGCTCTTCGCGGGTCTCCGGGTAGAGACGCGTCCAGAGGCTCTCGGCGCGATCGGGGTCCAGATCGCCGGCTCGATCGGCGAGGCGGCGAAGCTCGGCACAGCGGGCTTCGGGAAGGGTAGCGCACGGGATCTCGAAGGTCTGGTCGCCTTCCAGCGTCGCGCCAGCCAAGTCCCACGGCAGGATCGCGCGGAGCTGATAGCGCGCGAGGCCGCGCTGGTACGGGTCGAGGTGGTCGACGTTGATGAGGATGCTGGCGGCAACGGCTAGGAGTTGGAGCTGCAAGGGACTTCCGCGGCTGGAGAGGAGGCGTCACAGGTGATGTTGAGAATCATTATCAAATTGGCGGGGGAGCGGTCAAGCGTCGGTTCGGCGTCCGTTTACGACTGCCATCGGCGGCCTCATCCGCCATAGGACGCGGAGCGGCCCAGTACGGCAGCGAAGCATTGGGGAACTTCTGCTTCGAACCGCAAAGCCACTTTCGTCTTCGGATGCACGAACCCAAGCACCCGTGCATGCAGCGCGATGCGCGTGAGGGGCCAGCGCTCGTGCGGCTCGTCGCCGACGACCGGATGGCCGATGCCGGCGAAGTGGAGCCGGATCTGACGCCGCCGGCCGGTCTCGAGCCGCACGGCCACCATCGTGACGTTGTCCGTCCGCTCGATCACCTCGAAGTGCGTGCGCGCGTGCTTGTCCCAGAGCTTCGCGTCGATCGTGCCAGAGTCCTCGGCGAGCAAGCCCTTCACCACGGCGACGTACTGGCGGTCGAAGCGATGCGCCGCCAAATCCTTCGAAAGACGCGCCGCGGCTCCACGCGTGCGCGCGAAGACGAGGAGCCCAGACGTCTCGCGATCCAAGCGATGCACCACGCCCAATCGGTAGCGCGCGAACGACACGCGATCCAGCTCTCGCTGGAGCAAATCGACCAGGCACGGCGCGTCGTAAGCCGGCACGGTGAGCAAGCCGGCCTCTTTGTTCACGACGACGACCTCGTCGTCTTTATGGACGATGGTGAACATAGAGCTGCGGCGTGTCGATCACCGACATGACAGGAGCCTCGCGAACGTGACGTCGAGTGGGTCGGGTGCCGGGAGATAGGGGCGCCAGTGCCGCGTTCAAGAGGACGAGAAGTGAGAGGTGCATGAGAAATTTTATCTTACTTAATAGATAGTTAAAAGATTTCTTGCCGCCAGCCCCTTGACTACTAGACGACCGGTCTAATTTTAGGATCAGAGGAGAAGCTTCCCCATGGTCCGCAGCAACCACACCCGCGACGACATCGTCCAGCACGGAACCGCCCTGATCGGTCGCAACGGGTTTCACAATACCGGTCTCGACGCCGTCCTGAAGGCCTCGGGCGTGCCGAAAGGCTCGTTCTACCACTACTTCGGCAGTAAGGAAGAGTTCGGCCTCGCCGTAATCGACGAGTTCGCGAAGAGCTACGAGGCGAAGCTCGACCACTTCCTGAACGATCAACCGGGCTCAGCGCTTACGCGGCTGAAGCGCTTGTTCACGCACACGGCCGACAACTACTGCAGCGAAGCCTGCGCGCGCGGTTGCCTGATCGGCACGCTGGGCCAAGAGATGGCGGCCCAGCACGAGCGCTTCCGTGAGCACATCGACGCGATCTTCAAGCGGTGGGAAGCGCGCTTCGCCGGAGCGCTGGAGACCGCCAAGCAGGAAGGCGAGCTCGCGAAGGAGAGCGACGCGGCGATGCTCGCAAAGGTCTTGCTCGCGGGCTACGAGGGCGCGAGCCTCCGCGCCAAAGTCACGCACTCGGTGCAACCACTGAAGGATTTCGTCACGGTCTATTTCGACCGGGTGCTCAAATGAAGGGCGTCTCCATGGCGCGCACGAAGGAGCTTTCGAGCAATGGCCCATCTCTTTGACCCGTTGACCCTGCGCGGCGTCACCCTAAAGAATCGCATCGGCGTCTCGCCGATGTGCCAGTACAGCGCCGAGGACGGCTTCGTCACCGACTGGCATCTCGTCCATCTCGGCGCGCGCGCCACCGGCGGCGCCGGGCTCGTCATCATGGAGGCGACCGCCGTCACCCCGGAGGGGCGCATCTCGCCGGGAGATGTCGGCATCTGGAGCGACGAGCACATCGCGCCGCTCGGTCGGCTCACCAAGTTCATCAAAAGCCAGGGCGCGGTCCCCGCGATCCAGCTCGCGCACGCCGGCCGCAAGGCGAGCCACGATCTGCCCTGGAACGGCGGGAAGCAGCTCGACCTGGGCGCCGGCGGCTGGGAGACGTTGGCCGCGAGCCCCCTCCCCTTCTCGGAGAAGACGCGCGCTCCCCGGGAGCTGGGCGCCGCCGAAATCGCCGGCATCGTCTCCGCCTTCGCCACGGCGGCTAGGCGCGCGCTCGACTCCGGCTTCGAGCTGATCGAGATTCACGCCGCGCACGGTTACCTCCTCCACGGCTTTCTCTCCCCGCTCTCCAACCAAAGGACGGACGCATATGGTGGCAGCTTCGAAAATCGTGCGCGACTTCTTCTCGAGATCGTTCATGCGACCCGCGCGGTCGTGGGTGAAAAGACTCCGATCGCCGTCCGCATCTCCGCTTCCGACTGGCTACCCGGAGGTTGGACGCTTCAAGACTCCGTCGCGCTCGCGCATCGCTTGAAGGCGGCTAGCGTCGACTTGATCGACTGCAGCTCCGGCGGCAACGCGGCGAGCGCACCGATTCCCGTCGGGCCGGGTTACCAGGTGCCGTTCGCCGACGCCGTCCGCAACGAGGCGCAGATCGCGACCGCCGCCGTCGGCGCCATCACGGTCCCGGTCCAAGCCGATGAGATCGTGCGCAAGGGCAGGGCCGACGTCGTCCTTCTGGCGCGGGAGCTCCTGCGCGACCCCTACTGGCCTCTGCACGCCGCGCGCGAGCTCGGCCGAAAGCCCGAAGCCCCAAAACAATACGGGAGAGCCTTCCAATGATCGATCTGTACACCGCCGCGACGCCGAACGGTTTCAAAGCCTCCATCATGCTCGAGGAGACTGGCATCCCCTACACGGTGAAAGCGCTCTCCCTCGACAAGCTCGAGCAAAAGCAGGAGTGGTTCCTCAAGATCAACCCGAACGGCCGCATCCCCGCGATCGTCGACAGGGACAACGACGACTTCGCCGTCTTCGAGTCGGGCGCGATCCTCGCCTATCTCGCCGACAAGGCGGGGAAGCTCCTGCCAGCGGAAGCGAAGGCGCGCTCGCGCGTCATCCAATGGCTGATGTTCCAAATGGGGGGCGTCGGACCGATGCAAGGACAGGCCGGCGTCTTCTACCGCTATGCGCCCGTAAAGATCCCTTACGCCATCGACCGGTACCAACGCGAGACACGGCGTCTCTACGAAGTGCTCGACAAGCAGCTCGAAAGCCACGAATTCGTGGCAGGCGAGTATTCGATCGCCGACATTGCGACGTGGCCCTGGGTGCGCTCGCACGACTGGGTCGGCGTCTCGGTCGATGGTCTAGCCCACCTGCAAAGGTGGATCACGACCGTGGCGGCGCGACCCGCGGTGCAGCGCGGCATTCAAGTGCCGGAGAAAGCGCGGGACCTGAGCGATCCCGTGGCTCTGGAGGCACAGATCAAGGGCGCGCGTAGCATCCTGACCTGAAAAAGATTCAGTCGTCTTTCGCTAGCTTCGCGTAGGCAAAGGCGCCGCCCAGGCAGACGACGAGGATCGCGCCGTGGGCGGCGATTTTTTGCGTATATTCTGAGGCATCGCGCAGGAGGGCGTGCATGCCCATGGCGACGAGCTCGTACACGAGCCCGTAAGAAGACAAGGCGATCGCGAGGGCGACAAAGGCCAAGACCGCGACTTTCGCGATGATCGCCGTCTTGCTCGCGCCGATCACCTCCCGTTTGCCCAGGTCCAGGTAGGAGTCGAAAAGATTCTTCGAGGCACGCTTCAGGCCTTGGAGCTCGGTCGAGATTGTGTGCACGGATCTTCTCCTCATGATCTGGTGACCCGGCCCTGCGATTCCCGTGCCAAGAATCGGCACGTCGATTGCACAGAGCTAGACGTGAAGTTCACCACCTCGAAAGGACACCCCATGAACATGCCCGGATCCGATTTCGTCAAAGACAAAGCCATCGTCGCCAACGAGCGCGCACGCGAATTCGTCAAGGAAGGCTCGGGCGTTCTGAAAGAAAACGTCGACGAGCTGATGAAGCAGTCCTCGCAATACGCGCGCCTCGCCGAGCGCCGGATCAAGAAAAATCCGCTCGCCGCGGTCGCGATCGCCGCCGGCGTGGGCGTCGTCCTCGCAGGCGTCCTGGGCGTCGCCTTCCGCTCTTCGGCCCGGTCCTGAGCATGTTTAACAAGCCCGATCCGGTCCAGCAGCGCGTCGAGCGGGCGAAAGACGAGTTCACCCTCGCCGCGGACCGGGTCATGGACGCCATCAAGGAGCAGGCTCGCGAGGTCATCGTCGACCTCGGAGCCACCGTGCGCGAGACCGCGCACGAGACGTCCACCGCGCTCAGCGACGACGTCATTCGCATGAGCGGCGCGGTGGCGAAAGGTCTGCGCAACGTGAAGGAGGAGATCCAAGTGCCGCAATCCATCAGAGAGCATCCGTTCGCCTGGGTCGCGGGAGGCCTGGCTTTCGGCGCCGTCGGCTTCACCGCCCTCCGGGCAATGACCGCGCGTCCCGCCCGCATCGCCGCGGTGCAAGCTCAACAAGAAGAGCGCCGCATCGTCGCCAAGCGCGGGTCCTCGGTCGCCAAAACTCTGGCATTGGCTGCTTTGGACATTGGCTTGAACGTGTGGCTCTCGCGTCGTCAACAGCCCCGGCGGGGCGTCTTGGCGAGTCTTCTGCACTGACCTCTGGCCCCTGGACCAGGGGTTTCCGCCTTGTCACTTAAACGGGACAGCAGCCGCCCCGCTTAAGTGGCGTTGCTCGGACCCTGCAGGAACCGTGAGGCCTGCATTTTCTGGAGCTCGGCATGCAGGCGGACCGAGAGCTCCCGAAGGTGTTGGATCTGCTCACGCAGAAGCTGGCGCGACTGAAAAAGCTCTACGAAAACGGCCACTTTTGCCTTGATGACGGCCGGCTCGAAAGGCTTGATGACGTAGTCGACGCCACCCGCGCTGTAGCCTTTGAAGACGAAGTCCATGTCGGTCGCGATGCCCGTGACGAAAATCAACGGCAGCGTGGCGTTGCGCTGGTTGGCGCGGATCAAGCGAGCGCATTCGAAGCCGTCCATGATCGGCATGCGCACGTCGAGGATGGCGACCGCGAACTCGTTGTGCAGCAAGGCCCGAAGCGCGTCTTCGCCGGACTCGGCGCGAACGATCCGGTACTCGGAATGGCTCAGGATGGCTTCGAGCGCGTCGAGATTCTTGGTGTTGTCGTCGACGATAAGAATGTTGGTGGCCATGCGGTCTCCTTTGCGGAGGCTGTGCAAGCGTAATACCAAAATCCTCTAGAACACCGGATAAAGCTGAACGTTGAACCGAACGAGCGCGTCCGCATCCCCCGTCTCCAGCTCCGCCTGCATCTCAAGAAGCTTCGCTTTCAGCTCCCTGACGAATGGCGCCAACCGGTCACGCTTCACGCTGATCACCGAGGCCTCGAAGTGGGCCTCGGGCGAGCGGCCGAACCATTTGCCGAGCTGGCCGCTGGCGTCGTTCATGGCGTGGCGGAGGAAGGCCAGCTGGGCGCCGCGGACGTCTGCGCCTTCAAGCATGATCTGCGGTCGCTTCAGCGTGTAAGACGTGGCCCCGCGTTCGACGTAGCCGCGGCGCTCGAGGTCGGATAGAGCCTCGCGAACTTCCTTAGCGCGCTCGGCGCCGAAGGCATTGACGAGCTGCTCCAGGGTCGGGGCGTTGGCGAAGAGCCCGAAGGCGGCGAACACCTCGAAGGCGAAAAAGCGCGGCAAGGCGTGCGCCGGCTCCAGCACGATGCGCATCGTCTTTTCGAGCAGCGCGAGACGCACGCCGGCACTCTTCGTCGCCGCCGGCGTCTTGGCGCGAGCGCGCGCGACGAGATGGCGGAGATATTCGGCGCCGAGCTCGTCTAGACCGAGGCCGTGGGCGACGCCTGCGACGTGACGCATCGTAAGGGCACGCTTGCCGTGGACCAAGTCGGAGGCGTGCCCCCGCGAGACGAGGCCGGCCTCGCGGCAAAATTTCGCGAGGGAAAACCTCGCGTTGCGCGCCTTGCGCGCGTCGAAGAGGCGGGCCAAGGCCGTGGCCGGATCCGCAGCGGCGAGGAGGATATGGTATGCGTCGCGCGCCATGGTGTTCGCAGATTCGAGGTTTTCGGAGCAGTTTCCGTTGGACCGAGGCCGAGCGCCTTGCCGCGGACGGGGCCGTTTGAGACAAGCATTTCAACCCATTCGAGGAGGCTCTGACCACCATGAACATGCTCGCCATCGCACTTTTGGCCGCCGGTCTATCGGATCCCGTGCCGGGCCGGATCGAAAGCCGGGAATACGTCTTCGAGGACACGAGCTTCATGTCGGCCGAGGTCACCGGCGACTCGGCCCGGCAGATGTACGAGTTCCTGAAGCAGCGGACCGCCGAATGGTGGTGTCCCGAAGCGCCGGAGACCAAGTTCGTTCACGCCGCGAGCATCCGCTGCACGAACGACCGGAACCTCCGCTGGTCCTGCGGGATCCTGATCGGCGAGGACGGCTTCGTGTCGGGGGACTACATGGCGTGTCCGGCGCCTAGCATCGGGGTTCGGGATTAAGGCAGCGTTCCGAAACGGCCGTTTCGGGAGAGGACTCTGCGGTAGAAAATGCTTCAGTCGCCGAAGATCTTCTCCCGGATCTGCCAGTAATGCGTCTTCTTCCGCGCGATCAGGAAGAGGGGCATGCGCAGAAGGTGGAGCTGCCCGAGGACGTCGTCCGCGGTGCGCACCTCGACCGGCTTCTCTGGAACGCGTTGATGCAGTCGCAGGAAATTGTAGTAGAAGGCGCGAGCGTCGCTCTCGGAGTTCAGGTAGTGGAACTCGCGCAGGTACTCGCCGTCGTGGTCGTAGTATCGGATCTCGAGCCGCTCGTTGCCCTTCTTGTCGGCCGTCTTGTCGAAAACCATCGAGTCGGGGCGCATCACGTGCGCGTCTTTCAAGGACATGGCGTCGCGCAGCTTCTTGTCGTTGTCGACCAGGAGCGCGCGGCAGCCAGAGCATTCGCGCGCGGAGATGTCGTTCTCGGCGCCACATTGGTCGCAGCGCTTGAAGCGAAAGCGGAAGCCGCAGTCGTGACAGCGGCGGCCGTAGTGCTCGATCACCTCGCCTTCGTCCATCAGACCCCAAAAATCGTTGACGTAGCCGCACTCGGGGCAGTCGACGTGGACCGGGACGGCGTCGGCCGAAGGCTTGTGCTCGTCGATCTCGGGGCTGAAGATGTCGTGGCCGACGCCGGTGTAGTCTAGAATCAGGCAGTCCCTTTTGCCTTCGCTCAAGCGCAGGCCGCGGCCGACGATCTGCTGGTAGAGGCTCACCGACTCGGTCGGGCGAAGGATGGCGATGAGGTCGACATGCGGCGCGTCGAAGCCGGTGGTGAGCACCGAAACGTTCACGAGATATTTCAGCTCACGCCGTTTGAAGCGGGCGATGATCGCGTCGCGCTCAGCGGAGGGCGTCTCGCCGACGACCATCGCCGCGGCCGCGTCCGGGAGCGAGCTCATGATCTCCTCGGCATGGCGCACGGAGGCCGTGAAGATCATCACGCCTTGGCGATCCTTCGCCATGTCGACGATGTTCAAGACGATGCCAGGCGTGACGCGCTCTTGATCCTTGAGGACGCTCTCGACCTCGCTCATCGAGAGGCGGGCGCCGGGCGAGAGCTTCTCCATCAAGGTCGAGAAGTCGTAGCCGGCGACGGGAGCGTCGATCTTGATCGGCGGCGTCAGGTAGCCCTGCGCGATCATCGTTCGCAGCGTCAGCTCGAAGACGCACTTCTTGAAGAAGCGGGTCTCGCCCGTACGGGCGACGCCGCGGTGGTTCAGCTGGTAGATCCAGCCGAGGCCCAAACGGTAGGGCGTCGCCGTCAGGCCGAGGACGCACAAAGCCGGATTGCCGACGCGCAGCTTGCGGAGGACCTGCGCATACTGCGACTCCTCGTCGTCGGAGACGCGGTGGCACTCGTCGATGACGAGGAGCGAGAAGTCGGCGAAGAAGCCGGCGGCGGCGCGGGCGACGGACTGGATGCTACCGAAGATGACCTTCGCCTTCGTGTCCTTCCGCTCGAGGCCGGCGGAGTAGATGCCGGCCTCGAGACCGTAGCTCGCATACTTCTGCGAGTTCTGCTCGACGAGCTCCTTGACGTGGGCGAGGACGAGGACGCGGCCTTTCGCGATGCGGGCGAGCTCGGCGATCACGAGGCTTTTGCCGGCGCCGGTGGGGAGGACGAGGACGGCGGGGTCGCGTTGGAGCTGGAAGTGCCGAAGGGTGGCGTCTACGGCTTGGCGTTGGTAGGGGCGAAGTTGGTACATCAGGATTTCGTACCACGAATCGCCCTCCTCCGCGCCCTTTGCGCGAGGGAGCGAAGGGCGCGAAGGAACAGGCTAGTCAGGGCTTGAACCGTAAGTACTCTTCCGCGTCGACGGCGAGCCGCATCGGAACGGCGCAGCGGATGCAGGAGCCGCCGTCGAGCGCATTCGCCTCCCGCACGGCCTTGGCCAAGATGAGCCGGTTCTCCTCGCGCCCACAGTTGGCGCAGACGAGGGGCGCGATGAAGGAGACGAGCTCGGAGCCGCCGGTCAGGCCCGGGTTGCGGTTCAGCGCTTTGATGAAGGGGACCGAGCAAACGTGGAAGGTGACCCTGCGCCCCGAGAAGGCCGTATTGGCAAGCCTCTCCAGCTGCTGAGCGCCCTGGGCATCCAGGCTCTCCACCTCGCTCAGGTCGAGGAAGACGCGCTCGGCGCCCTGGACGAGGCGGCCCAGCTCCTCCAGGGACTTCGCGGCGCGCTCGTCGATCACGCCCGAAAGAGCCGCCTCGAGAACGCCCGGGTTCGGTTGCACATGCGTGATGTTCAGCATGCTTCGATTTTCCCGCGCTTCAGGGTACATTGCAAGCCTCGCAAAAACCCCTCGGAGACGCGCAATGCCCCAATATGTCGACGGATATGTCTTACCTGTGCCGAAGAAGAACATCGCCAAGTACCGCAAACTCGCGCGGCTCGCGAAGAAGATCTACCTAGAATACGGAGCGCTCGACTATCGGGAATGCGTCGGGGACGATCTGAAGCCGAAGATCGGCGTCCAATTCCCGAAAATGCTCAAGGCGAAGCCGAGCGAGACCGTCGTCTTTGCTTGGATCGCCTTCAAATCGAAAGCGCATCGCAATCAGGTGCTGAAGAAGGTGTTGAGCGACGCGCGCATGCAAATGGACCCGGACTCCATGCCTTTCGAGTGGCGGCGCATGCTCTACGGCGGCTTTAAGACCCTGGTGTAAGTGCATTCTAAACTGCACGGAGAGCGGACTGAGGGTCGACCGAACCCGGCGGAAAGCCTTTGCAAAGTGGGTGACTGGCGGGTACCAATACACCCCATGGCAGTCGCTCTCTATTCCGGCAGCTTGACGCAGTTCTTCCTCGGCACGTGGATCGACGATCTACCGGCCGACGGAGACGCCGCGAGCGTGGACGGCGGCGCGGAGGAGGGCGAGGTCGAGCCCGAACCACAAGACGTGCTGAAATTCTTCGAGAGCTTTCGCGAGCAGGTCTCGACCCAGCTTTCGGCGCATGCGAAGGAACCGCCGCGTTGGACCGAGTCCGTGGACGGACCGCGCTCGGTCGCGGTGCTCGAGACCGAGGAATACGGCGCCCTCATGCTGTTCGCAGCGCGGGTTGCGGCGCGGGGCCAGATCATGCCGGGCTATAACCGCAAGCGCGATTGGTCCGAGGACCCCGCCGTGCGCACGCTCCTCCTTTCCGAGCGTGACGTCGGCGCGATGCACCACCTGGTCAAGGCAGACACCTGGCTGCCGGCGGAATTCCTGCCGATAGCCCTCGCAAAGCTCCCGTACGCCGACGTGCGCATTGGCTCATTGCCTCAACTAGCGCTTGCTCTGGAAGAAGTCGGCAAGGCCCTCGAGGCGCCAGACGCCTCGGTCGGCATGCTTCCGACTGAGACGGTCGCCGCAGCCCGCCGCGCCTTTGATGCCTTCGTCAGAGTCCTGGCGCACGCTCGCAGCGAGCGCCTCCCGATGGTCGCCGACGTTTGAGCCGCGGCGCGCCCTTCTTCGCTGTCCTCGTGGGTCTTCAGATGGCCCTCGGCGCCTGCACGCGCGCGCCGCTTGTGGATCCGTCGCAAGCGATGCGGCCGAAAGCGGGCGTCGCGATCGAAGACGACATGGCTTATGCCGAGCTAGCGGCGCCATTGCGCGAGCAGGTGGCCGTACTGCGCAAGTCGGGCAAGTCCCTGCGTTTTGGCGCGAAGTCGATCGACGCCGCGGCGTATGCGGAGAAGCTGGAAGCGCTGATCCTCGCGCTTGATGCGGGGAAGGGCGCCGAGCACCTCCGTGCGCACTTCGACACGTATGAAGTGTACGGCGGCGAGCGTTGGGGCGAAGTGAAGCTCACCGCCTACTACGAGCCGATTATCCAAGGCGCGCGTGAGGCGACGGCGCAATACTCCGAGCCCGTGATGCGGCGACCGGACGATCTGCTGGCGATCGCGACGAACCAGTATTGGGAGCCGATCAAGGGCGTCTCGTCGATGCGGGGGCGCCTCGATCCGAAGCAGAAGACGCGGATCATCCCCTATTTCACGCGGGACGAAATCTACAAAGGCGCGTTGAAGGAGCGCCAACTCGAGCTCGCCTGGGTCGACCCGGTCGACGGCTTCTTCATGCAGATCCAAGGCTCGGGAACCATCGCCCTCGACGACGGCGCGAGCCTGCGCGTCGGCTATGCCGACCAGAACGGCCACCCCTACAAGGCAATCGGGAGCCTCCTTCTCGACGCGATCCCGAAAGCGAAGATGAGCATGGACGCGATCGTCGCGCATCTGCGTGGCCTTGACCTGGCAAAACGCATGGAGCTCATGGCAGCGAATCCGAGCTACGTGTTCTTCGACGTGCGGCAAGGGCCGGCAGTCACGAGCAACACGACAGCCGCGATTCCTGGGCGGACGATCGCGACGGACACCAAGTTTTTTCCGAAGGGGGCGATCGCGTTGCTGCAGTTCGACGGGAAGACGCGGGTCGTGATCGACCAGGACGCCGGCGGTGCGATCCGCGGCGGCGGGAGGGTCGACCTCTTTTGGGGGCGAGGCGCGGAGGCGGGGAAAATCGCGGGGGCGATCAATCAAAAGGCGACCTTGCACTATCTGGTGCCGCGGTAGCCCCCGCCTGTCCGAAGAAACGACCTTACGGCAGCGCCACCGTCCCGCAAGGCAAGGTCACGTCGAACCGCGCCGGCTTGAACTCGCAGACCAGGACTTTGCCGGCGAGCTCGTCGACCGGAGCTGCGACGTCCACCGTGGTCACGGTCGGCAGGTCGTGACGGAGCTGAAGCTGCCGCACGGTCGTGCCGATCGTGGCCGCTGCGGCGCTCTCACCGCGGGCGATCACGTGCAGGCGGGACGGCAGAACGGCGCTCGTCGAAACGCTTGTCCCGAGGTCGAACGCAGCGAGGACGAGATCGGCCGGGCCGAATCCGACAGGAACCTCGGCCGCGCTGGCCGCGCCAGTGGCGCTGAGATCGAGCCAAGTCCACACTACCGGGTTTGCGACGCTCGAAGCCCGCAGGTTCCAGTAGGGATAAGCCGCGACCGACGCTTGCCGCGCGACGAGCGTCGGGTCCAGACGAAGGCTGACGCTCGCGCCGAGCACGCCGAGGTCGACCGCGTCGGTGGAGCGCCACTCCCAAGCGGTCGGAAGTCGGGTCAGCTCGATGTCTTGCTCCTGGCCCGGTCGACCGAGAAAGAGAGAGCCGCTCGTCGGGCCCATCGAGGTGCGTAGCTGTAATTGGACGGTCGCGCTGCGGACGCCGGTCTCGGCGTCCGCGGTCTTCACGTCCAGGACCGAAAGATCGAGCTGGAACCACTGGATGCGGTAGCGCAGCTCTTGCGTCTCTGGGCAAATGTTGTGGCTCGAGCCGCCGATGAAGACGAGCTCGTAAGTGCCGTTCTTGTCCGCAGCGTAAGCGCCGTCGCGGACGAAGAGGTTGCGCGTGCCGCCGGCTGCGGGGACGGTGCCGACCGCCTCGGCGCGGCGGCCATTCGGGTCGTATGCGGTGAAGCCGCCGCAGAGCTCACCGTCGCCGGCGACCTCGCTGCTGACCAGGAGATGCGTCGCCCATTCCGGACGCTCGAGGTAGACGCGCTCAATCGTCGCAGGCACGACTGTAAGCTCGCCGGTGAGCGCGACGTTCGACGCGGGCAGGGCGTTGCCGATGGTGACCGGGATCACCTGGCGCAGGACGTTGGTATCGGCGTTGAAGATGCGGAGCTCGGCCAACGCTTCGCTGACGCCGAGAGCTTCGATTTTCGCCCAATCGAGCGCGACGTCGAGACGGGAACCGACGCGGGCCACGAAGAGATGGCTCGGCGCGGAGATCCAGTCGGGGGCCGCATTCGTGGCCGGATCGCGGATTTCGATGCGAAGGTGCTCGTTATAGCTGCCCTGGGCGGCTTCGCTCCAGCTGGTGTCAAAGCTCGGAAAGAGAGTGAAGACGTAGCGCGGAGCGCGGCCGGCATTGCCGCGGACGTAGACGCCTCGGCGCGTAACGCCTTGAGCATTCATCTCGCCGCCGACGAAGAGCGCGGGACGGTGCAGAGTCGCCCCGATGAGCGCGCGGTAGGCGACGAGCGCGCCTTCGAGCTGGGCAACGCCGTAGCCTTGGTCGACGAAGGGTACGCCTTCGAGCGGCCGAGCGCTGTCCAGGATCGCTTGGCGGAAAAGGTCGCGCGAATACGTCAGCCCTTCCGCGCGCACTTGCGACAGCACACGCGCGGCGAAACCCGACATCGCCGGTGTCGCCGAGCTGGTGCCGCTGAACGGGCCGAACCCGCCGTCGGAGGTGCTGGCAACGATCCCCGCGAGCGGGCTCATGACGAGGGGTCCGGAGGCGCCGTCGAGGCCAGGGCCGCGCGACGAGTACGAGACGACGCCGCCGTAACCGAGCGCGCTGCCGAAAGTGGACTGCGCCATCTCCGCGGTCAAATACGCGCCGACGGGAATGGCGAAGGACGGGTATAGGAGCGCGCGGTTCATCGAGCCGCGACCCGGGCCGTTGTTGCCGGCGCTGAAGAAGTATAGGGCTCCGGTCGAGTCCAGGGCACTGGTAAGCACGCGGCCCATGGCAACTTGCGCCGAGGCGGACGAGAAAAACAGGCTGTAGGAAAGGTTGACGATGTCGGCCGCGCTGCCGCCGGCGCGCAGCACGCGGGCGAGCTCGGCGATCGTATAGCGGTTGGGCGCGTAATAGTCCCCCAGATGCACGTCGACGACGGCGGCGCCCGGTGCGACCCCGTCGAAGCCGCGGCCAGCGATGTCGTGGCCTGCGGCGATCGAGGCGACGCCTTCCCCGTGCGTGCCGGTCTCGGCCGCGCTTTCCGGAACAGCGACGCTCAGGAAGCGCTCGGTGGCCGCGGTCGCTGCGCAGGACGCGAGCGGCTCGTCTGCCGGCGCCGTGCCGAGGAGCGCCGTATTCAAGAGGTCGAAGCCGACGAAGCGGCCGTCGCCCAAAGCAAGCTGCGTTTGATCCGCGACCGTCGCGCCAGTGAGCGGCACGAAGACTTCGGCGGGGGCGATGGCGCCGTCACGGTCGGCGTCGACGAGGATGAACGTGCGCCGTGCGCCGTCAGCGCCGGTGACCTCGGCGACCTGGGCCGCGAGCGGCACCGCGAGCGCCTCGCCCCAGGTGAAACATTTGTCGGTCGCGTGCGTGACGCCCGGGTTGACGCCACATGCGTCGAGGTCGAACGCGAGACGGAACGCTCCGTCACGGACGGCGAGCTCCGGCACGGCATCGAGGTTCCAGGCGGCGCTGGCGGCAGCCGTAGCGACCGGACGCTCGCAGGAAAGCGGCGCGGCGCGGAGCGGCAGCTGCCAGCGCGACGACGCGTTGATCGAGCTCGCGATCTTCGGGCGACCGTCGGTCGTCGTCAGAAGGCCCGGACGGCCTAAGGCGACGCCGTCGTCGACGACGGCGATGCGGACCCCGCGGCCGTCGGCCTCGGGATGCGCGAGGACCCAAGCGGAGAGGCCAAATTCCTCTTTCCCGCCGAAGAGCAGCTGCTCGTCGGCCGACGTCGAGGGATCGTCGCGACGGTCGCGACGGAGATCGACCGGAGCGTCGAGCGCCATGACCGCGCCTTCATTCGCCGCGAGGAGCGCGCCTTCGACCGCCGCGAGCTCGGCGGCCGGGACGCGGAGGGCGAGGATGCCGTCCCCTCCCGAGACGACGAAGCGCGCCAGGCCTTCGGGAATCGAGATGACGTTGGTCGCGACGAGGTCGAGGACCGAGGCCTCGCGCACGGCGTCGCGCTCGATCGCGGAAAGCCCGCGCGAGGCGGTGGATTCGGCGCGCGGCACAGTGCGCGTGCACGCGGCTTGGGCCGCGATCAGCGCGGCGGTGAGCAGATGACTATGGCGCATGGCGCACTCCCGGGGGGGCTGATTTTGAGTCGGAACGCATAAAGCGGCGTATCCTGCCTTTCGCCCCCGCGGGGAGGCAAGGGGAGGCGAAAAACACGTCCGGTTGCCGCGGCTTACACGGTCGCGCTGCGCCGAAATTGCGGCCCTTCCCGGGGATCTTCGTCGCGCGGGTCGTTCGACGCAGCGCGAAAATCCCGCCTTTTGCCGCGTCCCTTCGCGCCCCCAATCTTGACGTCTTCGTCAGGATTCACTTTTCCCGCCGAAAATTTCCGTAGCAATTGCCCCCGTTCACCGCGTTCACGCTGGAAAAAACCCGGATGGCATCGCGCTTTGGAGCGTCAAGAAAGAGAGCCCGCGCGGCGAAGAGCAGGGTGGAGGTACGAACCATGATCACTCAAATCGCCACCGTCCTAATGAGCGCCGCCGTCGATTTCACCTACGACTTCACGTACGGCGAGCCATGCGACCGCCTCGCGGACATTTCGGAAGAGACCATTCCCTTGATTCTGTCGCCCGTCTACAGCAGCGACTACGGCCACTTCTGCGCCGTGGAGGCGCCCGAAGACTGCGCCGAATTCACGCTCTACGTCGAGGATTACGGCCACCTAGTCGCCTCTTGGGACGAAGGCTTCTGCCGGTTCTTGCCGGCGCGCGTCATCCAAACCATGTAACCGGCTTCCAGTAGGAGAAACGCCATGCAACTCAATCCCATCCAGATCGCGCCGCACGTCATCCTGCGGCCCACGGTTCGCCCGCGCATCCTTGTCGTCGATGACGACCCGACATTCGGTCGAATCATGCAACGTGCCGCCGTCTATCTAGAGGCCGATCTCGTCTTCGTGCAGTGCTTGCAGGATCTCGACCCGAATTTGCTCGGCAGCTTCGACGTCGCGATCGTCGACTACGACCTCGGCTCGGTCACCGGGCTGGAGCTGGCGCGCTACCTCGATCACCACGTCTCGGTGCCGATCGTCCTCGTCAGCCATGCGGAGCGGACGCCGAATCGGCAGTGGTCCGACAGCATCCACGACTTCGTCCACAAGAGCGCCGGCGCGCACGTGATCATGGACGCCGCGTTCGAGGCACACGAGATCGCGTGCATCCATCGCGACATGAAGAAACGGGGTGCGTGATGAGCGGGGAGTTGAAGATCGTCCTGATCGACGACGACGAAACATACAACGCCATCATGAAGCGCGCCGCGGTGATGTTGGGACTGCAATTGGAGGCTTACACGTCCTTGGTCGACCTCGGATCGGTCGGCATGCTCGGCCGCTACGACGTTGCGATCGTCGACTATCAACTCGGGCAAATCACGGGTGTCGAAATTGCTCAGTACCTGAGCGAGCTGTTCCGCGGCGTCCCGATGGTGTTGGTCAGTCAGTCGCGCGCGGTCGGGCAAATGCGCGACTTGCCGGACAGCATCGCCGCCTTCATCCATAAATCCGAGGGCTACGGCAACGTCCTGGAGCAGGCGGCAAGAATTGCCCGGCGCCACGCGTAGGCGTGACCGGCGCGAGACGCTATAATTCCAGCATCCCAAGGAAATTTTAAGCTCGGAGGGTCAGGTGGCCGGCGCCCGCAAAGCCCGCACTTACTGCATCAGCCTGGACGACGATCCGATGATCTACAAGATCGTGCAGGAGATCGTGCAGCTGCCGGCCCTCCCTTTCGTCTCCGGCGCGAAGCTCCTGGAGCGGGCCGCGAGCTACCAACCCGTCGTCGTCTTCGTCGACATCCATCTCGGCACGAACGAGACGGGGCTCGCGGTCCTACCCCAGTTGCGCGAGATTTGGCGGCATACGCCGATCCTGGTGATGACCTCGGACGACCGCACCGAGCTGATCGGACAGTCGCTCTCGCTCGGTGCCAACGACTTCGTCAAGAAGCCCCTGCGTCCCGCCGAGGTGAGGGCGCGCGTCCAAGCGCGCATCTTCGAGATGGCCCAGCGGGAGCATGAGTCTTGCTTTCAGATCGCCGACGTCTTCTGCGACCGTACGCGACGCCTCGTCACGGGCCCCAGCGGGAAGCGGAGCCTCTCGGAAAGCGAGTGGCAGCTATTCTCCTGCTTGGCGCAGGCGCAAGGCATGCGCATCGCGAAGCGCGATTTAAAGGGAAAGATCTGGGGCGACGTCGCCGTCAGCGACAACGCCGTCGACCGCAAGCTGTCTTCGGTACGGCAAGCGTTGAAGGACGTCGGCGGCCAAGTGCAGATCTCGACCAAGTACGGACAAGGCGTGAGCCTGGAGGTCTCGGGGACATGATGATCAAGAGCGAAGCCATCGAATCCTTGCGCGGACTTTTCGACGAGCCCGCCGAGGCGAGCCATTTCCTCGACGAGCTGATCCGAATCTTCGACGAGGCCGGGGCGGAGACTTTGGCCGCGATGCACGCCACCCTGGCGAAGAAAGATACCGCGACGCTGGCGCGGCTGGCCCACAAGTTGAAGGGCATCAGCCGGAACCTCGGCGCCGAGCCGCTCGGCAATCGCTGTGCGTCGCTCGAGGACAAGGCCACGAGCTCGACCTTCGACGAGGTCGCGCGCGAGGTGGAGGCGATCGCCGCCGAATTCTCGGCGAGCTCGAGCGAGCTGCGCGAGACCTACTACAAAGGCGCCTAACCATGGTGAAGCCCAAGAACGTCAACACGCTGAAAGCGAAGATCTTCGCGGTCCTCGTCGTCTGCGCCACGGCCTCCGCCGCCGTCGCCTGGGCGGGCGTGTCGATGCTGGGCGACATCAACCGGCGCATGTCCTCGGTCGCCGACGTCGTGACGAAGCGTATGCGCTCGGGCCTCCTCTTGAACGATGCGGTCGCCAACCTCGACCGCGGCGAAAAAGCGCTGCTTCTGGCGCGAAGCCTCGACGATCTCGCCGCTTATAAGAAGGACCTCGCGACCAACGTCGAGACGGCCCGCAACGGCGTCGGCGAGCTGCGCCTCCTCATGGGCGAGCGCGCCCGCGACGAGTTGGACCGCATTGAAAAGAACGTCGCCACCTACTTCGCCATGCAGGGCCAGATCGTCGAGCTCATCAAGCTCGATATGACGCTGAAATCCGCCGCTGGGGCCGGCGTCGAGCTTCCGGCTTTGGCCTCGCTCTACGCCGGCGCGAGCCTCGCGGCGATCCGCACCAAAGGCGCACAGATCATGGCCGAAACGGATGCGCTCACCGACGCCGTGGTCGCGGCGAACGACGAATTCGTTCTCGTCGAGAAGGCGGAGTCGGCAAACACCTACGAACACGGCATCGTGCTGCTCATCTCTTTGAGCGCGAGCTGCATCGTGTTCTCGAGCGCCGTCGGCCTCTGGATCCTCGGCGGCATCAACCGTCGCCTGCGCGGGCTCGGGGCGATGGCGCGCCGCCTCGCGGCCGGCGACCTGACCGTGCGCACGAATCCGCGCTCGCTGGACGAGATCGGGATCCTCGCCTCGAGCCTGAACTCGATGGCGCAGAAGCTCCACTCCTTCACCACCGATCTCGAGGCAGCGCGCTGCGAGGCCGACACCGCCAATCGTGCCAAGAGCGATTTCCTCGCCAACATGAGCCACGAGATCCGCACGCCGATGAACGGCGTGATCGGGATGACGGAGCTCCTGATCAACTCGAACCTCACGCACGAGCAGCGCGATCATGCCGAGCGCATCCAGGCCTCGGGCGAGACCCTGCTCACGATCGTGAACGAGATCCTCGACTTCTCGAAGATCGAGGCGGACATGGTCCAGCTGGAGAAGATCGACTTCGACTTGAGCGCCACGGTCGAAGGCATCTGCGAGGTGTTGGCGGTGAAGGCCCAGGGCAAGGGGGTCGAGCTCCTTTGCCACATCGACGACGGCGTGCCGCCACGACTCTTCGGCGATCCGACGCGCCTGCAGCAAATCCTGCTGAACCTCGCCGGCAACGCGGTGAAGTTCACCAGGGCAGGCGAAATCATGGTCACGGTCGAGCTCGTGAGCGAGGAAGACAAGGAATGCCGCCTGCGGTTTCGCATCTCCGACACGGGGATCGGCATGACCGAGGTGGAGCGCGGACGGCTTTTCAAGCCGTTCAGCCAGGCCGACAGCTCGACGACGCGGAAGTACGGCGGCACCGGGCTCGGCCTCGCGATTTCCCTGAAGCTCACCGAGCTCATGCAGGGCGAGATCGGCTGTGACAGCAAGCCGAACGAAGGGAGCACCTTCTGGTTCACGGTGACGTTCGGAGTCGCCACCAAAGACCGCCAGGTGCGGCCGGTCGTCGCCAACGGCTTCCGCGCCGTCGTCGTCGCGAGCAACGCCAAGGCCGCCGAGCTCTACGCGCGGCATGCGCGGGCCGAGGGCTTCGACGTCGACGTCGCGCGCAACGTCGAGGAGGCGCATGGGCGCATGCTCGGCTCCGGCACCGGCAAAGACTCCTACCGCGCGCTCTTGGTCGACCTCTACAATCCGCAGGATGCCGACGTTCAGGCGATCGCCGCCATCGCTCAGAATCCCGCCTTGCCGCGCTTGGGCGTCCTCCTCGTCGTGCCGCTCCAGGGCGAGGCGAAATTCGACGAGGTCGTCGACCTGCCGAACGTGACGACGCTTCGAAAGCCCGTTCTGCAGTCGAAGTTCGCCCGCACCCTATGGCAAGTCAGCGAGGGCACGGCGTTCGACGCGCAGCCCGCGGCGGTCAAGCCGGAGCTGGCGGCCCTGCGGTTCGCGCACAAGGTGGCGATCCTCGTGGTCGACGACAGCTCCTTGAATCAGATGGTGGCGGTGCAGATGTTGGCGCGCCTGGGCGTGCACGCCGAGGCGGTGAGCAACGGCCGCGAGGCCATCGACACCCTGGCGCGCGAGCACTTCGACCTGGTGCTAATGGATTGCCAGATGCCCGTAATGGACGGCTTCGAGGCGACGAAGTCGATCCGCAGCGGCAAGGGCCGGAGCAAGGTGACGCCCATCGTGGCGATGACCGCGAACGCCTTCAAGGGCGACAGGGACCGGTGCCTGGCGGTCGGCATGAACGACTTCATCACCAAGCCGATGACCTTGGAGCGATTGCAGAAGGTGGTGAAGAAGTGGGTGGCGTAGTCCGAACGATTGGCTGCCGCCGACGGAAACCGCCTCTATTGAAAGGTATCCCTGCGCACGCCGCGAAAGAAGCGCTCGCTCGCTAGAGCCAGGAGCTCTTCGTCTTCTTTGGTGTCGCCGTACGCATAGATCGTCGCATAGGACGCGAGCGGAAATTTCAGGCGCACGCGTCGCGCCTTCTCCGCGGCCGTACAGTCGCGGCCGAGGTAGCGACCGGTGAGGATGCCGCCGTCGGCCTCCAGCTCGGTGCAAATCAAGGCGCAGCCCTCCGCCACGCACCACGGCCGCAGATACGGCGCGAGCGAGGCGGAGACGACCACGACGTCGTCACCTCTGGCGCGGTGCCAGTCGAGGCGCTCGCGCGATGCGGGCCGCACGAGACCTGGCAGGACCTCGCGGGCGAAGCGCGCGCCGAGCGCATCGATCTCCGCCTGCCGCCGGCCGGCGAGGCCTACCCGCACGATCGCGCGGCGCAGGCGCGTCGCCGGCAGGAGGCCGAGATAGTAGGCGGCGATTAGGGGGCTCAGGACGAGCATGCCGAGGCGCAATCGCGCCGGAGCAACGACGTTGTAGACGAAAGCCGTAAAGGAATCGCCGTCCGTGATGGTGCCGTCGAAGTCGAAGAGCGCGAGATCCGGCATGCGCCTTCCGCAGAGATTGCGAGGAGCCAAAAGCATAACCTGCGACCGGTCAGGTCGCCGACTCGATTCAATACACTAAAATCATTAGTACAAATCCAGCACTTTCGCGCGGACTCAAGATCCCGCCTCGAGTACCGAAGAGCTAGGCGTACGTATTTTTACGCATTCGACTTTGACTGGTCCCACCATCACCAACTCACTACGCATCGTCGTACTTTGCATTGTTTGCCTAGCGACCTCCTGCGGTAGCAGCGAGGACGACAAGGCGAGCGAGCCCGAGCCTGCGCAGGTGGAACCGACGATCGCCCCGCCCAAGATTCTCCAGCCCGGCTCTGATCCTTCAGGCGGCGGTGCGCCCGTCTTGGCCCTTCCCGACGTTGCGGAGGAGCCGACGGAGCCCCTCGTGCGTCGAGTCCGCGTCGCGCGCATGAACGGCTTCGTCGGCCTGTCTTTTGACGATGCGACGCCTTCAATCGACGGCTTTCGCGCTTGGACGACCAGTGTCCAACCGCCGTCGACCGAGCCGGGAGAGTCTTTGAGCCTGTCCCTGCTTTCGAGCGTCTTGGAGAGACCCTAAAATGCTGCGCCATGCCATCGTCGTTTGGATCGTGTGCGTGGCCGCTCTCGCGGGTCAAGCGGCCACGGCCGCGCCCTTCGGCCTCACATTCGAAGGGCAGCTGCTCGACGCCGAAGGTAAGCCGCTTGCCGATGCCGTCGACCTGGAGATCACCTTTTTCCGCACGATGACCGGTGGCGCGCCCATCGCCGTTCCAATGCAGTCGTTCCCCGGCACGCAGCTGACGGACGGCATTTTTCGGATCAGTCTTAGCGGGCTTTCGAGCCAGGATCTCGAGCGCGTCTTTTCGCTCAACGATGACGTGTGGGTACAGATTCGCGACGCGACCAACAACGTCGACTTGCCCCGCATGAAGCACAACGCCGTACCCTATGCGCTTAAAGTGCCGGTCGACGGCGAGACGCTGCAGTATGGCGTCAACGACGGACGGCTCAAAGTCCGTTTAGACAAGGTGCTTCCGCCCGCTGCGGGCGCGGCGAACAAATTCCTCATGTCCGACGGTGCGGGCGGCTTGGATTGGCGTGTGCCCGCGGGCGGCGCGATCGGGGCGACCGGTGCCATGGGTGCGACGGGCGCCAAAGGAGCGACCGGGGCGCTGGGCACGACCGGCGCCGCCGGTCCAGTCGGCGCGATCGGACCAACGGGAGCCAATGGCAGCAACGGCACGATCGGCGCCACGGGCCCGGCCGGCCTCAATGGCGTCAGCGGCGCGAACGGAGCCACCGGTCCGACCGGCGTCGCAGGCGCGAGCGGCGCCACCGGCGCGACCGGCCCGGCGGGCGCGGCCGGACCGAACGGTAGCGATGGTGCAGCTGGCCCGATCGGGCCGGCGGGATCGAATGGCAGCAACGGCGCTGCAGGCGTCACCGGCGCAACGGGACTCGCCGGATCGAACGGCGCCGCCGGCATCACCGGCGCGACGGGGCCGGCTGGATCGAACGGCAGTAATGGCACCAACGGCGCGGACGGCAGCAACGGCGCGACCGGCCCGGCCGGGGCGAACGGCGCCGCAGGCGTCACCGGCGCGACTGGCGCTGCCGGAACGAACGGAAGCAACGGAACCGACGGCGCTGCAGGCGTCACCGGCGCGACTGGCGCTGCCGGAGCGAACGGAAGCGACGGCGCCGCCGGCGTCACCGGCGCGATGGGACCTGCCGGTACGAACGGAAGCAACGGCGCCAACGGCACGGATGGAATTGCGGGCGCGACCGGTCCGGCCGGAGCAAATGGCATCTCCGGCGCAGCGGGCACGACCGGGGCGACCGGCCCTGCTGGAAGCAACGGAAGTAACGGAACGAACGGCACGAATGGCATCACCGGCGCGACCGGAGCCAACGGCGCCGACGGAGCGAACGGCGCAGCTGGCGTCACTGGCGCGACGGGGCAAGCCGGATCGAACGGCGCCAATGGCGCTAATGGCACCACGGGCCCGACTGGCCCCGCCGGAGCGAATGGCACCGACGGAAGTAACGGTACCAACGGCGCTGCCGGCATCACCGGCGCAACTGGCCCTGCCGGCACGAATGGCAGCGACGGAAGTAACGGCACGAACGGCGCTGATGGCGCGACCGGTCCGGCCGGAGCGAACGGCGCCGTGGGCGTGACCGGCGCTGCCGGAACGAACGGCGCGGCTGGCGTCACCGGCGCGTCGGGGCAAGCCGGATCGAACGGAACCAACGGCACCGATGGCATCACCGGCGCGACCGGCCCCGCCGGAACGAACGGCAGCAACGGAGCCAACGGCGCCGCGGGCATCACCGGCGCGACCGGCCCTGCCGGAACGAACGGCAGCAACGGAACCAACGGTGCCAATGGCATCACCGGCCCGACCGGCCCTGCCGGAACGAACGGAACTGCTGGCATCACGGGCGCGACGGGGCAAGCCGGTTCGAACGGTGCGAATGGCGTCACCGGCGCGACTGGCCCTGCCGGAACCAACGGCGCGGCGGGGGTCACGGGCGCGACGGGGCAAGCCGGATCGGACGGAACCAACGGCGCCAATGGCATCACCGGCGCGACTGGCCCTGCCGGAACGAACGGAAGTAACGGAAGTAACGGTACCAACGGCGCTGATGGCGCGACCGGCCCTGCCGGAACGAACGGCGCCGCCGGCGTTACCGGCCCTACTGGAACGAACGGCACAAACGGAAGCGACGGCGCCGCAGGCATCATGGGCGCAACCGGCCCAGCCGGAAGCAACGGCACGAACGGCGCTAATGGCGTCACAGGCGTAGCCGGTCCGACCGGCGCGAGCGGCGCCGCGGGAATCACCGGCGCAACTGGCCCCGCTGGAACGAATGGCAGCAACGGAAGCAACGGCGCGGTGGGCATCACTGGAGCAACCGGCCCAGCGGGAGCGAACGGGAGCAACGGAACCAACGGCGCAGACGGCATCACCGGCCCAACCGGTGCGAACGGCGCCGCCGGCATCGCCGGCGCAACGGGCTCCGCGGGCACGAACGGCACCAACGGCACCAACGGCGCCGCAGGCGTCACCGGTCCCACCGGCACGAACGGTACCAACGGCGCCGCAGGCGCCACCGGTCCCACCGGCACGAACGGTACCAACGGCGCCGCAGGCGTCACTGGTCCCACCGGCACGAACGGTACCAACGGCGCCGCAGGCGCCACCGGCCCCGCAGGCGCCACCGGCCCCGCTGGCACGAACGGCACCAACGGCGCCGCAGGCGCCACCGGCCCCGCTGGCACGAACGGCGCCGCAGGCGTCACCGGTCCCACCGGCACGAACGGCACGAACGGCACGACTGGCTCTACGGGTCCCACCGGACCGACCGGCGCGTCCATCGCCGACGCGGCGCTTCTGACCACGAACCTCGGGACCGCAGATCAAGTCCTGCGCGTCAACGCCGCCGGCTCCGCCCCGGCTTGGACGGACAGCCAAGCGTTCGTGCCGAGTCGATTCTTGGAGCTCTACGACGAGTTCCTCAACAGCGGCACGGCGACGCTGACGATCGGCCAGTTGCAATGGACGTTGACGGCGATCAGCACGGGAACCGTCTCAATTCCAGTGAACACCGGCACCGAAACCAATCACCCCGGCACCATCTCCCTCAACACCGCCGCGACGAGCGGCTCCGCCGCGATCTTGAACATGGGGCGTGACAAGATCCTTCTCGGCGGCGGCGCAACGACCATGGAAGCCGCCGTGCAACCGACGACGGCCCTGGCAGCCGGGGAGCGCATCATGATCGGCCTAGGCGACTCCGCGACCGCCGCGGTACCGGTCGACGGGGTCTACTTCGACTACACGAACGGCACGGCCAACTGGACCTGTACCGCGCGCAGCAACAGCGTTTCGACGACTGCGGACTCCGGCGTTCCCGTCGCCTTGAACACCTGGGCCAAGCTTCGCTACAGGGTCAACGCCGCAGGTACGAGCGTTGCGTTCGACATCAACGGCGTGAACGTCTGCACGATCTCGACGAACATACCTGTCGGCGCGGGCCGCCAGGTGGCACCTTGGATCATGATTTGGAATGCGGGAACGACCGTGCACTCGGTGAAGGTCGACTACTACTATTTGAATCAAGCCTTCACGACGGCGAGGTAATCAGCCCGGAGCCTGTTCGCCCTCCGGCGCGTCGGTGGCGGGAGCGACCGCGCGTCCCGGAAGGTCTTTGCTGCCGACCAAGGTGATGTTCATGCCGATCTGGACGGTGACGGGGACGCCGCCGATGTCCATGGTCGTCTTGTTGTTCAGGTTCCAGCCGAGGGAGCCGGTGGAGAACTCGCGTGCCGGCGCGGTCATCGCCACACCGTCGATGGTGATGTTGACCGGCTTCGCCTTCTCCATGAACTCGACGCGGGTGAGGGGGCAAATCGTCTTCTTCGGCTTCGGCGGCTTGTTGCTCATGGCGGCTCCAGTTTGAATGTCGCTACACTGTACTGCGGTCCAGACGATTTTTACAGGGTATCCCAGGCAAACTTCTCTTCGGCACAAGCATGATCGGCCAGCTCCTTGATCAGCTCGTCGTCGTTGTCGTCGATCTTGCCGAAGTTGCCGCGGACGCGGCGGCCGACCTGGCCGGCGAAGACGTCGAGGATGCGGGTCTCCTTCGCGGCCTTGTCCTTGCCCTTCTCCGTGATCGAGCTGCTGACGCGGCTGATGACGCAGGCCAGGGCGAAGAGGTCGATCATGATGTCAGCCAAGCGGCGGGTCGCGAACTGCTTGTCGACGATGTTCTTGCCGTGCTTCCTCAGGATGCGGTCGACGGCGGCGGCGAGGTTCCTCGTGCCTTCCTCGAAGACGGCGCAATGCGCCTTAAGGTCGGGATGCGCCTGCGTCAAGGTAGCCTTGCCGTAGCCGGTGACGTGGGTGACTTGGCGGCGCGCATACTCGGAGAGGACGCCGAAGCCCTTGATCGGGTCGACGAGGACGTTGCCGAGGGTTTTCGCGAGCTCCTTCAGCTCGTGGCCGACGTCGTTCATCGCGGTGAGCGCGATGAAGAGGCGGAGGATCTCGTTGGTGCCCTCGAAGATGCGGTTGATGCGGGCGTCGCGCAGCATGCGCTCGTACGGAAACTCGCGCATGTAGCCGTTGCCGGCGGCGATCTGCAGCGCCTCGTCGGCGGTACGCCACAGGCACTCGGAGGCGAAGACCTTGCTGATCGCCGCTTCCACCGCGTAGTCGTGCGAGCCCTTGTCGACGAGCCCCGCGACCATCGAGACGACCGACTCCGAAGCGTAGCACTCGACGACCATGTGGCCGATCTTCTGCTTCACGAGGCCGAACTCGGCGATGGGCTTGCCGAACTGCTGGCGCTCCTTCGCCTGCTTCGTCGACAGCTCGATCGCCTTTTTCATCGAGCCGACGCAGCCGCCGCCCAATCCGGTGCGGCCGCTGTTCAGGATGTTCATCGCGACCTTGAAGCCCTTGCCGACCTCGCCGAGCACGTGCTCGGGGCCGACCCGCACCTTGTCGAAGCGCACCGAGGTCGTCGAGCTGGCGCGAATGCCCATCTTGTCTTCGTGCGGGCTCGAGGTGACTCCCGGCATGTCGCGCGTGACGATGAACGCCGTCATGTGCGCCTTGCCGCCGGTGCCCTCCGTCTTGGCGAAGACGGTGAAGAAGTCGGCGATGCCGCCGTTGGTGATCCAGATTTTCTCGCCTTCGATGACCCAGCCGGTCCCGTCCTGAGTCGCCTTCGTCCGGATCGCTGCGGCGTCGGAGCCGGCCCCCGACTCCGTGAGGCAGAAGGCGGCGATCATCTCGCCCGTCGCGAGCTTCGGATAATAGCGAGCGCGTTGCGCCTCCGACCCGAAAAGCAGGAGGCCGCGCATTCCGATCGAGGAGTGCGCGCCCGCGGTGATCGTGACGGAGGAGTCGTACATGACG
Organism: Pseudomonadota bacterium; assembly: GCA_031416315.1. GTDB lineage: Bacteria > Bdellovibrionota_B > Oligoflexia > Oligoflexales > CAIYRB01 > JANOTL01. The sequence goes on from JANOTL010000172.1 coordinate 41,105, forward strand.
AGCTCCTGGATCGTGCGCGAATACGCCGTAGACGAGAAGCCGAGGCCACCGTGCGCCTCCGGCACGACGAGACTGAAGAGGCCGAGCTCCTTCATTTCCTGGATGAATTCGGGCGGCAGCTCGCCCTTCTCGTCCCACTTGCGGAAGTCGGCCTCGCGCCCTTTGAGCCAGGAGGCGACCGCGTCGCGGAGTTGATTCAGGGTCGCCTTTTCCTCAGCTTTGATCGTGGGGAAGGGGAAAATCAGGCCCTCCTCGATCTCGCCGAAGCAGAGGGAGCGCATGAAACTGGTTTCGGAGACATCTTTTGCGTCGACCATCGTGTACCTCGTGAGCGACATTGATCATAGAACAGCAGCCCCGCATGCGAAAGGATCGCCCCATGGGAGACAGCAGTCCGAAAGACAAGCTGAAGAAGCAGAAGAAAAAGGACGACGACAAGGCCTCGGCCGCGAAGAAGGCGCAGTCCGACAAGGACGCGAAGGCGGCAAAAGTTCCCCCGAAGAAGTGATCGCCGGCGCCGGGCGTCCGCGTTCGACGCCCGGTGCGGCCACGTATGTATTTGAATTTATAGTAAAATTTACGGCAGCCAGAGGTTCCTCGGAGACCACAAGCGTTCCCGTGGTGGACTGAGGCTTGGATCGTCAGGCAGGGTGCGATGCCCTGCCACGAGGAATGCGATGCTCCTGCGCGCGCCGATCGCCATGGTCAAGAACGGCACAGTCAGCGGCAAGTCGGTCCGCGTCGTCGTCGTCAGGCGCCGCTACCCGGGTTTCACGCCGAAGGAGCTGGTCGATGAAAATGCGCGCGAACTTGCTCGTGACGGCGCGTGCGAAGTTCGGCGCGCCGATCTCGCAATTGGCGTTTCGTTACGAGAATAATCAGCTCTGATTAGGGGCAGGGCGCCCCTGCCTCCACCCAAGCGGCGACGTGCGCGCCAAACTCTTTCTGGGTGCCGGGCGCGGGCTCACGACCGTCCCCCGGGCTCCACCCCCAGGCGACCAGCGGATCCTCGGCGCTGTGTTTCACCAGCGCTTCGAGGCTCATGCCGTGATTCTTCGCGGGGTCTTTTAGGGCCTCGCAGAGCTCGCGCTCGTTCAGACCTTGCCAGCCCATGGACCGAGGCGCGAGCGCCCATTTCGGAGCTCCGGGCACGCCGGAGGGCGCGTAGTTCGCGTCGCCGTGACAGCTGGCGCAGGGCAGTCCGGCGGCGCCGTGATCGGCTTCGCCGCGCTGGACGTTCATCGTGTGAACGTGGAGGTCCGCGCCTTGCGTAGGCCGATCCCCCGACGGATGACAATTGAGGCATCGCGGGTGCTGCAGGACCTTTGCCGATTCGCGAAACGCGGCGACGCCTTCAGCGGTGGTCATGAGCATCGACAGGGTGAGAGCCATCAGCATCGGAGTCTCCTTTCCGAGACGCGCGTCCAGCGCTCGCTGGAGGAAGCAAGGCCTGGGCCAAAGGAGAAGAACGCGATTTCGGACCGTGTCGCGGCGATGCGACCATATCCGGCGTCCTGGCCGTAAGCACCGCCGCAGACAGAGGTCTTGCCGGTGAGGGTGAACACGGCGGCGAGCGCAGCGGGGACGACGGAATTGAAAGTAAAATTCATGGGATGGCCTTTCGAGAAGCCGGTTGTGAGCCTTCTGGGCTCGGCCAAGACAAGCGGCGAAGCCACGGTTTCCCACGGCGAAAGGCGCACCTTGAGACCTGCGCGAAATGCAGGAGGGAGTCGAGTCATTGCGCGCGCCTCAGCGGCCTTCTCGCAGAACCGCGCGCGCATCGCTTATGATGGAGAGATCCCGACCACAACCTAAAGGAACCACGATGAGCGTCTCGCCTACCCGTCGAGCCTTCATGCGTTTGGCCTCCGGCACGCTCGTGCTGCTGAGCTTGCCCCTCAGCGCCGTCGCCTGCAAAACCGGCGGCGGGGCGGCCGGTCTCAAGGACACGACGGGCGCGGCGGGCGTCCCCGACCCGGCGGCGTTTCTGGCATTGTCCTCGGCCCTGACCGGCTTCGAAGGCCTCGACGCGGCGCTCGCGCCCTTAATGTTGGCCGAGCTCACCGCGCATCACGGCGACAAGGTCGCGGCGCTGGTGCAGACGTATTCCGGCCTGAATCAGGCGGGGGACCTCGAGGCCCAGATCGGCGAGAAGATCATGGGCGATCAGACGATGGCGCCGGTCGCGGTGGCGGTGATCGGGCTTTGGTACGTCGGGACCTTCACCAAGACGACCGTACCCGAGGCGATGGGCGTCAAGGCGTACAAGCAGAACCTCGCGTGGCGAGCGATCACGAAGGGCAAGTCTCAAGGTCAGCCCGACGACGAGATCGGCGTTTGGTCCACCGCCCTGGCCGACTGAGCCGCACCCTTTTCCGAACAGGAGCTCTCCATGGCTGATTATGATGTCGTGATCGTAGGTGCGGGCGTGGCCGGCGGCTTAGTCGCGGACGCGCTGACCAAGGCCGGAAAAAAGGTCATCGTGCTGGAGGCGGGTCCTAACGACTCGAACCGGACGAAGCTCGTGAAGCGTTACCAGCTCGCGGCGATCAAGACGCCGGAGTCGCCGTACGCGAACGAGGCGATGGCGCCGCGTCCCGAGGTGATGGATCTTGACGCCTACTACGTGCAAAAGGGCGCGCAGAAGTTCAAGAGCACGTACCTGCGCCGCGTCGGCGGAACGACCTGGCACTGGCTCGGCGTCGCGTTCCGCTTTCTACCGAACGACTTCAAAATACAGACGGCTTACCAGCGCGGTCTCGATTGGCCGTTCCAATACGACGCGTTGGAGCCTTGGTACGTGAAGGCGGAGAAAGAGCTCGGCGTGTCGGGCGACGACGCGGACGACATCGGCTCGCCGCGCAGCGGCGGCTACCCGAACGCGCCGACGCCGACGAGCTACATGGACAAAGTGATCAAGGACGCCGTTACCGGCACGACGTTCGACGGCAACCCGGTGAAAGTCTCGGTGACGCCGGCCGCGCGCAATCCCGAGGTCTGCATCGGCTCGACGAGCTGCATCCCGATCTGCCCGATGGGCGCAAAGTACGAGGCGATCCGGCACGTCACGAAGGCGAAGAACGGCGGCGCCGTGATCCAGGACAAGTGCGTCGCCTCGAAGATCCTCGTCGGGGCCGACGGCTCGATCTCGGGCCTCGAGTACACCCAGTGGGACGGCACGAAGAAGACGGTGACCGGGAAGGCCTACGTCCTGGCGGCGAACGCGATCGAGACGCCGAAGCTGATGTTGATGTCGGTGTCCGAGGCGTTTCCGAAAGGCGTGGGCAACTCCAGCGATCAGGTCGGAAGAAACCTCTGCGACCATCCGATCCAGCTGAGCTGGGCGCTGACGAAGGACAAGATTTATCCGTATCGCGGACCGCTCTCGACCTCCGGGATCGAGTCCTTGCGCGACGGCGCGTTCCGGAAGGATCGCGGCGGCTTCCGCGTGCAGATCTCGAACGACGGCTGGAACTGGCCTACGGGCGGCGCGGGGACGATCGCTCAGACCTTGGCTTCGGAGAAGAAGCTCTTCGGCAAGAAGCTGGCGGCGGCGGTGAAGGACCGCGGGCAACGCGAGATCCAGCTGGCAAGCCTGATCGAGCAATTGCCGGACGCGTCGAATCGGGTGATCCCGAGCGAGATGAAGGACGCGCTCGGCATTCCGCGGCCCGAGCTCCACTACGCGCTCGGCGAGTACGAGAAGAAAGGCATGGAAGCGGCCAAGAAGGCACACGACCAGGTCTTCCAGCAGCTCGGGTGCACGGAGATCCAGCATCGCGACGAGCACGAGGGCGCTGGCCACATCATGGGCACCGTGCGCATGGGCGCGGATCAGGCGAGCTCGGTCGTCGACGCGGACGGCCGCTCGCATGATCACAAGAATCTTTACGTCGTCGGGGCGAGTGTGTTTCCGTCGGTCGGGACGGCGAATCCCACGCTGACGATCGCGGCTCTAGCGTTGAAGACGGCGGCCAGGATCGGGTCGGATCTCGGCTGAAGTCGATCACGGTGCGCTACTCCAAGAAAGAATGGCGGCGTCGTGAAGATGCGAGCGGCAGACCCGGCGGACATGGACGCGGTCTACATGATGGGCTTCGACGCGTTCGCCGAGGGGCTAGCCGTCGAGGCGTATCTGGCGGGTTGCCGGGCGGCACCGAAGTATCGGCTCGGGCGTTGGTACGTGCTCGAGGTCGAGGGGCGAACGGTGAGCTCCTTGATTTGCTACGAGGGGCATTTCGGGCTGGCGGCGCGCGCGGTCGGGATCGGTTCGGTGGCGACCGAGGTCGGAGCGCGGCGGCGTGGGTATGCGGCGGCTTTGATCAAGGCGGTGGTCGCGGCGTATCGGGCGCGCGGGGACGTGGACGCGTTTTATCTGCATGCCGATGTCGATCCGGAGATTTACCGGAGGTTGGGGTTTCGGACTTTGCATGGGTCCGAGGCGTGCATGGCTTTGGCGGCGGATGAGGCGGTGTTTGGGGTGGGATTCGTGGGGCCGCGGTATTTTTAGGCCGACCGCAGGAAAAGGCCTGCGGCCGTATCAGGCTCCCCCGCTCCTCTCGAACCCCATCACCTCCGCCAAGGGATGCGCCGCCCCCGCGAGCTCGGCCGCGATTAGCTCGGCGGCGATGGCGCTGTACGTGATGCCGTTGCCACCGTAGCAAAGCGCGAAAAGCTGCCCCGGTCGCTCCGGATGCCGCCCGAGGAACGGCAGGCCGTCGAAGGTCTCGGCGAAGGTGCCCGTCCAAACGAAATCGACGCTGAAATCGAGTCGCGGAAACCGATGCCGAGCCGCTTCTTCGACGGCGCGTAGGCGGCTCGGGATCAAGAGGTCGCGCGCGACCTTGTTTTGAAAGATCGTGTCCTCGCCGCCGGCGAGCTGGCGATCGTCGTCCTTCGTCCGGAAATAATGGTACGGCCGTGCCGACTCCCACATCAGACAGCGCTCGTACCAGCCAGGAAAAGCCGCGACCGGGTCGCTCACGAACGCGAAGGTGCTCCGTAGCGAAGCCTTGATCTTCGGAAGGAACCGCAGGCTCTCGTAGCCCGCCGCGACGACGACTTCCTTGCACTCGACGGTGAGGCCGTCGTCCAAGGTCAGTAGCGTGTGCTTCCCTACCCGCTCGATCGTCTCGACATGCGCGCGGTCGAAGACTGCGCCCTTGCGCGCGACGCGAGCCAACAGCGCGTGGGTCAAGGCATGGGGATCGACCTCGCCGCCCGCCGACGACCAGATCGCCAGCGGCGCCTCGAAGTCGAAGTGCCGGCCGATCCGCGCTTGGTCCCATAGCTCGACTGGAAAATCGTGTCGCGCCCTGAGCTCGTACTCGGCGCGCAAGGCGTCGACGTCCTTCGCCCCGCTCGCTTGGTAGAAGCTCGGCCGAGCCTTGAACCGACCCTTGCCTCCGGTCTCGCGGTCGAGCCGCTCGACGTCGCCGATTGCCTCGAGACAGGCGCGATAAGCCGAAAGCGCCGCCGCCTCTCCGTAGCGCTCCGCGAGCTCGCCGAGAGGCGTGTCGATCTCGTACTGAATCAATGCGGTACTCGCGCTCGTGCTCCCGCAGGCCACCTCGCGGCCGTCGAGAACGACGACATCACGCCCGTCGACGATCAGGCGATCGGCGATCATCGCGCCCGTGACACCCGCGCCGATTACGGCGATTTCCGTCTTCAGGTTGCGCTTGAGGCGCGGATACGCGGCCGGCAAGCCGTTGCGTATGGGCCAAAAGGGCTCTCCGGATTTCAGATCCACTCGCACGCCTCCTTTAACATCGCGGCAATGCGATGCAAATAAGAAGCCGACCACCGCTGGCGCGATCCTTGCTTTCCGTCCCGCGTCGACTTCGATCGACGCAACCACATGGAGATAATCATGAAATCGACTCTCACACTGCTGGCGACACTTTCGGTGTTGGGCGCCTGTGGCGCCGAGCTGAAGGAAGACGCGGCGGCGATTAAAGACACAGAGCGCGAGCCAAATCTGTACGAATGCACGACGGAGGACCGCCTCGTCCTGCGCTACACGACGACAAGCATCGCCGGCGAACCCCAGTTCGAGCTGAGCTCGACGACGGAGCACGGCCCCCAGTCCTTGGCCTCGAAGGCGGGAGCGGGTATCGCGGTGGCCCGTCAAGACGACAAGCAGCTTGTCTCCGTCGAGCAGTATGTGCCGGATTTGAGCACGACGACGTGGACCGTCGAGCTGCCGAAGATCACCCTCACATCCTCGTCCGACAAGGCTTCGTTCGACACGACCGTGACCGAGGTGATCGTGCCGACCTCGATCGCGGGGCCTCAGCCTGGTGACGAGACCGTCACGAATGTGCGACAGGCCAAGTGCGTGGCGGCCTTCGCGGCATTTTGACCGCGGATCACTTCTGACCGTCGATCAAAGATAGCCGCTGGCCTGGATCGAGAAGAGGTGCGCATAACGCCCGCTCAAAGCGAGGAGCTCGTCGTGCGTGCCATGCTCCCGGATCCGCCCGCCCTCGATCACGACGATCTCGTCCGCCATGCGTACCGTCGGAAAGCGGTGCGAGATGAGGATCGTCGTGCGACCCCGCGTGAGGCTGCGAAACCTTTCGAAGATGGCGAACTCGGCCTCCGCGTCCAAGGCGGCGGTCGGCTCGTCAAGGATCAAGATATCCGCCTCTTCGCGCATGAACGCGCGCGCCAGCGCGATCTTCTGCCATTGGCCGCCGGAAAGCTCGGTCCCCTTTTGGAACCAGCGGCCCAAGGGCGTCGCCAGGCCCTCGCTCATGTCGCTCACGACCTCGGTGGCGCCGCCCCGCTCGACGGCGCGGCGCAGGCGCTCGGGATCCTCGGCGTGCTCGATGCTGCCGACGCCGACGTTCTCCCCGAACGTGAGCTGATAACGATTGAAGTCCTGGAAGATCACGCCGACGCGCTTGCGTAGGAGCGCGGGATCCCAGGCGCGCAGGTCTTGGCCGTCGAGAAGGATGCGGCCGGTCGTCGGCTCGTAGAGTCGCGTCAAGAGCTTGATGAAGGTCGTCTTGCCGGCGCCGTTGTGCCCCACGATGGCGAGGCTTTGCCCTTCAGGGATGAAGAGATCGATTGCTTCGAGCGCCCAACGCTCTTGTCCCGGATAGCGAAAGCCGACGCCTTCGAAGCGGACGCCGAGCTCGCCGCTGGCGGCCGGCGCAGCGAGGTGCGCCTTTTCATCGAGCGAAACTTCGGTCGGAATGGCGAGAAAGGCGAAAAGGTTCGACATGTAGAGGTTGTTCTCGTACATGCCGCCGATCGCGGTGAGGATCGACTGGAAGGCCTGCTGCCCCTGGCGAAAGGCGGCGACGTAGAGCGTCAGCTCGCCGAGCGTCAGTTGGCGCGCCGCGGCCGCGAGCGCCATTAGGGCGTAACAGCCGTAAAATGCGGCGGTGCCGATCAAGGACAAAGCGTAAGCCCAGCTCGAACGCTTCACGGCGAGCTTGCGATCCTCCAAATAGAGCTTCTCGCCGATCGAGCGGTAGCGCTCGAGAAAGTGCGGCCCGAGGTTGAAGAGCTGCACCTCCTTCGCATGACCGTCGTTGGCGAGCACGTGCTCGACGTAGTTCAAGCGCCGCGTCTCCGGCGAGCGCCAGTTGCGCAGGCGAAAGGCTGTGGTCGAGAAGTGCATCTCGACGAGCGCGGCGGGGATGGCCGCGAGGAAGAGGCCGACGACCGCCCAGGCGTTGTAGCTCACGAGGAGCGTGATATAGCCGGCAAGCGTCAGGAAATTCTGGAGCAGCTGGAACGTGTCGGTGACGACCAAAAGCGGCCGGGACGACGCCTCGCGCCGGGCGCGCGTCAGTTGATCGTAAAACTCGGGGTCCTCGAAATGCCGCAGGCTGAGCGACTGCGCCTTTTTTAGGATCATCAAGTTGATGTCGACGCCGAGACGTGCGCCGAGGACTTGGCGCGTCAGGCTGAGCGTCCGCAGGATCAGGGCCTGGGCCGTGATGATCCCGAGCTCGAGAAGGACGAGGCGGAGCGTGGCGTCGGCATCGCCGGCGACGACCGCGTCGATGATCGTCTTGCCGACGTAGACAACTGCGAGCGGGAGGAGCGCGGCGACGACCGTCAAAACGCCGAGCACGAGGGTCATCCCGCGGGCCGTGTCCCAGGTCAGGCGCAAGGTGCGGGGCGTGAAGCTCAGGCTTTCGCGGATCGTCGTGAGGCTGAAGCGGTTGCTCATGGAAACTGGATTTGGGGGTGGCGAGGACGGTGCCGTGACGGGCGCTTGAAGTCAATTTACCGCAGAGGACGCAGAGGACGCAGAGGAGGGTTTAAAAACTCTCCGCGTCCTCTACGCACTCTGCAATAAATTGACTTCACTTAAACGTGCAGTTGAACGACCCGGTCACATCCGCGGTGACCGTCGCCACCAGCGGGTTCGGCGGCGTCCCATTGCGCGTCGTCTGGATCAAATCGGTACAGGCGATCGTGCCCTGAATCGCCGGCGTGGCGGCGGTAACGTCGATGGCGCAGGCGCCGGCGTAGATGAAGCCCTCGGTAGTGACGGTCTCTCGATACATCGAGTAGCCGTTCAGTGCCGTATCCGTGGCGGACGCGGGGACTTTGACGTCTACCATACAGGTCTCGTACAGGGTGCCGAGCTCTGGCTTCACCTGGTTGTCGACCGCTTGCGTACAGGTGTAGGCCTTCGGCGTCGAGCTGTAGTTCTTGATCGAGAAGCTGAGCGAGGCTTTGCCCGCGCCCATGGACATCTTCACGGTGACGAGGCCGGAGGCGACGTCGCGCTTGCACGAGTCGAGGGTCGTGAGCTGCGAGGTGCCGTTGTCGGTCGTCGCCTTCGAGTCGGCGATCGTCATCGTCGCGTAGACCACCGGCGCCGGCTCGTCCTCGTCCTCTTTCTTCTCACCGCAAGATACGAGCAGCGGAGCGATGATCGCCAGCACGAGGGCGGGCCTGAGAAGGTGGCGCATGGGGAGTTTCCTTTGCGGTTTGGGTCTAGGGCGAGCATAGCCGTGTGCCCCAAGGGAGACAAGGTGAGGTAAGATGAGGGCTTCTCGGAGGATCCCCGATGCTCGCAAAAATGCCGTTGCTGTTGACCGCCCTTCTCTCGTCCACGAGCCTCCTCGCCGCTGGCGCGGCCCGCCGCGTCGAGTTCGTGCAGGAATTCAAGCCCGCCGCTCAGGACCTTGTCGAGTTATGGATTCCCACGCCCTTGGAGGACATCAGCTCGCAGAAGCTGATCTCCCGCGAGATGACCGGGAACGCGACCTCGGTGCGGCTGGCGACGCAAGCCGGCAACCCCGCGCCGTTCATCTATGCGCGCTGGGAGAAGGTGAAAGAGCCGACCCTAAAGATTGTGAACGTCGTCGAAGTAACGGACCGTGACGGCGTGGCCCCGGGGCCGAGCGAGGGTGACACCTACCTCGCCGCCTCCGCACACGTCCAGACCGACGGCATCGTCAAGGAGACGGCGGACAAAATCGTCGCGGGCATCACCGATCCGGACAAGAAGGCGAAAGCCATCTACGACTGGATCGTGGACAAGACGGCGCGTGACGCGACCGTGCGTGGTTGCGGCCTCGGTGACGTGAAGGCGACGCTTTCGACCGGCAGTCTGAAGGGCAAATGCGCCGACCTCAACTCGCTCTTCGTCGGGCTCGCGCGCGCGGCGGGGATCCCGGCGCGCGAGGTCTTCGGGCAGAGGGTCACGGCCTCGACCTTCTCCACGGCGCTCGGCAAGGAAGGCGACAACTCGAAGGCGCAGCATTGCCGCGCGGAGTACTACTCCGCGGCGAAAAACGGCTGGATGCCGGTCGATCCGGCCGACGTGCGCAAGTTCATCCTGGAAGAGAACCTGGCGCCGACCGACGCGAAGGTCACGGCGCTGCGCGAGAAGTTTTTCGGCTACTGGGAAGGCAGCTGGGTCGCGTTCAACTACGCGCGCGATTTCAAGCTCGAGGGCTACTCGCAGGACCGCCTCAACTACTTCATGTATCCACTGCTCGCCGCGGCGAAAGTGCGTCCGGACGGCGTCGAGCCGCAGGAAACCGGCTACGCGTTCCAGACCAAAGTTCTGCAGTAGTCACTGCAGAAGGAAGCGCAGATCGTCCAGGCTCATCTTGCTCAGGGAAGCGTTGTCGGCATTGACGATGGCGTCGGCCAAGCCCCTTTTCGAGGCCTGGAGCTGGAGGATCTTCTCCTCGACCGTGCCGCGCGCGATCAGGCGGTAGGCGAAGACCGGGCGGGTTTGGCCGATACGATGAGCCCGGGCGATGGCTTGGGCCTCGACGGCCGGGTTCCACCACGGATCGAGGATGAAGCAGTAGTCGGCGGCGGTCAGGTTGAGGCCGACGCCGCCCGCCTTCAGGCTGATCAGGAACACCGGGATCGAGTCGTCGTCTTGAAAACGCCGGACGCGCCGCTCGCGGTCGCGCGTCTGGCCGTCTAAGTACTCGTAGCGGATGCCTTCGCGCTCGAGGCGGCTCTTCACGATCGCGAGGAGGCTCGTGAATTGGCTGAAGACGAGCGCGCGGTGCCCGGACTCGGTGACGTCGAGGAGGTGCTCGATCAAGGCCTCGAGCTTGGCGCTCGGGTCGGCGATCTTGCCGTCGTCTAGAAGCCCCGTGTGACAAGCGGCCTGGCGAAGGCGGAGCAGAGCCTCCAGCACGTGGAACTTGGATTTCTCCAGGCCCTCGGCCTCGACCTCGAGCATGAGGTTGGCCTGGTAATGCAAGCGCAGCTCGTCGTACTTCGTCCGCTGCTCGCCCTCGAGGTCGCAGAAGATGGTCTGCTCGGTGCGCTCCGGGAGGTCGGTGAGCACCTCTTCTTTCGTGCGGCGCAGGATGAAAGGGCGCAGCGCCTTCGCGATCAATTTGTGGCGCGAGTGATCCTGCGTGCTGCGGAGCTGTGACTTTCGAAACATGCTGGGCGTGAGCATGCCGGGGTTCAGGAACTCGAAGATCGAGACGAGATCCTCGACGCGGTTCTCGACCGGCGTGCCTGAGAGCGCGAGCCGGTGCTTCGCCTTCAGGACGCGCACGGCTTTCGCGGTCTGCGACTCGCGGTTTTTGATGTTCTGCGCCTCGTCGAGAATCACGTAGGCGAAGTCGACCTTGCGGAGGCGGGTGACGTCGCGGCGCACGTTGCCGTAGGTGGCGACCACGAGATCATGGCCGCCGACGGTGGTGCCGACCTTCAGATCGGGGCGGAACTTCGCCGCTTCCGCGATCCAGTTGTGGACCAGGCTCTTCGGGACGACGACCAGGGACGGGAGGCCGCCGGCGGGCGGCAAGGCGGCGAGCACCTGAATCGTTTTGCCGAGGCCCATGTCGTCGGCCAGGCAGCCGCCGAAGTCGAACTCGCGCAGGAAAAGAAGCCAGCCGAGCCCTTCGCGCTGATAGGGCCTGAGCTCGCCCTGGAAATAGGGCGGCGGCTCGGCGGCAGTGATGCCGGCGAAGCGCTCGAGCTTCGCCGCGAGGCCGGCGTAGACGGCGTCGGTCGTGACCGAGTCCATCTCGCAGAGCAGCATGTTCAAAAAAGAGAGCTGCGCCTTGTCGAAACGAAGATGATCGTCTTTGACACGGCCGAACTGCGACAGCGCCGAGAATCGCTGGAGCCAGGCGCTCGGCAGCATGCCGATCGAGCCGTCCGCCAGCTCGACGAAGGGCGACTTGGCGGCAATCGCCTCGAGGAGCGCCGGCAACTGCAGCGCTTGGTCCCCGAACCTCAGATCGGCGTCGAGGTCGAACCAGTCGATGCCGGATTTCACGGTGACGCCGGTCACGGTGGGCGTGCGGACCCGGTGCCTCTCGATCTCGACGATCCAGCCGGAGGTCTCGAGACGCTCGACGAGCTCGATCAAAGCGTCGGCCGCGATGACCAGGGCGCCGGCGTGCTCGAGGAGCTCCCCCATGAAGCGACGCTCGGCGCGCGCGTCGCGCCGCAGGAGATGGCGCTCGCGGCCGAGCGGGATCAGGTCGCGCGGATCGCTGGCGTCGACGCGCCTTTCGCCGTAAGCGAAGGCCACGTCGAGGCGCAGGGCGCCGCCTTTACCGATCGAAAGCGCGCTGCGGGCAAGGCGCAGGACGGGCTTCGGCATTTCTGCCTCCTCCGTCCACGAACGGCCCTCGCGCACGGCTTCCGCCGACCACTGGATCTGCGGCGATACCGAAAGCTGCAGGAGCTTCCCGATCAAGGCGTCGAGCTTGTCGTCGGGAACCGTGAGACGCGGCCTCTTTTGCAGTAAGGCGAGCCATTGGAATTCGTCCGTCGAGCGCGGGCGCATCCAGGCGAGCGCGTCCTTGAAGATGACGAGGCCCGAAGGAAAGACGACCAGCGGCTCGTCGAGGCGCACGGCGAGACCGTCCTCGCGGCGCAGCCTGAGCGAGATCACCCAGTCGCGGCCGTTGGCGGCGCGGTCGACCCCGATCTCGTCGGTCCAAAGCCAAGTCTCGTCGATGGTCGCGGGCCGGATCTGGCGGCCGGTGACGGTCTGGCTGGCGACGGCGAGCTTGGCCTCGGAGGCGAGCGACTTCCAGCAAGAGGGCTCCATCGACGCCTCGAGCGCGACGGCCTCGAACTGCCGCTGCGGCCGGAAGTCGTCGCGGGCGTAGGAGCGGGCGTGCGCGGCCGTGGCAGGCTTGGCGGTGAGGAGGGTGCGGATGAAGCTGGAATGCTGGCTCGGAAGGCGCGAGACGAAGTCGTCGGTCGAGCAGGCCGCGGGCTTCCACATGCCCCAATCGCCATTCGGCTTGCGGCGGCGCTCCATGCAGTCGAGGTGAACGTGCTGACGAGCCAGCGTCTCCCCCGTATTGAGGACGAGCCAGCATTCGCGGTCCTCGTCCACGCCACGGGCCGAGCGGCGCTCGAGCTCCGCCGCGCTCGTCAGGTCGAGCTGCGCCATGAGGCTCTGCCAGTCCGGAGGCGGCGCGCGCTGCGGCAGCTGTCCCCGGCTGCGGGTGGCCCAAACCTCGCGCGTGGAGTCGGGGTCAGCTTCGTCCTGGTCGGCGTCGTCCGCGCCCTCGTCTTCACGGCAGAGCTCCGCGCCCCAGCCTTTCGCGTCGGCCGCGAGGAGGAGCGCCCACAGGTGCTTGCACGGGCTCACCTGGTGATAGGGACAGCTACAGCTCATCGCCAGGTCGGCGCCGTCACTGCCGAATTCGAGGCGCAGGCTGGCCGCCGCGGGCTCGAGCTCGACGACGCGCGCCGCGAGAAGCTCCGGCGTGTGCTCCAGGATCTCGACCGAGCCGCTGGTGAAAAAGTTCTCGCCGCGCCGTCGGGCACCGTCGGCAAAGTCTTTAAGACATCGATTTTGCAGGTTGTTCGAGATCGAGGCGCGCCTCCTCGCACGCGCCTGACCTTATACCGCGCTTTTGCCGCCGGCGCGTAGGGCTTCGCGCTCAATCTTTCCGAAGACGAGCCTGGCGGGCGCGACGGGAATGACGTCGGTGCCGCCGTTCGCGTCGAGGATCTCCGGGCGACCCAAGTAGTAGGCGTACGCTTGGCAGTCGTCGCAGAGACAGATGATGCGCTTGCCCGTCGTGGGGGAAACGTCGTTGGCCAGGCCGCGAAGGGCACCGCATTTGCATTTGAGCGGGATGTTCACGCGGGAAAGGTAGCATAGGGGGCGGAGGCAAAGCATGAAGAAGTGGGCCTGGGTCGTGGTGGCTTTGGTCGCCTTGGAAGGCATGTACGTCGCTGGGGCGCAGGCGTTTCTGCGGAGCGGGACGTTCCTGGGCCTCGTGAATCCCGAGGGCGAGGACGTGCGCGTGACGTTCGGCGCGGCGCGCTCTTATTTCCCGGGGCAGGTCCTCGTGCGCGATCTCGTGGTGTCGGGTGGCGACACGGGCGCGGCGTGGCGCGTGACGGCGCGGGAACTGCGCGGCTGGCTCCGGCTGGACGCGCTTCTGGACCAAAGGGTGAGGATCGCGAGCGCGCGGGCCGAGGGCGTCGACTTGAGCTTGCGGTTGGCGAAGGAGAAGGCGGAGACGGGCAAAAGCGACGCGGAGAAATCGACGCCAAAGGCCGGATCAGGAGACCCGGCGCAGCCAGTGGCGACGCCGCGCACCGCGGAGTCGCCGCGAGCTGCGCCCGCCGATGACGCCACCGGAAACTGGGCCTTCGACCTCACCCATCTGTCCCTCCGCGACGTCGGTGCGATCACGATCAACGAGCGCTCGATCCGCGGAAAGCTGGCCGTCGACGCGACCGTGCGCATCTCGCGCGCCGGCGCGCTGGCGGTCGAGGACGGAACGATCGAGCTGAGAGAGGCGCGCGTCGAGGGGGACGGCACCGAGCCGCTCGCGCGCGTGCGCAGCGCGCGGGCCAAGGTCGCGCTCGCATCCGTCGACGTCGATGCCCCTGCGACCGTCGTCGTCGCGGCCTTCGCCCTCGAGTTCAAGAGCGAGATCGAGATCATGCCGAACGCCGTCGCGCGCCCCTTGATCGCCGCCGTCCCGTGGATCGAAATCGAGGACGAAGGCGGCACTTTACAGCTCGATCTAAAAGTCGTGAACGGCCGCGTCGTCGCCCCGAGCCAGCTCGAAGCGCGGTACCCGAAGATCGCGGCGACGATGTTCGGCCAGTCGGTCCGCGGCAGCGGCTCCTTGCGCCTCGCCACCATGCCCGAAGGCGAGGCGCTCGAGATCGTCCTCGCCTTCGGCGCCTACGACATCGTTCCGCGCGGCCGCAAGACCGCCGAGATCAAAGGCCAAGGGCTCACGATTCGCGCCGAGGGGCCGGCGCCCGAGGCCGGCAAAGAGCTCTTGCCGCAACTCTGGGTCGCCTCGCTCGCGATGCCCGAGGCCGAGGCGCAGGACCTCTCCTTCGTCACGCAGCTGCTTCCGAGCGGCACGGGCTTCAAGATGGAAGGCGGCAAGGGCGCGGTGGAGGCCCGCCTCGAAGGGATCGGCCTCGGCCGAGCGGGCCAAGGCGAGGTCAAGTTGCGTGGTAAAGGCGTCGCCGTCAGTTACGACGAAACGAAGTTCATCGGCGATCTCAGCGCGACGGTACGGCTCAGTCGCATCTCGCTCGACGAGCGCGCCCTCGCCGTCGACGGCAGCGAGCTCGGCCTGAAGAACGTGGCGACCAGCGGCGCGGTGCCGGAGAAAGATCGCGGCTGGTGGGGCGACGTCAAGGTGCCGAAGGGCCGCTTGCGTGTCGGCGAGAAGACGGCGCTCACCGCCGCCGTCGAGCTGAAGGGCAGAGACCTGCGGCCTCTCCTCGCGCTCTTCGAGGTCGGCGACGGTTTGCCGGATGCGGTGCGGCGTACGATCGAGCTCCACGGGCTCGCCGCGAAGGCGCACGTCGAGGCCGACGAAGACCGGATGATCGTCCGCGATGCCGAGATGAGCGCTGAAGGCGTCGACGCGAAAGCGTGGTTTTCCCGAAAGGAGAAGAGCCGCGACGCGCGCGCGATCGTCACCGTGAAAGGCTTCGACGTGGGTCTCGCGCTGACCGGCAAGACCTCCGAGGTGAAGATCATCGGCGTCAAGAACTGGTACGAGAGCGTTGCCGCGCCGAAGCCCTGATCGCTTCGGGAAGCACCGTTCGATTGAAGCGGACGGGGTCGACGGCGGCTCTTTTCAAAGTACGATCCCGCTTTCGCAGGCGTCGACGGCGAGCTCAAGCGCTCGACCAGTTCAATGAAGTCAATTGCGTGTCGAATCCTCCGGGGGGGGGGGGCCATGGCCTACCTGGACCATCAAGGGGTG
>JANOTL010000173.1:0-23674 GCA_031416315.1 Pseudomonadota bacterium
CCAGTTCGAAGAGCACGTAATGATAGGAACGCCCGCTCAGCTCGCTCAGGCAAGCCGCTCCGCGCGACTGCAGGCACCCCGGAGGCACGAGCGTCGACAGCCCTAGGCTCCCGAGAGGCAGGTAGAACACCACCGCCTGCCACCCGAGATAGACCGCCAAAAACCCGAGAAATTTGCTCCCCGCGAGCCGCGACTCCCCGAGCCGCCCCGCCTTCCCCGAGGCCAAGGCGCGCCGCGCCTCGTTCCGCTCGATGAAGGCCATCGCCGCCACGAAAGGCGCGACCGCCGCGAGCAGGTACACGGCCCAGGCGCCGGCGTCCGGGATCCCGTCGACGCCGCCGAGCTGGATCGCTTGATAGATCTTGTAGGTCAGCGGATAAGCCTTCGCCGGCGCCCCGATCCACGCGGGAATGGCGAAGGCCGAGGCGTTCAACGAGAAACACAACGCGAAGGCGCCGAAGAGGCTCGGCATGAGGAGCGGCAGCTCGATCCGCCGCGCGACTGTGAGACTCGACGCTCCGGACAAGCGCGCCGCCTCGCGCAGGGCCGGGTCGATCCGCGCGAGCTTCGCCTCCAAAGTCAGGAAGGCGACCGGCGCATGCGCAACCGCGAACGCGAGCGTCATCCCCGCCACGCCATAAAGCTCGAACGGCAAGGGCAGCCACCCGTTCGCGAGCCCGGTCGTCGGGTTCCAGGTGACGACGTAGGCCGAGGCGAGGACGAAGTTCGGCACGAGGTATGGCAAGAGGCCGCACAGCCGCAAGAGCCTTTTCGCCGGGAAATCCAGCACCGCGAAGACCCGGGCAGCCAAGAAGCCGAGCACCGTCGAGAAGGCCGCGCCGAGGCCGGAGCTCAGCGCGGTGACCCACAGAACCTTCGGAAAATTGGCGCCGCCGGCAACTTCCACGAGGCGCGCGACGTCGACCTCCGCGAACAGGAGGCCGACCGGAGCTAAGAAGAGGACCGCGATCAGAAGCGGTAGGATGGAGCTCAACGGCTCACTCGAGGATCAAGGCTGCGAACTTCTTCTTGATGTCCTTCGCGCCTTTGCCGACCTCCGAGAAGAGCTCTTGAGTCCAAGGCGTCGACTTCGCCGTCACCTCGGCGAGCGGCTTAGCCCCCGCCGGCTGCGGCGCCGTCTTCGACACGGGGTACATGTAGCCGTCGACGAGGAGCTTCTGACCCTCGTCGGAGAGGATGAAGTCGGCGAACTTCGCGGCGCCGTCGTGGTTCTTGCCGTCCTTCATGATCACTTGCACGCTGGGCACGGGGATCGAGCCGTCCTCGGGGTAGATCACCTCGATCGGACTGCCGCGCTTTTGTGCCGCGAGCGCGTTCTCGAGGAGAACGATCCCGAGCTTTTTCTCGCCCGATTCGACCTTTTGGATGACGACGGAGTTGCCGCCGCTCGAGGCGAGGGCGTTGGCCTTCATCTTCTCGAAATACTCCCAGCCGAACTTGCGGCTGAGGTAGGCGACGGTCGAGAACGTGGTGCCCGACTCGAGCGGGCTGCCGGCCTGGATCAAGCCTTTGAACTCGGGTTTCTGTAGGTCGGCGAAGCTCTTCGGCCGTTTCGCGGCCGGAACGTCCTTGTGCGCGATGAGAACCATCAGCGAGTAGTAATTCGTCTCGACCGCCTCGTGGCCCGGGCGTTCGAAGGCGAGTCCGCGAGACTTCAGCTCGACGCTGTAAAAGGGGTCCGAGGTGAGGAGGATGTCGGCCTGCGGCTTCTTCGCCAGGAGCTCGGCCTCGACCTTGGCCTGGATCTTCTCGGAGCCGGCCTGAAAGACCTGCACGTCGAGGTCGGGGTACTTTTTCTCGAAGGCCGCCTCGATGGGGCCGATGAATTCCTTGTAGATCGACGTGTAGACCCAGACCTCGCTCTTGGCCGAAGCGCGGCCCGCGGCACCGAGGCCAAGAATCAGGGCGAGACTGAAAAGACCGATGACGTGACGCATGAGTGGCTCTCCCGAGGCTTGAGTGTCATGACCCTGCCTACACGACCGCACCGGCCGGCGCACGGAAAGACTTGGTAAAGAGACCTCGGGAACCCACCGGTTTGCAAGGCCAAAAGGACGCTGTGCCCCAACCCGAAGCTGAGGTACAAAAGGACCCTTATGCAGCTTGGCTATTCGATGTTCCAAGATGTCCTCTTCCCGCCGGCGGAGGCTGCGCGCGCCGCAGCCGGCGCCGAGCTCCTGACTTTGCGCCGGCTGAAGCGCTTCGTCCCGGAGCTCATGCTGCCCGTGCGCACGGCGCCCGTCGTCGTCTTCGACCTGGAGACGACGGGCCTCGACTTCACCGTCGACCGCATCATCGAGATCGGCGCGCAGCGCTACGTCGGGGACGAGCTCATCGATACGTTCGAGTCCTTCGTCGCCACCGACGTCGAGCTCTCGGAGGACATTCAGAAGCTCACGGGAATCAAGCCCGAGATGCTCGTGGGCGCGCCCGAGATCGAGACGGTTTTGCCGAAGTTCCTCGAATTCATCGGCGGCGCCATCCTCGTCGCGCACAACGCCGAGTTCGACCTCGGCATGATCGCGGCCGCCGGCTCACGCCAGGGGATCGAGCTGGAGTGGCCTTGTTTCTGCACCCTGAAGATGGCGCGCGAGCTCCTGCCCCAGCTCGAGAACAAGAAGCTCGACACGCTGGCGAAATACTACGAGCTCACGTTCGAGTCGCGTCACCGCGCCATCGGCGACATCAAGGTCACCGCCGGCGTTCTGCGCGGCCTTTTAGCGCGTGAAGCCAAGAAGCTCCATACCTGGGCGGATTTCGCCCCTTACACCGTCAGCATCTGAGTCCCATGCGCCTCGAATCGACCATCTCCCCGAGCTCCGCCGACTTTCGCACGAACCAGGACCACCATGCTCGGCTCGCGAAAGAGCTGGAGGAGCGTCTCGCGACCTCGGCCGCGGGCGGCGGCGCCAAAGCCTCCGACTATCAGAAAAAGCAGGGCAAGATGCTGGCGCGCGAGCGCGTCCAGGGCCTGATCGATCCGGGCTCCCAGTTCCTCGAGCTGTCGGCGCTCGCCGGCTTCGACCTCTACGAAGATCAAGTCCCCGCGGCCGGCATGGTCACCGGCATCGGCATCGTCTCCGGCCGGCCGTGCGCGATCGTCGCCAACGACCAGACGGTGAAAGGGGGGACCTACTACCCGATCACCGTCAAAAAGCACTTACGCTTACAAGAGGTGGCGGCGCAGAACCACCTCCCCTGCATCTACCTCGTCGACTCCGGCGGCGCTTTCTTGCCGATGCAGGACGAGGTCTTTCCCGACAAGGACGACTTCGGCCGCATCTTCTTCAATCAAGCGCGCCTCTCCTCCGCGGGAATCCAGCAGATCGCCTCCGTCCACGGCCTGTGTACGGCCGGCGGCGCCTACATCCCGGCGATGGCCGACCAGAACGTCATCGTGCGCGGCACCGGCACCATTTTCCTCGGCGGCCCGCCGCTGGTGAAGGCCGCCACCGGCGAGGACGTCACCGCCGAAGAATTGGGTGGCGCCATCGTCCACACCACGGTGAGCGGCGTCGCCGACCACCTCGCGGAAGACGACGCGCACGCGCTGGAGATCGTCCGCGACATCGTCTCCCACCTCGGCGCTGCGAAGAAAGCCCCGGTGAAGCTGCGCGAGCCGCGCCCGCCGGCCTACGATCCGGCCGAGCTCCTGGGCGTCCTCCCCGCCGACCCGCGCAAGTTCTTCGACGTGCGCGAAGTGATCATGCGCGTCGTCGACGGCTCGGAGCTCTTCGAGTTCAAGAAGGGCTACGCCACGACCGTCGTCACCGGCTTCGCCCACATCCAGGGGATCCCCGTCGGCATCGTCGCCAACAACGGCGTGCTCTTCTCCGAGAGCGCGCTCAAGGTCGCGCATTTCGTCGAGCTCTGCTCGCAGGAGAACGTCCCCCTCCTCTTCCTCCAGAACATCACCGGCTTCATCGTCGGCAAGGAATACGAGAACCGCGGCATCGCCAAGGACGGCGCCAAGATGGTGCACGCCGTCGCCAACGCCAACGTGCCGAAGATCACCCTCGTGGTCGGCGGCAGCTACGGCGCCGGAAATTACGGCATGTGCGGCCGCGCCTTCGATCCGCGCTACCTTTTCATGTGGCCGAACGCCCGGATCTCCGTCATGGGCGGAGAGCAGGCGGCTACGGTCCTAGCGACCGTGAAGCAGCAGCAGCTCGCGCGCGACGGCAAGGTGATGTCCGCCGAGGAGCTGGCCGCGATCAAGGCGCCGATCCTCGCGAAATACGACCGCGAAAGCAGCTGTTACTACTCGTCGTCCCGGATCTGGGACGACGGCGTCATCGATCCTCGCTCGACCCGCGAGGTCTTGGCGCGAGCCCTAGCCTCGACCCTGCACAGCGACTGGACCGCCACCAAGTTCGGCATCTTTAGGATGTGACCATGCGCAAAGAAGTTCTTCGAATCGGCAACGCCAGCGGCTATTGGGGCGACGACCCTCGCGCGCTCTATCGCCAGGTCATGGGCGGCCGCCTCGACTACATCTCCATGGACTTCCTGGCCGAAGTCACCATGTCGATCATGCAGAAGCAAAAGAGCCGGGACCCCGACCAGGGCTACGCCAAGGACTTCCTGCCGATGCTCGAGAGCGTCTTGCCGACGCTCCTGAAGAACAAGACCAAAATCATCACCAACGCCGGCGGCGTCAACCCCGAGGCCTGCGCCGCGGCGATCGAGGCCCTGGCGCAAAAGCTCGGCGTGCGCGTCAAGATCGCCGTCGTCTACGGCGACGACATCCTCGGGAAGATCGCCGAGCTGCGCGCCAAGGGCGTGAAGTTCGACAACATGGAGACCGGAGCCGACTACGGCGCCATCGACGGCCGCCTCGAGGCCGCGAACATCTACTTCGGGGCCGCCCCGGTCGTCGACGCCCTCAAGGGCGATCCGGACATCGTCATCACCGGCCGCGTCACCGACACGGGCATCACCGTGGGCGCGATGGTGCACGAGTTCGGCTGGAGCCTCCGCGACTGGGACAAGCTCGCCTACGGCATCGTCGCCGGCCACATCATCGAGTGCGGCAGCCAAGCTTGCGGCGGCAACTTCACCGACTGGCATCTGGTGAAATCCTACAAGGACATCGGCTATCCGATCGTCGAGGTGAGCCCGGACGGCAGCTTCGTCGTCACGAAGCACCCCGGCTCGGGCGGCCTCGTCTCCGTCGACACGGTCCGCGAGCAGCTCTTCTACGAGATGGGGAACCCCAAAGCCTACATCACGCCCGACGTGGTCGCGGATTTCTCGACGATCCAGCTCGCGGCCGAAGGCCCCGACCGCGTGAAGATCACCGGCGTGAAAGGCCACGAGCCGACGCCGCTTTACAAGGTCTCGATGGCCTATGCCGACGGCTTCAAATCGGTGGGCGAGATCGCCATCTGCGGCCCGAACGCGAAGAAGAAGGCGCAAGCCTTCGCCGACATCTTCTGGGAGCGCGCGGGCAAAGGCTTCGCCGCGACCGAGACCGAGCTCTTCGGCTTCGACGCCTTCCATCGCACGATGACGCAGGCCGAGGAAGGCAACGAGGTCGTCTTGCGCATGGGCGCGCGCGACGCCGACAAAGAGAAGCTGAAACGGTTCGGGAAGCACGTCCCGGCCGTGATCCTCGGCGGCCCTCCGGGCGTCACCGTGCTCGGCGGCGTGCCCGTCATTCGCGAGATCGTCAGCTACTGGCCGGCGCTCATGACGAAAAGGGCCATCCAGCCGAAGGTCGCGACCTTCGAGGGCGGCGTCTTCGTCGACGAGCGCACCAACGAGACGACGGAGACCGGCAACTACGTCGCCACCGAGGCTGAAGCGCAAATCGCGGAGAAAGCGGCGCGTGCCGTGGGCGACGCCGTCTCGGAGGCGACTCGCGGCACCCCGCTTATGCAGATCGCGTTGGCCCGCTCGGGCGACAAGGGCGACACCGCCAACATCGGCGTGATGGCGCGCAGCCGCAAAGCTTTCGATTACCTCGACCGCTATCTGACGGCACAGCGCGTCAAGGACCTCTTCCAAGAGCTTTGCCACGGGCGCGTCGTCCGCTACAAAGTCGAGAACATGCTCGGCTTCAACTTCCTCCTCGAGAGCTCCCTCGGCGGCGGCGGCACCATGTCGATGCGCGCCGACGCGCAAGGCAAGACCTTCGCGCAGGGGCTCCTCCGCCAGAAGGCCGAAATCCCGGCCGACGTGCTCGAGTCCTGCAAGGGAGCCGCGCCGTGACGGCGTCGGCGACCTCGCTCTCTTTCGTCACCGTCTCTTCTGGGCAAGACGACCGCGTCGCATTCCTGTCGCTCGCGCGGCCGGACTCTGCCAACGCGTTCAACGACGCCGTGATCAAAGAGCTGGTGGCGCACCTCGAAGGCCTGAGAAAGGCGCCCAAGCTGCGCGCCGTGGTCCTTCGCGGCGAGGGCAAGCACTTCTCCGCCGGCGCCGACTTGAGCTGGATGAAGGCCTCCGCCAAGCTTTCCTACGACGAGAATTTGAGCGATGCGCGCGGCCTGATCGCGCTCTTCGAGGCCGTGGCGACCATGCCGGTGCCGACGGTCGCGGCCGTGCACGGCGCGGCGTACGGCGGCGCCGTCGGCTTGGCCGCGGCCTGCGACGTCGCCATCGCCGCGGAGTCGGCGCGCTTCTCCCTGAGCGAGGTGAAGCTCGGCCTGATGCCCGCCGTGATCTTGCCTTACCTCATGCGCAAGATGCGTGCGGGCGGCCTCAGGCGCGCGGCCCTCACCGGCCGCCCCTTTTCCGCCGCCGAGGCCCGCGAGATGGGCCTCGTCGAGCGCGTCGTCCCCGATGCGGACCTCGACCTCGCGGTCCGCGAGGAGCTCGATCTGATCCTACAAGGCTCCCCTGAAGCGCAGGCTAAACTCAAAATCCTGATGCAAGAGCTCGAGGCCGACGATCTGCGCCAGAGCCCACGCACGGCGGAGGCGATCGCGAAGCTGCGGACCGGCCCCCTCGCCCAGGCGGGACTCGCTTCGTTTTTCGAAAAGAAATCGCCTCCTTGGACCGCTAAACTATGACGCAGGTCCGCCGCCTCTTCATCGCCAACCGCGGCGAGATCGCCCGGCGCATCGCCGCGACGGCGCGGCGCATGGGCATTCAGACGATCGCCCTCACGGACCGCGCCACGCCACCCGCCTATCTTCTCGACGTCATCGACCACTTCGTCCATGTCGAAGAGGAGAAGCCCGCGCTTTATCTCGACGCCGCGGCGATGGTGCGGCACGCCAAGGACTCCGGCGCCGACGCCCTGCATCCGGGCTTCGGCTTCCTGTCGGAGAACGCGGGCTTCGCCGCCGCCGTGCAGAAGGCCGGCCTCGTCTGGGTCGGCCCGCATCCCGAGGCCATCGAGGCGATGGCGAGCAAGGCCGGCGCGCGCGACCGCGCCGTCGCCGCGGGCGTGCCGGTGATTCTCGGCATCTCCGGGTTTCCCGTACCCACGGACGAAAAGGGTGATTTCAAAGAGCTCGAGGCGTTCGCGCAGAAGGCCGGCTTTCCGCTCCTGATCAAGGCCGCGCTCGGCGGCGGCGGCAAAGGCATGCGCACGGTCAACGCCATGGGCGAGCTGCGCGAGGCGGCGCTGCGCTGCCGCTCCGAGGCGATCAACTCCTTCGGCGACGACGCGCTGATCTGCGAGCAATACTTGGGCGCGCCGCGGCACGTCGAGGTGCAGGTGATGGCGGACAAGCACGGCAACGTGTTCGCCATCGGGGATCGCGACTGCTCGGTGCAAAGGCGCCATCAGAAGATCATCGAGGAGGCGCCGGCGCCCGAGCTGACCGAGACGACCCGCAAGGCGCTCCACGCCGCCGCCGTCTGCCTGGGCAAAGCCGTGGGCTACGACAACGCCGGGACCGTCGAGTTCCTCGTCGACTGGTCGGAAAGCGCGCGCCGGTCCGGCGAGCAGCCATTCTACTTTCTCGAGATGAACACGCGCCTCCAGGTCGAGCATCCGGTGACCGAGGAAGTTTACGGCATCGATCTCGTGGAGCAGCAGCTGCGCGTCGCGAGCGGCGAGCGCTTGCCGGCGCATTTCGCGGCGCTCGCGCCGCGTGGCCACAGCGTCGAGGTGCGGATCTACGCCGAGGACCCCTTCCAGGGCTTTTTCCCGGCGCCGGGGCCAGTCGCGGCCTTCAAGCCGGCCTCGGGGCCCGGGGTGCGCTGGGAGATCGGGCTCGACGAGGTCGACGAGGTCACCGGGCGCTTCGACCCGATGGTGGCGAAGCTCATCGTGACGGCGGACTCGCGGCCTTCGGCCTTGGCCCGGTTGGTCGACGCCCTCGATCAGACCTTCCTCGCAGGGCCGGCGACCAACCTTACCCTGCTGCGTGAGCTGAGCACGGTCAGCGATTTTGCGCGCGGGGCGGTGACGACGCACTACCTCGGGGCAGCTTTACCGAAGCTTCTCCAAGGAATCGCGAAGCGCGCCGCGGAGCACGAGGCTCAGGCGAGCGAGCTCCTCGACGCTTTGGAGCGCGGGGACTTCGGGGAAACCCAGGCCGACGGGCTGGCGCGGGACCCGGCCAAGCTCACGGCCGCGATCTTCGCCGGCGGCAGCGCTGCCGCGGCGACGGCGCCGAGCGCCCGGCCCCGGATCGCTCTCATGTCGAGCCAGCGTTCCGCCGCCGTACCGCACGCCACGGCCCAAAGCGGCCGGGGCTTCGCCGGTCGGCCCTTTTGGTTCGCCCGCTGGCGCACCGCCACCGAGCAACAATCCTGGATTGCGATCGGTGGCTTGCATTACAGTAGACGCGCGGCGCGGAAAGATCGCGCCGCCGGCGCCGGAGCTGACGCGGCCGCATCCACGGACGTACTGGCGCCGGTCCCGGGCAAGGTGATCGCCGTCAAGGCCTCCGCGGGCGCCGAGGTGGCGCAGAACGACGCGATCTTCGTGCTCGAGTCGATGAAGATGGAGTTCGAGGTGAAAGCCGTCCGCGGCGGCAAGCTGGCCGCCGTCAACGTCAAGGTCGGCGATCAGGTGACGGCCGGCTTCAAGCTGGCGAGTTGGGCGTGAACAAAGGGCATGGACTGAGATGAGCGACCAAAACTTCCGCCGCTTCACCAAGCAATCCGGCTTCAAGGTGCTCGCGCTCGCGCGGCTGAGCCAGTGCGAATACAGCATCCTCTTCTACCTCCTTAACACTTCGGTGTCGGGGCTGGAGAACATCATCACGACCGAGACGGAGCTCGCCTCGCTCATCGGCTACGACGACGACACGCTCCGCGTCGCCCTTGGCGAGCTCGCGGGGAAGAACATCGTCCGCCTCCATTACGGCGACGTGAGCGGCCCCGACCCCGACAAATCCTCGCTGCGCATCGCGATGCAGTTCGACATGACCCGCTGGATCATGAACTACGAGCTCGAGGCGACCTCGCAGGACGCCATCGTTTTCCCGTTCCGCCGCCAGGGTCACGCCAACCTGCAAGTCTTCGACGGCCAGAAGAAAGACCGCGGCGCGGCCCTGAAGAAGATCGTCGGCGAGGACCAGACGACCTGGCAGCGCGTCATCGACTCTTTTGTGACGGGCAGGAGCCTGGACGACGAGGAGGTCGATCAGGTCGCGGGCGCGGCGCACGTTCTCGTGGAGACGCATCCGGTCGACCAGGTCCTGCTCATGATCCGGCACTTCGGCATGCGCATCCCGACCTTGTCGCTGCTCGCCTCGAGCTGGCAGCACTATCAGGAGATCTTCGAGTCGGAGACGCAGAAGGTCGACATGCTCGGCGCGCGCCAGAAGCATCAGGAGCTCGATCAGAAGCTTCGGGAACAGGCCGGGGCGCTGCTGGAATCGGGCGCCAATGGCAAAGAGCTGACCGAGGAAGAGAAGACGGTGCTGCAGATTTTGAAGAAGCACCGGCATCCGCGGCGTCAGCTTTTCTGGGCTTATCAGCTGCGGAGTCGGTATGCGAATCTTTCGGGATTTTTCGCGGACAACGTCGGGTTGATGCTGCCGGTGACTACGGCTGGGACGGTGGTGCGGAGGCCTTCGGATAGTTGAGCGGTCTTCGGAAACCTACCCCCGCTTCAACCTCGCAAACCTCGCATCCTCGGCCCCCACTCCACCACGCGCATCGATCCCCGTCTTGTCTTCGAGGAACTGCGCCACCCCCATCTGCACGTCGCCGACGCTCGGGATCGCCGCCGCGCCGTCCAAGCGGGTGCCGCCTTTGGCGCGGATGCCGTCGCCGGAGTTCCAGGCAAGCTGCGCATTCTCCGCCGCAAGATCGCGGACGACGCCGTCGGGCTTGTCGAGCTCGGTGAGGTTGGCGTTCAAGGCGTCGGCGAGGTTGCCGGCGCCGCCGGGGCCCATGACCATCGCGAAGGACGACTTCGAGTCCTCCATCGCGGCGCCGCGGCCGCCTTCGGAGACGACGCAAACGACGAGCTTCTCGCCTTGGGCGATGCGGCGGCCGAGGATGTTCAGGCCGACGGCGAGCTGGCGCATGCCTTCGACGTAGCTGAAAGCGTGGATGCCGCCGGCGTCCTGACCCGGATTCGGGTTATTGGCGACCGCGTCGAGATCCTTGCCGTCGAGGTCGTTGATGTTGAGGAAGAGCGAGAAATTGCGCAGCGGCTTGCCCGGTAGGGCCAGGCATTCGTTCACGTACAGGCATTGCGCGACGAACTCGTGGCTCGCGCCCTTGCCGGCGACGCTCGACTGGCCGTTGCCGCGCGCCGCGTCGAAGACCTGACGCTCGCTCTCGAGGGCGGCGACCGTATCGAAGCGGCCGAGCGCGGCTTTGAAGGCCTCGACGCTGGACAGGAGCTCGCGGCGGAGCTTCGGGTCGCCTTCGACGATGCGGTCAAAGCGGGCCGCGAGATTCTGCGCCAAGGGGTCGCGGCTCACGTAGCTGCGGCTGACGAACTGGCGCAGCTGATTCACGTAATCTTCGATGCGGCGGCTCGGCACGGCAATCGCCTCGCCATCCTGCGCGGCCAGCACGGCGTTGACCGAGAGCTGGCCCTCGGCGCGGTCGTACTCGCCCCCCATCATCAGCGCGCTGATGCCGAGCGGGCTGGCGACGAGCCCCTTTTCTTCGCAGAAAAGCGCCAGATCCGGCAGAGTTTGGCGGATCTTCAGGCCCTTTAGCGCGTGGTTCTGGCCCGCGATCTGCTTCAAGCCGAGGAAGGTCTGAAGCGCGACCGTGCCCTCGGGCAGCTCGCCGATGCTCGCGTCCGTGCCAGAGTAGACGTTACCCGTCGCCTTCGCCAAGCCGTCCTTGGTGCCGAAATGCAGGAGGTCCGCGAACCATTTGTTCAGGCGAAGGGCGGCGTAGCGACCGCGGTCGCTTGGACGGTCGACGCCGGCTGCGGCGAGCATGGCCTGCGCGGCGCCGGCGCGGGTCGAGCCGCGCACGATGCCCGAGGCGAGCTGCGTCTGGCCGTCCACGATCTTTCCGGGCGCGAAGACGAGGGGCGTGAAGACGTGATTCAGGACTTTGATCGTGACGAGCGCGTACTCGCTACCTTCCGCGGCTTCCGCGCGCGGCTCCCAAAGGAGGCCTTGGCTTCGCGCCAGCGCCACGCTCCACGGCGCTCGGGCGAGCTCGGCCATGCGCACGTAGGCGTCGAAGGACTTCTCCGGGAAGAGGCCGGGAATCCGGGGCATGCCCGCGAACGCGAGCGCACCGATGCCGCCCTTCAGTCCCGTCGTCAGGAGCTTGCGCCGATCCATCGATTACCTCAGTTCTTGGCCGCGAAGGCATAGGAAGCGACGAGCGAGGCGATCGCCTTGCGCGCGCCGGCCGCGCCGGCAGAGCAGGTGGTCGCGAGCGCTTCGATCGCCGCGACCATCGCCGCCTCGTCCGGCTTGAAGGCCGGCAGACAACGGCGCGCCATCTCGCGCGCGGCTTCGAGCGTGCCGCAGCTACAACTTTTGGTGCGCAGATCGCAGTTGTGCGCGACGACGTTCGCGACGTTCTCCAAGGCGCGCAGAAAGGGCGCGGAGAGGGAGTCGGCGTCGGCGGCGAAGCGCTCGGCGCGATCAGGATCGAGGAGAAAGGCGCCCTCCAGGTCGAGCACGTCGGCGCCCGCGGGAAAACGCGTCGGATTCAGGAACGCGAAGCGGCCTTCGCCGTCCGGAGGCGCCAAAGCGACGCCGCCCGCGGTCGTCAGATGCATGCTCGCGTCGACCGCGGTCAGTCCGTCGCCGACGCAGGCGTGGATGGCCGCGCGCAGCTGTCGCAAATTTTTCACGCGCAAGCGGTTGTCGAAGCCGCCAGAGGTCTTGACGATCTTCTGCGTGACCGGATCGTCTTCGATCGTCCCCGGCTCCACGACGGCAGAAGCGGCGACGCTGCCGCCTCCGCTCAAGATCGCCGAGCCTTTCTTGTCCTTCCCAGTCCCCTTCCCGCTATTCCCGGCACCTGAGCCGACCTCGAGCTCCTCGCTCCCGCTCGCCGTATTTTTCCCGGCGTCCAAGGCGTGCGCCCGGCGCGAGCCCTCGTCCGCATCCCGCCGCGGCCGGCAGCTCGCGAGCGCCACGACCGCGATCGTCGCGCCGATCATCGCCGTCACGCTCAAGGCTCGCATGCGTAAGTCTCCGAGCTCAGGTAAGCGCCGAATGCGGCGTCAATGCGGCCATGACTGGCACCGAGCGCGCGGCCGACGCGATCCACGACCTCGTCGGTCGTCAGCGATTGATTGCTCAACACGCGTGGGATGTGGCGCGCCAGCCCGGTCGCGAGGACCGTGCCGTCGCCGATCAGATGCTGCGCCAAGTCCTTCACGGCGCCTAGGCGCACGTCCTGACCGCGGCCCGAAAGGTCCGGCGCGCACGCCGCCTCGCCCGCGCCGCCGGCCAGGAGGCCCTCGAGAAGCGCTTTCGTCACGCGGGGCTTCGAGCCGCCTTCGACGTCGTTGACCCGCGTCTCGCCGGTCGCGTCGGCGAGCGCCGGATCTAGGTCCATTCGCGCCTTTTGGCCGTAGACCAGGCCCGAGGCCGAGAAGGGCCGGAAGAGGATCGAGCCCGCGGCCATGTGCCGCGCGATGTGACAACTCTGGCAGAAGATGCCCGACGCCGGGATCGAGGCGGCGCCGTAGGCGGCGACGTTCTTCTTGTCGGCGCTGAGCGTCCCGCGCCAGTCGTTCGTCTTGAGGCAGGCGGGCAAGGGCGGCACCGCGCCGTCGCCGGCGCCGCCGTCGACTGAGGATTTGAAGACGTCGCCGCTAATCAAAAAGTGCAGGAGCTTCACGCGGCCGTAGTTGTTGTTCTCGGAGAGAAAGCTCGAGGGCTTGGAGGCAAGGAAGCTCACGCTCGTGAAGTAGCTCCCGCGCGGCGCCGGCGGCGTGCAGCTGGCCCAGCCGGCTGCGGCGCCGCAGCCGTAGAGCGCCGCGGTGTTGGGCGAGACCATGATCTCGTCGTCGAGCAGGATGTCGCGGTAAGATTTCTCGGCGTGCCGCGCCAGGAGGAGCTGATAGAGCTCCTGCTTGAGGTCGCGCGTCTGATCCTCGCTCAGGCCGGGAAGCGGCTTGATCTGCGCGGCGCCGGAAAGGCGCTCGGCGAATTTCCGCAGCGTGACGGTCTCAAACTCGGTGCGCCAGCCGTCCGCGGCGGTCAGGCGCGTGGCGAGCGCGTCGCGCTGGGCGGCGGTGACGGGGAGGTCCAGCTCCGCGCCGGGGAGCTCGAGCTCGGCGAGCCGCGGCGGCCGGTCGAAGAAGTCCTCGGTGATCCGCGCGAGAAAGCGACGGTAGCTCATCGAGCGCTCGCATTTGTAGACGAGGATGACGTTGGTTGCGCCGGCGCCCTCTGGCGCCGTCTTCTCGAAACGTCGCCGGGCCTCCTCGACCACCACGGGCTTCTCCGCCTCGAACCAGGCGAGGAAACGGTCGAGGGCCGCGCGAGCGCTCGAAGTGAGGACCCCGGAAGGCATAGGCGGCGGCTCGCCCGCCGCGACGCCGCGGCTCTTCGCCTTCATCGACCAATAGGCCTTCGCGTCGACGGCGGCAACGGCATTGGCGCCCGGCTCGAAGCCCCACCGAGCGGCCATGGCGCTACGCCCCTTCGTGTGGCAGTCGGCGCAGGCCTCGCCCAGAAAATCGGCGGCCTGGGCGGCGTCGTAAGAGCCGGTGCCCGCTTGCGCTGCGGAGCCCGAGCCGGTCTCCAGGACAATGCTCGTCGAGCCGCTGCCGACGGGCCCGCCGCTGCCGTTCTGGATGACGATCGCGGACGAGCCGTTGCCGCCGGTGACGGGGGAGCCCGAGCCTACCGCGTGACCCGCGACGAGGCAGTCGGCGCTCGTCGAGCCGGAGCCAGAGCCCTCGTCGCAGTCCTTGCTGCCTGAAGACACAGCGTCAGCGCCACCGGGGGTGACGCCGCGCTTCTTCTGGTACGCCTTGATGTCGTCGCGCTTTCCCACCTCGTACTTCTCCTGCTTGCACGCCGGAGCGAGCAGGAGAAGAAGGAGCGCGAGCCCCGAGCGCGTCAGCATCTCAGTTTCCTTTGAACGCAGGCTTGAGCTGGGAGAACGCCTTCAGGCCGTGCAAAAGGCGGTAGTCGAAGTTTACGTAGCTCTTGCCCTGCGGATAGCCGTGCACCGGGTGCGCGTTGTTCGGCGTGGCGCAAAGGTCCGGCGTCGTCACGATGTCAAAGCTCGTGGTGAGGACCGTGCCGTCGATCGCGTAGGAGTTGGGAACGTAAGTGTTCGCGTCCTTCCAGGCGCCGGATGAGCCACGCACGCCCTTCCAAGCGTAGAGATTCGCCTCGATCACGTTGAATCCGCCGTGCACGTTGCAGTCGCAGTGCTCGTAGGCCGCCTTCGTGAAGCTCGGCATCGTGTTCGTCTGGCAGTTCCACACCGGCTCGTAGAGGCGCTTGAAGGCGACCTTCCCGCCTGGATACCAGCCGTACATCGCTTGAACGTATGGGTTGGTCAGCGGATTCGCGTACTGCGGGTAGTTGTCGCCCGCGAAGATCATGCCGGCGGCGACGATGGCGAGGCTATCTTTCGCGCCATTGACGCGGTCCTTGCCCTGAGTCGAGGCCGTCGTCTCGTTCTCCGAGAAGGGAAACGCCGTATTCGTCGCGATCAGATCGTGTGGAATGTAGACGTTGCCGCTGACGTAAATGGTGCCGTTGCCGACGAAACGGCCCTTGATCACGAGGTCGCCCTGGACGAGGACCTCGCCGTCGATCTGGAACGGATGCGCCGCGTCGCCGACGATGACGACGTTGCGCTGGGCTCTCGGCGCGATGGTGTCACTCGGGATTTGCGCGTCGTGCCAGGAGGAGGCGGCGACGGCGGTCGACGTGAGGACGCCTGAGACCTTGGTCTTCAGTGAGGCGTAGTCGAGCGTCGGGAAATCCGGGTAGCCGTCGTTGGTCACGTCTTTCGGGAGGGGCAGTCCGGAATGCGGGCGATGGAGCGTGCCCTGGATGACGCTCAACGGCATGCGGAACTGCTTCGCGGCGTACCAGTCGTGGCGCGCCGTGAGGTCTCCCGGGCCTTTGCACTTCACGCCTTCGGCGTGGTCGATCGAGCCGACGACGCCGCGCCATTCGAGGCGCTGGCAGTTGCCGGGAAAGAGATCAACCAAGTGCAGAGGAATGGCGATTTTCTCGGGATCCTCCGGCAAGGGCGGCGGCGGCGGCGGCGGATACGGGCCGCCCGGCGGCGTCTGGCCCGGCGGATACGGCGTGGGCGGAGTTTGGCCCGGCGGATACGGCGAGGGCGGCGTCTGCCCCGGCGGATAGGGCTCAGGGGGATTTTGTCCCGGAGGATAAGGGCCGCCCGGCGGATTTTGGCCCGGCGGATACGGGCCACCCGGAGGATTCTGCTGGTCTAAGACCTCGACCACGAGCCGCGCGTCGCGGCCGCGCACGCCGTTTTTCTTCACCGTGCCGACGATCATGTTGTCGCCGTCGCGATCGGGCGTCACGGTCGCGGGATGGCGACCGCGGGCCAAATCCTTCATCGACAGGAAGGCGCGATTCGCGCCGTTCAAATAGAGGCGAACGCGCGATGCGCCCGCCGCGACCTTCACCCAGATCGGATACGGCACGTCCTTGCGCGGCTTAAGCTCCGGCTGGACCGCGATCAGCTCGAGCAGCGGCCGCACGCGCAAACGCACGCGATGGCGCTCTTCGAACTTCGGGTACTTCACAATCAAGGTGACGAGGTAGGTGCCCGGCTCGAGGAGGTGCGTATCGAGCGGCCAAATGCCGTCCGGGATGTCTTTCTCCGGGACGGGGTACTCCCGTTTATAGGTTGAGAACTGCGACTCGACCAGGACGTTGGCGGAGCTGGCGCCCGGAATCTTCCAATAGAACGTGATCAGCGAGCCCCAATCGACGACGAGGATTTGCGTCGGATGCTCTTTCGGTCCGCCGCTGCCGCCGGTGGTGCCGCCGTCGGTTGTCCCGCCGGCCGTCGTCGGGCCAGCGGTCGGCGTCGCTGTCGTGGCGCCCGCGGTCGTCGGCGAGGCGGTCGTCGCGCCCGCGGTCGTCGGCGTGGCGGTCGTCGCGCCGTCAGTCGTCGCGCCCGCGGTCGTCGGCGAGGCGGTCGTCGCGCCATCGGTCGTGGCCCCCGCCGTCGTCGGCGATGGCCCTGGCCCCGGTCCCGGCCCGGCCGTCGTCGCCCCGTCGCTCGTCGTTCCTGCGGTCGTGTTGCCCGCCGTCGTCGGCGAGGGCGCCGGGCCCGGGCCAGCCGTGGCACCGTCGTCGTCGTCGTCGTCCGCGGTCGTCGTCGGCGGGCTCGCAGACGGAGACGGGTTCTCGGTCACGACCTCGGCATCCGGCGCGTCGGTACCGGCACGAAACGAATCGTCGCCCACGGCCGGCGTGCCCGAGCCCGGTCCCGGCGGCGTCTTCGGCCCGACCGGGATGGCGTCGTCGGCGCCCTGCGGGCCGCTCTTGTCCGATTTCTTCTCCTTGCGGACGAACTCGATCTCGCTCTTGCAGCCGACCGCCCCGAGCACGAGCGCCAACGCGAGGGAGGCCTCCAGGACGAGACGGGTCGAAAGATGGCAACGCATGACGACTCCAAGACCGACCGGTGGACAGGCGGCCCCCCGGCTGTTAAACTTCAAATGCCTGAATCTAAAGGGAAATAATGATGCTGTGGACGCGAGACGCTGGCAAGCGGCAGAAGCCTTGGACGGTTTCGTCAGTCCCGCTCCATTTTACTACGATTTTCGCGGTGATTGGCGCCATGCTCGGGGTTCTCCCGGCGCAACCCACCGCGCGTGCGAACGTCGTCGGCACCGATTTCCAAAATTTCAATCCGACCTACAACGGCCTCGACTTCGTCACCGTGCAATCGTCGGAGACCCTGCATCCGGGGATCCTGAACTTGGGACTCTTCCTCAATCACGCGGCGAACGCGTTGCCAGAGTACGACGACGACGGCCGGCTCATTCGCTACCGCAGCCCCAAGCAGCGCAATTCGCTCGTCGGCATGGACTTGGGTTTCGGCCTCGGCCTGATGAGGAACTGGGACGTCGGCGTCAGCATGCCCTTCGCCGTCGCGCAGAGCGTGGAGGAAGAGAACAGCCGCTTCCAATACAAAGCGCGCGGCCTCAATGAAGTACGCCTCGTCAGCAAGCTGCGCCTCTACGGCATGGACGACGGCGGCATCGCGCTGATCGGCAACGTCGGTCAGAACCAGATCAAGAACAACCCGATCACCGGCGAGCACCCCGGCCCGACTTATGCCTTCGAGCTGGCGCTCGATACGACCGTCAACCGCATCGCCATGGGCCTGAATTTGGGCTACCGCAAGCGCAATCCAGGCCCACGCCTCGTCGACGTGCCGCTCGAGCCCTTCCACGATCAGTACCTCGCGTCCGGCGCGCTGAGCTACCTCTTCACCAAGATTCGCACGAAGGCGATCTGGGAGGTGTTCGGCAGCGCCCCCGTCGACGAGGCGAACGACGAGCTGAAGAAGCTGCAGACCACGGCCGAGACGATCGTCGGCCTCAAGCATCAATCGACGCAGCACCTCGATCTGAACGCCGGCTTCGGAAGCTTCCTCAATAAGACCGCGGCAAGCCCCGACTGGCGCCTCTACGCCGGCCTCAACTACACGATCGGGCCGATGTGGGGCGGCTCGGGCCCCGAGCGCACCGTGAAGCGGCAGAAGACGCGCCTCCGCAAGCCCGGCAAGACGCCGGCCGTGGTCGAGGAGACGGTGGAGACGTTCATCATCCAGAACGTCCACTTCCAATATGACTCCGACCGGGTCGTCCTGGCCGGCGCGAAGGAGATCTTGCGCGAGGTCGCGCGCGCCATCCGCGCCAACGGCAGCTACCGCTTGATCACGATCGAAGGCCACACGGACGCGATCGCAAGCGAGGATTACAACATCGACCTGTCCCGACGCCGCGCCGAGACCATCCGCAAATACCTCGTCGCCGTCTTCAATTTCCCGGCCGACAAGCTCGAAGCCGTGGGTTATGGCGAGTCGCGCCCGATCTCGTCCAACGACAACTATCAGGGCAGGCAGATGAACCGCCGCGTCGAAGTCAAGATCTATCGCGGGGACTGAGCGTAGCTCCTAGACTACAACTGCCGTGATGCCGGACCCGCCACCTCGCCTTGAGGCGGAGGAGGCGCCGCGGAACGGATCTTGCTGCTCCCACCACGCGCATGCATGCGTCCGTTGGAGCCCTCATGATCTCGCGTGTCTTTCTTTTGACTCTTCTCGTCTCGATCCCAGGCTGTAACAGCGAGCCCGACGTTGCGCACGAGCACAACATCTTCGGCCCGGACAACCGCGAAACGGCGCCAGGCGCCGCCCCCTACCGCGCCGTCGGCCGCCTCGACAGCGGTTGCACGGCGACCCTGGTCGGACGCAACGTCATCCTCACGGCTGCGCACTGCATCGTCGACAACGCGACGGGGCTCGTGCACTCCAACCTCACCTACTTTCGCCCTGACTATCGCGACGGCGAGGGCGCTCGAGCTGCCTTCGTCGATTACGTCTGGCTCGGCTCGCTGACGCCGGAGGACGATCGTGTCGACGACTGGGCTCTGGCGCGGATCGACCAGAATTTAGGCGACGAATTCGGGACATTGCCGGTCCAAGAGGTCGCTGCACCGCCAATGCCTTACACCGTGAGCCTCGTCGGCTACTCGCAGGACAAGGACGGCGGGAACACCCCTTACCTGCATCGCGGATGCTACGTTCATCAGGTGGTCGAAGGAAAATGGTTTCACGACTGCGATTCGACGGCCGGGATCTCCGGCGCGCCGATGCTCGCCACCCTCGGCGGCGCGACCTACGTCGTCGGCGTGTCGGTGAGCGAGTACCGCCAGGGTGCGCCGGGATCGGTGACGCGCGACCAGTATTCGGCCGACTACGCCAACGTCGCCGTGCCGGCGACGCGGTTCATGAGCGCCGCGACGCGGATCGTCGGAGCGCTCGCATCCGGCGGGGAGCTGCCGAGCGTCGAGGGCGTGACGGAGCGCCTGAATCCGAATGCGCGCACAGCTGACGGCGGAGGTGATGGTGCCGGCGGCGGCGACGACGAGATCGCCGCAGCCGCCGCACGTCTCGCCGCCCGCGACACGCTCGCGTACCGCACCGGAGCCATCGAGGGCCAGCTCCACCGTTCCAGAGAGCTCACGCGCACGCTCGTCGATTTCGCTCTGCAGCTCGGAGACGAGCGCCTGGCGCAGTCCGCGCGCAAGCTCATGACCGACGGCGAGACCCTCCAGGAGACCTTGCGCTCCGCCGTCGGTGGACTCTTGGGCCAAAACTTTCAAACCGAACTGGCGGCGCGCTTCGTAGACGTCGCCAGAGATCACCGTGCGATCGCGAACGTCGACCCTTCGCGCTACGAGCGCTACGCAGGCGAAAGGCTGCAGGCTTTTCAGCATGACTTGGCGCAGGCGAAGGACGGACTGGAAGCGTCGCTCTTCCGATGAACAAAGGAGTGTCCCCATGATTTCGATCAAACGATTCAGATTGGTGCTTGCCCTTGGACTGAGCTCGATGATGACGCCGATGGCGAGCGCCGATTCGGACAGCAGCGCGAGCGCCGGCGCGTTCACGGCCATCGTCGACGCCGCTCCCGGCGTGATGATCCGTGTGCCAGTGGACGCGGCCGGCAAAGAGAACACCGACGCGGCCGAGTTGCGCGTGCCGCAGGACGTGGTCGACTCGAGCAACTTCACGGCGGCGTGGGAGGGCGCCGTCGACGGCTCGCAAGTGCCGCAAGTCGGCCAGAGCGGCGACTCGAGCACGCGCTTGAACGACAACTACTGGGGCTGGAGCAGCTGGAACGGCTACGGCAGCTACTACAACTATTATTACAACTACCAGCCGTACTACTATTACAATGGCTACAACAACTACTACAGCTACAACCAGCCGTACTACTACAATAGCTACTACGGCAGCTACCCGTACTACCGTTACTATTATTGGAACCGCTACTACTAAGCGGCTCTGACCGGCAGGAAGATGCCCACGCCGTCGACTTCCACCGTGAAGCCGGCGGCGTCCTGCGAGATGACGATCTGCGTGCCGCCGACCATAAAGTCGCGCGCCTGGCCCGAGCGCATGGTGCGCGGATCGAGCTCGACGGTCGCGCCCGAGGCGAAGCTCAGCGTGATCCGGCCGCCGTCGCCCACGTCGATGCCCTTGAAGCTGTGACCCAAGGCCGAGCTCGAAGACGTCGTGCGCCGCGGGGCGGGCATGATCGGCGTCGCCTCGGGGATCTCCTCCGGCTCCATGTCGACCTCGACGATGTCGTCGTGATCGATCTCCAGGTTCTCGAACGAGTCGTCGACGCCCAGGTTCTCGTGCACCGCTTCCACGCTGGGAAGATCGGTGTTGGTCTCGACCAGCGTCAGCGCCGCGAGGCGGTCTTCTTCGTTGTGATCTGCCTCGACGGGATGGCTTTCTTCCTCGGCGATCGACTCCTCGAGCTTGGCCTCGAAGGCGTCGGCCTCGTCCCCGTCGACCTCGAGGGCCGCCTCGCCGTCGATCGAGTCCAGGTCGAAGTCGTCCAGCGCCGGCTCCTCGACCTTGGTCGCGACGACGAGCTTCGGCTTGTCCGCGGCGCGGACCGGCGCCTCGACCACGGGCTCGTCGTCGAACGAGAGCTCGTCCTGTCCCATTTCTTCCGGCGCGAGCTCGTCCAGGGGGATTTCTTCGGGCGAGATGTCCTCGGACAAGATCACGTCGGTCGCGAGCTCGTCGGACCCGAACTCGTCGGGCGCGATTTCCAGCTCTTCTTCGGCTTCGGACATCGTCTCGGTCTCTTCCATCATCAAGCTGCCTTCCGGCGGCGACTCTTCGCTCAGCGTCAGGTCGTCGGCCAGCATCTCGCTCGAGTCGCCGGCGTCGATCGCGATCTCGTCGTCGAGGGTCTCGCCGCCCATCGTGTCGATGATCAAATCCTCGCCGCCGACGTCGGGCTCGATGGCGATGCCGCCAAACGGGTCGCCGGCGTCGTGGCCCGCGGCGTCCTGGCTATAGGGCGCCAAGGCGATGATGAACTCGGTCGCGCCGCAACGCTCCATGACTTCTTGGAGGCGCTCGCCGGGCTGCGCCAGCCTCTTGTAGAGGTTGACGACCTTGGTCAGGAGCGCCGGCAATTCGGCCGCCGGGACGTGCTCGGCCATGAAGGAGGCCATCTCGGGGATCTGCGAGTTCTTGCCGCCGAGGCTCACGCGATAGCCGGTCGTGTCGCCGATGACCGAGATGTCGAGCGTATGGGTCGGCACGCAGCATGCCGTGCAGCCGTTGATGCCGATCTTGAGCGCGGCGCCGAACGCTTGCTTCGCGACAGGCGCGAGCGCGAGCGACAGGTCCATGGCCGCGCCCATTGCATCTTGCTGGTGCTGCGGACAGAGCTCGCCGACGCAGTTGACCGGCTGATGCAGTCCGTCTTGGTAGTTGCGGATGCCGAGGCCGATGGCCTTCAGCTCGGCGACCACCTGCTTCGCCTTCGCCTCGGGGACGAACAGCGCCAGGCGCTGATCCTCGGTCGCCTTGACCATGGCCGCGTCGCCGTCGCACAGCTGCGCGATCTTCTTGAGTTGCGCCGAGTTGTAGACGCCGCCGGGCGCCTCGGTGGAGAGGAGCAGCATGCCGTTGTTGAGCTTGAAGGGAGTGGCCATGGGCTTTGGATCGGCGGGTTCGGGCGGGACTTGAAGTGGAGAACCCCAAGGGGAGTTGCACAATTCCAAAATTAGCACGATTTTCTCTGCGTCCTTTGCGTCCTTTGCGTCCTCTGCGTCCTCTGCGGTAAAAAAAATTCATGCATTCCACCGCCGAGAACCAGAGAACGCAGGGGACAAAAAAAAAGCTCTTCCAAAAGGGAAGAGCTCGGAGGCCTAAATTCACGCCGCACCTTACGCGAGGTGCTCCATGTAATCCCGCAGGCGCTGGTTCATCAGCGCCTTCGAGATCCAGAACGTCTCGGCGATCTGAGTCACGATGTCGATCGAGCTGTCGATGCGCTCGACTTCCTTGCGCAGCATCTTGCCCGGGACGAGCAGCATGCCGGCGAAGAGGTTGGCCTGGATGTCCAGGACCTCGCTCGGGCTCGCCGTGAATTTCGCGCAGGCGGCGTGGCCGACGCGGCAGAGATGCTTGAAGAGCTCTTTCGCGAGCAGGAAGCGCACGTACGGGCGCATCTCCGGACCGCGGTAACGCACGACGGTCCTGGCATTCGAGCCTTCGCCGAGGAGCTCGACCTTGACGGCGGAGTCGAGCGCGTCGTCTTGCACGAGGTCGACGTTGTCGAAGAGGCGGTAGAGCTCGGGGACGTAGATCGGCGCCTCGGTGAAGCTGCCGGCGGCGAGGACGGCCTCGGCGGCGCGCGTCACGTTGATGCGGTCGACGTCGAAGAGCTCTTCGAAGGATTTCAAGCCCGAGGGTGGAGCGACTTGGCCTTCGCCGTGCCATTTCGCGGGATTCTTGAAGTATTCCTTCTTCAGGTTCTCGAGGTGGCGGCCCGACAGCGCGAAAGCGCCGTAGCCGCGGTACTCGAAGACCGCCTCCTCGAGGCCGACCTTGCCGCCTGCGATGTCGATCAGGAGCCGCTCGTCGATCGAGAGGTGATCGGCGATCGAGCGCAGCGTGGCGAGGGCGCGAATGTTCTTCTTGCCCTTCTTCCAGTGGCTGCAGTCGGCGGGGTCGTATCCGAGGATGGCGCCTACGTCCTGGTCGATGACCTTGACGTTGCCTTCGTAACGGATCTCAAGCGCTTCCTTGCAGAACCTGAACAAGGTTGCGGAGTGCGGGTAGCGGTTCTCGGCCGTCTTTTTCATGGAAAAAAACCCTCTCTCCCTGGCGTTGACGACAGAATGAAGCGAAGTCCGCGGAGGACCTGCTTCTTCGACGTCGACGCAGCGTCCTGCCGCGCCCGACACGTACGAATTGTGGTGGATGACCTTGAATCAATTAGACGCGATTTTGGTCATGTGGTCAAGAACGCCGCCCCGCCGCATTTTCCGAGAAATCCAAGAGGAAATTGGGGAAAGCGCGAGAGGAAGGCGACATTTGCCGGGCTCATCTGCGGCATAAGAAGAAGCGCCGGCATCCCGCGAGGGACGCCGGCGCGCGTAGCTTGCTTTTTGGCTTCAGGCTTTGGGCGCCTGACGCACGATCGTCGCCGACCCTGAGGTCGAGGCCGGCTTCGCGGCGGGCTGCGTCGCGGGCGCAGCTGCCGGCGT
This sequence comes from Pseudomonadota bacterium, assembly GCA_031416315.1. Taxonomy (GTDB): domain Bacteria; phylum Bdellovibrionota_B; class Oligoflexia; order Oligoflexales; family CAIYRB01; genus JANOTL01. The sequence goes on from JANOTL010000173.1 coordinate 23,646, forward strand.
CGGCGCGGCTGCCGGCGTCGGCGCGGCTG
>JANOTL010000174.1:0-40465 GCA_031416315.1 Pseudomonadota bacterium
GCTGATCCGGGAGCGCATTCTCGTGCGCAACGTCTCCGCTGGACCAGGCCTCGAAGGCTGCCTGCGCATCACGGTCGGCGACGAGCGGGAGAACGAGCGTCTCTTGGTCGCCGCACGCAAGCTCGCCGTCAGATGACGGCGTAGGGTCGCGCCTTAAAGGCAGTCGCCCAGAACGTCCATCAAAGCCTTGCCGTCGAACCGGCCCGGAATCGCGACGTCGCGGAGCCCCTGGTTGCCGTAGCCGGGCTCGCCGGCCGCGCGCAGAAAGGCCGCCAGCTCCGCGCTCGTGCCCTCGAAGCCCAGTTGGCAGACCTGGACGTGGCGCGTCATCGAGACGCGGCCGTTGCGGGGGTTCACGTCCGCGTACGAGCCCGCAAAGGTCCAAACGCACTGCCCGACGCGGTGCGTGGCGGTGTTGACGGAGCAATCGAGGCCGAGCGAGCTCAGGTTCGAGAACTCGCCCTCACAGAAGGTGTCGCCGCAGATCAAGTCGAACTGCGCCTTCAAGGAGTCGAGAGCGTCGTAATATCCGCGCAGGCTGAGCCCGGAAAAGCCCGGCTCGGCGACGAAATAGTCGTTGGCGTCCACGAAGGCGGCAGCGCCGGCCTGGGCCGGTAGGGTGGTCGCCGCTAGGCTCATGGCAACGAGAGCAGGGCTGAATTTTTTCAGAAACCGAAGCAAAATTGTCAATCTCCCAAAACAAATCTTTACACGGATGGTCGTACTCCCATTGCGCCACGGGGGGAAGCGACATCTCGGCATCTTGTTATTCCTAAAGCAAATCGCCGTCTGGGCCGATTCCCTAATGTAGATGGGAGCTTGAGATGGCCGATGACATTACGAAGAGCCTGGCGGCGAAGTACAAGATCCAGGTTCAGACCCAAATCGACCCCAAGGACGTCATCCTCATCGTCGAGGATCAGACGGACCTCCGCCTCATCGTTTCGCACCAGATCCAAAAGCAGAACATCGGAGTCGTGCGGCAAGCGACCAACGGCTACGAGGCGATCGAGGTGATCAAGAACCTCGACGGCCTGAAGATCGCGGCGGTGATCTGCGACATGGACATGCCGGTCATGAACGGCCTCGACTTCCTCGCCGAGCTGCGCGAGAACCCGGCGCTCGACCGCGGGCCCTTCTGCCTGACGATGGAGAGCGTCAGCAAAGAGAAGATCATGCTCGCGGTCGAGAACGGCTGCGACGAGCTCCTCGTAAAGCCGTTCACGCTCGCCGACATCGTCCCGAAGCTGCGCTCCGCGTTCACGAAGTATCACAACGCCGCGAACCCCGAGAAGCTCTACGAGCTGGCGAAGCAGCACTTCCGCGCCGAGCGTTTCGACGAGGCGGAGAAGATCTATAAGGAGCTCGGCTCCGGCGTGAAGGGCGCGGCGCGGCCCGTCGTCGGCCTCGCTCGCATCGAGCTCAAGCGGAAAAGGCCGGCCGAGGCGCTGAAGCTCCTCGAGGAGGCCGAAAGGCGCAATCCGCACTACGTGCACGTGTTCCACGAGCGCGCCATGATCCTGTCGGCGCAAAACGACTGGTCGAAGGCGACCACCGCCTTTCGCAAGGCGATCGACCTCTCGCCGCTCAACGCGCTCCGCTACAAGGCCGCGGCCGAAGTCCTCTTCGGCGTCAAGCGCTTCAAGGAAGCGATCGAGGTCCTCGAGATCGCGGTGAAGCACAAGCTCGACTTCCCGGATCTGCACCACTACTTGAGCCAGGCGAAGCTCGCGTTGAAAGACTACAAGGGCGCGGCAAAGCACATCCGGTCCGCGCTCTCAGCCGACCCCGAGAACGTCCCCTACCTCAATCAGCTCGGCATCTGCATGAAAGAGACCGGCGAGCACGAGGAGGCGATGAAGGCGTACAACCAGGCCATCAAGAACGACCCGCAGAACGTCGACGCGCTCTACAACAAGGCCGTCCTCGTCGCCTCCAAGGGCGACAACGTCGAAGCGGTGAAGCTTCTGGAGCGCGCGCTGCGCAAGAAGCCCGATTTCAAAGAGGGGAAGGCCAAGCTCGAGGAGTACAGGCAGGTCCTGGCCGTCGCCGCGGAGGCTGCCGCCGCTGCGCCCAAGGCCGCTGGTTAGGCTTTAGACATCGGGATCTTGAGATTCCTGGGCGCGCCGCCCTCAAGTTCAGGGCGGCCTTCAGCCGATAACACTGCATCGCCCCAACGTCACCGAGGAACTCCATGCGCCTGCATACCAAAATTGCGCGCTTCGCCTTCGCGACCGCGTGCCTCGCGCTCGTCCAACTCGCCGCTTGCAAGCAGGTCGAGACCTCGGCGACGAAGTCGTTCATCGGCCTCGAAGCCGGCCAAGACGGCGAGATCCGCAAGTCGAACAGCCCGATCTTCCTAGCGCTGTCGGATTGGTTCCAGAAGTTCAAGATGAACTCGACCGCGAAGGCGGCCCCCGGCATCCGCACCAACGCCGCCGGCCTGCAGACGAGCGTGCCGTCGGAGTTCCGGAAGCTCATCACCAACTATCTCGAAGTGCAGCTGAAGCGCACCGACGAGCTCGTCGCGGCGCTCGACGGCAAGCAGTTCCCCCGCGTCCGCGCGCTCCTCGACCTCGAGACGAAGGAGATGAAGGACATCGCGCTGGTCATGATCATGGACGGCTACACGCCGGTGACCGACGATCTTTTGGCCCGCTTCATGGCCGCTGCCCGGAAGAAGGGCGACTTCGTCGACACCTTCGCCGCCACCGGCTTCCTCGACCGCCTCCTCGCGGTGAGCAACGTGCCGACGCTCGTGAACGACATCGAAAAGCAACGCCTCGCCTACCTCGAGGCGCTCGACACGCGCTACCTCGGCAACGACAAGTCGCTGGCCGATTTCGCCGCCTTCCTGAAGACGACGCGCGGCACGATCGTTACCATGATCGACGCGATGCAAGGCGGCGCGGGCTTGGCCCTCGCCGAAGGCGCCGAGGTCTCGGGCCCCGCGGCCGTGCTCGCAGCCTTCGCCCAGTCCGGCTCGAAGAAGCTGCGGGACGAAGCGACCGCCCGCCGAAAAGTCATTGAGATCCGCCGCCAACAGGCCGCTAAGCGCCGCGGCGCGGGCTTGGGCCTCAACGAAACCGTCTTCGACCCGACCGCCGGCGCCGGCGGCGCTCGCGCGGCAACCGGCGCGACCGGCGCGGCTCCCGCGACTCCGCCCGCCGCTGACGGCGCTGCCGTCGCCGCCGCCGTGCAGAGCACGCCGTCGAAGGCCGACGACGTCCTCGCCTTCCCCAACCTGGTCGCGCCGCAAGGCTCGTCGCCGCTCGACGAGATCACCGACATCCAGGAGCCGGCCGCGGCGATCACCAAAGAAGAGACCGCCGACGGCAAAGTCTCCGCGTCTGAAGGCACCGTCGCCCCGGGCGGCGGGCCCGCCCCGGGTCCTACCCCAGGACAGGCCGTCAGCGCCGCTGGCGCCGGCGCCCCGGGCGGGACGACGCAGCCGGCGGATCCTGCGAACTCGCTCGTCGACCTCCTCGCGCTCTTCAAGGGCGCCGGCCTCACCGACAACGAAGGCAACTCCCGCAAGACGAAGCTGCTCGCGGCGCCCCTCGTCGACTGCAATCAGTACAAGCTCAAGGGCAAGGGCCTCGTCGAGTGCCACCGTTACGCCGGATTCGCCAATTTGAACCTCAACAACACCGCGCCGCGTCCCACCGGCCCCGGCATGCGCGGCCTCGGCCTCACGCTAGACATTCCGGAGGCGACCTTGGCCCTCGGCCGGAACGCGCTCGTCGGCGGCGAGGCGTCCGAGAGCGGCGACGGCGCCACCCGCGCCGGACAGATCAAGCAGCAAGGATCGATCGGCTCCTGCTCGGTGCAAGCCTCGACGCTCGCCGGCGAGATCGCCGGCATCGGCGAAGGCATCAACCTCCGCGCGGGCGGCTCCGGCTTGGCCGGTGAGAGCTGGCCGTTGACGGGCGACGCCGTCAACAGCGTGTTCAGCTCAATCCAAGGCGAGGAAGCGACGTTGGAAGGCGCGATGCGTACGCTGCGCCAGCTTACTTCAGACAAGTTCAACATGCCGGACGACGAAGAGTTGCGCATCAACGGCTGGGACGACGCCATCACCTGCCTCGGCAACGGCCACCCGGTGCTCGTCGGCGTGACCATCGACATGGCCACCTGGACGTCCGGCGGCGGCGGCGCCGAGTTCGGCCTCACCGAGAGTGCCTCGATCGACGACATCGGCCGCCCGCGCTCGAACGGTCGCGGCTTGGGCCTCGCCGGTGGCGGCGGTCAGCTCACGTGCTCGCAAGCCAACGGTCACGCCGTCGTCGGCGTCGGCTACGACTCCGAGAAAAACATCATGATCGCCAACTCCTGGGGCGCCAACTGGAACGGCAAAGGCGTCGGCCGCGTCATGCGCAACTCGTGCGAGAGCGCGCTCTTCGCGTTCTGCATCAAGCTGACGAAAAAATAAAGCAAGGTAGGCGCTCCGTGACGGTGAAGCGGTCCAAGGTCTTCCTCGCGTCACGGCTCCTGGCGCTCGCGGTAATGATGGCAGGTTGCGGCGGCGAGGAGGGAGCGGGCGGCGCCTTCCCCGCCGGCACCGATGCGCCGAGCCCCGGACCTTTGCCCGCAGGCCCCGGTGGCGCGACGGGCGCCGGCAACGGCACGGCCGGCGCCTCGGGCCCGAGCGGCACGCCGCCGCCGTCCCCGGCGCCCAGGCCGGCGCCTGGCAGCGGCGACGCGCTCCCCGACACCGAGACGTTCCCGAGCGGCGTCTACTACGCGGCCCCCGGCGCGGCCTTGACCCTGGTCGGCGCTGGCACGATCCCGGCGCACCTCGGCGTCGAAGGCGGCTTCGACGTCGGCGTCGCGACGTACGTCACCGTCGAGACGCCGGCGGCGGGCGACGATCCGCAGCGGCTGGTCCTCGCGTCGCGCGACGGCCGCATGCGGCGCACGATCGTTCTGGACGGCGTCTTCGCGGCGGCGCGTCCGGCGCTGTCTCCCGACGAGAGCCTCGTCGTCTTCGAGGCCCGCGCGGCGGCGAATCGGGGCATGGACGAAGATTTCGACCTGTGGTCGATGGATCTCACGACGGCCGAAGGCACCGGCACGATGCCGAAGCGCCTCACGTCGAGCCCGAAGAACGAGCGCGGCGCGAGCTGGATGGCGCTCACGCGGCGCATCGCGTATGCGGCGAGCGATGCAGCGGGCGGCGAAATCCACCTCTATGACGTGCCCTCAGGAAAAGACCTGCTGACCATTCCCGGCGTCGGAAAGATCGCGCGCGTCGCGGTCGCTCCGGACGATACCGAGATCTTCGCACCCGAGGCGTTGCGCGGCTACGATGCCGTCAGCGGCGCGCTGACCCGCGATCTGACCGGCAAGGTGACGCAGCCGGTGGTCGACGGCGTCTACGGGATGTCTGGAGCGGAGCTCTTCCTCGAAGCCCGCGTCTCGGGCGTCGCCGGCGATGCCTCCGTCCTCCTCGAGGTCCTCTTGGACGGCAGCAAAGTCACGGCCGTGAGCCCCGCGTTGACGCCGGCGCAGGCCTTGTCGCCGAAGCGGCGGCCCTGAGCGAGGCGGACGTCAGTCGCCGCGCAAGATAGCCGCAGCCTTCTTCCGGAACGCCAAAGCCCGCGCCCTCCCATCCCGGTTCGGCGACGCCATCGAGGCCGCGCGCACGGCGGCGCCGATGTCCAGCATGCCGCCGACGCGGACATTCAGCTCGCTCGTGGCGCGCGTTCGCTGCAGGATCGTGCGCACCTCCCAGGGCGTCAGGTCGCGGTTCGCAGAGAGCATCAAGGCGACGGCCGCGCCGACCTGCGCCGCGGCGCCGGTGGTGCCGCCGAACGCGTCGATGCGGCCGTCCGGACCGTAAAGGGTGCGGAGATTCTCGCCGAAGGCGGAGACGGTGACGCGCGGGCCAAAGTTCGAGTAGTTGGCGGCACGGCCGTTCTGGCGCAGGGCGCCGACGATGATCGAGCCGGAGTCGTGGCGCTCTTCGGTGACGAGCTCGACCGAGGCGTTGCCGGCGGCGGAGACGACGCTGATGCCGGACTCGACGGCGAGCTCGATGGCCTCGCGCGTGCCGGCGAAGGTTTCGGAGGAGCCGGCGGAGGTCTGATTCTGCACGACGATGACATCGACGTCGCCCAGGCGGACGGCGTGCAGGATGCAGCGGGCGGTCGCTTCCTCTTTGTCGACGTCGTCGACGTCGCGATCGTAATTGAAGTTTTGCAGCGGCACGAGCTTCGCTTCGTAAGCGAGGCCGTTCGTCCCCGCGCCGTCGCGCACGCCCGTCATGATCGCGGCGACCGCCGTGCCGTGGAAGACGAATGGACCGTGGTCGACGTTCAAGGGATCGCCGAGGTCGGAGAAGTCGTAGCGGCGCTCGATCATCATATTCGGACCGAGGTCGGGCTCCTCGAGGAAAAAGCCGGTGTCGCAGTCGGCGATGGTGACGCCGCGGCCAGTCCCGTAGCGCCAGGCCTCGGGCGCCTTCAGCGCGGGGACCCACCACTGGTCGGCGAGGACGGGATCCATCGGCGTTTCCGCCGGCGGCGGGACCGCGGCGTCAGCTTCGGTCACGCCCAAAGTCGTGCCGGTGATCTTGCCGTCACGGCCCAAGGTCGAGAAAGGCGGTACGGCGGGACCGAGCTTGCCGAGGTAGCCGGTCGAGGCCGCGATCTTCGTGGCATCTTGATGCGGGTCGAGGCGCACACGGTAGAGGTTGAGGAGGTCGACCCTGCCGCCCGAGAGCTCGCGAAGATTCTGCCGCTGATCGCGCGTGAGGCCGAAGCGGACGAGCTCGCCGTCGTGGCTAGCGACGAGGGCGCGCGTCTCGGCATCGCCGATGCGAACGACGTGAGTCTCGGCGCGGGGGGCGGCGGCGGGACCGGCGGCAAGGAGGCAAAGTGCGAACGGCACGACGTAAAATCGACGCATGGGGGGTGACCTCGGAATTACGGAGAGCGGCGGGGATCTTATAGAAATGATTTGCGGGGCCGCAAGCTTAGATTAAGCTCACGCCCACGAGGATCACGTGGGCTCTATATTGCTGAAACTACGTTGGATTTTCTTGGGTTGGCTGGCGGTCGCCGCGAGCTCTGCCCAAGCCTCGACGAGCGACGACCCCTTGCCGCCGATCCTGGCCGGCTTGGCGCTGTTGTTCGGCGCCGCAAAGCTCGGCGCTTGGGCCATGCGCAAGCTGCGCCAGCCGGCCGTGCTCGGCGAGCTTTTGGTCGGAGTCGCGCTCGGCAACGTCCCCCTGATCGAGGGTCTGCTCGCGGCGCCCGGAACCGCGACCGTGTTCGAGGCGCTCGCCGGGATCGGCGTCATCCTCCTTCTTTTCGAGGTCGGGCTCGAGTCCTCGGTCGACGAGCTCTTGCAGGTCGGGGCGAGCGCGACCTTGGTCGCCGTCGTCGGGGTCATCGTCCCCTTCGGCTTCGGCTTTTGGGTCAGCGGGTGGCTCTTGCCCGCGGCGTCGGTCTACACGCACGCATTCATCGGCGCGACCCTCTGCGCCACGAGCGTCGGCATCACGGCGCGCGTGCTTAAGGACTTGGGCAAGCTCGAGCGCCCCGAGGCGAAAGTGATCCTCGGCGCAGCCGTGATCGACGACGTGCTCGCCTTGATCGTCCTCGCGGTCGTGCAGGGTGTGATCATCGCGGCGGACAGCGGCGTCGGCACCGGCTTCGAGCCCAGCGCGGTCTTGTGGATCTCGGCAAAGGCCTTCGGCTTCCTCGCCGTGGCGCTCGTCTTCGGCCGAAAGGTCGCGCCCTACCTCTTTCGCTTCGGCGCGCGGCTCAAGCTCGAAGGCATGCTGCTGACGCTCGCCTTGGTCTTCTGCTTCGGCCTCGCCTGGCTTTCGGCCGTGGCCGGCCTGGCGCCGATCGTCGGCGCCTTCGCTGCCGGGCTCGTGATCGACGGCGCCGGGTTCTCGCGCTACTTCAACGAAGACGGCGAAGAAACCTCGCTCGAAGACCTGCTCTTGCCGGTGTCGCGCTTCTTCGTGCCGCTCTTCTTCGTCCTGATGGGGACGAAGGTGAAGCTCGCGGCGCTCTACGACCCCGAGGTCCTCGCGCTGGCGGCGGCCCTGACCATCGTTGCCATCCTCGGCAAGCAGGCTTGCGGGCTGGCGGTCCGCGGCAAGGGCATGAGCCGCCTCGTCGTCGGGCTCGGCATGGTGCCGCGCGGCGAGGTTGGGCTCATTTTCGCGATGATCGGGGCGGGGCTCACGCTCGGCGGCGAGCGCATCATCGATGCGAAGACGTACGGGGCGATCGTCATCATGGTGATGGCGACGACGATGATCACGCCGGTGACGTTGCGGTGGGCGCTCGCGCGGCCGCCGCGCAACCAAGGAAAATGAGCGATGAGCAAGGTTCGCACGATGTTGGTCGCGGGGGCGGAAGGCTTTCTCGGGCTCGGGGTGGCGCAGGCGTTCGCCGCGCGCGGAGTGAAGATCGTGGCGAGCTCGCGGGACGCGGCCGGCGAGGCGCGGATCAAGGCCGCCGTGCCGGACGCCTTCACCGCCGTCTGCGATCTAGGTGACGAGTCCCAGGTGCAAGCGCTGCTCGATCGCGCCGAGAAGGCCGTCGGTCCGATCGACGCCCTGGTGAACTGCGCCGGCGGCTTCCGCTGGACGACGGTCGCCGAGACGAGCGTCGCCGACCTCGATTTCCTGCTGAGCGCGAACGCGCGCTCGTCGTTCATCCTCGCGAAGCACCTGGCGCCGCGGCTGTTCGCGCGCGGCTTCGGGCGGATGGTGTTCGTCTCGTCGCGCTCGACCCTGGAACCGGCGCCTTTGGGACTTGCGGCCTACGTCGCGAGCAAAAGCGCGGTGAACGCGCTCGTGGAGAGCCTCGCGGCCGAAGCCAAGGCGAAGACCCCGGGCGTCACGGTGAATGCCGTCCTGCCGACGATGATCGACACGCCGCCGAACCGCGAGGCGATGCCGAACGAGGACTCGTCGAAGTGGGTGAAGATCCCGCAGCTGGTGGAAGTGATCGCGTTTCTCGTCGGCGCGGACGGAGCGCCGGTGAATGGCGCCTTGCTGCCGGTCGCCGGGCGGCTGTAACGGGAAATCGCGGCCCGGGGCGGGCACGGCGATCCGGCTCAGCAGGACTTGAGCTTGGGCCGCCGCACACGTCCCAACACGTGCGCCAGGAAAGACGGGACGCCGGAGCGGCGCCCATTTTTCGCCGTCTGCGGCACGGCCGCGCTTCCAGGATTCGCCTTGGTCACCGTCACCATCGCCGCCTTGAACGCGGGCGTGCGTGACTGCGGATCGAGGAGGCGCGGCACGAGCACGTTCGCCTCCGGGTAGTACATGAGCGCGTTGCCGGCGCGCACGGGATACTCGCGTGCGTGCACGAGCATCTCGCCCGTCTCCGCCCTGACGCGGACGAGCTCGTCGTCGTCGACGCCTAGGCGCCGCAAATCGGCGGCGGCCATCAAGATCACGTCGCGGCGCTCTTGGCCGCGGTAGTAGTCGTGCTCTTCGTAGACGACGGTGTTGAACTGGCCCTCGGAGCGCACGGTCATCATCGAGAGCGTCGCCTCCGACGCGCGCCTTTGCGGCAAGGGATGGGCAAAGAGCTTGGCCCTGCCGCTCGCCGTCGGGAAGCGCCCGTCGCGCAGGAGGCGCCCGGCGATGACGAACTCGGCCTTGGTCTCGCCGGCACTGGCGATGGGCGCCATGCCGGGGATGAGCCGAGCGATCCAGCCGCGGATGGCGTCGGCGCTCCGCAGCGCGCCCCATTGCAGCGGCGCCTTGGCGAAGCTCGGGCAAAGCGGCGCGAGGCGCTCGCCGAGCTCCGCGACGATCTCCACCTCGCCGCGCGGCCCGACGTGCCGCGCCTTGCCGCCGTCGCTTATGCGGACGAAGTTGAACATCGACTCTTGCGTCGTGACGTACGGCTCTTCGTCGCGTGCCATGACGGGAAGGATCAGCGTTTCTTTGCCGAGGCCGTGCGCGTGGCCCGTATTGAGCGAGGTGCTCAGATAAACGACGAGGTCGACGTTCGCGAGCGCCGTCTGCGCGTAGCGCGCGTCGGGATTCGATCCATAGAGATTGCCGCCTAGGCAGACGCCGACGCGCATCTCGCCGCGATGCGCGGCTTCCATGCATTCCATCGTGTCGTAGCCGCGATGCGCCGGCACGGCGATGCCTTCGGCCGCGAAACGCTCGAGCACCTGCGCCTTGAGAGCCGGCGTCACCCCCATCGTGCCCATCCCCTGGACGTTGCTGTGGCCTCGGATCGGCAGGAGCCCCGCGTGCGGCTTCGCCACCATGCCGCGCAGGAGCGCGAGGTTGACGATCCACTGCACGTTCTCGACACCGTGCTCGTGGTGCGTGATGCCCATGGTCCAGCCGAAGACGGCTTTTTCGGCCTGGGCATAGACGGCGGCGACGGCCTCGATCTCCTGGCGGCTGACGCCGGACTCGCGTACGACGTCGGTCCAATCGAGGGCTTCGCATTGCGCCTCGACGGCCGCGGCGTTCTCCGTCGAGCGCTCGAGGAAGCCGCGGTCGATCTTTTCAGCGTGATGCGCGAACAAAGCCTTGGCGACACCGGCCAGGAAGGCGATGTCGCCGCCGGCGTGCACTTGCAAATAGTGCGAGGCGATCTCGGTGCCGAAGAAGAGGCTCTTCGGGTCCGAAGGCACGCGAAAGCGCACGAGCCCCGTCTCGACGGCGGGATTGACGACGACCACCTTGCCGCCGCGCCGACGGACCTTCATCAGCTGCGTCATGAGCCGCGGATGGTTCGAGGCCGGATTGCCGCCGATGAGGAAGAAGACGTCGCAGTGCTCGACGTCCTCGAGGTCGAGCGTCGCCGTCCCCGAGCCGATCGACTGCCCGAGGCCGACGCCGCTCGCTTGATGGCAGTAGTAAGAGCAGTTGTTGACGTGGTTCGTGCCGTAGACGCGCGCCATCAGCTGAAGGAGGAAGCCGGCCTCGTTGGAGGAGCGGCCGCTGAAATAGAAGAAGCTCGCTTGCGGGTCGGTGGCGCCGAGCTTGGTCGCGAGCGTGGCCATGGCCACGTCCCAGGAAACGGGCTCGAAGTTGCGGGCGCCGGCACGCAAAAGGAGCGGCTCGGTCAGCCGCCCGGAGGTCTCGAGCTCCCGCGGGGAGAGGGCTTGCAGCTTTTTCACGTCGTAGGTGGAGAAAAAGCGCGGGGCGAGCGCGCCTTGCATGTCGGCGGCCATCGCCTGCAGAGATTTCTTGCAGACCTCGGGGAAATGGCCGAGCTCGTTGACCATGCCTCCCTTTTGACCACCCATGCCGAGCGCGCAGGTCTTGCATGCGTTCTTCGAGCGCATGGCCTTCCAAAGGCTCCAAATGCCGACGCGGCGCGCGGTCGCGACGGTGTAGGCGATGGCGTGGAAGCCGCCGGCGGCGCCGGGACGTTTGGCTGGGCGCGTCCTTGGGGTAAGATCATGCATTCGTTTCCCCTATCATATCGAGGTCCCCGTGGCAGCAGAGTACAACCTCGTGGTCATCGGCGGCGGCTCGGCCGGGCTCGTCAGCGCCTACATCGCCGCGGCCGTGAAGGCCAAGGTCGTCCTCATCGAGAAGCACAAGATGGGCGGCGACTGCCTGAACTACGGCTGCGTGCCCTCGAAGGCCCTCATCAAGACCGCCAAGGTCGTCGCCCAGGTACGAAACCACGCGAAATACGGGATCAAATCGGCGAGCTGCGAGATCGACTTGGCCCAGGTGATGGCGCGGGTGAGGAAGGTCGTGGCCGAGGTCGAGCCCCACGACAGCGTCGAGCGCTACACCGGCCTCGGCGTCGAGTGTGTGATCGGAGAAGCCGAGGTGGTCGACGCGAACACGGTCAAGGTCAACGGCCGCACCATGACGGCCAAGAATTTAGTCCTGGCGCTGGGCGCGTCCCCGATCGTTCCGCCCTTGAAGGGGCTCGAGCTCTCGGGCTACCGCACCTCCGAAACTCTCTGGGACATGAAGGTCCTGCCGAAACGCCTCGTCGTGCTCGGCGGCGGGCCGATCGGCTGCGAGATCGCGCAGGCGTTCCAACGCTTGGGATCGGCCGTGACCCAGGTCGAGATGGGGCCGCGCATCCTGCCGCGCGAGGACGAGGACGTGGCGAAGATCATCGCCGAGCGCTTCGCGGCGGAAGGCGTCCGCATGCTGTGCGGAGCGAAGGCGACGGAGATCGTGGTCGAAGGCGGGGAGAAAGTCCTCCTTTGCGAGACGGCGAAGGGCATCGAGCGCGTCCCCTTCGACGAGCTCCTCTTCGCGGTCGGGCGGCGGGCGAACACCAAGCAGAGCTGGGACTGGAAGAAGCTCGGCATTGAGCTGGACCCGAGCGGGACGATCAAGGTCGACGCGTATCTGCGGGCGAACGGCGCCAACATCTATGCTTGCGGCGACGCCATCGCTCCGTATCAGTTCACGCATACCGCCTCGCACCAGGCCTGGTATTGCGCGGTGAACGCGCTGTTCTCGCCTTTGAAGAAGTTCAAGGCGGACTACCGCGTGATCCCGTGGGTGACCTTCACCGATCCCGAGGTGGCCAACGTCGGCCACACGGAGCTCTCGGCGAAAAAGGCCGGGATCCCGTACGAGGTGACGACCTACGGCGTCGACGACCTGGACCGCGCCATCGCCGAGTCCGAGGCGCACGGCCAGGTGAAAGTGCTGACCGTGCCCGGGAAAGACACGATCCTCGGCGCCAACATCGTCGGCTACAACGCGGGCGAGATGATCGGCGAGTACGTGTCGGCGATGAAGCATGGCTTCGGGCTCAACGCGATCCTCGGGACGATCCATTCATATCCGACGATGATCGAAGCGAACAAGTACGCGGCGGGGAACTGGAAGAAGGCGCATGCGCCGCAGGGACTCTTGCAGTTCGTGCAGAAGTATCATGCGTTTCGCCGCTAATTTAAAGCTCCGGCCGGCTTTTCTGCGCCTCCGCTCCTCCGCGTCTCAGCGATCATGCGCTTGAACGATTCTCGCATTTTACCGCCGAGGCGCAGAGGGGCGAAGGCGCAGAATCGGCCGGCCGGAAGGATTAAATGCGCGCGGCGCGCGCGGCGCCCTTGAGAGCCAGATCCGGATCCGCGACGGTCCGCACAGGCATCGCGCTCAGCAGCGCCTCGAATCGGCCTTTGTGCCGGAACGCGCGCAAGAAGGCGTCGTCCTCGCGCATCCAGCGCATGATGCGCGGCGCGATGCCGCCGCCGACGTAAATGCCGCCGGTCGAGAGGGTCTTGAGGGCGAGGTTGCCGGCCTCGGCGCCGTAGAGACGGACGAACCAGCGGACGACGGCGACGGCCAGGGGATCATCGGCCTCGGCGGCGGCACAGATGGGCGCGCCGTAGTCGGTCGCTTCCGTCGCCGCCGCGGCGGCGACCGCTTGCGCCAGCTCTTCCCCGGGGCGCGCGCCGCGACGCTCGGTGAGGAACTCATAGAGATTGCGAAAGCCGAAGACGCCGGAGACGACGCGCTCCCAGCTGACGTGACCGCCGGGATAACGGCTTTGCAGGAACTGCAAAAGCTCCACGTCGTCTTTTTCCTGCGGCGCGAAGCTGCAGTGGCCGCCTTCGGTGGCCGAGACGACGTAGCCGTCGCGCACGGGAACGAGGAAGGCCTCGCCCAAACCCGTGCCCGCGGCGATCAACGCGCGATTGCCGCGCGCGACGGGCCGCCCCTCTTGCAGCTCGGTGATGCTTGCCGGATCCGCGTCGGCCAGACCGTAGGCGTGCGCCTCGAGATCGTTCAACATGGTGACGGGGGAGCCGAAGCGCGCGCCGAGCTGCGCGGCGTCGACCACCCAGGGCAAGTTGGTGAAGCGCGCCACGCCCTCGTGCACCGGCCCGGCGACGCCGATGCCGATCGCGTCGGGACGCGTGCCGGCGAGGAAGTCTTCGAGGATCTCCTCCAAGCCCGAATGCTTGCGGCTCTCGTACCGCTGCCGAGCCAAGATCTCGACCTGCGCGCCGACGCGGACGACGCCGCACGAGACTTTCGTCCCGCCGACGTCGACCGCGATCATGTTGCTGACTTTTTGCCCGACCTTGACGCCGGTCACGGGCGTCCGACGCAGTCGTAATGGAAGCCCAGGGCGCGGAGCTCGGTGGCGCTCCACTGGTTTCTGAGGTCGAAGACCGCGGCTTTGCCGCGCATCAGGCCTTTGATCTTCGTCCAGTTGGGGCGCTTGTACTCGCTCCACTCGGTGACGAGGAGGACACCGTCGGCGCCGCTGACGGCGTCGTAAACGGAGCTCACGTACTTCAAGCCGGGGTGGTCGCCGATCTCGGCCCTGAAGTTCGCCTCGCCCTCGGGATCGTGGCCAGAGACCGTGGCACCGTGCTTCAGGAGATACTCGATGATCGTGATCGCCGGGGCCTCGCGGGTGTCGTCGGTGCCCGGCTTGAAGGACAAGCCCCAAACGGCGAAGTGCTTGCCCTTCAGGTCCTTGAAGTGCGCCATCGTCTTCTCGGCGACGAAGAGCTTCTGCGCCTCGTTCGCGGAGGTAACGGCGTCCAAGACCTCGAGGGTCACGCCGTACTCTCTCGCGGTGCGGGTCAGCGCGGCCACGTCCTTCGGGAAGCAGCTGCCGCCGTAGCCCGGTCCGGAGTAGAGAAACTTGCGCCCGATGCGCGGGTCCGCCCCCATGCCGAGGCGGATCATGTCGATGTTGGCGCCAACCTTCTCGCAAAGGCGCGACAGCTCGTTCATGAAGCTGATGCGCGTCGCGAGCATGGCATTGGCGCCGTATTTCGTCAGCTCGGAGGAGCGGCGGTCCATGACGAAGAGCTTGCCCGGGTCGTCCATGACGAAGGGCTTGTAGATCTCGCGCAGGGTCCTGTCGGCCAGCGGATCGTCGCAGCCGCAGACGATGCGGTCCGGCTTCATGAAGTCGTCGATCGCCTTGCCTTCTTTGAGGAACTCGGGGTTCGAGGCGACGGGCGCCTTGATCTTGAGGCCGCGGCGCTGGATCTCCTCGTCGATGATGCCTTGGACGATGTCGCAGGTGCCGACCGGCACGGTCGACTTCACCACGACGACCGTATCGCGCTCGATGTGGCGGCCGATGTCCTTGGCGACGAGCTTGACGTACTGGAGGTCGGCGGAGCCGTCCTCGCCCTGAGGGGTGCCGACGGCGATGAACGCGCAGACCGCGTCCTTCAGGGCGGCCTTGAGGTCGGTGGTGAAACTGACGCGCTCGTGCTGGATGTTGTTGGTGATCAGAGACTCGATCCCCGGCTCGAAGATGGGCGCAACTCCCTTCTTCAGCTTCTCGATCTTGTCTTTGTTGGTGTCGACGCAAACGACCGAATGGCCGACGTCGGCCAGACAGACGCCGGTGACCAAACCCACGTAACCAGTGCCGACGACGGCGATCTGCATCGAACGCTCCCCCAAGGGTAAAAAGGTTCGGCGGTTATAGCCAACTTCCCCCGCCCGTGGGAACCCTGCTATAATGTCACCAAGCCACTCTTCGAATTATATCAGCGCTTTAACTGGCAGGCGGGATGCCATGTCCGACGATAAGACGATCATTGCCGAGACGCCGAATCTGACGATCCTCCAGGGTCCGAAGCGGAAAAACGCCTGCGTCGTGCAGTACAGCGGCGCGAAGCTCGGCAAGCGGTATCCACTGGTTGAGCAGCAAAACGTCGTGGGACGGTCGCCGACGGTTCAGATCGTGATCAACGAGGCGAGCGTCTCGCGCCAGCACGCGCGGTTCGTGGCTGTCGGCGACGACGTGGTGGTCGAGGACATGGGCTCCTCCAACGGCACCTTCGTCAACGACGCCAAGGCGGAAGGCCAGGTGAAGCTGAAGGACGGCGACATCGTGCGCCTAGGGACCGTGCTCCTCAAGTTCTTCGGGCACGACAACGTCGACAGCATCATGCACGACAAGATCTACCGCATGGCGACGATCGACGTCGGCACGCAGATCTTCAACAAGGCATATCTCCTCGACTCGCTGGAAAGCGAGATGAAGTTCGCGAAGAGCTACGACCGGCCGCTTTCGATCATTTATTACGACTTGGACAAGTTCAAGACGGTCAACGACACCTACGGGCACAACGCCGGGGACTACATCCTCCGGGAAAGCGCCTCGGTCGTGAAGTCGACGATCCGCAAGGAAGACATTCAGGGTCGGTACGGCGGCGAGGAATTCATCATCGTCCTGCCGAACACCGATCAAAAGACGGCGGCCGAGCTGGCCGAGCGCATCCGCGCGCGGCACGAAGCGCATCCTTTCATGATCGACCACGAGAAAGACGGCGTGAAGCAGAAGGTCCAGCACCGGCAGACGGTGTCGAGCGGCGTGCAGCAGCTCACCGCCGCGCAGCCGACCTTGAAGGACTTCCTCGAGGCCGCGGACAAGAAGCTCTACAACTCGAAGCACACCGGCCGGAACAGAGTGACCGTATGAAGCGCCTCTTCTTCCTAGGCTTTGCGGCTCTCGTCCCGGTCGGCTGCGTCAGCTCGATCGAAGAGGGCGTGAGCATCACGACGTCGCCGGAGGAGGACGACGCCTATTCCGAGGCCCTCGAGAAGGCGACTCGCAGCCGCAGCGTGTTCAAGGATTTCGAGGCGCGCTACTTCGTGCACGCCACCTACCTGTCGCCCGAGTTCCGCGCCGCCTTCCAGAAGAGGCTCGAGCGCGTCTACAAGGTCGGCACCGTCACCTTCGAGAAGGCCTCGGGGAAAGCCGGGTTCTTCATCGCCATCAACGCGCCGCGGTCCGACCGCGTCGACATCGCCAACCCGCAACACTGGACCGTCCTGCTGAACACGCCGGAGGGGCCGCAGAAGCCGGTCCTGATCGAGCGCCTGGACGACAAGGAGCGCTGGCGGGCGTTCTTCCCGGAGACGATCACGCATTGGACGACGGACTATCTGGTCGTCTTCGACGTGCCCAGCGTCAATCCGAACTCGCCGGCCTTGGTCGAGAAAGAGGGCGTGTCATTGATGTTGGCGAATGCGGATGCGCAGGTCTCGCTGACGTGGTGAGCTGAAGGCCGGGCGGTTGGCGTCGGCTGGCGTTTTGACGCGAAGGTCGCGAAGGTGCGGAGGGCGCGCAGGAAACGCAGGTTTTCTTCGCGCCCTCCGCACCTTCGCGACCTTCGCGATCCCATTCCCGCCGGCTCACGTCACATTCAGAGAGACGAGGACTGGCCACCCCGCCAATGCACCGTCGTACACCGTCATTTTTCTTTCGGTCGCGAAGCGCGCGCAACCTTTGGATTAAAACGCGAGCCTTCTCCCGAAACTCTAAAAGCCTTCTCCCCCAACGATTTGACAGCCCTCACACTGTTCTTGATAGAATGGTGATACCGACCTTCAGAACATGATTTTTTGCGTTTGATCCTCGAACGATGCTGGCACCCCCCAGTAGATCGGGAGACGAGCATGTCAAGACTGCGCCATACGGATATCCTCGTAGAACTCATCGAGCTCTGCCAGGAGCACATGGTGCAACTGCGTCATCAGCTCGGGTATTACCGCGCCAGCGTCTACAAGGGCGAGGCGAAAACCGACATCGAGACCTCGGTCCTCGAGCTGCGCACGATCGCGCGGCTCTTCGACGACGAAGAAGCGCGCGAGGCGTTCCGCGACTTCGACGCCATGTCGGAGAAGGGCGCTCTGACCCTCGTTCCGGGCGAGTGTCTCCTGTCGCTCCGCGTCGGCCGCCTCCTGGCGCAGCTCGACGGCTGCGTGGGCCAGCTGCACCGCACAGCTTACGTGCGCACCGCGGACCAATCCCTCGAGATCGAATTCACCAACACGGTCAAAGAGCATCGCGACGCGCTCTTGGCCATGTGCCGCCAGGGCTCGCGTCATTGGGCCTTCTTCCAGGCGCTCTGAGACGCCCTTTCCCCGCTGGTACAGCATGCGCCGCCACCTGACGCTCGTCCTCGCGCTCCTAGCCGCCGCCGCCGTGCCGCTGTCGACCGCCGTCGGCGCGAACCTCGAGTACGAATACGCCCTCGCCGCCGCTTTGGCCTTCCTCGCGCTGGCGCCTCTGGTCGCGGCCGCAGTCCCTAGGTCCTGGCTCCCGGCCGGGGACGACGGCCGCTTCCAGATCTCGATTCCCTGGCAGGTCCTCTGGGTCTTCGCCGGGGCGCCGGTCCTCGCGGTCCTGGCGGCGTCTTCGATGTTCGCCTTCGGCCACTGCCCGTGCAGCAAGACCGGCTTTCTCTTCTGGATGGCCGTCCTCTTCTATCCTGCGTCGGTGCTCGCGCACGCGCTGCACTTCCTCGTCGTGCGCTTGCGCCTTTTCGGGGCGTCCCGGCGCATCGCGGCTTTCTTCGTGGTCGCGGTGCTCGCAGGCGGCGTCCTCCTGTCCGGCCTGGAGCTCTGGACCCAGCCGCAGAAGCGCATCGTCAGCCTCTTCCTCGGCTTTCTCCACGGGCCGATCTACGACGACTGGATCCCGATGGACCGCGGCATAGCCCTGGTCCGCGGCGCGCAGCTTTGCCTCGCCTCGGCGCTCTTCATCCTCGCGCTCTGGCGCGGCCAAAAGACGGCAGCGTTCTTTACCGTCCTCTTCGTCTGCGGCTGGATCGGCCTCGGGCAAGTCGCGCAACAGGAAGCGAGCGCGGGCGGCGGCAAGGCGGCGCTCGACGCGCTTCTGGACGGCAAGCTCGAAGGCGACGGCTTCACCATGCGCTTCAAGGGCGTGAAGACGGGGAAGCCGCCACTCGGCATCCGGCGGCTGTTTCGCGACACGGAGTTCCACGTCGCTGAGTTGAAGACGCTCTTCCAGGAGCCCACGCTGCCGCACGTCACCATCTATGTCTACCCGAGCGACGACCAGAAAAAGCTTTGGTTCGGCGGCGGATCGACCGACGTCACCGACGTCTACACGCCGTCGGTGCACATCTCGAGCGGCAGCTGGCCGCATCCGACCCTGCGCCACGAGCTCGTGCACGCCTTGGCCTCGGGGATCGCCTACCACGGACTCGGCTTCCACCCGAACATGGCCTTCACCGAAGGGCTGGCGGTGGCCTTGGCGCCGAGCGCCACGACGCTTTCCCTCGACGACGGCACCGCTTCGCTCCTGGACACCCCAAGGCTTCCGGACGTCGCCGAGCTGTTCTCGCCGATGTTCTGGAAGGTCTCGGGAAGCCGCGCCTATACCGCCGCCGGCTCGCTGATCCGGCATCTCGTGCGGAAGCACGGCATGGCGGGCGTCAAGGCGCTTTATGCCGGCAGCAGTTGGGAGGCGGCGTTCAAGCAGGACCGCGACACGATCATTAACGAGTGGAAGGACGGGATTCGCAGGGGCTACGACAAAGAGCGCAATGCCTTGTTCTCCGAAGCGCTCTTCCGCTACCCCGGCGTGTTCGCCGACGAGTGTCCCCACGGCAAGGCGGACCTCCTCCGCGGCCGGGACGACGTCTTCGTGCGCATGCGTCAGCCGCCCGCCTGGGATCCCGATACGGATTACCTGCCATGGCTTCTGCAGATCGACCCGAAGGACAAGGAGATCGTCGTCCGCGTTTGGCGCCGCGATCTTGCCGTGCTGGCGGGCGACCGCGTCGCCTCGCCCGGCCGCTTCGCCACCTGGCGGGAGACGCTTGCGCGCGGGCGCAAGAGTCCGCCAGAGGCGCTGGAGGACGTCGAGGTCGCCGTGATGGAGAGCGACCTCGCGCGGATCATGGGCGACGTCTCGGGCTCGAAGAAGATCCTCGAAGAGCTCGCGGCCTTCGGCAAGACCAAGTACTTCGGTGAATCCAGCCGGCGCGAGATCGAGGCGCGCCTCGCGCTCGAGGGCTCGTTCCCCGAAGCCGAGGCTTTGGCTTGGCGCCGTTACCTCGCCACCTGGGGCAAGATCCCGGCGCGGCGCGAGGGCGAGCCTTGGGTCGCGAGCTATCTGCGCCTGCGCAACGGCCAATTCGACGAGCTCGGCCGCGACGGCCTGGTGAAGCTCGCGGCACAGCCCGCGGATCCGGCGATGTCTTCGTCCTTCCACTTCGAGTGGTGGAAATTTCTCGCGACGAAGCTGATGCGCGAGGACGCGTTCGCCGAGGCGGCGACGGTGTTCGCGAAGGCGGCCGAGGTGACGCCTACGGCGGCGCGGGAGCTTTACGAGGAGCATGCGCGGCGGGCGCGATTTTATGCGGAAAAGGGCGCGGTGGCGCGCTGATTCCCCCCCCCCCCCAGTTACCTCGTTGCACGCCTTTGCCACGCCCTTTCCACGACATTGCTCCCGCCCGCCCACGCCCTCGCCACGCCCGCACCCGATCCTAGGGGTGCATTCGCGAGGAGACCCCCAATGACGATGCTTGCGCCCGACGAGAACCGCATTTCGCCGATCTATCTGAAGCTGGGAGGGATCGCCCTCATCACCATCGCCCTCCTGATTCCGCAGGCGATGATCGAGAGCATGGTGCAGGAGCGCGAGCAGCGCCACGCCGGCACCGTCCGCTCGGTCCTCGAGGAATGGGGCGACGAGCTCGAGGTGCGCGGGCCAGCGCTCGCCGTGACCTGCGACGGCGTCACGCGGTACGCGGTCGCCAAGAAGCTCGAGGTTGGCGGCGCGCTCGAGGCGGGAACGCGCGCCCGCGGCATCTATCGCGTCAACGTCTACCAAGGCACGATGACCTTGGCGGGAGTGATCGACGTCAAGGGCGCCGGCACTGCGCTCGTCCCGCCCAACGCGGCGACGCCGTGCGCTTCGAAGCTCATCGTCTTCTTGTCGCGCTTCAAGGCGCTCACCGGCGCCGCAAGCTTGGAGACCTCGTCCTCCGGCTTCCGGCCGATGACGGCGGCGATCGAGCTCGAGGGGAAGGCCTTGCCGCACATCGCCGCGGAGCTTCCGCTCAGCGCAGTCGACGAAGGCGGCAGCCTCAAATTCAACGTGAAGCTGCCCCTGCGCGGCGCGCGCCGGCTCACGGTTGCGCCGCTCGCCGAGCTGACGCACGCTCGGCTCGCCGCAGACTGGGCCTCGCCGAGCTTCACGGGCGCCTGGCTGCCGGTGAAGCACGAGCGCTCGGAAGGCGGCGGCTTCATCGCCGAATGGAGCGGCGCCTCGCCCTTCGGCAGCCTTGCGTCCGCGAACAACGACGCCTTGGCGTCCCTGCTCGCCGCCTCCGGCTTCGGCGTCGAGCTGCTCGATCAAGTGAGCCACTACCTCCAGGTCACGCGGGCGATCAAGTATGCGATCCTCTTCGTCGCCCTCACCTTCCTCACCTTCTTCCTGTTCGAGGTGCTCGGCGGGCTCAAGCTGCACCCGGTGCAATATCTCTCGGTCGGCTCGGCGCTCTGCCTCTTCTACATGCTGCTGCTTTCGCTCAGCGAAGAGATCGCGTTCTGGGGTGCCTACCTGATCGCCGCCAGCGCGACGGTCGCCCTCGTGACCGGCTACGCCCGCGCCATCCTGAAAGCGCGCGGCCGCGCCTTCGCCGTCGGCGGCGGCCTCGCGGCGCTCTATGGTTACCTCTTCTTCCTGCTCTCGGCGGAGCGCTTCTCGCTGATCTCGGGAGCCTTCGGCCTCTTCGCACTGCTCGCCGCGTTCATGTACCTGACGCGGAACATCGACTGGTACCGCGTCGGCAAGGGCGGCGCCGAGGTGGCTAACCCTGCGACACAGCTGTCGCCGTAATACGCCGTAATTACAGAGATCAACCGCGGTACAGGGCTTGCAAAACCAGGGCTACGGACTACCACCGGAGCCCTGGCAATGCCTTCCAAGCTGCTGCTGATCCTCCTCCTCGCCGTCACCTCGGCCGCCTGCCGCTCGCGTAAGGACGCGGGAATGCCGGAGCGCGAGACCGATCCGGAGCTCAAAGGCTTCGTCACCGAGTTCCTCGCTGCGGCGAAGAAGTACGACCATCCGATCCCTTCGTCCGCGATCGACCGCCTCCGGGTCGTCGTCTTCGTCGACGACCTGGCCGACGCGCATGCGGCGTACGGCGACGCGGGCGCCGCCTCGTCGAGCCCCGGAAGCGAAGTTGCGGGGACCTGCACCGACGCCGTCGTCGACGACACCATGGGCGCCGGCGCCATGAAGTGGAAGACGGGCGAGAAGTCGTGGAGCGAAGTCTGGATCGGCAGCGACATGCGTCCAGACACCGCCGAGCAAAAGCTTCAGCTGAGAGAGCTGATGTTTCACGAGCTCGGCCACTGCCTCCTCGGGAAGGATCACGTCGAAGACGCGCCGCACCACATCATGTCCCCGGCGCTGAGCAACGACTTTCCTTGGTTGGAGCAGAACTGGGACCGCCTCCTGGCGGAGCTCTTCAAGTAACTGCTTGTTTTAAATGAATATACCTGCCGGTCTGCCGGTGGGCGTAAAATCGCTCAAGCCGGGGCTGGAAGCTGCCGATCCTTCGTGAGAAGCGGAGGCGTTTCCAGATGTTCCCAAAGTCCCAAGACCCGCAATCCGGCGCGGCCCTGCTGCTCGTCATGGTCATGGTCGGCGCCGTCTTTTCGGTGGTCGTGATGGCGACATCGCGCGAGACGCGCAACAAGGCCGTCGAAAGCCAACGCTACCTCGCCGCCAACGCGCTGAAGCAAAACGGCACGTCCGCGATTCGGATGTACGACCAGTACTTGCGCTCGGGCTTCATGCGCGCCGACTGCACCAACGGCAACCGGCTGAAGCCGGCGAAATACGCGCCGCCCGAGGTCTCCGGCAACTTCACGAGCGGCAAAGGCCTCAAGGTCCGCAACTGTGACGCGTCGACGATCCGCAAGGACGCCGGGCTGGCGAAGTCGATCTTTCGCAGCAAGGGCAAAGTCCCCGCCGCCGACAGCGAAGGCTGCGGCCAGGTCGACTCCTACGTCTCCGTCGAGGACGTCGACGTCTCCACCCGCACGATCGAGCTCAGGGCCCGCACGGCGGCGCCGAAGAAGACGAGCGCCGTTTACGGCAAGATGGACCCGCCGACCGTCTCCGCGCGCCTGAAGTTGCCGCCACCGCCGGTCCCGAGCTTCGGACTCCTCGTGAACGACTTGCACTGCGGCATGTGCCACGTGAAGGTGATCGGCGACGTCGCGTCGACGAAGAAGGTGACCGAGTTCCACTACGATCCGTCCAACCCTTGGAAGGGTTTCGTCGACGGCGCGTGGTACGCGAACAAGACTTGGCATCCGCAGCCGAACGACTCGGCCTATACCAGCGCCATCGACATCACGGTCACCGATGGGGTCTTTCAGAACTACAACGGACCGAAGCTTCCTGGGATCGCCAAGGTGGCCGGCGGCGTCACGACGATCGAGCCGAAGTTCCCGGTGATCAATTTCGCCAACATCGGCACCTACAAGAATCCGGACCCCTACACGTGCGACCCGCGGCCGATCACCGACATCACCGGAAGTGTCCCCGCCGCGACCGGTAAGGCCGCGATCAAGGTCCAAAGCAGCGGTGGCAAACGGCATGTGGTCTGGGTGGGGACGGACGCGAATCCGATCAAGATCGAGAGCGACTATTTCATCGACGGCGACCTGGTGATCAAAGGAAAATACTCAGGCGTCGGGTCGATCTACGTCACCGGCAACATCTACGTTCCGTTCGACCTGATCGCGAAGCGCAGCATCTGGCCCTACGCGAGCGACAAGGCGACGGCCGAGGCGCAGGCGCGCGCTTCGATGCAAGGCAGTCTTCACGACGGCCTGGGTCTCGCCACGAAGCGCAACATCATCATCGGCGAATTCGAGGTCGACTTAGCTCGGGTCGACCTGATGCCGCCGCGCGCGGCTGCCGACAGCCGAGGCAACAGTTCCGTCTGGTACCACGGTGCCACGCCGGCAGACAAGCGCGGCGACTCGCCGTCGATCAACGTCCGGAGCGTCTACTCGTGGATGCCAGGCGGCCGCGCTGGGTACGAGGCGCTCTTCGAGCAGGCAATGGACTGCACGACCCTCGCGCCGGCCAGGAAGTACTCGCACCCGGCGCCGCCTACGACCCCAGTCGATTTGGGACCGCTGGTCGGATCCTTCAACCGCATCGACGCTTATCTCTATGCCGAGAACACGATTGGCGGCTTGGCGCGCCAAAACAGTTACTCGATCAACGGTGGGATCATCTCCGACAACTTCCACATCG
The DNA here is from genome assembly GCA_031416315.1 of Pseudomonadota bacterium. Taxonomy (GTDB): domain Bacteria; phylum Bdellovibrionota_B; class Oligoflexia; order Oligoflexales; family CAIYRB01; genus JANOTL01. Next base: position 24,015 of record JANOTL010000174.1, read on the forward strand.
TCTCGGGGTCGCAGAGCTGCAAAACTTCGACGTCGATCCACCCGGTCCACGGGCGCGGAGTCAATTGGAGCTACGTCGCCTACGACTACCGGATGAAGTTCGGCTTGCCGTTGCTCGACCGGTTCTCGGAGTACTTCATCACGAATCCGGAGTGATCGGTCCCCATCACTTCACGTCGAGGCTGAACGGCGTGAACGCCGTATCCCGGTCGAAGTAGTCTTCGTTCTCCGCCTTTTTCAGGAACGAGACGACGCGGTACGTGACCGGCGTCGCCAAGACCTCCCACAGGACCTTCATCACGTAGTTCGAGAGCATCACGGCCAAGAGCAGATCGGTCGGCCATGAGCCGTAAAAGGCGAGCGGGTAGAAGATCGCCGTGTCGAGCGCCTCGCCGACGACGGTCGAGCCGATGGTGCGGGCCCAGAGGTGGCGGCCCGCCGTCTTCACCTTCAACTTCGCCAAGACGAAGCTATTGGAGAATTCGCCCAGGAAATAGGCGAAAATCGAGGCAAGGACGACGCGCCAGGTCGAGCCGAAAACGGTCTCCATGGCGCCTTGATGGGCGTAGCCCTCGGCCGGCGGCAAGGCGATGACCGTGAAGGCCATCAGGCTCGCGAAGATCTGCGCCGCCATGCCGGCCCAGACGACGCGCCGGGTGCGCGCGTACCCGTAGACCTCGGTCAGGACGTCACCGAAGACGTAAGCCAAGGGGAAGAAGAGGACGCCGGCGCCGAAGGTCCAGCCGTAAATGGTGGTGATCTTGCCGACTCCGATGAGGTTGGCGCAGAGGAGCGAGGTGACGAACCCCGCCATGACGAGGTCGTAATACTTGTAAGAGCGCATGCCGGGAGGTTAATCCGGCGTGCTAAACTCGCGCAAGGACGATCATCGTATGGCAACTGGATGTTGATTCGCGCGTTTGTGCTCTTGGAAAAGGCTCGCGCCGAGCTGCGCCGCCGGCTCGGAAGACGCGCGTATCTGCTGCCGTGGCTGTCTTTCGCCTACGGCATCGTCTCCGGCGTGACGATCACGCGGGACTTCGCGCACTCGAGCTCGCTCGTGCGCTGGTTCGTCACGCTGATCGTGGTCTCGATCGCCTTGCGCGCCTTCACTTACGTGCAGCGGGAAGAGCTCGGCGCGAAGCTCGGCGAGCGCTTCGGGGTCGTGCGGCACCTCCTCGACCGGCCGGCCTTGATCCAGGGTCTGGGCTCGGGGCTGACCCAATACTCGGTGCAGTACATCGGGATGTTCTGTCTGCCCCTCCTCTTCTTCGCGCAGGCCTGGTGGACCTTCGGGCTCACCCTTCTGGTGGTGGGGACGACCCTTTGGGACTCTTGGTGGGACCGGCTCGCCCCGCGCTTCTGGTACCTGGCCCTGATCCGGGCGGTGTCGGCCGTCCTGGCCGCCTCGTTCACCTTCGCGGTCCTCCTGCCGCGACAGCTCGCCTGGTTCCATCCCTTGTGCGCGGCCGCGGCGGCGGCGGCGGTCCTGCCCTGGCACCGGCTATCGTCTCGGACCCGGCCTGAGCGCCGAGAGCTCCTCCCCTTTCTCGTGGTCTCCGCCTTGGCCGTCTACCAGGCCTCGACCGACGCCTGGCTCCGCGTGCCGCTCCTCTCGGTGTGGCTGAAGGCGCCGCAGATGGGCGTCGGGATCGACCACCGGAAGCTCCGAGAGCCTTGGCACGCCGAGGTTTCACGGGAGCGCTTGAGCCTCGCGCTCAGCCTCGGCCAGGACGTCTGCTGCATCACGCCGGTGGTCTCGCCCTCCGGGGTCCTGGCCAAGGTGATCCACGAATGGCGGGCCGACGGACGGATCATCGACCGCATCAGCCTGCCCGAGATCCGCGGCGGCGGCGGCCCGGACGGGCTCGCGCCTTTTCGCACGTTTTCTTGCAAGAAGCACCTGCCGCCGCCGTCGCGCACCGGCCTCCTCGAGTGCCTCGTCTATCTCGAGCCGGCGATCTATCTCGGTCGCGTCCGCCTTGTTCTCGCGGGAAATGCTGGTGTAAAACCGTAGGGCCGCAATGCGGACCGAAGCACTACAGGAGCGCCCCATGGCAAAGTCGACGAAGGCGAAAGCCAAACCGAAAGCGAAAGCGAAAGCGAAGGCGAAGGCGAAGGCCAAGGTCGCTCCGAAGCGGAAGGCTCCGGCGAAGAAGACGAAGGCGAAAGTGACGGCGAAGGCCGCGCCGAAGGCGAAGGCGAAAGCGAAAACCAAAGCGGCGCCGGCGAAGGTCGCCCCGAAGGCGAAAGCCAAGACGAAGGCCGTTGCGACGAAGGTGAAGCCGAAAACGCCGGCCGCGCCGATGCCGGTCGCGACGAAGGCGAAAGTCGCGCCGGCGAAAGTCACGACGAAGACGGCCGCCATGGCGCCCGCACCCGCCCAGCCGAAGAAAGCCGCGCCGAAGCCGGTCCCTCTGCCGACGAAGCCGGAGAAGACGCTCAAGCTCGCGCCCGCGGAAAAGCCGGCGGCGGAGGCCATGCCCGAGAAGGCCGCGGCGCCCGCCAGCACCGTCAAGCCGCCCGCGATCGGCGCCGCCGCCCCGCTCTTCAGCTTGGCCTCGCACCAGGGCGGCATCGTCGATCTCGCCAGCTTCCGCGGCCTGAAGAACGTCGTCCTCTTCTTCTATCCGAAGGACGACACGCCGGGCTGCACCAAGGAAAGCTGTGATTTCCGCGACAATCTCGCGCGCGTCGCCTCCGAGCAAGCCGTCGTCCTGGGCGTGAGCCCCGACGACGTCAAATCGCACGGCAAGTTCGCCGCGAAGTTCAAACTAAACTTCGGACTGCTAGCCGACACCGACAGCGAAGTTTCGCGCCGCTACGGCGTGTGGGTCGAGAAGAGCCTCTACGGCCGCACCTCGATCGGCATCCAGCGCGCGACCTTCCTGATCGACAAAGCCGGTCGCATCGCCGGCGTGTGGCCGAAGGTCTCGGTCGACGGTCACGTCGACGAGGTGCTCACCGCGCTCGGCTCCTTGAACAGCGGCGCGCGCGCCACCGCCGGCAGCAAGGCCGGTAGCCCGAAGGCGAATAAAGCCGCCAAGGCGAACGCGAAGAGCCAGGCACGCGCGCGCGAGGACGAGGAGGACGACCTCCCGGTCCGTGGCGCGCAGGAAGAGGACGACGACGACGCGCGCGGCTCCGCGCCCGCCGGCAAAGGTCGCGGCAACGGCACGTTCCGTCGCGAGGAGGAAGACGACGACGATGGCGACGAGCAGGACGAAGGTCCCGTCGGCCCGGGCGGCTTCGGCGGCGACGACGACGACTGAACGCGCGGCGCGCGCGGACCGGCCCCGGGTCGGACCGCGCGGCGCCATTCGATCCAAGTCTCCGGAAATGCTCTGAAACCACCCCTGCATTCGCCACGTTCTCAAGCCGTCGGAAAGCCTTACCGACACTGAGTTCAGGCCCGGATTGCGGAGGTCCCTCGTGTCGCGGCTCGTCTGGCTCCTCGTCACCCCCCTCCTCGGCGGCGGCCTCTCCGGCTGCTGGGTGAAGAAGACGATGTGCCGGGGGCTGCACAACGCGATGCCGGATACCTGCAGCGAGTTCACCGATCGCGAAGACGACGGCGGTGGCAAGGCCGCGACCATCGGCGTCGCGTCTGGTGGCCAGCCGATCCTCGTCCTGCCGAAGGCAACGGTCGAGGAGCTGAGCCTCGCGCCGGGCCATGCGCTGGCGCGCATCACGCCGGAGCAGCTCGGCAAGGACCTGCGGGCGACGGTGAACTTCGGGCAGGAGTTCGAGTTCGACGTGCCGGAGATCGGCCAGCGCCTCGACTACCTGATCCTCGGCTTCGGCGTGCCGCTCGGAGGCATCGACTTCCGCACCGCAGCGCGGCGCGACCGGCAGACGAAAGCGCAGACCCTCCTGGTCGCGCGGGTCATCGCGTGGCAGCTCGCCGGCGCAGCGCTGTGGAAAGAGCACGATACCGAGGTGAGCGCGCGGCAAGTCTTCACCAAATGCACGCTGGAGACGGACCGCCCGTATCAGGAGAGCGACGCGACGCTGCCGCTTGGCCGGCAGGTCGCGATTCGCGAGGGCGAGACGCGGTGGGCGGCGCAGGTCGACGAGTTCTTCTTCCGCTTTTACGCGCGGCCGCCCACACCTGCGGAGCTCGAGGCGGTGAAGTCGACCTTCCTCGCTGGCTACAACAACGAAGGCTATGCGCCCGCGGGCTGGATCCCGGTCTTGTACGCGATGCTGGCGTCGCAGGAGTTTTGGCACCTATGAGCCCGCAACGCCCGATCTCGCGCCGCGAGGCGCTGAAGCTCCTGGCCGCTGCCGGCCTCGTCTCGCCGTTCGCAGGAGGCATGCTGCCCTTGCCCGCGTTCCTGTCACCGCGTGCCCTGGCGCAAGCGACGAGCGACAGCAAGCTCTTGCAGGTCTTTCTCCTCGGCGGCTGGGACGCGCATCTCGCGACCGATCCCGTTCTGCCCGGCTCGGCGCAAGCGCTGAGCGGCGCGTTCGAGCCGGCCTATTACACGCCGCTCAACGCCAGCTACCCCGGGGCGGCCGCCTTCGTCTCCGGCAAGAGCAACGTCCGCCTCGGCCCCGGCTTGGCGGCGGCGCGCACGGCCCTTGGACAAGCCAGCGTCGCCGTGGTGAACGGCCTCTTCGTCGAGGTGACGGCGCACGAGCTGGCGGTCAATTACCTCTATTCCGGAAAATTGAGCCTATCGCGCTCGCGCGAGTATCCGGCGGCGATCGCGACCCTGGCCGACAAGATCGGCGGTTTTCCGGCGCACGTGGTGCTGGGCGCCGGCATTCCTTTGGGCGAGACGGTGAACTCGAATCCGCCGCTGGTCTCTAGCGACGCCGAGACGCTCGCGAAGGCCCTCGCCGGGCCATACAAAAGTGACTTCGAGGTGAAGCGTGAGACGATCGACGCGGGGCACGAACTGCTCGCGATCCTGAACACGCATTTTCAGGCGCGGCTCGCGGCCAACGAGCGCGGCAGTTTGGGCGGTTGGAACGCCTCGGAGGCCGGGCTCACGACCTTGTACGCCAAGCGCTTCGATCAAAAGCTCGGGCTTTCTTCGGCCTTGCGCCTGGCCTTCGGCGCGGCCGCGAACGACGACGTCGGGGCGCGGCTGGCGACGGCGGCGCAGTGCTTGAAAGAGGGCGTGACGCGCTTCGCGACCGTGACCTGCGACGGCTTCGACACGCACCAAACGCATTTCGTGCGGCATCTGCCGCCGATGCAGCAAGTGGCGGCGGCGCTCGCCGGGCTCGTGAACTACCTGGCGACCGAGGCGGACCCGGATTCGCCGTCGAAAAAGCTCCTGGAGACGACGACGGTCCTTGTGACCTCGGAGTTCAACCGCACTCCGGCCCTGAACGCGGCCGGCGGGACGGACCACTGGCAGACGGGCGCGGCGCTCCTTTTCGGGCGCGGCGTGCGCGACGACCGCGTGATCGGGGGCACGGACGCGCAAGGGAACGGGGCGGACTACGCGCCCATCGGCGGCAAGCTCCTGCCGGATCATCTCGCGGCCTCGCTCCTTCGCATGATGGGACTCACCGCGGAAGCGGACCAGATCTCGGAGGTGCACCTCGGTGATCTGTTCACGTAACGCGACGCTCGTCCTTCTGGCGGTTCTCCTGGCGCTGCCGGCTGCGGCCCAAGAGGGCGTGGCGCAATTTCGACAGCTCTCGCGCGCGGCGCGAGATCGACTGCCGTCGAGCGACGAGGCGCGGGCTTTTCATGCCGCGGGCGACAAGACGGCGGCGCTCGAGGCGAGCCTTGCCGCGTGGCTTGTGAGCTCCGAGCACGAGGATCGCGTCCGCCGCCATTTTCACGACCTGTTCGGAATCGAGCCCTGGGTCTTCATCGCCGAGGGGAGCCTCGACCTGATCCCTTACGCCGGGGGCGGCGCCGAGGCGCCAAGCGATCTGACGACCACGGGCGTGTGGCATCTGCCGGCCTCGGTGAAACCGACCTGTGGCGCCCCCGTGACGCGGACGGCGTGGTGGTCGGACACGCCGATCCAGATCTGCTCGACGGCCGTGTCGTCGGCGATCGTTTTTCCCGGCAATCCCTTCGTCTACTGCCCGGATCCCTTCGGCGCGAACGGGATTCGTCACGCTGCCTGCGGCTGCGGCGCGGAGCAAGTCTTGTGCATTCCGCGACCGTTCAAGGGCAAGATCGTCGCCGGGGTCGTGCAGGAGTTCGCCGAGCGCGCGCTCTACGCGTATGCGAACGGCAAAACTTGGACCGAGCTGCTCGGCGGTGATCTCTTTTACGGGGATCGCTGGCTATACCATCACTATCTCTATCAGGAGCGCATTTTGCCGCGCGGGGAGGCGCCGAACGCGGCCGAGATGGCGCTTCTCCGGGCTTTGCCGATCGACGGCACGAAGGCCGAGATGAGCTTTCCGATCGCGAGCGTCGAGCGCGCCGGCGTCGCCACGGCGCCGGCCTTTCTGCGCCGCTTCAACAACTTCCGATCGCGGATCCGGGCCCTCTCCGAGCGCCTCTTGTGCAAGGACGTCGACGGCTCGCTCAACACCTCGGGCATCACGACCTTCGTCAACCCGGATCTCAGCGCGTTCGACCGCGAGCACGGGACGAAGGAAGACTGCGCGAGCTGCCACTACGGCATGGACAACCTCGGCTCGACCTTGCTCGGCTGGGGGCCGGAGGGCTTCTATCAGACCTACCCGACGACGTTCTCGCAGCTGGGGCACGTGTTCGGCGTCGACGGCACGGGGCCGCGGCTCTTGATGAACGGGTTCCTCGAGCAACCGGGATTCAACGAATGCATGGCGAAGACTGCCTGGGAGGACTTCTCCGGGATCGCTTGGACGGCGCTGGCGGAGGACGAGCGGGTCGCGCTGACGAGCGCGGCGGCGAGCGGGCCGCGAGGGGCGATTCGGGGCGTGTTGGAGTCAGTGGCTTTGCGGGATGCGCGGAAGCAGACGCACGCATTGGTGACGACGGCGGCGCCGGCGATCACGTTCGAGCAGGTTCGGCCGCTGCTAGAGCGGAGTTGTAACGGCGCCGAGTGTCACGGAACGACCTACGTCGGGAATGAAGCGGCACTGAAGGCAGCGCCGGCGTCGAGGGTGGAGAGTGGGTCGATGCCGCCTTCGGGGTCGGGGCGGTCGCTGACGGCGGAAGAGCGAGGGTTGATCGTTCGGTTCATGACGCCGTGACCGGCCGCCCGGCCGTCGCCATCAAAGTCCCATCGCCTGCGCAAATCCAGCCATGAACGTGTCGATCGACGTCTTCGTCGTGCTTGCCGCAGCGCGGGCCTTCGACGGCACCAAAACGCCGTCGTTGTATGCCCGGTACATCTCCGCCATCCGCGCCGCCGTATCCGCGCTCAGGCCTGATCCCATCATCGCCGCCTGCGCATCCGCATACGGAAACTGGACGTAGCCCGTCGCGACGCCGGTGAGCTGGTTTATCGCTCATCGCATCTCATTACTGAAATAGATGATGGTGATGCTTTTCATTGATTTCGTGAATGGCAGAGAGGATGATCGGATGGTAGCCGAAGACCGCGGCGACCTCTGCGAGCGGCAGCCAATCGACGCCGCAGTGGTAGGCGGTGTCCTCGACCGGTCCGGGAGGCGTCCAAGGCTCGCGCAGCACACCGCGAAAGAAACTCGTATGACAATCGACCAGCTTCCCGTCCCACAGGAAATCGTAGCGACGCACGACGAGGCTCTCGGGATCGACCTCGACCCGATATCCGGCCTCTTCCCAGGTCTCGCGCGCGCCGGCCTCGGCGGCCGACTCGCCCGGCTCGATGCCGCCGCCGGGAACGTAAGTGCGGACCTCCCTCGACGTCGGATCCTGCAAGCGCACGACGAGCATTTTCCCCGCGTGCACGACGACGACCGAGGCGCGAAAGCGCGTTTTCATGCGAGGTCCCTCCCCTACCGCATGGTAACCGGATGAACCTCTATGCCGTCGACCTGAATCTCCTGGTCGTCCTCGAGGCTCTGCTCGCTGAAGCGCACGTCACCCGCGCGGCGAAGCTCGTCGGCCTGAGCCAGCCGGCGATGAGCAACGCTTTGTCGCGCCTGCGCGAGCTTTTCAACGATCCTCTGCTCGTGCGCACGACCGGCGGCATGCAGCCGACGCCGCGGGCGGAAGAGCTGCGCGGCCCCTTGGTGGAGGCCCTGCGCGTCGTACGGGAGAACGTCCTGAGCCCGAAGGGTTTCGATCCGGCGCGCTCGGTGATGAGCTTCCGGCTCGCGGCCGCGGACTACGAGCAGCTCGTGCTCTTGCCCCAGCTCATGCGCCGCTTGGCCGCCGAGGCGCCCGGCGTGAGCCTCGAGCTCACGATTCCGTCGAGTCGCCTGCCGGTCGAAGACCTCGCGCACGGGCGGATCGACGCGATGATCGGCGTGCACGAGGAGATGCACGGCGGTCTCTATAAGACGCCGGTCCTCGAAGATCGCTTCGTCTGCGCGCTCCGCTCGGGGCATCCGCTGGAAAGGCAGCGGCTCACCCTAGCCCGCTACGTCGCGATGGAGCATTTGCTCATCTCGCCTTTCGGCGGCATGACCGGCTCGGTCGACCAGGCGCTGGCGGCGCAGGGCTTGCGGCGCGTGGTCAAAGTCGCCGTGCCGCATTTCGCGCTCGCGCCATGGGTCTTGATCCGCTCGGATTACGTCCTGACCTTGCCCGAGCGGGCCGGCGTGGCCTACGCCGAGCACTTACCGCTCAAGCTGGTGAAACCGCCGCTCACGATTCCCGGCTTCAAAGAGCACCTGTACTGGCATGAAAGAACGCATAGAGATCCAGCGCATCGCTGGTTTCGCCAGCTTCTGAAGGAAGTCGCGTCCGTCTAGGTATGATAGACTCTGAAGGTTTTCTACAAGGGGTCCTCGCATGAAAGACGTCCTGACCAAGCTCGCCAAGGCGCAGACCGGCTTCGTCGAGCTGCGTTATCACCGCCGCACTTCTAACTCCTTCGTCGCGACCAAAGGTCGGGTCGACGTGGCCAATAGCTCGATCACCGAGGGCGTCGGCGTCCGCGCGCTCGTCGACGGCGCCTGGGGCTTCGCCGCCACCGCCGACACCACCGACGCCGCGATCACGCGCGCCATCGCCGACGCGCAGAGCATGGCGAAAGCCCTCGCGAAAGCTCGCGGCAAACGCGACGTGAAGATGGCCCGCGGACGGCTCGCCACCATGGATCTGACGCTCGACGGCTACCAGGAGCTGCGGGACATGCCGATCGAGGGCAAGCTCGGCCACGTCGTCGACCTCGAGCGCCGTCTCGCGGCGAGCTCGGGCAAGGTGCACACCGCCCGCTGCCGCTACAACGAGCTCATCGAGGAAAAAGCCATCGCCACCAGCGACGGCGCCTCCGCCGCGGTGCGCTTCGCGCAGCCCGAGATCTCGCTTTCCGCCATCGCCGAGAGCGGCGGCGAGCGCGCCTCGGGGAGCAAGGGCGCCGGCGTCAACGGCGGTTGGGCCTGCCTCTTCCGCCATCCGGCGCTCGAAGGCATGGTCGACGAGACCGCGAAGATCGCCGTCGACCTCCTCGACGCGAAGTACCCCGAAGGCGGCCAGAAGACGGTGATCCTCGCACCCTCCGTCGTCGGCCTCCTCTGCCACGAGGCGGTCGGCCACACGGTCGAGGCCGACTTCGTGAAGTCCGGCTCCGTGGCGCAAGGCATGATCGGCCAACGCGTGGCCTCCGACCTCGTCACCATGTGCGATTCCGGGAAAGAGACGATCGCGGGCTACGCCGTCGGCAACCTTCCCTTCGACGACGAAGGCGTGGAGACGGAAAACACCGTCATCATCAACAACGGCATGCTCGCCTCGTACCTGCACAACCGCGAGTCGGCCGCCGAGTTCGGCGTGGAGCCGACCGGCAACGCGCGCGCCTGGCTCTTCAACGACGAGCCCCTCATCCGGATGCGCAACACCTACCTCATGCCCGGCACGTCCAACCTGGCCGACATGATCATGGGCGTCGAAGACGGCTACCTCGTCGACGGCGCCGGCGGCGGCCAGGCCGACTCGAACGGCGAGTTCATGTTCGGCACGGGCTACGTCTACCGCATCAAGAACGGCAAGAAGATGGAGCTCCTGCGCGAAGCGACGCTCTCCGGCATCGCCTTCGACGTCTTGAAGACGGTCGACGCGGTCAGCAAGGAATTCCGCTGGGACCTCGGCACCGGCTACTGCGGCAAAGGCCAGGCGGCGAAAGTCGACGCGGGCGGCCCCTACGTCCGCTGCCGCATCTCGGTCGGAGGCCGTCAATGAGCGCCAATCTCGACAAGATGTCCGAAGGCCTCGATCAGCTCGCGGAGCGCGCGCTCGGGATGGCGAAAGAGCTCGGCGCCGACGCCGCCAAGGTCGGCACCTCCCTCTCCTTCCAGCGCCGCCTCGTCGTGGAGAACAAGCAGTTCACGCTGGCGAACAGCCTCGAGTCGCGCTCGATCGGCATCTTGGTGCACAAAGACAAGAAGAAGGGTTCGGCGTCCCTCAACTCGATCGACGAAAAGGCCGTGCGCCAGGCCGTCCAGGACGCCTTGGCTCTGGCGCGCTACTCGGTCCCCGATCCGGACCTGACGCTGGCGACGAAGGACGTCGCGACGCCGGCGAAGCAGCTCGCGTTCCAGTATGACGAGCCGCTCGCCGCGATGGGGCTGGAAGAGCTGCAAGGCATCATGGCGGAGACCTTGGTCCGCCTCACTGCCGACAAGCGCGTGGCGCTCGATCGTTACGAAGCGAGCGTCGACGTGTCCTGGCACGGCATGCGCAACTCGCTCGGCGTGAAACAGGCGGAGCGCCAGTCGATCACGTCCTGGAGCTTTTTCGGCATGGCCCGCGACGGGGACGAAGTCACGGGCTTCGACTACGACGGCAACTTCAGCTTCGGCAAGACCGGCCTCGCCGCGAAGGCGATGCACGACGCCGACGTCTTCACGAAAAAGATCCTGGGCGCCCTGAAGCCGCGCAAAGCGCCGAGCTACAAGGGCCCGATCCTGATGACGCCGCGCGCCGTGCAGGAATTGCTGTTCGGCATGGTGCTCTACCATGCGGGCGGCCGTCAGGTGATGGACGCGAAAAGCCGCTGGAACGACGCCGTGGGCAAAGAGGTCGTCTCGAAGCTCCTGACGCTGAAAGATAACCCGCACGATCCGCGGCTCTCCGGCGCGACGGCCTTCGACGGCGACGGCGTGCCGACGCGGCCGACGACGATCCTCGACAAAGGCGTTCTGGCGCTGCATCTGCACGACTGCTACAGCGCGAAGCGCTGCAAGACGAAGACGACCGGGCACTCCGGCGGGCCTTTTGCCTTGGAGCTCGCGGCCGGCACCTCGACCCTGACCGATCTGGCGAAGAGCCGGACGGAGCTCCTCGTCGTCGACCGCTTCTCGGGCAACTCCGATCCCGTTAAAGGCGACTTCAGCGGCGTGGCGAAGTCGAGCCGCCTCTACGTCGACGGCAAGGACGCCGGCGCGGTGACAGAGACGATGATCGCGGGCAACTTCTTCGAGCTGGCACAGGCGGTCCTCGGCGTCTCGAAGGAGCAGGAGAACGTCTCCGGCAGCTGCCTTGCGCCTTGGATTCTGGTCGACGGCATCTCGGTCACCGGCAACGCCGACTGAAGGCGGCGCGGGGGACCTGGTGCCTTCGGCTCCCGCGTCCCCGCCCGCAAGATGGGCACGTACCGAACTTGCGCGCTCGTCGCGGTATGTTTTCAGACGCTGACGGCGACGTAAATGAGCGGGAGCGTGCAGGTGCATCCAGCGCCGCGGACGATGAAGCAGACGTGAGGGTAAACGGGCTAGCCACAGGGTGGGGCGCAGGCGCACGCACAAGCGATAAGCACATGCGTATGGCGAGGAAAACGTCGACGGTGCGCCGCACGGCCCGTCCGGCATTACCGGACACACCCTAGCGGCGTCGATCCGTCGGGCTTGCGCATGGATTTGATGCCGCTGAGGGTTTCGAAGATTTCGCTGACTGAATCTCCGGACGGCCTCGGGTGGCTTTCGAGCACGAAGAAGGTGTCCACCTCTTGCCATTCACGTCGATCCGCTTCGGAAGCTTCGTTGAAGGCGAAGACATGGTCGCCGAGCGAGATGCGGAAGCCGGTTCTGGATCTATGGATGAAGGAACGGTGGGACATCAACGACCTCCGGCGCTTCTCAGCCGCGCATCGCCTAGATTAGCGCTCGGCCCGCCGGTCTTTCATCCCGGAAATTCGTACTGGGGTGTCCGGCATCGAGCTGGTTATGGGAGTCGTAAAGCGCGAGAACGCCAAACAATTCTCGATGAGCGCTGAAACTTGGGCCCGTTCCGGTCGATAGGCTTTGGGAATACACGGAAAGGGGTGCCCATGCGTTCGTCGTCGATCCTCGTCCTCGCGGTCACGCTCAGCTTCGCCGCATGCAAATCCGAGGATGACGACCGTCCTTCGTCGTCGCCAAAGCCCGCTGTGACCACGACGCCACCGCCCGGAGGCGCGTCCTCGACTGAGACTTCACCCGTCGCGACCATCGGGACGCTTTCGTTCAGCATCGAAGGGCAGGTTACCCCGATGGAAGGGCTCGGGCCGCAGTCCGCGGCCAATGCCGCCATCGCCGTCGCAGGCCATCCCGAGCTCGCGACGACGACCGATGCCCAAGGTCGATTCGGGATCACCGCGCAACCTGGCGTCGTCGACATCTACGTGACCGCCGCGGACGGCGCGGCGCTTACGGAAAGTCCGGCCGCGTACGGGCTCAAGTTCGGTAAGGTCGTCGTCAAAGCCGGGGAAAAAACCGACCTCGGCGTCAACGCGTTGAAGGCGACGGGCGCCGTCACGGGCGACGTCCGCTTTCTCGATCCGAGCCAATCGGCCCCGCTCGTCGGCACGGATGTCTACGTCCCGGGCACGCAGCTCATCGCCAAAACTGACGACGCCGGCAACTTCGCGCTCGCCGGCATGCCCGTCGGCGAATACGAGCTACAGATAGAGCGCACGGGCTTCGCCCCGGTCCGGTTGAAGGGCGTAGCCGTGGCGGAAGGGGCGACGACGCCGCTCCCGGCGGTGCTGCTCTCGGTGTCGGGCGGGCCCGAAGGCGCCCTCGCAGTGACCGCGACGAGCACGCCGACGATCGGCGGCAAGGCCGTCAAGGTCTCGAATGCTCACAAGGTGCAGCTCGCGCTCGCCTACAACAGCGAGGCGGCGTTGATGAAAATCGCCGACGAGCCGAGCTTCCTCGACAAGAAGTGGGAGAGCGTGGCGCCTGCTTACGAATGGACTTTCGATTCGGACGGTCGCAAGACGCTCTACGTCAAGTTCTCCGATTTGAACGGTCTCGAGAGCTCGCCGTACGCCGACGTCGTCGTCGTCGACACCGAAGCGCCGGCCTTGGGCGAAGTGAAAATCTTGAACGGCTGGGCGGTTGCTGCGAAGCCCGAGGTGTTTGTCGACGCGCTCGCAACGGACGCAGGAACAGGCATCGCCGAGGTCGCCTATGCCTTTGCCGAGGGCGACCTTGCGGCGGCGAGCTGGAGCGCTTTCGCGCCGCGGCTCTTTCTAAGCTTGCCGGCCGCCGCGGGCCCGAAACGTCTTTACGTCAAAGTTCGCGACCACGTTGGTCGCGAGTCGAACGTCGCCGCCGACTCGATCAACCTCGGGACGATGACCGAGATCTTGCCCACCACTTATCCAGGCGATCTCAAGCTCACGGCCGCGCAAAGCCCGTACAACCTACGAGGTGCCGCGGTCGTGATGGGCGACCTCACGATCGAACCCGGCGTAACCTTCTACTTCCATAGCACCGCGTCGACTGACGGCGTCGACGTGCGCGGCAAAATTATGGCGATCGGCGAAGCCACTGCGGGTAAGAGTATCACCTTTGACCTCAACGCCGCCGTCTCTTGCTCGATCTCGCCTGGTAGGATTCTCAACATCAACGCGGCGCCCGGCACCAGCGAAGGCACCCGGATCGAGCACGCGAGCTTCCGGCGCATGAGCTTGTCGCTGAACGGAGGCCGGGTCGCGCGCTCCAGTTTCGACGGCGACTTCGACGGCTGTCCTGGCGTGCCGGGCGGCATCATCGAAAAGCACGGGTTCGACGACCTGACGGTCACGGAGAACACCTTTACGCACTGGGGCAACGCGCTTTACGTCAGGTCCGGCGTCGGCAACACGCGTTTCGTCGGCAACTCCGGAACCGTCGCCGCGGCGCTCGCGCAGGACCGTGACGCGACCGGGACCACATATACCGGCAACACGCTCACGAACGATTTCTACGCGGGCCTCGGCGGCGGGATGATCAGCGTCACAAGTGGCGCGATGGACTTCGCGAGCAACACATTTTCGACCTTGGGGACCGCAGTCTACGGAAACTCCGCCGAGGACGTGACCGTCTCCGGCGTTCACTTCAAGAGCTGCGCGAACGTCGTGGTGAATGAGAGCTATGAGCCGGTCGGCAAGCTCACGATCACGAACTCACGGTTTGACGCGTGCGCTAAGGGGATCACCGCAGCACTCTCCCCGTACCAAGGCGCGGTCGAGATCGACCGCTCCGACGTCAACGTCAGCACGGCCTTGGCGTCCGCGATCACGACCCAGCCGTCGTCGAGCTGGACCTTCCGCAACAGCGAGTTGAAGTGTGGCTTCCCCCTGCAAGCGAGCTATTGCGACCTCCTACTTCGTGATGCCAGCGGCGGCGCTCCTTCGATTCTCGAGAACAACAGCAGCACTCCGTACATCGACGTCTATCAGCTCATCGGCAACAACATTGACTGTCCGGTCGGCGTGTGCCGCGGCGTCACGCTCCTTAATGGCGCAGCACGGGTATTCTATGCCCAGGTTACGGGCCCGTTCACAAACAACTACTGGTACGGCCGCTCAGCCGTTTTCGGTTCCAGCTTTACAAGCGACATTCGTATGGCAAATTCGGCCCTTGGACAGGCCCAGGGGGCAATCCGGGCATTCACCTTCAGCGGCACGGCCATCCCGGATCTCAACGCGACGTTTTCTATCTCGAGCACCTCGGCAGGCGAGCCAAATGTTGGCGCGGGAGCGCCGTGAGCCGAGCGAGGGTGCTGTCGCGCTCTTGGCGTATCGGGCGCAAAGGCACTGCGCCTTTAGGCCGCCGGCACTGTGACCCGAAAGCCGGATCAACCTACCCCAAAAGCGGCGCAATCACCGGCGCCCTCCCCCCATTCCTTTCCACCGCCCAATGCCGCTCCTCCCCAATCCCGAACCGGGCATAAAGCGTATTCGCGATTGACGCAAAGCTCAGATATTCCCCAGCCCGATAAACCTCCGGCTTCGCCTCGCTCGCCCGCATCGTCGCGAAGTCGAAGGGCTTCCCCATCGCCTTCAAATGCTGCGGATCCAGCGCCAAGTGCGCGCCCGAAAGCACCTCGCCGCTCGCGCGCGTATCGCCTTCACCCAACACCAATCCCCCCTTGATTCCGGCACCGCCAATCAAGATCGAGTTCGTCAACGGATTGTGGTCGGTCCCAGTATCGTCGATTGGCCGCTCCATCTGCCGCAAGGTGCGCCCGAACTCTGAGCCGACCACGAATACGGTCCGATCGAAAAGGCTCGACTTCGCATCGAAGGGCGTCGTCTTCAAGCGCTCGATCACCTGCGCGAGCCGCTTGGCGATGCTGCCGATCATCTCGCCCGATTTGCGCGCGTCTTCCGGGCCGTGCGTATCCAAGAAGTCATTGTTCTCTGGGCGCAAGGTCAGGATCGCGCTCCGGGTCGCGCCCGTCTTGAAGAACTCGCCGACGATCATCAGCTCGTCCGCGAATGGGTCGATGGTCTCGCCCGGCTGCGGATCGGGCAAGCTCAGCTTTTTCAGGATCTCAGCCAGGCGCGGCGCCTCGCCCAAAGCGTCGCGGAACAAGGCGGAGGCGGCCGAAAACCGGCCTTTGCCCTGCGCGTTCGCCGCATACCGCGACGCCAGGTGACGCGTTACCGGATCGCTCGGATCGAGCGGCGTCGACGAGTTCAGCTTTTTCACCAGGGAGCGCGCCGCGTACGGCGACAGCGGCATCGACGCGCCGTTGTTGGCCACGTCGGCGAAGAGAAAACCGGTCTGCACGTAATCGAGCGGCGTGCGCGCGCCCGACATCTCGTTCAGATGCGGGATGAACGAGTCGCCGCCGAACGGGTTCCCCGTCAGCATGAAGTTGGTGTTCTGGTCGTGGCCGTCGAAGCTCGCCGCCATGACGACGCCGTTCAGCACGCTGAAGTCCTGACGATAAGGCGCTAGCGGCGCGGTCAACGACGTCGCCAAAGCGACGCCGCCGTTGGTGCCGACCCACGGCGTGGGCTCCTCGTTGAGATAATTCGCCTTGATCCCCGCCGCCGTCAAAGACAAGGAGCGCGCGTCGAAGAGGTAGCTCGAGTCCATGCCGTCGGGTATGGCGACGAAGAGGAAGAAGAGCGGGCCGCCGTCCGCGGCGCGGGCGGTGCCAGCCCCGAGCGAGCCGAGGCCGAAGGTCGCGGCGGT
>JANOTL010000175.1:0-18392 GCA_031416315.1 Pseudomonadota bacterium
ACGAGCGCTTCGAGCTCGTGAACCACGACATCGTGCATCCCTATTACGCGGAAGTTGACCTGATCCTGAATTTCGCCTCGCCGGCGAGCCCGATCCACTATCAATACAACCCGATCAAGACGATCAAGACCAACATCGTCGGCACGCTCAACATGCTGGGCCTGGCGAAACGGACGCGGGCGCGCTTCGTCCAGGCCTCCACGTCCGAAGTGTACGGCGATCCCTTGGTTCATCCGCAGCCGGAGAGCTACTGGGGCAACGTCAACCCGATCGGCATCCGCAGCTGCTACGACGAAGGCAAACGCGTCGGCGAGACTCTTTGCTTCGACTACCACCGCGCTCACGACGTCGACATCCGCGTCGTCCGCATCTTCAACACCTACGGCCCGCGCATGGCGGTCGACGACGGCCGCGTCGTCTCGAACTTCGTCGTGCAGGCGCTCAAGGACGAAGACCTCACGGTCTACGGCGAAGGCCAGCAGACGCGCAGCTTCTGCTTCGTCGACGACCTGGTCGACGGCATCACGCGCTTCTCCCGCACCGAGGGCACCACAGGTCCGATGAATCTCGGCAACGACGGCGAGTTCACCGTCCTCGAGCTGGCCAAAGAGACGATCCGCCAGGTCGGCAGCAAGTCGAAGATCGTCTACAAGGACCTCCCCGCCGATGACCCGAAGACGCGCCGTCCGGACCTGACCCTGGCGAAAAAGCTCCTGCCGGGCTGGAATCCGAACGTGAAGCTCGCCGACGGCCTGGCGAAGACCATCGCTTACTTCCGCACGGCGCTCGCAAAGTGAGCCGAGCGCTCGCCGCGCTCGCCCTCGCGTGCCACCTCGCCTCTTGCAGCGAGGATGGCGGCACGACTTGGACCCAAACGATTCCGGAAGGCTCCTACGCGGTCTCCGGCCCCGTTTGCGCCTCCTCGAACAAGCGGCCACGCTACCCCGCGCAAAACTATCAAGCCGCGCTCTACGATTTTGACGACCTCACCGCGCGCCGCGTCACCATCGGCCCAGGCGCGAATTTCACCGAAATCTACGCGGACCCGGATTGCACTCTGACCGTCACGCGCCTCCTATATCGCAATGCGCAAGGGGAGCTGACGACGCGCGCGGGCAAGGCGCACGCCTTCGAGCCCGCCGGTTGCACTCTTGGCGTTCGGTTTCGCGACTACGTCTATCCGATCGGCAAATCGTACTCGCCGGTCTTCGAGGACGGGGCGGGTCGCGACCCGTCTTTGGCTTGGTACCTCTTCGAGACGAGCGCCGATCGCAAGGCCTTCACGCTCGTCACCGACACCGTCGAGCCGGTCGCGACCGCGTGGGGCCAATACGGATGTGAGCCTGCCGACCAGCTCCGTAAGATCCTGACAAAGCTGTAGTTTCCGCGTTTTGCAATGGCTTGGTCAAGTTCGCTGGCAGCACAGCCGATACGCTCTCATCTATGCGCTTCCACGTCACCAAAATCATCGCCGCCTCGCTGTTCCTCGCCTCGCTGCAAGG
Source organism: Pseudomonadota bacterium (assembly GCA_031416315.1). Taxonomy (GTDB): domain Bacteria; phylum Bdellovibrionota_B; class Oligoflexia; order Oligoflexales; family CAIYRB01; genus JANOTL01. Next base: position 1,503 of record JANOTL010000175.1, read on the forward strand.
CTGCGGCGCCGCCTCGTTCGGCGGCGCGGACGAGAAGAAAAATACCGCGAGCAAAGACAAGAGCACCGCGGGCACGGACGACGAGGACGTCCTCTCGGGCGAGCCTGCGCAAGTATCCGGCGCCTTCCTGACCTGCGAGATCACCGAAGACGACGAGGCCAAGTCGGAGGTCGGCCTAGGCTGCGCCATGAAGAAGCCTGACGGCAAGAAGGCCTCGATGGACGGGATCGAGCTCGAGGCGAACGTCGTCGACGCGAAGGGCAAGAAGACGAAAGTGGCGCTTTTCCCCGAGCCGGAAGCGTCGGACTACAACCTCAGGGCGCGGGTTCCGCGCGAAGCGATCGAGAACGGCGACTTCGAGCTTGTCGGCAAGCAAGGCGGCAAAGCGAAGATGAGGCGTAAAGCCGTCATGAAGCAGATGAAAAAAAGCCTCCAAAAGAACGCTGACGCGGACATCGCGACGGACGGCGCCAGTGAAAAGCCTTATAACGGTACGCCGGCGTCGCAGGGCGAGATCTCGAGCGGCAACGCCGTATTGACCGAAGCCTTCGGGTCCCTGTGCGGCCAGGACGGCGAGCTCGGCGACGCCGTCAAAAGAGTCGCCATGACCTATTCTGAAGAGACGTTTTCTAGCCCCCATTCCATTTGCTTCAACGCCTTTATCAACCCCGCAAAAACCGCGAAAGCCATCTCCGGCTTCGGCGAGCCCGCGTTCGTCCACTCGATCGCCGGCGGCAAGTGTTTCCTCGTCAGCACCGGCAGCGCGATCCAGATCCTTCAAGCCTCCGAGAACCCTGACTTGACGGAAGACGCTCTGATGCAGTTCGCCTCGAAGCGCATCTGCACGGCGGCGGCTGATGGCGGCACCGGAGGTACCGGAGGCGGCGGCGCCTCTGGCGGCGCGGACGCTCCCGCCGAGGACGAGGAGCTCTCGCTTGAGGATCTCGTCAAAGGCATCCTCAGTAGCTCCGGCTCCGGCTGATCCACCCGACAAAAAAAACCCGCGACCAAAGTCGCGGGCTTTCTCCGTTCGTCGCCGAGGCGATTAGAACTTCATGTCGCCACGAACCAGCACGCTCAGCGTGTTGACTGCGTACTCGTTCTTGTTCGTCGTGTTCTCGTCTGCGCCGAACTCGTAGCCGACGCCGCCGCCGACCGAGGCTTGCTTGTTGATCGTGTAGTCAGCCGCCGCGCCGAGGTCGACGGTGCCGATCGTGCCGCTGTCGAGTTCTTCTTTTTTCTTGTAGGTCGCCATGTTGTACCCGACGTCGCCTTCGAGCTTCACGGCGTCGAGCGCGAACTCGGCGGTGGCCGTGAGGGACGTGAGGTCCTTGACGGTGTCGTCGCTGACGTCCGCTTGCATGCGGTTGCCGACGATGGCGCCGAACGCCATGGTCTTGTCGACCGCGTAACGGCCGTGGAGCGTGACTTCGGCGGGGGTATCGGACTCGGGCGCCACTTCGATGCCGTCTTTTTTGACCGCGTCCTTCGTGCCCTTGGTCGTGTACGTCACGCCGGCTTCCATCTGCTCGTTGGCGAAGAGCACGCCCGGACGAACGGTCATCCAGTCTTGCTTGATCTCTTCGGCGCCGTCGACTTTGATCTTCGTCGTCTCGGAGTTGACGTCGATCGCGAGACCCAGAGCAACCGGGCCGGCGACGTAGGCGAAGGTCGGCGAGAGGCTGACCACAGACCCTTCGGCTTTCGCGTTCAGGGCGCCCGTCTTGGTCTCGGCGTCGAAGGTCACGTAATCGGCGACGAGGCCGGCGCGGAGACCGATGGCTTGGATGTTGTAGATGCCGGCCGCGAACAGGCGGGTGCCCGTGACGTCGCTCGTCGTCTTGTCGCCGGTCGTCGGCTTTACTTCGTCCGTCGCCGAGAGGAAGCCGAGGGCGAAGTCGGTTTTCAGAGCGTCGGTTTGGTACAGCTGGGCCGGGGAAACCATGGGCGTGCTGGTCAGGTGGTTGTCGAACGCCGCGTCTGCCGCAACCGCAGTACCCGTGACCGCGCTCATCGCAAACCCAGCTACCAGCATCATCTTCGTAGACATCGAGCATTCTCCCTTTAGAAAGAACGGAAACATTCTTGGACTCATGAAATATAGACTTCCGATCGGATTTGTAAACGGAAGAGTCGGCCGTATTGGCTCTCGTCCGTCTCTCCGGCGCAGCACAGTAATACGCTGTAAGGACTAAATAAACACCGTTTTCGTCCCCTCCTCGACCAAAGCCGGGCGGGTCAACGGGTCCCGGGCTTCCGCCGATGAGGCCAGGGTGAAGCTCCATTTCGTCACTCGCCACCGCATGCTCCTCGTCGTCGCCGGGATGACGTTTGCTTGGCTTTTCGTCTCCTGGGTGGTCCTGCTAGCCGAGCGCGACGCCGAATCCGCGCAGATCACCACCCTCGGCAAGGCGCTCTGGTGGGGCGTCGTCACCTTCATGACCGTCGGCTACGGCGACTTGACGCCGATCACGCCCCTCGGTCGCTCGCTGGCCGTCATCCTGATGTTCGCCGGCGTCTTCACGATCGGCATCATCAGCGCCAAGATCTCGACCTATTTCATCTCGCAGATCCTCATGGAGGGGCGTGGCAAAATGGACCAATCCAAAATCAAGAATCACTTCGTCGTCTGCGGGTGGAAGGACGACATGGCGGACCTGATCCGTCACGTTCTCCTCCTCAACCCGACGCTGACGCCGGAGAAGATCGTCGTCGTCGCCAACAAGACGCAGGAGCAGATCCTCGCCTTCAAGGCGGCCGACCCGAAGCTGAAGGAGTTGAACTTCATCCTCGGCGAGCATTTCCAGCAGGCAACGCTGGAGCGCGCCGCTCCGCAGGTCGCACGCAAGATCTTGATCTTGGCCGACACCTCGCAAGGCCCCGACATGCGCAAACCCAACTCCATGGAGGCGGACGCGCGCACCATCATGTGCTCGATCGCCCTGTCCAACATCGCCAAAGGCACGATGGTCGCGGCCGAGATCCTCGATCCGACGCTCGACAACTATCTGAAGATGGCCGGCGTCGGCGAGATCATCTACTCCCGCGAATGCAGCCGCCTGCTCCTCGGCAGCGCTTCCGGCTCGACCGGCATCGCGAACGTCTACCACGACCTGATCGACCCGCGCAGCGGCGCCCACATCGCGACTCGGGACATCCCCGAGCGCTTCGAGGGCAAAACTTACGCCGAGTTCCGCGTTGAATTCCAAAAAGGCGCCCCGGACCTCCTCCTTCTTGGCATCCTCGAGAACACCGGCAACCCACACTCCATTAAAGAGAAGGCTTTCGCAGAAGCGCAGCGCACACCGAGCGTCCCGCGCCTGATCGAGAACCTCCAGAGCGTAAAGACCTTGCGCTGCAACAATCCCGTCTTCCACCCGTCCGCCGAGTTCGTCATCAGCAAGGGCTCGGCGGCGATCATCCTCGAGCCGAAGGTGAAGACCGCGGCCCGCGTGAAGGACAACGTCGCCGCATGAGCCTCACGAAGCGCCAAGCCACCGCCTCCGACTCGGTGATCGCCACTCGCATCAAATGGCTCGCAGGCGTGCGTCTCTTCGAGGGCGTCGCCATCCTCCCCGGCGCGCTGGAGCATATCGCGCCCAAACTCGACGAGCGCCGCTACGCCAAAGGCACCGCGATCCTGAAGGAAGGGGAGGAGGGCACCGACGCTTTCATCCTCACGTCGGGCCGGATCAAGGTCTTGAAGTCGATCGGGACGGGGGAGAGCTTCCCCGTGGCCATCCTGGATGCCGGAGACCATCCCTTCTTCGGGGAGGCGGCGCTGCTCCAGGCCGACCAGCGCTCGGCCACCATCCTGGCCGAGACCGACTGCGTCTGCCTCATCTTCCACAAGGACCGCTTCGACCAGTTCTGCCGGGAGCATCCTGCCTGGTCTCTGCCCATGGTCCTGAAGATCGCCCGTGTCGTCCTGGATCGCCTCCATAAGACCAACACGGACATGATCCTCCTCTATAATGCCCTTCTACGCGAGGTTAAGGGGTAATATAGTCGCTCCCCTCGGAGCACCCACGCCCCTATGCCCAAATCCCCGCAAGCGTCGATCGACGCCTTCGACTTTCCCGAGGGCCGTGTTCTCGCGCGCAAATATCAGGTCGTCTCCAAGCTCGGCCAGGGCTGGGAAGGCGAGGTGTATCTGATCCGCGAGCAGGTCACCGGCATCGAGCGCGCCGCGAAGTTCTTTTTCCCGCAGCGCAACGTCGGCGACAAAGCGATCAACTTTTACGCGCGAAAACTGCACAAGCTGCGCGCTTGTCCGGCCTTGATCCAGTACCACACGCTGGAGAAGATCCAGCACAAGGGCATCGACGTCTCGTTCCTGATCTCCGACTTCGTCGAAGGCGAGATGCTCCGCGAGTTCATCAAGGATCAGCCGGGCCACCGCCTCGATGTTTTTCAGGGGCTGCATCTTCTGCATGCCCTCTCGACCGCCATCGCCGGGATCCACCGGCTCTACGACTACCACGGCGACCTCCACAGCGGGAACATCATGGTCCGCCGGGTCGGGCTCGGCTTCCAGGTAAAGCTCCTCGACTTTTTCCACTGGGGAAGCCCGAACAAGACGCACATCCGCGACGACGTCGTCGACGTGATCCGCATCTTCTACGACGCTATCGGCGGCAAGGCGCGCTACGCCAAGCACCCGTCCGAGATCAAAGGCATCATTCTCGGCTTGAAGAAGTCTCTGATCTTGAAGAAGTTCAGAACCATCGGCGATTTGATCGCGCACCTCGAGGGCCTGAGTTGGGATCCACCGCACACCTTGCACTGAAGTTCGGCGTCCTTCTCTTCACGCTCCTGGCCACGCCGGCCGTCGCCGACCCGCAGATCCTCAAGGGCCTGCCGAAGGGCGGCAGCTTCAACGTCGTGATCGAGCCGCTCGACCCCGAGGCGAAGAAGACCGGCCTGAACGCGGCGAGCCTGGCGAAAGTGATCCAGGCCCGTGTCGCGAAGAAGGGCTTGAAGTACAACCCTGGCTCCGAGTACCAGCTCTTCGCGCGGATCGTCGTCCTACCGAGCTACTCCGTGACCAACGAGGTCCTCGGCTACGGCGCGCATACCGAGCTCTCGTTTCGCGAGAAGGCGAATTTGAAGCGCGACAAGGCTTTCGAGTTCTACGCGCCCACTTGGTTCAAGGGCAACGTCACCGTCTCGAATCCGAAGGCCTTCGTCGGCGACGTCGTCAACGCGTTGGCCGCGTTGACCGACCAGTTCGTCACGGACTACGTCTCAGTCAACAAATGACAGGCCGGACACGACGTCGCTCCCGACAGTTTCAGACGCACCTATGTCTCGCGGGACACACCCAAGATCCCCGCCCCTAATCGTAACTTACTGAATTTTAACAATATATCCGATCTCCGCGCCGGCACTGGGCTTGCTTCATGATTGGCGGAGGTTCCCCCACCCATGCCTACGCCGCGTCTTTTTGCGCTCTGCCTGATGGCCGCCCTGAGTGAGCCCGCCCTCGCCGGCCCCTTCGCGATGTCCGGTCAGACCACGGCCAAATCCGTCGACGTCACCTACCGTCAGTCGACCGTCCCGACCGCCTCCGGCACGACGCGAGCCTCCAACTCGACGAGCGACGTCACCGAATCGACGAGCGTCGCGACGTACCGCAATTCGACCAAGCCTTCGGCGCAGTCCTCTTCCCGCGCGAGCGACGCGACCACCGATTCGAGCCAGGCTTCCTCCGAGAACTCCACCGACGCCTCCTCGCGCTCGAGCCGCTACACCACGAAGAACACCACGGCTCCGAGCTCCGAATATTCCGCCGAGTCGAGCAAAGCCACGAGCGACGTCTCGGATGCCACGACCAAAGGCACGACGAACGCGACAAACTCGACCACGAAGCAAACGCTGACCGTCTCCAAGTACACCACCGCGGTCACGGGCGATTCGGTCAACGCCACCTACCAGAATTCGACGAAACCCTCCGAGCAGTCGACGACGCGCGCCAGCAAAGCGACGAGCAACGGCACGACCGCGGCCACGAATCAAACCATCGCCACGACCAAGTGGACGACCGAGACCACGTACGCCAACACGACGAAGCCTTTGATCAACGGCACGACGGCCGGCACCAACGCCACGACCGTCGTCACCAACGCGACCAGCGCCGCGACCCGCGCCACTAGCGCGCAGACCGAAGCCTCCGTCGCGGCGACGCACGCCAGCTCGACGAAGCCCTCGATCGCGTCTTCGGCGGAGACGACCGACTCGTCGAGCGGCGCGACGACCCGCGGCACCAAAAGCTCGAGTGACGCAACCGACACGTCCGTGCTCGCGACCTACAATCACTCGACGAAGCCGACGGGCGAATCCATCCGCAACACCTCGAACGCCACCTCCGACGTCACCACCGCCGCCAGCAAGAACACGACCGAGGTCAGCTACAAGAACTCCACGAAGCCGACGGCCGAGTCCGCGACCAACACGAGCGAAGGCACGTCGAACGCCACGGGGCGCACGGCGCGGATCACCCCGAACATGGCGAAGGTCACGGCCGACATGAGCACCGACACCTCGAAGAGCTCGGGCAACGTCGGCGTGTCCACGAGCAAGGCGCTCGACGCCTCCCTCGAAGGCACCACCAAGTTGACCTCCTTCGACGATTCGGTTGCGCTCGACCCCGAAACCGCCGACTCTTTGATCAAGGAGTCGTACGCGGCTTCAGGCTCGACCCTCGCGCGATTCGCCGGCCTGCTCGGCGTCGCTCCCGAGCGCCTCGCCGCCACGGTCGTCCGCGTCGCCCCCGAGAAGCCGACCCGCGCCGAGCTCGTGCGACTGATGCAGAAAGTGGTCCCTGCCCTCCGGAGCTGAATCGCAATGAAATGGTTGTTCCTCGCCCTCCTCAACCTCGCGCTCACCGCGCAGGCGCAGGGCGCGGGAAGCCTCCGCGACTTCGGGGTCGAGCTCGCCAATCGCGCCGACGTCGCCCCCTGGACCAAGGCGGAGGAAGCCGCCATCCTCGCCCTCCTGCGCTCGTTTCCGAAAGAGCTGCAGCACCTCGGCCGCATCCGCGTCCTAAAGGCGCCGATCGGCAGCAAGCGCCCCCTTCGGGATCACCTCGCCCCCGCGATCCTCTACTGGCAGCTGGAGTTAGACGCGAAATCGCCGTCGCTCCTGGACCTCAAGCGCACTTTCGTCCATCACTGGCTCCACGTCTTCGACGCACAAGAGCACGTCTCGTCCTCCGCAGCCTGGCGCTCCCTCTCGGGCTGGCGTCGCCGCGAGTACTTCGGCGTCGAGATCCCGCTCCTCATGCGCGAAGCGGAGAATCAGGATCTGCGCGCTTTCGCCTCGGAGACCGGCCTCGACAGCCCCGAAGAGGACTTCGCCACCTTCGGCGAGGAGTTCTTCGTCACACCGGACACCGCGATCGAGGATTCGATCGCCTGCCGCACTCCCGACAAGTACGGCTTCTTCCGCCGCCAGTTCCCCGACTACAAGCCCTACCTCGACCAACCGCACATCAAGTGCCGCGGCTCGGGCGAAGGCTTCCTCGACGACCTCGTCTTCCTCGACCCCGTCACCGCCAGCCCGGTCCCGATGGGGCCGATCGACGCCAAGACCGTGCGCGGCTTCGAGCTGCTCTACGCCACTCCCGGCGTCGGCGACGCGAGCGAGATCGCCGGTCACCTCGTCCTCCGCATCAAGCTCGCGAACAATCCCGAGGCCGACCGGCTGGGCATCGAGAACCCCCGCGACCTGGTCGTCAGCTTCCTCGCCGACACCGAGCCGGCGAAAAGCGAAGGCGCGCCGAACGCGCAGGCTTCGGCGTCCGGGGAATGCCAGGAAGGCTTTTTCAACCTCGGCGCCGAGGGCAAGGCCGACTTCGACGCGATGCAGTCCGTGTTTCAGGCCCTGAAGGGGTTGAGCGGCGGTTTTCTGACGACGTTCGACCGGCAAACGCTGCAGCAAACGGTGAAATCCTACACCGTCGACCAAGACCGCAACCTCCTACGCTACGAGCTGAAGCTCGACGAGAAGCAGAAAGCCCGCCTCCTCGACCGCCTCTACCTCGCGAAGAAGAGCTACAAGGCCAAGTACTACTTCTTCGACCGCAATTGCGCCTCGATCCTCGTGCAGCTCATTGGCGACGGCATCGGCGATCGCGACGTCGCCGAGTTCGATCCTTTCGTCGTGCCGCCGAACGCGCTCGTCGCGCTCATGATTCGTAAGGGCCTCGCCGCGCAGAGTCACCCTGCGTTCTATAGCTACCGGAAAAAGGGGCAACTCGCACAAGAGCTCCTCCGCACCGAGCTCGACGCCCTCAAGCTTAAGGATCCGCAGCGCGTCTGGCCGGATGCCGACGAGCTCCTCTCCCGTGACGAGGTCGAGCGCATGAGAGGCTACAAGGCGCTCGGCGCGCTCGCGATCAATCACGCGGAGCTCTCCGGCCCCATCTACAAGCTCGGCTCGCTCGGCCAGGACGCAGAGCTCGTCCACCAGGAAAAGAGTCAGCGCTGCGAGCGGTACACCTCCGAGGCGACGGCGGCGATCCGCAGCTTCCAACGCGAGGTCTTGAAACGCCGGCCCAAAGTCGCGCAGAGCTTCGCCGTCGACACCAACAAGGCCGTTGCCGAGCTCTACCAAGGCAACGAAGACGCCGCGGCGCGCGCCGGCTCCTCGCACACGAACCTCTCGAGCGTCACCGTCGGCGGCGGCGTCTCCGATGGCGAGCGCGTCGTCTCGCTCGGCAGCGCGCTCCACAAGCAGGACATGGGCTCACGCACCCGCCAATCGATGCAACGCGCAACCGCCGTCACGCTCGGCGAGGCACGGCTCGACTTCGGGCGCGACGGCCTTCGCGCTTGGCGCGTCACGGGTCTTTCCATCCGCAAATTCAAGGAGCGCCTCGACGAGGTCCCCAACTTCTTCGATCCGTACGGCACGTTCGGCTTGGGACTGCAGGTGTTGGACCTCGAAGGCCGTCCTTACGCACGCGAAAGTTTCGGGACCCTCGCCGGCGGGGAAATCTCGTTCAACCTCGCGTCCTCGCGATTTCATGAGCATTACCTGTACGTCGCGGCCGGCGCGGCACTCGACGCCGACGCGAAAGACGGCGCGACGACGCCGCGCGCTGCGCTTCCCTTGCGTGTCGAGGCCCTGTGGACCTTTGACGCGGTCCGCCGCTTCCAGCTGCGCTCCAGCGCGGAATGGCGGCCCTCCTATTATGCCGGGACTCTGCGCCGAGAGTTTTCGTACCGCGGCAGCCTTGACTACCTGGTAGGTGAGCCACACCTTGGTAGGCTGACCGAAAGCACCGAGCTGGTGCTACGACTGTCGGTCGAGCGAGGGAGGACGTATAATTGGCTACTGACCCTCGAGCTCAACCGCTGGTGATCGTTCACGTGTCCAGTCAATCCGACATCGATGCCGAGCTCGCCCGTCGCGAGGAGGCCCGCCTCCGGAACCTCCCCCAGGTGAAGGACCAGACCGACCCGGACTATGTTCCGGTCATCGAGGACTTCGTCCCTTCGGCCGCGCGGTCCAAAGGCCACCTCTGGCGTCTCCCGAGCACTTGGAGCTCCCGCTCGGCCGTCGCCTGCTTCGTTCTCTTCGTCGCCTTCTCGATCCGCCACTGGCTCGTTCCCTCGTCTGAGACCTGGTGGGCGAGCGGCACCCAGGTCTTCCAGAACGGCGAATGGTGGCGCACCTTCACGGCGCTGTTCACCCATTCCGACATGGGACACCTGCTCTCGAACGCGCCGCTTTTTCTGATCTTCGGCTGGTTCCTGCGCGCTTTCTTCGGCTGGCTCGCCTTTCCGCTCGCGAGCTTCGCGGTCGGCATCCTGAGCAACGTCGCCACGCTCGCCACGTATCCGGCGCAGACGCACCTCCTCGGCGCCTCCGGCATGCTCTACGGCATGGTCGCCCTCTGGCTCGTCTTCTACTGCAAGTTCGCGACGGAGTATCCGTTCCACATCCGCATGCTGCGCGCCGTCGGCGTGTCGATTTTATTGCTCTTCCCGACGACCTACCAAAAGAACGTGAGCTACATGGCCCACTTCGCCGGATTCTTGATCGGCGGAGGCGTCGGATTCGCGCTGCTGCCTTTCATCCGGCCGCGCAGCGCGCTCGAGGATCGACATCCGGAATCACGCGTGCACGCCACCATTTCGGACGAGACCGTTCCGTCGCTCCACGCCCCAAGTCGGACACGCGTGCCGGGAATTCCGCGCCGCGATTGAGGCGCTTTATGCTATCTTGAGGCGATGGAACAAGTTCGACTGAACGAACTGGCCTTCCTCCTCAAAGACCGTGCCGATGCTGGCGCGGTCTACGTGTTTGGCTCGTTCGCGACCGGACGATTCCGCGATGACAGTGACCTCGACCTTGCATTTATGACCCGTCGCGATGTCGATCGAGACGAGCTCTTTACGCTTCAAGCGGAGCTCGCGGCGATCGCCGGTCGTGAGGTTGACCTCGTAAAGTTCTCGGATGCTCCAGAACCGCTCCAGGCGGAGATTCTTCGTCAAGGCATTCTCGTTGCGTCATGGGATGAAAATCTACGCGCGACACAAGCAATGCAGGCGATGAGTCGCTATCAGCGCCTAAACGAAGAACGGCGTCCATCACTTGACCTTCGACTAGGGAAAGACGGATGGAAACGCCTATCCTGAAGATCGACGCCCTGCGTCGCTGCATCCGACGCGTGCGGGAAGTCGCCGCGAGAGACCCTTCGATCACGAGTCTCGACGTTCAGGAAATCATCGTCCTGAACTTGCAGCGAGCCTGTGAGCAAGCCATCGATCTCGCAAATTTTGTTTGCGCTTTCGAGAAGCTCGACATCCCGAGGACCTCCGCGGAGGTTTTCACGATTTTGGAGCAAGCCTCGATCTTGGCGCCGCTTTTGGCGCTTTCCATGCGCAGAATGGTTGGCTTCAGAACCGTGGCTGTTCATGAGTATCGGCGCCTGGATCCGGCGATTGTCCGATCGATCGTGACGACAAAGCTGGAAGATTTCGAGTTTTTCGTCGCGGCGGTCGGCAAGCGACTGAAAATCGCGACCGACGATCGTCCAAAAGACGTCCATGCCGCCTCAAATCGAATCGCCAGCCTGACCGTGATTCGCATCGACCTCGAAGGAGATCACCTAGGGGACGACTTCACGGTCTCCTTTGCGATTGGCGACTCGCGGGAGTCGATGCCATGCCAGATAATTTCGGGTCAGTCTCAAACGTTCCGTCGAACCCTCGCGCACTTTTCGATCGACGATCTCTCGCGACCTCTGAAAATAAAGCTATCAACTGTCGAGAAGGACCCCATCGTCGACGATCTCGGCGAGTCCAGTTTGGACGTTTCGCAGTCGGGCGAGGGGTGGGAGAATCAGATCTTGATCGCCGAGATCCAAGTTCAAGGCAAAGGCCGCGGAGAATCTCGCAAACGCGCAAAGATGACCGTCGTTTCTGAGTTGAATGTCACGGCTGGGCGCCTGTTCGTCGACGACATTTCGCCCGATGGTTGGCTCATCGCCCAGCTGGACGGCGGCTCTCAGGTGATTTTGCCTCACAGTCTTGAAATTGAGTGTTCGCGTCAGGAAGCGGGTCGCGAACTGTTCAAAATTCTCGAGGGCGCCCACCTCGGCAGACTCGCCAGTGCCGCACTCGGCGCGGGAAACTTGAGCCACTTCGTCCTCAATATGCCCCGAATGGCGCCAGCACGTCTTTCGTACGCAAGGCAGGACAACCGCATGCACATCGAAGGCCTGGGCGACTTTGCGACGAGGCCGAATGAGTCAAATCCAGTTCCGGTCGGAACCTATCCGATCTGCATCCCTGATTTGCCGCACGCTCGGGTCAGACAGTATTTGAGGCAGGCGCCCCACGCAAAATTGTGGTTTCGAATCGGAATGGAGGGTGATCGTTACATCCACCCTGGTACCGTGACGCAAGGCTGCATCACGGTTTCGCAGATTGACTCTTGGGAGCAGATCTATCACCACCTTATCTACTCCCGTTCCGGCGACCAGCAAACGGTCGGCACGTTAGAAGTGACATGAGCATGCGGACTTTGCTGCTCTCGATAGTCTTGGCGGCGGGGACGTTCTTCGGCCTGTTGACGAGCTCGCCGATGGCATTGCAACGCTACGGCCGTAAGCTTTTCGTTGGAATGCATGTCGAGCCATTCGACGAACCGACGAAGGAAGGCGCCTTCAACGTTTATTTCGTCGACACGGCTGAACATTCAGAATACGGCATGGATCCGAAGAGCCTCTCCCAAACCCGAGTCGTCAATGAGCAAGGTGGCCACCTCCACATCCTTGAGTTCAAAGGCACCGAGTCTTTTGGAATTCTGATCGTTCACGATGGTGTCCGTTTTCTGCCCGCGGAAGCCCTTATGGTCGTGACCGACGACCGCAACGTCGTCACGGCGATTTTTCGCAACGTCTCCATCGCAGATGTCCGCCTCGCAGGCGAAGCAGCAAAGGGCGAAAAGAGGGCGGTCGATCGCGTGCGCCGTGGGCTAGCTAAAGCTCAAGCTAAGTTCGACTGGTTCCTCGACGCGGCCCTTTAGAGACTTCCGGCGGTCAGCTAAGGCCTCGTTCCCTGAACGCTTCGACCTTTCGAGTGAGCGCGGCGCGAACGCGCGTTTGACGTGGCCGCCCTCGAGGTCGACGACCAGATCGGCGTCCTCGACGGTCCCCAGGCGGTGCGCGATGACGAGCACCGTCTTATCGACGCAGGCATGGCGAATCGTCGTCTGGATCAAGGCGTCCGTCTCGACGTCGACGCTCGCGGTCGCTTCGTCCATGACGATGATCTTCGCATCGACGAGAAGCGCGCGGGCCAGGCAAAGCAGCTGGCGCTGTCCCTGACTGAAGTTGTGCCCGTTTTCCTTCACGTCGGCGTCGAGCCCGTTCGGCAGCCCGGCGATGAACTCCTTCAAGTGCGCGCGCTCGAGCGCCTGCCAGAGCGACGCGTCGTCATGCTGGCCGAACCGGTCGAGGTTCTCGCGCAGCTTGCCGCGAAACAGCGTCGGATCCTGCGGAATGATCGCGACCGCTCGGCGAAGCCGCTTCAAAGGCACGCCGGCGATGTCGCGCCCGTCGATCCGGATGGTGCCCTCGCGGATTTCCATCACGCGGAAAAGCGCCTGAAAGATGGTGCTTTTCCCCGAGCCGGTGCGGCCTACCAAGCCCGCCTTCGAGCCGCCGGGAATCGTGAACGTGACGCCCTTCAGCACGTCGGGAAGGTGCTCCGCGTAGCGCGCGACGACGCCGTCGAAGGTGATCGTGCCCGCCGTCGGCCAAACTTCGTCCGCCGTCACCGAAGGCACGGACGTGCGGATGTCGGGCTCCTGTGGAATTTGCCCGTAGTTCTTCAGACGCTCGACCGAGGTCATCTTCGACTCCGCGTCGGCGAAACTTCGCACGCCCCAGTTCAAGGACTCCCAGAACCGCAGCGAATAGATCAGCACGAGACCGGCAAGGCCAGCCGGAAGCGCTCCTTGCTGGGACGCGAGCACGACGCCGGTCGCCGTCGCGATCGAGACCGCAGCGCCGATCATCGGCACCCGCACCGAGAACCATCGGTTCAAGAGCACGAGCCCGTGGAAGTCGCGTTGGCTCGCCGCCGTGACCGCGTAGAACCCCTCGGTGAAGTACGCTCCCTTGTGCGCGCCGCGGATCACCGCCAGACCGCTCAAAGTCTCTTTGAAATGGGCAAATCGCGGCGACCGCGACACCGAGAAGATTCGCTGCGCCTCGCGCGCGCAGACGCGGTACCGCCGCTGCAACCGGATGAAGAGGAAGATCACGGGTACGATCGCCACGATCGTGATCGGCAGCGCGCCGACTAAGACCGCCGTCGCGCCCGCCGTGACGAAAGTCGCCCGAACCGTATGCTCGAACGACCAAGGCAAGTTGCGCTCGACCGCATCGACGTCACGAGAAAAGCGGTTGAGGACGCGACCCACGGGCGTCGAGTCGAAGAAGCGGATCGGCGCGCCCATCACCGCGCGCAGCGCGTCGTCGTGGAGATGCCGGCCGGCCGCGACGGCGCGCAAGTTCCAGATCAGCTTCTGCAAGCCTTGCACGGCCAGAGCCGCCAGGCCCAATGCGCCGAAGATGTAGAGATTGCGCCAGCCCTCGGCCTGCGTCGCCGTCGTCACCCGCTCCGTCCATTGGGCCAGCCACGTATTCTGCAGAATCGGCAGCACCGTCAGCGCCACCGTCGCGACGAAGAGGAGCGGCAGCATCGTCAGCCGCGATTGCCGCGAGCGGCCGCCGAGCGCTTTGATATATTCCCAATAAATATGAGCCTTTACGGCGCCTCTTTCCCGGTCCTCTTCGGACGTGATGCGCGCCTCGCCGCCGGTCGGAGCCGCCTCCGATGCGGCCGCGACGCCGTCGTCCTTCAACGCCTCTCCGGCGCCCCGCGTCGCCCCGTGCTCGGCGACGAACTGCGCAAATCGCGGCTCTTGCGCCACAAGCTCCTGGTAACGCCCCGACGCCACGATCGCCCCGTTCTCGAGGAAGACGACCTGATCGAACCGATCGAGATGCTCGAGTCGATGCGTGACGACGACGCGCGTCGACCCCTTCCAGACGCCGAAAAGGAGATGATCGACGAGGTGAGTCTCCGTCGCATGGTCGACCGCCGACAGAGGGTCGTCCAGCAGGATCAATCCGGGCCGCGCCATCGCTGCACGCGCCAGGGCGACACGTTGCTTTTGTCCGCCGGAAAGGTTGACGCCGTGCTCGCCGATCTCCGTCTTGATCCCAGCCGGAAGGCGCGCTAAATCCGGCTCGAGCGCGGTGGCGAAGACGACGGCGTCGAGGCCGAGGTCGGGCTCTCCGAAGAGCAGGTTGTCGCGCAAAGTCCCGTTCCGGACGAACGCTTCCTGCGGCACGAACGCGGTCCGCGGCGCCATGCCCTCCGGCAGCCCCGGAAATCCGACGCGTCCGCCGGTGATCGGCAGCTCACCGAGCGCCGCGAGCAGCATGCTCGTCTTGCCGGATCCGACCGGCCCGACGATTGCCACGCTCGAGCCGGCGGGAATCGAGACGCGCACGTTCGTCAACACGTCGCGCTCCGCGTCGTCGAAACGCGCCGTCACGTCCGCCAGCTCCAGGCCGATCGCCCCGCCGGCCGGCGCGACCGGCCGCTCGTCGAGCGGCAAGGTCGGCAGCTTCAGATAGGTGAGGATCCGGCCCGCGCTGACGCGTGCATTCACCGACTCGGAGATGTAGCGCGTGATGTTGCCGAACGGGTGCTCCAGCATCGCGAACAGCGACAGACAGGGGAAAACCGTCGCCGCGTCGAGCTGCCCGCCCATCCACAGCCGCGTGCCGAAGGCCGCAAGGCAAACGAAGGTGTTCGCGCCGACGTAGATCAGTAAGGATCCGGCGTCGGTCTTCATCAGGCGCCGTCGCGCCTCGATCTCTTTGCCGCGCACTTTCTCGATCTCGCCGAGGATCTCGTCCTGCCAGGCGAAGAACTTGACGATGCGAATCCCAGCGAGCATTTGCGAGATCTGCGACACGCGCTCGTCCCGATGCTTCATGATCTCGTCGTCGAGCTTAGTGAAGCGCTTCGCCAGCCGCTTCGTCAGCGGCGACATGACCACCAGGACCGCGACGCCCGACAGAGCGGCGAGCCCCAAATAATGGAAGAGGAGGCCGGTCACCGCGAGAATCATCAGCGCGGCCCACGTAGCCTCGACCACGATCCAAGGGAACTCCGCCACGGAGTCCGAGTCGGTGCCGAGGTGGTTCACGGCGTCGCCGAGCGGGGTCTTCAGGCGCGCGGCCCGCGTCATTCGCAGCGAATGCCGATAAATGAGCGTGTTGAGGGCGTTGGCCACGATCTGATTCGCACCGATGGCGACGTAGAAGAAGTTCTGGAGGCCCACCCCTTCCACGACGGTCACGAACGCGAGGCCCAAGGCCAGCGCGATCCCCGTGACGAGGCTCGCGTCCGCGCCGAGCGCCACGTGCGAGATCAGCTTCCCGACCAGCACCGGCGAAGCGAGCCCTGCAAGGCCGACGATGAGCAACACCAAGGCCATCAGCCCAACTTCGCGCGGGATGGCCCGCATGAGCGCGAACAAGAACTTCGTCGTCGTGTCGGTCGGTAGGCTGAAGAACGCCGGCTTGACCGAGCGCGGCGACAGACGGTCGGGGAGGGGAGGGAAGTCTTCGGATTCCAAGATCTTCGTCTGACCGAGGCGCACCAAGGGCGCGACGTGGCGGTAGAAAACGAAGCTCAAGCTGGCACGGATGCGCAGCGGCATGCAGCGACCTCTAAAGGTAAAACGCGGACGTGTTTTTGGTTGCGATCGAGGCGCGGTGCTGAGGCCAGTCTAGCGGATGAGCCGAGGGATGAGACTCAGGCGACGCGCATCGTCGAGGAGACGGCGGTTTTGATCGAGAGGAACATCGAGAATCCTCCTATGCCAGAGTCATGAGACTATCGAGGAAGCCGAATCTAATTCAAGTGCGACTCCCGCGTCAAATAAAGCGTCGATCAGGTAAGATGTCCGCAGCTTGTGGAGATCCGCCGCCATGCTCGTCACGACTTTCCTGCTCACCGCGTTCGTTCTGCAAGGCCCGGCCAAAGCGTTCGTCTCGACGATCGGGGAGAAGTGCCTCGCCGAGCGCGACGCTTCGATCACCGTCGAAGGCAACGTCGTCACGATCCACGGCGAAGGCGCCGCCTGCGCCGAGGAAATCGAGGAAATCGCCCGCAACTGGGAGATCTTCGCCGCGACCGACGCCATCGTCACGGTCACCGGCTCGCCCGAGGCGCTGGTGATGGAGCGCGAGAAGCTCGAAGCCAAGTTCGGCAAGTCGCCGAACCCGCGACTCCGCTTCTTGAGCGAGGCGCAAACTTGCCGTTGTTTGGTCATCGCCGGGAAGCTCTC
>JANOTL010000176.1:0-32456 GCA_031416315.1 Pseudomonadota bacterium
GCCGTGGCAGCGCGGCCAACGGCGTGCCGGGATGCGCGAGAAACGCTTTATCGCCGCGATGGCACTCGCTGCAGTTCTCGGAGAGGAGGTTTGCCCCCGAAATCTTTTCGACCGTGATGTCCTTGCCATCGGTGATCTTCCGACTGGACTCTGCATCGGTGTTGTCCCAGAAGCAGGCCTTTCCGGCGACGGACTGGCAAATGATCCCGAGGGCATCGTAGGTATCTGCGGCCGACTTCCGCGGCAGCGCCGCGCAAGTCCCTTGCTCCGTCTCGAACGTCCAAAGCTCGGTGTCGAACGTCGCATCGAATACGAAGATCCGATCGCGCGGAATTTTTCCCTTCGACTTCCACGCAGGGTCGCCCCAGCTGGGCGGAATCGGCACCAGCGCCGCCTTGCAATCGGCGACGTACTTCTTGCGCTTCGTATCGAACTCGGCAATTTGCTCCGGAGACTTCAATTTTTTCAGGCCGAGGAGGGCGATGCCGCGATCGGCGTCGAAGGGCATGTGCGAATTGCCGCCGTCGAGGAACGCCAAGAGCTGAGATTCGCTGACGTTCGGAAGCGGCTCAAACGCCTCGTTGATCGCGAGACCGTGGGCCGTTCCCGCGATCTGCGTCGAGCCGTCGAGCGCTCCTGCGGAGGCCTCGGTCTTGAACTCCGCGGCACCTTCTGCAGCGACCTCGCCGTCGGTCGTCTTGATCGACGACACCTGGCCTTGCTTCGACTTACAGGCCACTGAAGGCACCAAGAACACGCTAGCCAAGAGCAGCGTACGGCTAGTCCGGATCATTCGACACCGCCATTGAATCAGTTTCAGGGATTGCACCATTGTTCGACACAATCGCGGAAAGTCTTAAAGCAATTTATGCGGCTTGAGAAAACAGCTGCTTACGGTTCCCGCCCGAGCTCACACCCCATTGGCACAAAGTCTCCGAACTCGGCCAGCGCCGAGTCCCCGTTGAACGCCATCGCGACTCCGGGGTCGTTCTTCGCCCCAAACACGATCAAAAACGTTCCCAACTCGACTTTCCCCGAAAGGGCGTAGATCGAGCCAGCGACCTGACCACGGATCGGCGTGCACTTGTCCAGCGTCCCGGCCTTCAGCTCGAACTCCAGATTCGCGACCTTCATCTCGATGCGTTGCTCGCGCACGCCGTCCGTCGCCACCAACGTGCCGCTCAAGATCGTCCGCCGCTTCAGCGCTCCGTCAGCCACGCTCCGCACGGTCTCGACCACGATCGGCGCGGTCTCTTGCGTCACGATCACATCCGTCGTCGTCCCTTCGGTTCCGTCTTTCTTCGAGTAGGCCTTCGTCCGGGTGACCGAGCTCGAGATCGACGCGCGGGTCCGCACGATCGTCGGATTCTCGGCCTCCGCCGCGGTCGTCGGCTGCGGCACGGAGAACGTCACGAGGCGCCGTCCGCCCACCGACCACGAATCGAGCGTGCTCGAGGTCGCGCCCGATTGCTTGGAATGGACGGCGCGAGCTTTGGTCGCGGCCTTTTGCGTCGTGACCGTCAGGGCCATGGCCTCGACCAAGGCGGTAGTCTCCCAAGTCACCGCGGCAATGCCGACGTCCGAGACGCAGGTCAGCGCCTGCCCCTCCGGTGGCACCCACTTCCGCACCTCTCCTCCGGAAGGGGTCATCGTCACGGTGACGACGCGCTTCGGCAGATCCGCCACGAGCGTCTCGGTCGCGCCCGCGAAACTCGTCTCCGATCGGACCGAGCCGTCCTCCGCCACGGCACAGGCATGCACCCGCGACGCGTCCGCCGCGGAGTCGTCGGCCACGGCATCGATGACATCGTCCAGGACGGAGAACGCCTTCTGCGCGAAGACTTCCTTTTCGTCGAGCGTCAGCGGCAGCACGACGACCGCCGGCGTATTCCTCTGCTTCTGCGACACCACCGGCACGACGACGCCGTTCGGTTTGTCCTTCGCGCCGGTGCCGGTCGAGGTCTTCTTCACCGGCTCCTCGTCCTCGCCCTCGCCGCAGGCTGAGACCCCCAAAAACGCGACGACCCCGAGCGCGACGGCGCACTTGCCGAAACGACGGAAGTCGGGGGTTTTCACGGCGGGTCTCCTCTACTTGCCCACGAGTCTTGTTCGGCGTCAGCCGGGCAGAATTAAGGATCGCCGAAAGAATCCCGACATTTCAGGGGCCTACGAATAATTTGGAGCCACCATGCGGACCCACATCCTGGCCCTCGCCGTTCTCGTCACCGCGGCCGGCGCTTGCAAATCGCCCGATGCGGCCGACGTCAAGAGCTCCGACAACCTCGCGGCCTCAGCGCCCGCAGCCGCCGCCGCCGTGCAGCCGATCACGACGCTCGCGCTCGGCGAGCTCACCACCGCCGCGCAATTCGAGGCGATGTCGATTCCCTCGGGAGGCATCATCAAATCCGGCCGCTCGATGAAGTTCCTCGTCGACCTGCGCACGCCGGCGTCGCCCAAGGTTCACTTCATGAACGGCAACTTCGCCGTCAACGGCACGACGCCCGACTACGCCAAGTACCACTATTACTTCGCGAAGAAGCACCTGGCGCTCCCCGACACGATTGA
Organism: Pseudomonadota bacterium; assembly: GCA_031416315.1. Taxonomy (GTDB): domain Bacteria; phylum Bdellovibrionota_B; class Oligoflexia; order Oligoflexales; family CAIYRB01; genus JANOTL01. The sequence continues at coordinate 2,566 of JANOTL010000176.1, forward strand.
TCAGTTCAACGCCTCGACCTATTTCACCGCCTCGAAGAAGTTCCTTGCCGGCACCGTCCAGACCTACGTCTGGGACGACAAGCCCGTGTTCGGCGTCCAGCTCTATCCTCAGGACGTGATCAAGGGCAAAGCCGCGCTCGACGCCACCAAGATCGTCGCCGCCAAGCTGAAGATCGCCGGCGCCAAGTTCGCCTTCGTCGCCACCGGCAACCAGCAGACGACCGAAGATGTCGCGCCCGCCTTCACCACCTCGGGCATCCTGCGCCTGTCCTTGGAGCAGATCCTGGGGTCCGTCAACTTCATCCCGATGCATCTCGGCGAGGCGTGGGGATATCTGCGCATTTTCCCGCAAAATCAGGACGGCATCACGGCGACCGACATCGTCGTCTTCGACGAGCTGCCGCTCGACCTCACCGTCGTCGCCGGCACCGTCACCAAGGCCTTTCAGGACGCGAACTCGCACGTCAACTTGAAGTCGAAAGAACGCAACACGCCGAACTCCGTCCTCCGCGACGCGAGCCCGACGAACGCGCTCCTCGCCCCCTGGGCGGACAAGCCGGTGCACATGATCGTGAAGGCCGACGGCCTCGTCTTCGAGCCGACCACCGACGCTGTCATCGCGCAAAAGCTCGCGGCCAAGCTCAACAAACCGTGGCTCGCCATCAGCTGGGACAAGTTCGACAAGACCACGTCCTACGACGCGATGTGCGCCACGAGCCCGAACGCCTCGAGCTGTCTCGCCGAAAGCCGTAAATACGGCTCCAAAGCCGCGAATCTTAGCTTCCTCGCCCACAAGAAGGTTTTGGGCCGCGCGAGCCAGGTCGGCACCACCAGCCAAAAGCTCGGCTACGACCTCGTCCCGAAGGGCTTCGGCATCCCGCTCCAGTTCTACGTCGATCTCGTCGACTTCCCGGCGAACAAGATGCTGAAGGACAAGCTCGCCGCCCTCGTCACCAAGGAGAAGGCCGGCACCCTCTCCGCCGCAGAGCGCGTCGCTCTGCTGCAGGAAGTGCAAGCGCTCTTTTACAAAGCCAAGTTCCCTCCCGGAAACCTGGCCAAGATCAAGGCCTCCATGGCCGCCGTCCTGCCAGGCATCAAGAAGGTGAAGGTCCGTTCCAGCGCCAATGCTGAGGACATCGAAGGTTTCGACGGCGCCGGCCTCCACGACAGCTACAGCGCCAAGCCCGAGAAGATGGACAACGCCGAGGAGTCCTGCGTTCGCGAGGAAGAGACGGAAGACGAGGGCGAAGGCGCCGGCGTCGAGACCAAGTCCAAGATGAAGCCGCAAACCCTCGCCTGCGGCATCAAAGGCGTCTACGCCAGCATGTGGAACAAGCGCGCGATCGAGGAGCGCAGCTTCGCCCGCATCGATCACGCCACGATCGCCATGGGCATCTCGGTCTTGCCGGCCTACGATTTCGAGTCCCCGGTCGTCGGCAACGCCGTCGTGGTGACCCGCGTCATCAACTCTTCCGAGATCTTCGGCTACACGCTCTCCCTGCAGCGCGGCAACAACCTCGTCACCAACCCGACCCCTGGCACCTGGTCGGAGACCACGATCGCCGCCATCGGGCTAGGCGCCGAGCCGACGACGCTCACCGTGACCCGCTTCGCGAAGCCCTCGAAGGACGGCGCGCCGCTCACCGTTCCGGTCATGGACAAGGCGAAAGTGCTGCAGCTCGTCAACCTGATCAAGGAGATCGAGGTCGCCTACTGCAAGGCCAAGCCCGGCTATTACGCCGGCGAGTGCAAGTTCGTTGCCGTCGACGCCTCGAAGCCCAAATCGCTCGACTTCGAGCTGAAGCTCCTGGAAAACGGCCACTGGGTCATCAAGCAGATACGCGAGTTCTCCGGGAAGTAGCGCCGCCGCGCGCGGAAGACTACTGCTGCTTGAGTAACTCAAGCTGACGATCGAAGCTCTCGACGCGAGGCGTGCCCGACGTTGACTGCTCCGGGAGTCCAAGAAGGTAGTCCTTCGCGACGTCGTCCCACACTTGATGTTCGAAGCCGTCCGACGCAAAGCGGGCATACGGGCGAAACTTGTAGCGGCGGCTGTAGATGCTGCCGCCGTTCCCGCCGAGGCCGAAACACATGCCTTGCGCGATGAAACGATGCACGGTGGCGGGCGAGCCGTCGACGAGCGTGACATGGCCGACCGCATGGAGGCGGTTCTTGGCGACGTAGAAGCGCGTCGAGCCGTCTTGCGTGTGGCCAGGCGAAAGGTAGAAGCCGATGCCCGTGAAGCTCGCGGCATTGAGCGCGGCGTCGCGAATGACGGTGCGGAACTCGACGATCTCGCAGCGGCCCGTCTGCCAGTACTCGCGGCCTTCGCTCGGGATCGACGCGTACATGTGCAGCGAATCATTGAGCAGCGGACTGCGGTCGGCGAATCCGTCGAGCTTCGCTTTGCGCTCAAGCTCGCTGGAGCAGCGGACGGTCCGGTAGATCGCCGAACCAGAGCTATAATTGCCGACCTCGCTGCATTCTTGCTTGTCGAGCTCGCCGCCCGGGAAATGCCCCGGGAGGTCGAGAGCGTAGGACTTTCCGTGCCATGCTTGGAGCACGGTGATGTCGGAGGCTCGTTGATCGACGGTTTGCTTCAGAGCCGAGGTCGGCGTATCAGGGCTGCAGCCGACCGCGATGACGAGTGCGGCGAGGACGAGAAGTTTTTGCATCGAGGAGTGCCCCTAAGTGGTTCGCGGGGTGGTTTGCAGGCTTTGTGCCAGCAAGATCCCCGCGAATATCCAGCATTTTCCGGTCGCGGGCAAAGACCAGACAACTGGACGGGAGTTTCGGGCGACCGGACGGCGGCCTCCGAGGGGAACCACCTAGGCCGGGCCTCGGGTCATCAAGCCGATGCGCGAGTTCTCCGGGACGAAGCCCGAATCCGTCGGATCAGCGCGAAGGCCGCCGCACGGCGCGTCGGCGCCACGATCGCGATCCGCTCGGCTAGCTCGATCACGAGCTTGGGATCCTGCCGCGTCAGGAGCGTCTCGCCGTCGATGCTGCCGTCGACGAAGTGCATCACGTCCTCGAAGCGATCGACGCAGTACGGCCCGCCACGCTCCGCGTAGTAAAGGGCGGCCAGGGGCGAATTCGGCAGGTCGAAACTGCTCGAGCCGTTGCGCCCGATCCAAAGCAGCTCAAAGATCTCGGTGTCGATCAGGTCCTCGTGTCCGTCGACAAGGTGCGCCTTCGCGTCGAGGCGCTTGCCCGCCCACGCCGCCACCGACTGAGAATCCGAGGCCTCGCCGAGAAACAGCTCGATCGGTCCGTCGCCGCCGGTCGCCGCCGCCACGGCCTCGATCAACGCCACGGCGAAGAGCTTCACCCGCATGTAGATGATCGCCGCGGTCAGGTTCACCCGCGCCCGCTGCCGCGCCGCTTCGGCCGCCGCGCGGTCCTCGACGCTCCCCGCGATGTGGAACACCCGCTTGGGATTGAGACGCACCGACAGAAAGCGCTCCATCCCGAACAGCGCCCGCCGGTAGGACGTCACCGAGTAGAGTCGTCCGCGATTCAGGGTCGGATCCAGCTCCGAGAAAAGGAGCCACGTGCTCGCGAGAAAATCCGCGACCGTTTGCGACCCGAAGCTTTCGACGTCGCGGTTCGCGACCCGCGTCGCGCGCGCCGCGATCTGACGCACGCCCGCCTCGCCGAGGCCGATTTGCCCGTCGGCGTCGATTTTTGCGAGCCTCTCTGCCGCGTGGCGATGCGCCGTCTCGCCCCGGAACGGGATGGTCGCCTCGATCGCCGCCTGCACGCCGAGCAGATCCTCGGCGCGAAGCAAGGTGCCCAGCATCCGCGTCGCTAACAGCGCGCTCAAGCCTTCGTTCAAGCCCGCGTCCGCCTTCAGGCTCTGAAATCCGCCGCTGCCCCCGAACATCGCCAGACATTGGCGCTCGGCGGCACTGCGAGGCGCGTTGGTCAAGTCGTCCAAAACGGCGAGCGCCCCCGGCGCGATCTGCTGGCGGTCGATCTGCAAGTAAACGGTGTCGTGAAAGAGCCCGGCCAAGCAGGCGACCGCGTCGTCACCCTGCGCCACTTGGAGGGCGTGCTCGATCGAATGATAGGACCGGGTCGGCTGGCTCATGGCCTCGTAGATCACGATCCCGAGGCGCTCGACGTCACGGCCGTCGAGGCGCGCCTGCCTCGGAGCGAGCGCGCCGAGAGCCCCTCCGAGCATGTCGAGCAGTTTGTGCAGGTTCCCCAAAGCCTTGGCCTCCGCACCCCTTGTCGAGCTCCCCTGAGAGATGTTGAGGAATTTTTCCAAGCCTCGGTATAATCGGCTTTCAATCCAAAGAGTTCCCTTGCGACCACGGAATCCCACCGCCCTTCTCTTCGCGCTGACGTTCACCCTCGTCGGCTGCGGCACCATCGGCGGTCGCAAGGAGACCTTGTCGATCGACAGCGACCCGCGCGCGCTGAAAGTCACGATCGACGGCGACGAGGTGAAGGCGACCCCGCGCTTCATGGAAGTGAAGCGCAAGCGCACGCACATCGTCCGCGCCATCGATCCAAAGACGGGCAAGGTGCTGCGGGAGGATAAGAAGACCTGCAACATCCGGTGGGTCACCTCGATCGTCGGCAATGGCGTCATGGCGCTCGCCTCGCCGCCCGTGGCGCTTCTCGGCCTGGGCGTCGACTTTTTCACCGGCGGCATGTTCGACTGTCAGGGCGCGATCCGCATCGTCGCCCCGAAAGAGAATGTCCTTCCCGGTCGCCTCTGCCACACCTACCTCGTCGCGCCACCCGAGCATCCGGACGCCGCGGTCTCTCGTCGCTTGGCAGCGGTCTGGGTCGCCGCCGCGCGCCCTAAGCTGAAGAAGTGCGACGTGATCGTCGACGAGGGCGACGCCGAGGAAGCCTTCGCCTACATCAACCTCACGCATCGCGACACGTCGGCCCTGATCGACTTGCGCCGAGCGCATGCGAACGTCCTCGGCACGCAGACGCAGGCCGATCGCCTCGTCATCGTCCACGGCGACATGGGCGCGAAGACGCCGCGCGTCATCCCGGAGATCGTCGACATGCACTCGCTCGAGCGCAAGGTCGAGCGCCCGATCCCGCTCAAGGGCAAGGACGCCACCGAGCTGCCGAAGCTCTCGCGCCCCAGCTGGCTCCTCTACAGCGTCTCGCTCGTTCCCAACGCCGTCATGTACGGCCCTTCGCGCACGATTCGCACGGTCACGCCGCCGACCGGCTACTCCATCCTGAGCGAGAGCGAGAAGACGACCTTCCCGAAGCTCGTCACCTTCCTCGGGATCAACACGCTCGATCATCCGCTCGGCTACGGCGAATGGGACCTGACGCTGCGCTTCTACCCGCAGATGGACGCCGGCTCTTGGGCGCTGAGCTACAAGCTGAAGAACGAGAAGACCGGCGCGAGCGAGACGCGCACGTTCAAGACGACCTTCGTGCAGGGCCTCTTCAACGGCGCGCTCTCCGCCTACACGCCCGTCGGCATCCTCGGCTTCGCCGTCGGCGCCGGCCCCTTCACCGGCTTCATCTACGAGGAAAAGCCCCGCTTCCGCCTCATCACCGCCTTCGCCTACGAATTCTCCTGGACCTTCTTTGCGGCCAAGAACGTCTTCGTCCAGCTGGGCTGGGAAGAGCACGAGCTGAAGGCCAGGGGCCTGGAATCGCAGGGCTTCCGCATCCAGCGCTGGGCCGACTCCACCGTCAGCATCGGCTACTACTCGACCCTGGCAGAACGCTGGGTTAGACGCGTTTTTTAAAATACTTTACAAATCTCTTAGAATACTTTACAAACTGCTTATCGATTTTTAATACCACGCCTTCGAGGATTAAATAATATGCAAGCTCTCAACGCATTCGTCGTCGTCGCCTTTCTCTTCGTCTCCACCGTCGTCGCGGCCACGCCGGCCCAGCTGCCGTACAACGTCACCGTCGAAGCGGACGACGGCAGCCTCCGCATCGGCCTCGAGACGAAGAAGACCTACAGCTCGATGTGCGGCCGTAAGACCACCGAGCTGAAGATCACTGAGCCGAAGTCGGCTCCAGGCATGGGCATCCCGCGCCCGGCGATCGGCCTCGTCTCCTTCAAGACGGCCCTGAAATCCAACACCATGTGCATGATGGCCTTCGGCCCCCATCGCGGCGGCCTGACGCTCGCCATCGGCGACGCGATGCCGGCCCTGGCCCCGGGCTACTACGCGCTCGAGATCGACGCCAAGCGCTACGGCTACCTCCTCGTCTCAGAAGACGGCGCGGAGCTCCTCAGCGCGAGCCAGCTCCCCCAGTAATCCACAGGGCGAGCACGGTCCTTGCAATCTCGCACGGCGCGTCTCATACGGAGGCACGCCGTGCGTCGTCACAAGCTTCTCATCGCTCTCGGCATCTTCGTCGCGCTCCTCGCCGGAATCGCGCTCTATATCAATAACTTTGATTGGAACCGCGCCAAGCCCTGGCTCGCGAAGAAGGGGATCGTCATCGACGGCGAGCTCGAGGTCCACCTCGGCGTGCACCCCGTCGTCGTCGCCCATCAGATCAAGATCGATCCGGTCTTCGCCGCCGACCGCGTCGAGGTGCACGGCGAGCTCTGGCCGCTGCTGAAAAAGCGCCTCGAGATCCCGGTGCTCCGCGTGAACGATGGCTGGTACCGCCTCGATCGCGAGCTGCCGACTTTCGGCGCCGAGCCGAAAACGCCCGAAGACCAGGCGGAGAAATCGAAGCTTCCGAGCTTCGAGCTCGTCCCCGGCGATTGGAGCGTCACCAATTTCACCGTCAAAGACGACTCGCTCACCTCGAAGATCGCCAACCTGACGGCGCAGCATCACAACGGCAAGGACGTCACGCTCACGGCCGACGGCAACGTCAACGGTCTCCGCGCCGAGCTTCGCGCCGAGCTCCGCAACTACCTCAAAGCCGTCCTGAAAAATGAACGCGTCGATCTCGACGCCACGGCGAGCATCGGTGAAGCGACGCTCGCCGCCCGCGGCCAGATCGCCAACGTGGCCGAGCTCACCGGGCTCGACATTCGCATCAACGCCGAAGGCAAGGGCCTCACCAAGATTTTTGCCGCCTTCGGGATTCGCCTGAGCGACGAGCTGGCTCCATTTCGCATCGCGACGCATCTGAAACGAGACGCGCAAACCTGGCTCTTCGACGACATCGACGCCGCCGTCGGCCCGTCTCAGGTCAAGGGCCACGTCCGTATCGACCCCTCGAAAAAGCCCGTCGCCATCGCCGTCACTGCCCAGATGCCCCATCTCGCCTTCGCCGACTTCGGCCCCTTCATGCCGAAGAGCGTCGCGGAGGAGCTGCCCCCGGCGAAGCTTGCGGGAGCCAAGGGACCGGCAGGAGCGAAGGGCGTGACCGGCGCACGGGGTGGGACCGGCGTCGCTCCGACGAAGGCTCCGCTCTTTTCCGACGCCGCTCTGCCGACCGACGGACTCGACGCGCTCGACCTCTTCGTCGACGTCAAGGTCGCGAAGTTCGTCGGTCCCGACAAGGCCTCGCTGATCCAGGCCTTCAACGTCAAGGTCACGGCCCGGGACCGAACGCTCACCGTCGAGCCCCTGTGGATGAAGCTCGCGGGCGGCGAGATGGAGACGACGCTCCACTACGACGCCACCAAGAAAACCCCGCACGCCCGTCTGCGCTCCACGATGAAGCAGGTGAACCTCGGCCCGATCGCCGCCGAGTTCCTGAAGGACGGCGGCCTGTCCTCGAAGAAGCTGGGCAAGCTCGAGATCGACGAGCTCCTCACCGGAAAACTGGGCGCCCGCCTCGACGTCACCGGCAACGGTCACTCGTTCGCAAGGATGATGGGTGGCCTTGACGGCAGCGTGAAGCTAGCGCTCGAGGACGGCAAGATGAGCTCGCTCATAGTCGAGATTCTAGGCATGGACGTCACCGAGTCCATCGGTACCCTTCTCGCGGAGAATCAGACCATCGCGATGGACTGCCTCCTGATCGACCTCGCCGCAAAGGAAGGCGCCGTTCAGCCGAACGTCGTTCTCGTCTCGACGAAGGACTCCGACATCATGCTGAAAGGCACCCTAGACCTGCGCCAAGAGTCCCTCGAGGCCGTCTTGAAGACGGAGCCGAAGGACTTCAGCTTGGGAGCATTGCGGACGCCGATCACGATTCAGGGACCACTTTCGAACCTCAAGGTCGACGTCGATCGCGAGCAAGCCTTCGGCCGCCTCGCGGCGACGATCGCGCTGGGTGCGCTGGTGACGCCGGCCGCTGCGCTGATCCCGCTGATCGAGACCGGACTCGGCAAGGAGGGTCGCTGCTCCGAGTACGGTCGCCAGATCGTGGCTCTGACGAAGCTGCAGCCGAAGAATCCGCAGGTCACTCACTGAGAGGGGCGATTCCGCTACGCGAAGGGGGTGGAAGCGCTGTCTCACTCACTCCCGCCGCAGCGACGAATAGGGGTCAGCGCTCCCCGTTCCAGCTTCCCCGCACCGTCGGATCATGACCGAGGCCGTACGACCCCTGAAAACTCCGCCCGTCATTCGCGAGCCGGAAGCGGATCCAGCCGTTGCTGCCCTGAGCGCTCCACCGCCCCGTCACGTCGCGGCCTTGCACGACGACGTCGAAGATCTGCCCGGTGAAGCCGGAGGTGCGATAGGTACCTTGGCCGCCAGAGATGTCCAGATTCGCTCCGACCCAGCCGTTGCCGACCGAATATTGCGAGTGCCAACGTCCGTCGAAGCCAGCCTGGCCGCCACCGCAACGGCGGAGCTCCCAGCCCCAGGCCAAACCGCGCGCCGTCGTCACATCGGCACGCTGCACCGCGATCTCGGCATCCGTGACGCCATCGTCGCTGCTCGCCGAGGCGCCGACCGAGCCTTCGAGCGTGACCTGCTCGCCGCAAGGCGACCATCCCATGTCGTTCGTCTCGACGACGAGCGACCAGTTGCCGAGCTCTGTGCCGACGCCTTCGGCCCGCGTGATACGCATCATGTCGCCGAGATCCCGGTCGTGCAGGTGCTTGTTGGTCTGGACGTCAAATGACATCTGCATCGCATCGTCGTCGCCGGAGACCAGGCGGTAAGAGCTCTGCACCGTCGTCGTGGTTCCGTGGCTCGGCGCATCGTGACGGCCTTGCAGCATGACCGCCGCGATCCGCATCTGATGCCCTGCCGGCGGCCTCACCTGCACGCTGACCGAGCAATACTCCTCGGCGTAGCTCGTCCCAGGCAAAACGGTCGCTGCGTCGAGGTCCGAGAGCACGAGACCGTAGGAGAACTTGCCGTTGCCGTCGTCCGTCAGCGACGCCGCCACGCGGCTTGCGTCAAGGCAACCGCTGCCTTCAACTTGAAGCGACGACACCGTCGGGGCTTCGGCGAAGGCGGCGCCCGCATGGGCGAGATAGAGCGAGATCAACAGGCGGGTGGCGACGAGTTTCATGACGGGCTTCCTTAAGAATCGAAAGGTCGAGGTGTGTGATGCGAACCGGACGTCCTAGGGAACGCTCGATCAGCGAACACGCTGCGCCGAAAAGCGGCCGATCGCATCTTCACCTTGGTCGATGCCGTAACCCCATTCGCCCTCGAGGACGTTCAGCGGCGGGTTGACCGGCGTGTGCCAGCGTACCCAGCCTTGCTCCGAGCCGCGGCGCCAGGTGCCGGTGACGAGCGTGTCCTCTTGATCGATCGACGAGAAGAGGATCGCGGCGCCAGCGCCCGAGACGGAGCCTCGTCCGAAGGAGAGGGCCATGCTGCCTCTGCGTACCGCGCCGTTCACGTCGGTGAACTCCGCGCGCCACGTGCCATCGAGGATGGCGCGGCACTTTTCGAAGCGCCAGCCCCAGCCGAGGCTGTAGCGGAGGGTGGCATCCATGCGTTGGACGACCATCTCCGGGTATTCGTCGGCGCCGTTCGAGTCCGCGACCGCCTCGACGGTGCCACCGAACGCGACGTTCCCGCCGCAGCCCGTGTAGTGCGAGACGTCCTGATTCTTCCAGGCGATGTCCCAGTTGCCTGCGGCGGTCGGGATGCCGCTGATCTGCGTCACCTGCGCATCGCGCAGGATCTCGTCGCTGCCGAGGGCCGGCTGGTAATGCTCTTTGCAAGCGCCGGCTTTCGGGTCTAGATCGTAGCCGATGCGGTAGTCGTTCATCGTATAGTCGGTGAACACCGTCGTCCGGCTCGCGCCGGGCGCATCGTGCTTGCCTTGGATCGCGACCGAGGCGACCTGCATCTTGTAGTTGACGGGCAGGCGCACGTCGACGCGCACTGTGCAGCGGGAGCTCGCCGAGGCGAACGGTTGGGCGGCGGCCTCCAAGCCCGAAAAGAGGATTCCGTACGTGCCGTTGGCGGCCAAGGCGCCGAGGGCCGAGCCTTCGGGGCAGCCGCTTCCTTCGTAGGCGAGCGCTCCGACTTCCAAGCCTTGCGGCGGCAGGTTTCCGGCCAAGGCCGGCGTGGACGCAAAGGCGAGCAAGCTCGCGATCAAAACGTGTCTCATGGCTCAATCCTCCTGGAATCGGTCGGCGACTCGCACCGTTTGTAAGTAATGCTGGGAATTTTGACGTACTGCACACCGATCGACTCGACGGGCGTCGGCTCGCCGTCGGCCACGGCGCGAACTCGCGCCGTCGCGTCCACGAGGACGTTGAGCTCCGGAGAGACGCCGCATCCCAGGAGGCGCTCCGGCCAATTCGCCGGCGTCTCGACGAACTCCGAGACCGCGGCGTCGCCGGCGAAGCGTTTGAACCAGCCGTCGCCTGGGGAGCCGGTCTCGAACCACCGCACCGAAAGATTGGCCGAGCCCACCGCGGCGTGCTCGCTCCGTCCTTTGACCTCGGGCGCTCCGACGTAGGCGGCGAAGCCCGCTGGCACGTTGATCTTCAGCCGCACGGAGCAGAAGACGCGGACTCGAGCGGCAAGTCCTTCTGCGCGGGCGACGAGCCCGCCGTATTCGATCGAGATCGGCTCGCCCGGAGCGCCGGTGAGGCGCAGCGCTGCGGGACAGTCGCCGGTCGTCTCAAGGATCTCGGCTTCGGCGGCCTCGCCGCACTCCGAGGCGGCGGCGCCGAGGGGCAGCGCCAGAAGAACCAATCCAAGGGGCAAATGACGTTTGCAAAACATGATGGAATGGTCCTCCTTGGCGCGGTGACGAAGACTTAGTGGCAAGGGACGATTTGCACGCCGCAGTGGAAGATGGAACGGACGTCGGCTTCGCCGATGCCGCGGTCGACGGTGACCTGGCTGTAGGATCCGAAGCCCGGACGGGTCCGCGCCGTCAGGTCTGCCAAGAAGTTGATCTCCGCCGTGCCGCCGCAGGACGAGTAGTTGAGCTGGCCCGCGTAGGTGTTGACGTCGAAGTTGCCTTGGTCGCCGGCGCGGAACGACTTGAAGCCGTTGACTCCGGGCGTGCCGCTCAGGAAGTAGCGCGCGCTGATGTTGCCGCTGCCGCCTTCGGCCGAGATGTCGACCAGGCCTTGGTACTTGAGGTAGGTCGGCGCGAGCTTGTAGCCCCAAGGAATCGCGACCGTCTGGCGGATGTTGCAGAACTTGCGCACGCGCGGCTGCGCGTCGTCGGCTTCGGCGTCGAGGGACGGCACCAGGATGTCGAACGCTTGACCTTCCTCGGTCTGGACGACCGTCAAGAGGGTCGTCGGGTCGTTGCAGTCGCCGGTCAGCAGAGGCTGGCCGACGAGCTGGATCTGCGGGGTGGCTTGGGCCGAGCTGGCGGCGAGGGCAAGGACGGCGAAGAGGGACGAGGTGAACAGTTTCATGATCGATTGCTCCGAAGTGGGGCTCGGTATGAGCCGGTTGTTGAAGCAACGCTGGGCAAACTCGTTTGCTGCATCGCCTCGCTCTTTGCACGCGCAGGGCCTCGTCAAATCAGCTCACCTGCAAATTATTTCAATAGAATTGAAATATTAAATGGCACGGCTCCGCCATAACCCTTTGGTGAAAATGGCAGAACAGCTCGGGCTACCGCTCGCCGTCTAGCCTTGGAGAGCGTCTGCCATGCTCGAACTATATTGTTCCCGCGCGGTCGCTATAACGCTCGGCATCCCCAATGGGAGGACTTCGATAGAGACAGCTTCATGGGATATTCCGCCCTGCCGCCGCCGCCCTGAAGCTCACCGCGCATTGAACAAAGGCTCCACCACCCGCCCCACGAACGGCGCCCCAACCTTCTCCAAGTAGATCCGCCGAAACGCACCCTCGTCGTAGACCAGCAGATTCGGCCGATCCCAGCTCTCCACGCTCAGCATCAGCCCGCCGTCGCCCTGCGGCCTCTTCTCCGCGTAAGGCACGTGGAAGTGTCCAATCACCCCATGATCCGCGCGCGCGCCGCCGGCAAGCCACCGGTCGAAGGCCGCGAGAATCGTCCCGTGATCTAGCTGCCGGTACTGATCCTTCGCCCGCGACGTCTTCGCGAAACGCATCGTCCACGCGTCGAGCCAGCGTCCGGGCACCAGGCTCGCGAAGAACGCGAAAAACCGCGACTTCACGATCGCCCGGAAGCGCCGGTACCATGGGTCATCCTTGATCAGATCACCGTGCGTGATCTTCACCGTGACGCCCGATTTCAAGGTGATCGAGAAATCTTTCACGGTCACGAACTCGACACCCGCCCAGCCGATTCCGCGCATGTGGAACTCGTGGTTCCCTTCGATGAACACGACGCGCACGCCCGCGGCCGCGAGCTTCGACAGCGCCGCTCCGAGCACGCGAAACTTTTCTTGATAGAAGCGGCTCTCACCGAAACAGAAGTCGAAGACGTCGCCGTTGAGCACCAGCGCCTCGGTCTTGCCCGGCTCGATCCGCCCCAGGACGTCGAGAAGCCGCACGCCGCGCTCGTCGTCCGGGCGCAAGATATGGAGGTCGGAGGCCAAAACCAAGGCCGCGTCCAAACGCCAACCCGTTGAATTCATCGGTTTACTTCCGAGCTTTCTAAGCCCGACACGGGCCTTCCCGATATCTTGGACATGATCCGCGGCTTACGCCATCCCTTCCTGATCCTTCTCGCTCTCGCCGCCGGCGAGGGCCGCGCCGACCCGTTCGAGTCGCAAGCGAACCAGCGCAACATGCTCCCCGGCGGCCGGGCCGCGATGCTCGGCGGCGCCTACACCGCGATCTCGGACGATGCCTCCGGCTCTTACTATAATCCCGCGGGCCTCGTCTTCTCGCACGACGACCGGCTCGAGGTCTCGGGCACCGCCTACCGCTCGACGCGCCTCACCTACGAGGGCGCGATCAACGACCAGCCGTTCGAGGAGCGCTCAGAGGTCATCTACCCGAACTTCTTCGGTGGCACCGCGCGCTGGGGTCCTTTGACCCTCGGCTATTCCTACATGACGCTCGACGCGCGCAACGTCTATCAACAAGACAAGTACGACAACATCGACACCGAGGAAGGCACGGCGAGCAGCTATAGCCGCACCTTTCTCGAGCGCAGCAACCTCCTCTGGGTCGGCGGCACGGCCGCGCTCCGCTTCGGCGAGCACCTGTCTTACGGCGGCTCCGTCTTCTACTACCAGCGCAACATCGAGTACGTGACGAACCAGCTGGCCATTATCAACGGCGGCGGCTTGCAGAACATCGCGGGAACGCTGAAAACCTTGAACACCGGCATCGCCGGCGTCAACGGCTTGATGCTGAACTTCCAAGACTTCACGTTCGGCCTCTCCATCCGCACCGCCATGGCGCTCTCGAACCGCAGCCGCTACATCGCCGACACCATCCTCTTCGATCCCGACGACGAGAGCGTGGAGCCCACGGTTACGCACATCGAAACCAAGTACAAACCGTACAACGAGCTCAATCCGACGACCTACACGCTCGGCATGGCCTGGCATCCGGCGAAGGCGCTCCTCGTCTCTACCGACGTCGTCTGCCATGAGGGCGTGAAGTCCCGTTACAAGAGGCTCGGCGGTCACGACCTCCACACGACCTTCAACTACAGCCTCGGCGTCGAGCTCACCGCCGGATTCCTGAGTCTTCTCGGCGGAGTGTTCACCAACAACTCGATGTTCCGCGCCCCCGACCCGGAGCTCGCGCGGCAGCCCGTCCACGTCGACTACAAGGGCGTGAGCGGCGGGATCTCCTGGAACATCGGCGGCCTACGCGGCGAGCTCGGCTTCGTCCGCCAGGTCGGGACCGGCGAGTCGCAAATTATCACCGGATCGACGGCCATCCAGAAGACGACCGGCGAGATCTCGACCTACCTGATCAGCGGCAAGGTCCCACTTTAAAAAACATTAATGGTCGAGGCAGCTTGGCTCGCCGCTTTGAGCTTGCCATAGCCGTGTGATTTTGGTTATTTAGGGCCCGCTGTTCCAAAATTAGACCGTGTTTGGAGGAAGTCTTCCCATGTCGCTTTCCGTCGAGGAAAAGGTCAAGCAGATCGTCGTCAACCAACTCGGTGTCGAAGAGAGCTCGGTGGTCGCCAAGGCGAAATTCATCGAAGACCTCGGCGCCGACTCGCTCGACATCGTCGAGCTCGTGATGGCGATGGAAGAAGCCTTCGGGGTCGACATCCCGGACGAAGAAGCCGAGAACATCCGCACGGTCGAAGATGCGATCGCGTACATCAAGAAAGCCGAGCACGACGCCTAAGCGTCCCCCGCCTTTCTCTCGTCGCCAGCGGGCCGCTCAACACTCGAGGCCCGCAGCGCACGCTCCCCTCTCCTCTACTCCCCATTGAGGTTCAGGCCATGGCCTCCAAGATCGGCATCGCTTCCGACCACGCCGGCAAGGAACTGAAGCAGCTCATCGCCGATTTCGTGCGCCTGAAGAACTTGGAAGTCATCGACTACGGCGTCTCGGTCGACACCGACAAATCCGTGGATTACCCGGACTACGCGGCGATCTTGGCGTCCGACGTCTCCTCCGGCAAGCTCGACCGCGGCGTCCTGATCTGCGGCACGGGCTTGGGGATGTGCATCACCGCCAACAAATTCGCCGGCGTCCGCGCCGCGTCGGTTTGGGACGAGTTCACGGCTCGCATGTCGCGCGCGCACAACGACGTGAACATCATCTGCCTCGGCGCCCGCGTCCTTAATCATCATCGCGCCGCCGAGCTGGTCAACATCTGGATCGACACGCCGTTCGAAGGCAACCGCCACAAGACCCGCCTCGACAAGATCCGCGAGATCGAGAAGAAGCAGCTCAAAAAGTAACGGGGGACGCGTGCAGAAGCCTTGGCAGTCTTTGGCGACCTTGGACCCAGAGATCCATCGCCTCATCGAGGCCGAGCTGCATCGCCAGCAAGAAGGCCTCGAGCTCATCGCCTCGGAGAACTTCGCCTCCGCCGCCGTCGTCACGGCGATGGGCAACGTCCTGACCAACAAGTACGCTGAAGGACTGCCCGCCAAGCGCTACTACGGTGGCTGCGAGATCGTCGACCAGGTCGAGACGATCGCGATCGAGCGCGTGAAGAAGGTCTTCGGCGCCAACTTCGCCAACGTGCAGCCGCATTCCGGCGCGCAGGCGAACGCCGCGGTCTACCTCGCCCTCTTGAAGCCCGGCGAGCGCGTCCTCGGCCTCGACCTCTCGCACGGCGGTCACCTGACCCACGGCTCGAAGGTCAACTTCTCCGGCATCCTCTACGAGTCCCATTTCTACAAGCTCGACCCGAAAACCGAGCTGATCGACATGGTAGACGTGCGCACGAAGGCGAAAGAGCTGCGCCCGCGCATGATCGTCGCCGGCGCCAGCGCCTACCCGCGCGCCATCGACTTCGCAGCTTTCCGCGCCATCGCGGACGAGGTCGGAGCCTACCTCTTCGTCGACATGGCCCATATCGCCGGCCTCGTGGCGGCCGGCCTCCACGCCAGCCCGATGGCGCACGCGCACGTCGTCACTTCGACCACCCACAAGACGCTGCGCGGTCCGCGCGGCGGCGTCATCCTGTGGAACGACGATGGCCTGACGAAAGAGCTGAACAAGGCCGTCTTCCCGGGCATCCAGGGCGGCCCCCTCGAGCACATCATCGCGGCGAAAGCCGTCTGCTTCTTGGAAGCGCTGCAGCCCTCCTTCAAAGAGTATCAGCTCGAGGTCGTCCGCAACGCCGAGCACCTCGCAAAGAAGCTGAAGGAAAGCGGTTTCGCGCTCGTTTCCGGCGGCACCGACAACCACCTGATGCTGCTCGACCTAGGCAACACCGACGTCAGCGGCAAGCAGCTCGAAGACGCGTTGGGCAAGATCGCCATCACCGTGAACAAGAACACGGTGCCGAACGAGAAGCGCAGCCCCTTCGTCACCAGCGGCATCCGCATCGGCACGCCGGCCGTCACGACGCGCGGCATGCGCCGCCCGGAGATGGAGCAGATCGCAGGTTGGGTGCGCGGCGCGTTCACGCATCTCGGCGACGAAGCCAAGCTCAAGACTTTGCGCGGCGAGGTCATGGCCATGGCCAAGCGCTTCCCGCTCTATCCCGAACTTCAGAACTGACGGAGTTCGCTCGGTGCGTTGTCCCAAGTGCAGTCACGACGACACGAAGGTGCTGGAAAGCCGGTTGAGCCATGAAGGCCGCGCCGTCCGCCGCCGCCGTAGCTGCATCGCCTGCAACCACCGCTTCACGACCTACGAGAAGGAAGAAGAGTTCGTCTTCTCCGTCGTGAAGAAGGACGGCCGCATCGAGGCCTACAACCGCGAGAAGGTGATGCACTCCGTCGCCGTCGCCTGCCAGAAGCGTCCGATCACCTACGAGCAGCAAGAAGTCCTCGTCATCGGTTTGGAGAAATCCATCCAGGAGACCGGCGAGCGCACCGTCCCGACCTCGAAAATCGGCGATCTCGTGATGCGCGCCCTGCACGAGATCGACAAGGTCGCCTACGTCCGCTTCGCCTCGGTCTACAAGGACTTCCAGGACCCGAGCGAGTTCATGTCGGAAATCCAGTCGCTGTCGCCTTCGCCCTGATGTTCACCGGACTCGTCGAGCGCACCGGCAAGATCGTGTCTCTGAACACTTCGGACACCATCACTCAGCTCATCGTCGATGCCGGGAAGAATTACGAGACGAAGGTCGGCGACAGCGTCTCGGTGAACGGCTGCTGCCTTACCGTTACGAGCAACAAAGTGCAGATGCTCGCCTTCGACCTCTCGAGCGAGACCCTGGGTCGCACCAGCCTGGGGCGCGCCGTCGAAGGCAGCGAGGTCAACCTCGAGCGCGCCATGAAGCTCGGCGACCGCCTCGGCGGCCACATGGTCTCGGGCCACATCGACGGCTTGGGCCGCGTCGACCGCATCCTTCGCAAGACTGACGGGTGGGAGCTCAAGGTTTTCCTGCCGCGCGACCTACGCCGCTACGTGATCGCCAAGGGCTCGATCTGCCTCGACGGCGTGAGCCTCACCGTGAATACGGTCGAGGACGAGGACGAAGGCTCGATCATCGGCTTAATGTTGATCCCGACCACCGTCAGCCTCACGGCGATGAAGCACCTGAGCGAGGGGCAGGCGATCGCCGTTGAGGTCGATCTCGTCGGCAAGTATGTCGAGCGCTTGGTCGGACCGCGCGCGTGATCGCCCGGTACCTACGCGCGCTGCGCGTGCCCCAGCAGGAGCCAACGCGCGAGTACCTCGAGACCTTGATCCGCGCGCAGCAGACCCATTTTCCCTATGAGAGCTTGTCGAAGCTCTACTGGATCAAGGCCGGCGTGCGCGGCGTTCCGCCCTTGGAGGCGTTCCTGGAAGGCCAGGAGCAGTTCGGATTCGGCGGTCTCTGCTTCATGCAGAATGGCCACTTCACGGCCCTCCTCGCGGGCCTCGGCTTCAAAGCCGAACTCGTCGGAGTCACTTCGAACGGCGACGTCGACGCGCACGCGAGTTGCAGGGTCCTCCTTGACGGCGTCGCGTACCACGTCGACCTCGGCCTGCTTTCCACGTTCACCGGACCGTTCTCACTCGCCGGCGGCGCGCACGAAAAAGACGAGTCCTACCGCCAGTGGCGCTTCACGCCGCATGCCGATTGCCACACCTACACCTGCGAGATGCGCCGTGACGGCGTCGCGCGCCGCAGTTTCGTCGCCAAGGCGCCGGCGCGCACGCTCGCAAGCTTCGACGAAGCTTACGCACATTCCTCGCGCCCCGACGCGCTGTTCGTGAAGAACGTCTGCGTCTTCAAAGTCGAGCGACGCGTAGAAACGACGATATGGAACGACGAGCAGCACGTCGTTTGGCCCGGCGGCGCACGGACCCGAAAGATCACCGGCATCGGGGAATTCAGACTGGCTCTGAGGGAAATTGGTCTAACATATCAATATGTTGACCACCCCCAGTTCGGCTGAGTAACCTGCCGAAAACTATGTATGCTCCAAAAGAACGAGACACTCGATGAGAACGAGCGCGCTTTCCTGCGCCGCTACGAAGACCAGAGCCTGCTCGTCGCTTGAAGCGCGGCTGAAGCTCAGGTCTCGATCACCAGACTGCAGCTGGCCTTCGCGCCGGGATAAACCACGCGGCTGCAACGGATGAGTGCAGCATTGGTATCGGCCCGACGGTGTCGAAGGCGCGAGGCGCGTTTTGCCATTCGTTGGACCTCTTCACCCACCAAGTTTGACCCACTTTTCGCTACTGCCGGCCTCGACCTCCGCGACCGGCAACTCCTGCCCATTAAGTTCCAGGCAAAGCATCCGATTCCGAGCAATGCTTCGCCTCGACCATATTAAGCAAGCTTGGCGATCGGCCGGCGCCCGCATGAAGCCATTTCGTCATCGGCTCGCCATCGCCGCGGTCGTCTTGGGGGTATGGGCGATGCAGGCGTCGCCGGCCGGACGCGCGCTAGAGATTCAGGTTTCGCACCGGCTTTCGTTTTGGCTACGGGAGCTCATCCGGCCGTCGCAGCTCGATCCCCGCATCAAAATCTTTCTGCTCGACGATCGTAGCGCCGCCGCGCTGCAATCGACGGACCTGGCCCTCGCCGATTGGGCTTCGGTGTTCACGGCATTGGACGATCGCAGACCGAGCCGGATCTTCGTCGACAAGCTGTTCGACAAGCCTTTCACCGGCGCTGAGCTGGCAAGCTTTCGCGAGGCTTCGCGCAGTTGGACGACACCGATCGGAGTCATCAGCTTCGCATCGACGCAGGCAATCGCCCTGCGGACCGAGATGCAGCTCGATCGTCCTGAATTTGCCTTTCCCGCTCCCGCCCTCTTACCAGGACCGATCTCCAAGCTTTACGGAGCCGGCCCGGAGCTGGCGAGCGCATTCGCCATCATCGGGCACGCGATGTACTCGGGCGACGGGTTCGTCCCAGCGCTCGTGCCGATGGCGCCGGAAAAAGCGGTGCCGCACCTTGGCTTGCTGACGGCCACAAGCTTGGCGATACGAGGCGGCGAGCTTTTCGCCGACCAAACCAAGGTGCCCCGCGACCGCGAGGGTCGGTTGCAGGTCGACTTTGGACCGAGTGAGCTCTATCTGAAGCGTGCCTTTCCCATCCTGCCCCTCGTCCAGGTAGCGCGCGCGAAGCAGGCGCTCCCGGTCGTCGATCCAGGCGATTACGTCCTGATCCTGCCCGCGATGTACACGGGCAACACCGACTGGCGCGAGACTCCGTTCGGCTCGATGCCCGGAGGCTTCATTCTCGCGGCACTGATCGACGATGTCTTGCGCGGGGATTGGCTGACGCCGATCGAAGACGGAGGCGTTGGCATCGTCGTCTTCGGCGTGCTGGCGACTTTTCTCGCCGAGGCGCTGACTACGACGGGAATCTGGATCATGGTCGCAGGCTTCGCGCTCGGCATTCCATTCCTAGCCTTGAGCTGCTTCGTAGGAGTCGGCTGGGTCGTGCCGTGGATTCTGCCGACGGCCGTCGTGCCACTCGTCTCGGCGATCGTACTGCGTCGACGCATGAGCGACGCCCAGCGCGAGCAGCAGCGTCTAGCCGCGGAGCTCGAGACGGCGAACCTAGTTCAGACCTCGTTTTTCCCGATCCGCGCGCCTAATGCTAGGGTGATGGCCATTGCCGGCGAGGTGCTTCCGGCGACCGAATGTGGTGGCGACTGGTGGGGGCATTTTTCGCCGGCCCCGGGCAAAGACGCCGTGATCATAGCCGACGCCACAGGCCACGGCGTCTCCGCAGCGCTCGTGACGGCCATGGCCTTTGCCGCATCTGAAACCCTCGATGCAGCCGCGAAGACCTGGGGCGTGCACACGCTGACGCCGAACGCCATTCTTACCTTCTTCGATCGCGCCATGTCGGCTATGACCGGGAAGAAAGGTACGATGACCTGCTTCGTGTGCATCTTGGACGCGGGAAACCGCGTCATGAGCTATGCGTCTGCCGGCCACAATCCGCCGCTCCTTGTACCTCGCGCTGCCGACGATGCCCGCATCGGCAAGCGGCGCCACGCCTTTCTTACCTTGAACAGCGCCGGCGGCTCGCTGATAGGGATGGGCAGCGGCGCGCATTTCGAGACCCAGGAAGTCGAGCTGCGGGCGGGCGATCGTCTCGTTCTTTACACGGACGGGCTGATCGAAAACCGCGGCGGCCCGAAGGGTCAACCTTGGGGAAAAGCGCGCCTATACCGCAGCATCGATCATCACCGCGATCTGCCGTACCAGGAGTATCGCGCAAAAATTCTCGCCGAAGCCGCGGACTACTTTGGCTCGACCCCGCCGGACGACGACGTCACCCTCGTGATTCTCGAGTTGGCCGAGGTTGGACCGCAGGCCTTGGCGGAGCCCGAAAAACCCGACTTTTAAGACCAGTAACCGGCTCAATTTAAACCGAAAATTCGCTGCAGTTGGTCTCAACTAAGGTCACTAGCGCGGCAACCGATAGCGTTACTACTATGAATGAATCAAAAAATTCCAAGTTCCTGGCACTCTTAAGCACCGCTCTCTTGGCCGTCGGCTTGGCATCGTTGCCGGCGTGCAAGAGCGGAGTCGACAAACAAACGGGCGCCGCCGTCGTTCCGCTTGGAGCTTCCGAGCCAAGCGACGTCAAAGGTGAGCTCCCGACGGCCACCGTCGAAGCCGCCGGCGAGGCCCCCGCCAAAGCTTCTGCGGACACCGCACAGAAACCTGTCGCGATCTCCGCATTTACGCAGGGTGACGTCGCGGTCCCCGTGCAGATCGGCGGCACGAACCTCCTTCTCACCGCCGCGCCTGCCAACGAGGTCTTCTACGAGATCTTGCGAAGGAACGCCGGCGGTACGTGGACCTGGGCCGACCGCGCACCCGCGACCGTCGGCGCCAACGGCGCCGTGCGCGTGACCGTGCCTGTCGGCGTCTACGTGCGCTTCACATACGGCGACTTCACAACCGTCGCGCCGGCCGTATCCGCTACGCGATTGGGGTCGGGAAACATCGAGATCGCGGTGAACTTCGATCGCCAGTCGACCGTCGCCGCGAGCTTCTTCGACTTCTTGGTGAGCCTCGCCGCCCAGGTTCCCGAAATCGATGCTGCCATCCAACAAACGCTCGTGCCGCTGAACGACGCCTACCGCCTGGCTTCCACGCATCCGACAGCCGAACAGATGAAGATCCTCAAGCAAAAATACTTCGATGGCGCGTTGATCCTCATCCGCGGCATGCTGAAGCAGAGCCGTGAGCTCGCCGATGCGGCTGACCTCGGCGGCGCGTTTGACCGCTCCGATCCTGCCCTGTTCGCGGCGCTGGCCGCAGGTACTTACGACTCCATCGCCTTCTCGATCGACATCGGCTATCGCCAGCAGGAAAGCTTGGCAGGTGCCGGAGGAACCGTGACGATCCGCGGCGCCTTTGAGATCGTCGTCTCGGCCGCGGCCAGCGACGTAGACCTGGCGGCAAGCCTCGAAAGCGTCCTCACCTCGGCGTTCAAGCTGATCTTGACGGGCCTCGGCGTCAGCGTCGACGCGCAGGCGACTCTCGTCGATAAATTCACGAAGGCTCTTGGCACCTCCGCCGCGGGCGGCGCGCTCGTTTCGTTACCGCCCAGGCCGGTCGCGCCCGCCGCCGGAGAAGCGCCGACCCCGCCTCTAGTTTCGATCGACGGTCAGCTTTTCAACGCCGACCGCGCGGCGGAGTCCACAAGCGTCACCGTACAAGCTTCCGCTACGACCGCGGAGTTTGACTTCGTCGGCGCGGCGGCCGCCTCGGATCCCGAACTGCCCTTGATCGTGTTCGTCGACGCGCCCTCCGGACCGAAAAGCCTGCCTGAGCCAGGCGAACCCGATCCGAGCGCCGACGCGCCGCCTCCGGACGGCGAGTTGCCGCCCGCGGACGGCGGGGGCGACGCCACCGCGCCCACCTTGCCGGTCGCGCCGAACCTCCCGACCGCGACCACGCATACTGCATCCATCTTGACCTGGACCTGGGGCGAGGCCGCCGATCCAGAGTCGGGGATCGCCCACTACGAAGTCAGCTTGCTCGATGCGGCGGGCAATCCCTTCGTCGACGAATTCGGCAATCTGCTCATGGATAAGATGCAAACATTGTATCCGACGCCTGCGATGGCGGGCATGCCGCCCCCGCCGCCTCCGAGTGTGACTTTCTCGAGTCTATTGGCCGCGACGACCTACAAATTGCGGGTCGTGGCATTCAACGGCGCCGGCTTGAGCACGGCGTATCCGGTCGCGAGCGCGATGACTAGCGCGCTCGGCGCCCCAAGGAATCTTTCGGTCGGCGCCGTAGCCCAGGCGGAAGGCGGCGGCTTCGATTTGACGTGGACCGCCGCGACCGGCGCCGACGACGGCACCGGTTACCGCATTCATTGGTCGACGGTTTCCGGTGAGGAGCTGACGAGTGGCCAATTCGTCGACGTCCCGAGCGCTTCTCGCGGCACCGCCGAGCTGCCTTGGCGCATGTCGGTCTTCGACATGGATCCGTCCGCGACGTTCTACTTCAAGGTGACGTCGGTGCATTACCCGAGCGGCGCCGTGACGCTTCCGGTCGGCTCCGATGCCGCGACGGGATCCGGACAGCTCCTGAACTGACGCCTCAAAAGGCAGAAGAGCTTGTCTTCTCTGGTCGGCTTGCTTCGCGCTCAAGGCGCCAAAGCAAGGCGACGGCCTTATACGGCCGCCATCCGAAACCGATAGTCGCGACCCGCGGAGAAGCGAGACGACCGCGTGCGTCGACGGCCAGAACTACCGCCGGCTTGACCAAAAGCTCGACACTGTCGATTCCGTAGTCCAGAAGCCGATAGACGATTCAAGCGCTTACGCTCGCACCCAACTTGCAAGACTCGACGGTACTACCAGGTATCGGAGTCCCCCATGCGTTTCGCCCTCTCGCCCAAGTCCGTTGTCATGATCTCGATCGCCACGATCCTCGCGTCGTGTGCCCGCGAGCATGACTCTGGCGGCTACGCCGATCTGAAGATCGACTCGGGCTGGTTCGTCGGCGAAGGCGGCGCGGGCGACCATACGATCCCGGGCGTCATGTGGCTCGGCAACTGCACCGCCACCGCGGTCTCCGACAACACCCTCGTCACTGCCGGTCACTGCGTAAACCACGGCGCCGACGCCTCAGGCAAGCTCGCCCAGAAGATCTGTATCAAGTCGGGCACGATGGCGAAAGACAAGTGCTCCGACGCCCTTTACGTCCCGTCGCGCTGGGACAACGGCGAGCTCTTCCGCCAAGACGTTGCCGTCGCCATTTTCCCGCGCGGCACCTTTACCCGCTACTTCGAAGTCAACGACAAGGAGATCTCCATCGGCGAGCAGATTCTCCTCGTTGGCTACTCTGACCACAACAACGCCACGCCGAGCAAAGGCTCGAAGCGCTGGGGCTACAACAAGGTTTCCTCCTTCGAAGAAGAGACCGTGATCATCAGCGAGCACGGCGGCACCGGAGCCAACGTCGCCGTCTCTCCGGGCGACTCCGGCGGCCCCCTCTTCGACAAGCAGTGCAAGCTCACCGGCGTCGCTTCGCGCATGTCCGAGCAGGGCAGCAAGATCAGCCTGCACACCAACCTGGCCGACACCGACAATAACGCCTGGTTCAAGAGCCTACGCGAGAAGGGAGCCGAGTTCTGTGGCATGGCCGGCGCGAAGGCGGAGTTCTGCAAGGCCGAAGGCCGCGCCTCACCGAAGCAAGTGAGTAACGCCGCGGGCCAGCCGGAGTTTCCCTGCACGGAAACCGGCGCCCCTGCGAGCGGCGCGACCGTCGCCGATGCCTTCATGGCGCTCGACGCGAACGACGCGCTGCACGTCAGCCTGCCCGCGACCACCGACAAAGTCTGGATCTGCGCCGACAAAGATCTCGCCTCTTGCACCGCCGACGAGCACGGCACGAGCTTCGAGAAGACGATCGGCGAGCGCCGCATCTACAAGACCAAGGCCCTTGCGACCACGCTGAAGAAGCTGGTCGTCATCGCCCGCGACGCGAGCGGCAAAGAGCTGAGCCGATCGTCGGCGGATTTGACCGCGAAGTAAGGAACTCGAACCGCTTGCCGATTCCCGCAATTCTTGCGGATGCACCAAGGCGACGACCGCCTTGGGGACATGGTACGGCGCGCGCCTCGAGAGTATCCTTTCTAGATGCGAATCAAGATCCTATGTCTCATCCTCGCGGCTCTCTTCGCGTCGTCTGCCCATGCGCAGGTCGACGCCTTATCTCAAATCGTCGACGCCGCAGATGCCGCAGCCGACGACAAGAACTACGCCGACGCGATCAAGCGCTACAGGGCCGCGCTCGACCTCGCCAAGCGCGAAGGCCGCAAGGACCGGGCCGTCGACATCACCAACGACCTGATCGCGACGCACTACGCGAGCGGCGACCTCAAGTCCGCGCTCGAGATGCAGAAGGAGCTCCTTTCGCGCTCCCTCGAGCGCGACCAGCCGCTCGTCTCGGCCGACGCGGCGATGAAGACCGCCGTGCTCGCGGTCAAGCTGCGCCTGCCACGCGAGGCTGAGCGCCAACTGCAGTACGCGGAAGTGATTTTCACCGAGGCGCATCTCGACGCCAGCCTCGGCAAAGTCTACTTCTACAAGGCCCTTGTCGAGCAGGCGAACCGCAACTACGACAAGACCGTGCTCAATTTCCAACGGTCCCGCGAGCTCTATCGCGGCGTCGGCCAGCCGATCGAAGCGGCGCTGCGCATCCTCGACGTCGCCAACGTCTACAAGGAGTTCCTGAGCCGGTTCGAAGAAGCCCTCTTCCTTTACGACGAGGCCACGACCGAGCTCGAGGCCGCCGGAGCCCATGACCTTGCCCTCGACGTCCGCATCGACAAGGGCAATACGCTGGTCGACGTCGGCCAAATCGAAAATGCGCTCGACTTGCTCACCGAGACGCTGGGGCGCATCAGTCGCGCGAAGGCAGCCCGGTCCTGGATTCGCGCCTCGCAGATGCTGGCAAAGGCCCACTATCGGGCCGGCAACTTCCGCGACGTCGAGCGCCACATCGGCAACATCCTCGCCGCTCTCCAGTTGATCTCCGACGCGAAGCAGCGTGCCGCCCACGAGATCGACGCGCTGAACCTACGCGCGATGGTCGCCGCCGAGCTCGGCCGCTTCGACGTCGCCTTCAAAGATTTCGCCGCTGCCATCAGCACCGCGACCGCCAACGACCTGAAGGCTAAGCAAGCCTACCTCCACAACAACGTCGGCTACTGGATGCGCGAGCAAGGTCGCCACGCCGACGCCGCCAAATCGCACGAAAAAGCGCTCGAGATCGACCGCGAGCTCGCGTCGCAGGAAGGCGTCGCCTACGACCTGCGCAACCTCGGCTTGGCCAAGCTCGAAAGCGGCGAGCTCGAGTACGCCGCAGAGCTCCTCACCGAGGCGCTCGAAATCAGCCTCACGGTCGGCGGCGCCTACAACACCGCATACACCTATCTCGGCCTCGGCGAGCTTCGGCTGAAACAAGGCGACTATCCGAAGGCCGCCTCGCAGTTTCTGAAAGCCGTCGAGCTCGCCGAGAAGAACGCGCTCCGCAACTTCGCCTGGCAGGCCCACGCCGGCTTTGCCCAAGCCGCGTGGCAACAGAACGACGCGAAGGCCGCGGACGAGCACTTCAAGCGCGCCGTCGAGCTCATCGAGAAGCTGGCGTCCCAGCTCGCCGAGGGTGAGGCCCGGCAGGACTTCAAAGCCTCGGCGCGCGTGCAGAAAGTCTATACGAGCTACGAGGGCCTCCTGCGGCGCATCGGACGCACCGCGGACGCCGACGCCCTCCGCCTGCGCGCCCAGCCAAAAGCCGGCGCGGGAGTCCTTTGATGCAGATCGTCATCCGTTACGGCGGCATCGTCATCCTCGACAAAAGCCTGGAGCCGGGCGAATACCTGATCGGCCGCGGCGCCGGCTGTCACATCCGATTGCACGAAGCGATGCTCTCGCGGCGCGCCGCTCGCATTTTCTTCGCCGACGACGTGTGGTGGTTCGAGGACCTCCGCCCGAGCGCGAGCGGCGGCCGCACGCCGTTCACCGGAGCAAGCCACATCAGCCTCGGCAACAATCTCGAGATCGTCGGCGCCGAGCTTGTCGAGAAGGAGACCACGCGCTCGGACCACCTCACCGACATCAAAGCTGCCATGCGCGTCGCCGGCACGCGCGACCTCTCGATGACGACGAAGCTCGCGATCCTCTTCGCGCTCCTCGTCCTCGGGGTGGGCGCAGGCGGCGGCTTTCTATATTGGCAGGGGATGCAGCCGATGGACGCGAATGCGCTTCTCGCCTTCGCCAAGCCGCGCATCGTCGAGTTCGAGCTCCCGCGCGAAACCAAGGGCCAAGCCGATCTGCGGAAGTACGCGGAGCTGAAAGACGAGGATTTCACCGACACACTCGGCTTCTGCACTGGCTTCATCGTCGACAAGGGCATCGTCGCGACCGCCAATCACTGCGTGCAAGGCACCGTTCCTTTTGGTGTTTTCGGTGCGTTCAAGCTGAAGACCCACGACGGCAAGCACCACGAGGTGAAGCGCATCCTCGGCTTCGACATAAAGCGAGACTATGCGTTCCTCGAGGTGCCGAGCCTCGAGGCCTACGGCGCCTTCGAGATCACCGAGGATTTCACCGTCGGTGGCAAGGTCTACACGCTCGGCAACGTCGCCGGCGAAGGCGTCGCCATCCGCGACGGCATCATGGCCAACAAGACGCCCGATCAGGACGATCCCTCTGTAGAGTTCCTGCGCTATTCCGCCGCCGCCAGCCCCGGCAACAGCGGCGGCCCCCTCGTCGACGGCTTCGGCCGCGTCGTCGCCCTCGTCTTCGCCCGCGCCTCGCTCTCCGAGAACTACAACTTGGGCACCTCGGGCAAGGACCTTCGCGAAGCGAAGAAGCGCTTCGTCGACGACCGCAACGCGAAAAAGGTCACGATTCGCGTCAAAGACATCATGCAGTTCCGCGGCGAATCACTCTTCCACTACCTCCGCATCCCTTCGGATATGAGTTGGCGCGAGAATCCGGAATCCTTGCGCCCTCTCGACGCAATCCAAGCGGAAATCGAGGTGCCTGCCGAGCCTGCGGCCTTCACCGCCGCGGTCGTCGCCACGATGAACGGCGCCACACTTAGCGCCTACGAGCAGATCGTGAGCGCCAACAAGGCGTCCGGCGGCGACTGGTCCGCTTTTCTCGACTCCAAGCGCCCGGCGATCGCACCGGCGCAATTCTTCGGCGACGCCTACTACGACCTTCCGGGCTCTCCCGACGGCAAGACGTTGAAGACCACGGCCGGCATCCTCCAGCCGCCCTGCAGCTGCATACTCCGCCCAAAATCCGAGAGCGAAGGCGCCGAAACCGAGGCCGAGCCCTTCCGCGCCGAGCAGGTCTCCACCGAGGTCAATAACGAGAAGCGCACGCTCAGCATGTATTCTTACCGCCCGCTCGTAAATCTCGCGCCCTCGCTCGATACGCCGGCAATCATGAAGTTGGTTACGGGCAAAGAAGGTTTGATCGCCAGCACCGCCTCGCAGTACGTGCGCCCGAAGTCGCAGCGCGAGTTCACCATCAAGGAGCTGAGCGAGGAGCTGAAAGAAGAGGCGATCGTCGACGACCTAGGCCGCACCTGGCAGGTCCGCACGTTCGAGCTCTTCGACCAGTACGCGATCGAGAGCTACTGCCTTCCCCTGCCCGAGGGCCACCTCTGCCTGACTTCGAACGCCGCCATGACCAGCCCCGATCTCGTCGCCGCCGGCCGCAAGAACTTCGCGCGCTTCTCGCTTTCGCCCTACCTCGTCGCGCCGACTTTCTGGACGACCGAAAAGCTCACGGCCTACTTCGAAAGCGGGCAGCATAAGTCCGATCCGATGATGCAGGACTTTAAGATCGAGAAGAGCGCCGCTGGCGATCTCGTCGTCACCATGCAGAGCCTCGGCGTCTCGTTCACCCATCCGGCCGACGACCTCCCCGCGCAGCTCCGCCTAACGGCCGCCCTCGTCAAGAGTCCGCAGGGTCTGCCGGTCTGGAAGGCCATCAGCCATCAGATCTTCCTGCCTGACGACGGGGAGCCTCGCGTCTGCGACTACGGCGTCGAGATCCCCGACTCCGCGACCGTTCCGATGATTCACAACGCGCGCCGGCAAGAGCAGATGATGAAAACGATGTTGAAAAAGGACAAGAACGACGACACCAAGATCCGCTTGGCCGACGTCAAAGTCCCGGAAGACAAGTTCTTCGTCGCCCCTGCCGCCCGCGACGGCGAGAAGTTCAATGTCTTCGGGTACTGCATCCCGTTGCACAAGACGAGCACGACCGCGACCGAGCGTCTTTATGAGGTGGGCTCGTACGAGGTCAAACCTTCGAAGATCCCTTATAAGGTCTTCTGATTCGCGCGCCGCTCACGCTGGATCTGCCCGCGTATCCGGCTGAGGGACACCGGCGTGATCCCAAGGTGAGCCGCGAGGTCGACGTGGGCGATCCGGCTCATGAGCTCGCCGCGCTCTGCCAAGAAAAGCAGGTAGCGCTCCTTGGCGGTCATCGTCAGGAGCTGAAGCTCGCGCTTCGATAGTTTTACGATGAGGGCCTCCAGCACCCGCCGCGCCAGCGTTTGAAACGCCGGCGTCGACTTCGTGGCCTGCTGATATCGCTCGAACGTCATGAAGGACACGACTCCGTCTTCGATTGCCTCGCAGTACAAGCCGCTTGGCTTGCCCTCGACCATGGCGGCGTAGTCGGAGACAAACTCCCCCTCGGCAAGGAATTCGAGCACGAAGGGCGTCCCGCGCGAGTCCTGCCCGTGCAGCTTGAAGAGCCCCTTGTCCACGAACCCGAGGTGCGCGGCCGGAGCGCCGACCTCGAAGAAGCACTTTCCGGCCGGGATCGCGCGCGTTTGGACGTCCGCGCTCAGTTCGTGGAGGCTCGCCTCGGAGACTTCGGAGTGCGCGCGCAGAAATTCCACGAAGCCTTTGTAGTCGTCCATGCTCGCGACCTCACTGTGATTCTCGAATTTTATCATATGTTATCGAGTCGCGGCGGGGCTTCCCTTACCCTCCGGGTCGGTTCGAAACTCGAAAACCGGAGTCAAAAATGTCGAACACCTCCCTCTTGACCTTGGCCCTCGTCACCTTCTTCACTGCATCCGGATGCGGCGCCAAAGCCGGCGGCAATTCAGCAGTCAAAGCGGCATCCGACACGCTCACCATCGACGTCACCGCCGACCTGCGTCCGAACATCGAAGCGCTCCTCGCGACCCTGGCCGCCGCCGCCGACGGCACCGGCGATCTCCACGTCGCCGACCTGGCGAGCATCGTCAAATTCGCCGCGATCGACGCCGACGTCTTCTCTTCCGCCTATCCGACGGCGCTCAAAGTTTCCTGCGACGCGGGACCGTGCGCATCGAGCGGCACCGGCACGGCCGCGAAGGCTCCGATCATCGCCGAGTCGCCCGATCTCGCCGGCGTCTCGATGGGCGTCAAGAAGGCGCTCAGCGCCGAGTTCAAAACCCTGACGCCCGGTCAAAGCGCCCTCGTCTGCAACGTCGACGGCGTCTATTTCTCGAAGCTGATCGCTCGCAAGAACCTCAAAGCTTTCAGGATCGATCTGACCCCGACTGCGGGCACGGTCAAAGTCTGGCTCGCCGGCGCCAGCGACATTCCAA
>JANOTL010000177.1:0-13952 GCA_031416315.1 Pseudomonadota bacterium
CTCATAAGTCCTTGGTTCGGGGTTCAAGTCCCTGTGGGCGGACCATGTCCTAGGCAGGGAAGCGCCTCCCCGGACGCCGAGACCTCCTCGGCGGGCGTCGGTGCGATTGGCGGCGGCGAACCGGCTCTTCCCGGGGCGCGGCTCGGCCGCCCAGGGAACCACGCTTCGCCCCTCGGCATCCAGGGACGACGGGCGACCGCTTGCGGTCGACGCGAATGGTTGGCCGACGGCGCTTGCGACCGCCCAGGTCGCGCGGACGGTCGACATGTCGCTAATGCCGGCGCGGAACAAGCCGCGGCGCTTCATCGTGAAGTACGCCGGCGAAGGCGCGCTCGTTACGGTTCGTTCCCGCATCTCGAGTTCCAGGGGCAGCCGCGGGCGGAATCGCCCAAATTCGACGCGCTGCTTTTTCAGTTATTGAAGCGGCGCAGGCGATAGCGGGGCCGTGAGCGGGTCATAACTGCTTGGTTTGGATCAGCATGAGCGCCGTACCGTCCGGCAGCGAAAGTAACGCGCGCCACCGACGGCAAGGTCACCGTCGGCCCGTCGACGACCGCCATCGGCACTGGGAAACACAACGCAGAGGCGGTCATCGCCGACGCGTCAACGTTGCGCGCGTCAGAAGCTCAGCTCTTGCCGTCGGCGCCGATCGCGTGCGCGACGTCGGAGACGGCGCCCGTGACGGCCATCTTGACCTTGTCGAGAAGGCTCTTCGACGGCTTGCGACCGGCGGATTTCTTCGACTTTTTCTTCGTGGCCTTCTTGGCAGTCTTCTTCGTCGCGCCCGTCTTCCCGCTGGTGGTCCGTTTCGCTTTCTTCTTGCGGGTCTTCGCCTTCTTGGCGGTGGTCTTCTTACCGGTCGTCTTCTTCTTGCCCGCAGCCTTCTTCGCTGTCGACTTCGTGGCTTTCTTCTTCGCCTTCTTCTTCTTTGCCATGTGAATTCTCCGCAGATGTGGCTCGTTTCGGCACGGCGTCACCGACGCCATGGACTCTGAGGGGCAACATATCATGTGACGCGCAACTTTTGCGGGTCAGAGTTTGATCTAGTGGATATCCGCATGGGTCATGACGGGTGAATGACGGCCGTAGGCGTCAAATTCCGATCCTGCCGGCCGAAAGCCGCGGCAGGCTGAAAGGATACTTCAGCATCGCGCCCCACTCGAACTCGCTCCGATCGGTTCGAACGACGCGCACGAAAGGAAAGAGCCAAAGCGCCGGAATGGCGAGGGTCACTTGGCGCCGCGGCCTCGGATCGCGGCTCCTGCCGCCGCCGGCGCCGAGCTTGCACTCCGAGCCACCCGTCACGACAGGTTCCCTGCCCCTCCCCTATCTTCGCGCTCGAGCCATTCGTAGCCAAACGACAGAAGCAGCTCCACAGCCTTTTCACCGTGCGCCGCGTCAGCAAGCGCCGCAAGATCTAACCTAATTCGCGCCACCAGCCCGTCCTTCACCAACAGCACGGCCAGGCACCTCGCGCCGCCGAGTTTTGGTTCGACGAGCTCCCGGTATTCTGATTCGAAGATGCGGAGGCTTGCGCCCGCGAGCGTGGGCTTGCACCTTTCGAACTCCAAGGGACTTTCCGAAAGGAGCTGCGGCGAGATCGTCAGCCGGACGTCGTTGGCGAGGAAGTCGTTTTTGTAGGTCGTGGCGATCAGCTCGGCGTCGACACACGTCACGAGAACGGGGCCGGCCTTCGTACTGAAATGGAAGTAGCCTACAGACCGCCAGGGCGCTTTTCGGACGTCGAAGCGGAAGCGAAAACTGCTCGAAAGTCCGCCTTGCGTTCGGAACCAGAGCTCCGTCGGGTGCGTTCCGACGTGAACGGGCAGGCCCTCGACCTCGACCTTGCGCGTGCCGAACATCGCCTTCACGAAGGCAATCGTCGCAGTATCCTCCGGCAGAGGCGCTGCGATGATCGGCTCGTTCGAAACCGTTTGGGGAGGCGCCGAAGCGGCCTTTACAGCGCTCTCGAAGAAGGCAGCCAGAGTCTTCGCATCCTCGTCATAGGCTTCCGGGGTACTAGCGTTTGCCGCGGAACACAGAACCCGGTGGCCCGGCCGATCCCGCAAGTCGATCAGGTAGATCTCGCCCGAATAGTCGTCGCCGAGCGGCAGGTACTTCCCGACGAAAAGCGTGGCATCAAGCTTGCCGCCCGACGACGCGGCGACCGTCGACAGGAGATACTCCCAAAGCGTGTCGCGAGTCAGCCCTTCCAGATGGTCCGGGACATAAGGCCCATGCCAACGCGCTAAAATGCTCTCACCGCCGTTCGCACGGAGGAGGAGCGCCCGCAGGAACGAAGGCAGCTTGGCCCCGAGCTTCGTCTCGAACAGGTCCAAACGCGGCTTCGCAACGCCCCCAGGGAGATCGCCTCCACTCAAACGCACGACGTCGTCGACTAGCTGTTGGTCCTGCATGCGATCTCTCCCGGAAAATCAACGAAAAGGGCCGCGGGTTGATCCCCGCGGCCCTTCGCAGCTTCTCTCGAATCCTTAGCTCACGGAACCTCTTTCAGATCCTTGAACTGCTGGTTCCCGCCCCGGTGACAGTTCGGGAAGATGTAGGTTGAGAGCGTCTCGAGCGCGCGGACTTTCTTGTCGCCCGAGCCCTTGCCTAGGTTCAGGATGCCGAGCATGCGCGAGTTCGCTTCCTTGTGGAGCTCCCGGTACGCGCGCACGAAGGCCATCGCGGCCGGGCTCTCGAGGGGATCGGCGATCCGGATCGTGTAAACCTTCGCGGCGTCGCCCTGGCCGACCTCGAAGTGGACGCGGTTAAACCTTTGGACGTCAAAGTGCTTTGCCTCGATTCTACATCGATGGTCCCCACTTCGAGGCAAGGCGCCCGGAAGTTCTTGCTGACTGGAATGCGAGGCTTTTCGGAGATTTGGCGAAAATCCCAAGGGAGAGCGCTTCTCCTATGAACGCGCCCGTTTACGCGCGGCTTTGGGGCGCGCGGCTCCTTGTTCCATGATACCAGTGACGCATGAAGAGCCCGAAAATGCGCCCGCTACCTCCCCAAGGCCCCGCAGCGCTCGAAACCTATGCCGACGTGCTTACGGCCTTGATCGCGGGTGGAAAGAACGCCGATCTCCTGTTCATACGGAACGTGCAGGGGGTCGAAGGCCTCTTTCGGACGATGAGCGCGGTGAACGCGACGAAGGAAGGGGCCAGCGACGAGGAGTGGAATCCGCTGTCGCAGCGGCCGCACAGCCCGCTGCCGGCGACGGCATCCGATGGCCTGGGTCACGAGCTCAGGACCTTGAAAACGGCGGTCGACGCGTTCACGACCTTGGCGCACGAGATGATGCACGTCGCGCTTTGGGAGCCTTACTTCATCGGGCGTTGGCGGCCACGCGGCCGGCAGAGTTTCGTCGAGTTCTCGCTGATGGCCGAGGGGTATTGCTTCTTCTTCAGCGACGTCGTGGTGAGCGGGGCCATC
Organism: Pseudomonadota bacterium; assembly: GCA_031416315.1. Classification (GTDB taxonomy): domain Bacteria; phylum Bdellovibrionota_B; class Oligoflexia; order Oligoflexales; family CAIYRB01; genus JANOTL01. The sequence continues at coordinate 3,439 of JANOTL010000177.1, forward strand.
CGCGTGCGTTTGCCGGACGGCGAGTACGCGCTGGAGCGGCGGACGGCGGAGAACGCCTTCTTTCATCCGGCGCGCGCGTTCCAGGCGCTCGGCATCGAGGATCGCGAAGAAATTTTGGACGTGTATCTGGAGGGGTTCCGCGGCCGCAAGACCCGCCTCTGGCAGCCGCGCGGCGGCAGCGCTTATGCGGCGTCGCTTGCCGATCAGGTGCATGAATTTTACGACGACACGCTCTTGCCACTGCATGATCTGCATGCGGCGATCGAGTCGTTTCAGGGGATCTCGGAGTTTCATCGGCGCTTCTGCCGCATTCCGGGGCTACCGACCTTTCTCGGCGACGCCGCTCCCGACGGGGGGGACTTCAAGGAATACTTCGCCGAGTTCTATCGGACGGGGCTCACGACGCTCGATGCGCTCGAAGACGTCGCGATCGACCGCATCCGCCAGCGCCGGATGCTGCAGATGCGCGCGTACTACGCGCTGCAGGTCCGCTGGCTGCTCGGCGACGGTGTCATGGTCGCGCGCGGACTTCCGGCGGCGGCGCGGCGCAAGGTTCAGACGCACGTCGCGAATTACCTGAACGGATTGGAACGCCTGCTAAAGGACCTTGGGAAGCGGGCCGATCCGCTGCCAAAGGAAGCGCTCCAAACACTAGACGCCGCATACGACGACCAAGTGAGGGACCGCCTGGTAGCCCACGACGCCTGGGTCGGAAAGCGCTGGATGCTCGTCCCGCGACGCGCGGGTGGATCGATTTGCGTCGCGGAGCCTCCGACGCTCGAAGGTCGCGAAGCTAGAATCAAGCTTCTGCAGCTCTCGGCCTATCTCGTGAACGAGCTGATGCGACGCGTGCGTACGAGTGAGACGATTGCGGAACGCGCGGCGCTCATGGAGCAGATCACGAGAATTGCGGCGCTCGGAGCCGATGCAAAGGCGAGCTTCGCGCTTCGACGCCTCGGTAAGGAGCTGATGCGGCCGCTCGTACGCGGCGTGTGGTCGGTTCCGATGGCGAGCTTCGACCCGGCGGGAAATCAGTTTCGTGAGCTGGTGTTCTCATACCAATAGCCCGCGAACGTGAGACCGTAACCAATGGAATCTCTTAGAATGATGACATGAAAGCCTACCATCATCGTCGTTTTTTATATATAAGCACGCTCCGACCCATTCAGGAAAAGAGCGGCCCTTGGAAATCAACGTCCGGTTTCTTGAAAACCTAAGACTCGAAGCCAAGTTCGATGACTTCACGGTCACCACGGACCAACCCATCCGCTACAAGGGCGACGGCACGGCTCCGAGCCCCTTCGACTATTTCCTCGCCTCTTCGGCGCTCTGCGCCGCCTACTTCGTCCGCGTCTACTGTCTCGCGCGCAAGATCCCGACCGAAGGGATCCGCCTTTCGCAAAACAACATCATCGACCCGGACGACCGCTACAAGCAGACCTTCCAGATTCAGGTCGAGCTGCCGGAGCACATTACGGCGGCTGATCGCGACGGCATCCTGCGCTCGATCGATCGATGCACGGTCAAGAAGGTCGTGCAGCGCGGGCCGGAATTCAAGATCGACGCCGTCGAGTCTTTGGCCAGCGACGCGGGCTTGATCTACGAAGGCAAGGCGCCGAGCGACTCCGAGACCATGATTCTCGGAAAAGATCTCTCGCTCGAGCAGACGATCGTCGACATGACGGGCATCCTGTCGTCCCTCGGCATCAAGATCGAGATCGCGTCGTGGCGCAACATCGTCCCGAACGTCTGGTCGGTGCACATTCGCGACGCGGCGTCGCCGATGTGCTTCACCAACGGCAAGGGCGCCTCCAAGGATAGCGCCCTGTGCTCGGCCCTCGGCGAGTACATCGAGCGGATCTCGTGCAACTACTTCTACAACAGCCACTTCCTCGGCGAGGACATCGCCGAGAAGGACTTCGTCCACTACCCGGAGGAGGTCTGGTTCAAGCCGGGGGCACGGGACGCTTTACCGAAGGGCCTCTTGGATCCCTTCTGTCTGAAGATCTACAATCCCGACAAGGAGCTGAAGGCCGCGCATCTGATCGACACGAACTCCGGCCAGACGAAGCGCGGCATCTGCGCTCTGCCTTTCGTGCGGCAGTCGGACAAAGAGACCGTGTACTTTCCGGTGAGCCTCATCGGCAACCTCTTCGTCAGCAACGGCATGAGCGCGGGCAACACGATCCCCGAAGCGCAGGTTCAATGCCTCTCCGAGATCTTCGAGCGCGCCGTGAAAAAGCGAATCATCGCCGAAGAAATCGCCCTGCCCGATGTCCCGAGGTCCGTCCTGGAACGATTCCCGAAGATCCTCGCGGGCATCACCGAGCTCGAAGCCAAGGGCTTCCCCGTCCTGGTCAAGGACGCCTCCCTAGGCGGAAAATTTCCCGTCATGTGCGTCACGCTGATGAACCCGAGGACGGGCGGCGTCTTCGCCTCCTTCGGCGCGCATCCGAAATTCGAGGTGGCGCTCGAGCGCAGCCTCACGGAGCTCCTCCAGGGCCGCAGCTTCGAGGGCCTCAACGACGTCTCGCTGCCGACGTTCAACAGCCTCGCCGTCACGGAGCCGAACAACTTCGTCGAGCATTTCATCGACTCGACCGGCGTGATCTCTTGGAAGTTCTTCAGCGAGAAGCACGACCACGAATTCGCGGACTGGGACTTCTCCGGAACGACGGCAGAAGAAAGCGCGTACCTCTTCGGCCTCTTGAAGGACCTCGGTAAAGAGGTCTACGTCGCCGTCTACGAACACTTCGGCAGCAAGGCGTGCCGCATCCTGGTGCCGGGCTTCTCCGAGATCTATCCGATCGAAGACCTAGTCTGGGACAACACCAACAAAGCCCTCGCTTTCAGAGAAGACATTCTCAATATTCACTCTTTGGACGACGAAGATCTTCTGGACTTGGTCGAACGCCTGGATGAGCGCCAGCTCGGCAGCTACGAGCTGATCTCCGAGCTCATCGGCATCGTCTTCGACGAGAACACCGTTTGGGGCCAGCTCAACGTCGGCGAGCTGAAGCTCTTGAGCTACCTGGCGCTCGGGAAGCTCGCCGAGGCGAAAGAAGAGGTCGAGGAGTTTTTGGCGTTCAACGACAACACCGTCGCCCGCAAGCTGTTCTACCAGGCGGTTAACGCGGTGCTCACCATCTCGCTCGACGAGGCGCTCGCGATCGAGCACTACGTCCCGAACCTGACGCGGATGTTCGGGGCAGAGGTCCTCCGTGACGCCGTCGGCTCCGTGACCGGCGCGCTCAGGTTCCACGGTCTGACGAAGACGAGCATGAACCTCGAAGGTCTAGACAAGCACCAGAGGCTGATCGAGAGCTATCGGAAGCTGCACAAGGCCAGGAGCGTTGCGCCGCGCGATCTCGCACCGGGTATTAGGCCCGATACCAAAGCAAGAGCTTCTCGATCTCTCACCAGCTCCTTGATACGTTCCTGAGAACGATTTCATCGAGGGAGCTACCATGGACAAGTCAGGTTGGGACTCGCGGCGCCAAGGGCTGGAGGACGAGTTCTTCGTCCGCCAAAACCGTGAGGCGGTCGAAAAGCTGCGCTCGAGCCAAGCGCGCGAAACGCAGATCGCCGAGCTCGCCAAAGCGACCGGCGTCAAAGATCCCAAGGTGCTCGGCAACCTGGTCGACCTCGGCGTCACGGGGGCGGTGGCCTTGCCGCTCACGCTCGTGCCGCTCGTGCGCGTGGCGTGGGCCGATGGGAAGATCGATGCCTCGGAGAACGCGGCGATCCTGAAAGCTGCCGCCGAGCACGGGATCGACGCGGCCAGCCAGTCTTACGAGCTCTTGCTCTCCTGGCTGAAGCAACCGCCGCCTACTTCTCTATTCGACTCCTGGTCGATCTACGTCTCGGGACTTCGCGACGTCTTGAGTGCCGGAGATTTCACGACCCTGCGCACGAGCATCCTCGGTCGCGCTCGCACCGTCGCTACGGCCGCCGGTGGATTTCTCGGCCTGGGTTCCAAGATCTCCGAGGCCGAGGAGCGGGAGCTGAAGACCTTGGAGAAGGCCTTCGGCTGAATTCGTAAGCGCAGTCGTCGCAACGTCGGGCGTCACCATCCATGACGACCTCGATTAAGGCGGATCAAAGCGTCGCCGAAATCACGTCCGCATCAGCCGTCACGATCTCCAGCATCTCGAGCCACGCCGCGGTGATGGAGGCCGCTTTGGCGGCCGTCATCGTGCGCGGGGCCGAGGTGCTGATCAGATACTTGGAGAGGCTGTTGTAGAGGTTCGTCGGGCTGCCGCTCAGGTCCATCGAGGCTTTCACCCGGGCATAGGTGGCCGGGTGATTCTCGCGCACGTGGCGGGTGATGGCGGTGCCGAGCTTGCGGAACTCGCCGTTGGTGATGTTGATGCCGCTGCGGCGGCAGTTGGCTGCATCCTGGATGTTGCGGCTGAACTGCCAGTAGTCGTTGAGACGCGCGTCCTTGGGCGACGAGGGCACGGCGCATGCTTGCTGGCGGAAGGTCCGGTCAGTGAAGGTGACGCTGCCGGTGCTGGCGTTCTTGTAATAGAGCTTCAACTCGCTTTGGCCGGCGTGGAAGCCCGCCAGCAACGTCACCTCGAGGAGGGCGGCATCCCAGTGCGGCGACACGTGGCCGTCCATGAGGTTCCGGGCTTGCTCGGCGATGTAGACGGCGAGAAAGTCGGTGAGGACCATTTTGCCCTCGTCCTCGACGACCGCGAAGCCGGTGTTGTCGGTGGCGAGGAGCGAGCCGAACAAGGCGGCATAGAAGTCCGGAAGGTCGTCACCGGAAGCGCGCGAATAGGCCTCGAGGTCGTCGAGGTACGCTTTGTCCGAGGCATCGTTGGCGCCGCGGCTCTCGCCGACGCCGAAGCTGCGGCCGGAGCGCTCCTCGGTCACGTCGTAGTGAACGTTGACGGAGTAGTAACCCTCGTCGAAGCCGACGCGCACGCCGCCGCCGCAGGCGAGGCCCAGGAACGTGGCGAGGTCGTAGCGATTGACCGAGGGAGCGACGGCGCCGATCTCCGCCGGCAGCGTCGCCAGCGTGACCTTGCGGCCGTTCAAGCGGACGATCAGCTTATCGACGATCTTCTTGACGTTGGCGATGCCGCCGAAGCCGTCGACCTTCCAACGCACCTTGGAGTCGGCCGCTGCGTACGCCTCGCCGACGACGGTTCGGGAGCACATCGCGTAGCCGTCGGTGGCCAGCGTATCCATCGCAGGCTTGACCCGCGTCTCCATGAACCGGAGGAACGTGTCGCGCGGCGCGCCGTGGGAGCCGCCTCCCATCTCCAGCGTCGGACCGTTGGTGAAGGGCGCTGCCGAGACCAACGAAGGGGTCGCAAGCAGCGAGACGGGGACGAGGATCGCGGCCAAGACGGCGTGTTTCAAGGCGAGGCTCCTGGATGGACGAGATTGAGGCGGCGAAGTCCTTTCTATGGTTTTTTAATAAAACTGTCAATGATTCCGTAAAATGTATATTGAAATTCATAGAATGGCGCGGCTATTCCAGGATGACGAAGTCGACCGCACCCTGCTCGTCCGCCATGGCGTTGCCGAGATCCTGTGCTGGGAGGGGCGTTCGCCATGGTCTCTCGATCCGCCAAGCTCCGGAAGTCACATACTGATCGACGTCGCTGGACCTGGACATTGTGCCTGCGCCGTAAAGCGCTCGGAGGTTCGGCAGTTGCCTCTGGCAAGGCTGCGGCTCTGCCAGACGCCCGACAGAAGCAGTCGCAAGTTCTCGTCACGACAGCCATTATAGGAAGTCCAGGTCCACCGTCATCGATCACTTTCAGTGAGTCAACATGCGCCTCTCGTCCCTTCTGCGTCATGCTAGCGCCCTCGTCTTCGCCTGCGGGATCTCCGCCAGCTGCAGCAGCAGGAATCGGAGCGACGACACGCCTGCCCCTGTGCCGCCGGAGGTCATGCCCCCCGGCGTGACGGTCGAGGGTCTCGCCGTGCCCCGCGAGCATACGCGCGTGCTGTCGGCGGAAGGCACGGCGGCGATCGAAACCTTCGACCTCGCCGCCGGCGTGCTGATGCTCAAAGCGAGCGGGGACGTGCCGGCCGCTTTCGCGGCTGGAGACGTGATCGTCGCACGGATCGGCGAGAAGACGCCGAGCGGAGCGTTGGTCAAGGTCGTGACGGCGGCCCAGGAAGGGGGGCTGTGGCGGCTTTCAGTCAGCCAAGCCTCGTTGGCCGACGCCCTCGAATCGGCCAATTTTTCGGTAAAAATCGCCTTGGACCCGGCCAAGGCCATCTACGCGCCACAGCTCTCGGGCGCTTCCGTCGTCAAGACGCCGGCGGCCGGCGGCGTGCCCTTGCTTGGCGACGAGAGCGGTTTCACGCTGGGAATGACCGACGTGCCGGTCCTCGACGTCGACGGCGATACGGCTACGACGTACGACCAAGTGCAAATGACGGCGTCCCTCTTCTTCGACCTCGGCCTCGACCTCACGCTTCGCACCGGGACGCTGTCGATCGACGAGCTGACGGTGGCGGTCCGCGGCAAGGAGTCAGGGACGGTCGAGCTCAAGGGCGAAGCCGCCGCCGCGTTCTCGAAGAAAGTCGCCGTGGGCGTCATGGTCTTCCCGCCGATCGTGGTGCCGGTCGGCGCTTTTCCGCTCGTCCTCACCTCGGGCATCGACCTGACGATGGGCGTTGGCGGCGCGGCGGTGGCGAAGTTCCGGACGAGCGCCTCGGAAGAGGCTTCGTTTCGCGTCGGCGCGGGTTACCTCGCCGGAGGGGTCCAGCTGATCAAGGAAGGGGCCGCCGACGGCTCCTTTCAAGCGCCGACGATCGCCGGCACGCAGGTCGAAGCGAAGGCGAGCCTCGGGGCACGCGCAAGCTTGGCGCTCTACGGCGTCGCCGGCGGCTACGCGGGCGCAGGAGCCTTCGCGACAGTCAGGGCCGAGCCGGCGGCCGATCTCTCCGCCTGCGCCACGGCACAAGTCGGCGTCGAGGCCGAAGCAGGTTTGAAAGCCGGCATCTTCGGCCTCAAGATCGCCGACTGGAGCGACACGATCACCTTCCTGGAGAAAGATCTTGGGATAAAAGCGTGCAACGCGAAGGGCGGAACCGGAGAGGACGCGACCCTTGGTTGGCGCTACGTCGCGGACGGCGCCGAGGACGATAAGGTCGGGTTCGTGACGGCCGCAGCGTCTCGAGACGGCGGTATGGTCTTGGCTCGCAGCGGCAATTCCTTCGGCTACGTGCAAAAGCACGACGCCGAGGGCGTGGTCGACTGGCGTTACGGCATGACGGGCGGGACGATGCCTTCGATCGATCGCTTGGCAGTTGCCGCCAATGGCGACGTTCTCGCCGTCGGCACCTACGGAAGCCGGCTGGCAGTGCTGCGGCTCGACGGTGCGGGACGACTCCTTTGGGCGAAGAGCATCGACCGTCAAGCAGTCTACTTCGTCAACGCGCTAGCAGAAGCCAGCGACGGCGCGATCCTCGTCGCCGGCAAGACCTATGACGGCGACGATACGAGCGACGACGCCTTCCTCTTGCGACTCGATGCGGCCGGGGCCGTCCTGAGCTTCTCGAGGCTCAAAGGCCCGATCGATCTCGACGGCGCGAACGCCGTTGCCGCGGGGCCTGACGGCCGCGCGTATCTTGCCGGCACGACGCGGGCGCCGAGCGGCGACACGACGAAATTTCTCGGCTTCGTCGCGGCGATCGCCGCCGACGGCAGTACGGTGTGGGCTAAGGGCGTCGCGGCCGGAGAGGCGACGGCGCTCGCGGCCGACGGCTCCGGCGGCGTCGTGGTCGCCGGGTTCGAGGAGCGCTTTGCCGACGACGCTTTGACGAAAGCGCCTTGGGCCGTGCGCGTCGACGCGGACGGGGCGAGGAGCTGGGGTACGGAGCTCGCGCTGAACGTCAGACCGACGGCCATCGGCAAGACCAAGGACGGCGCGGTGGTCTCCGGAGTTTCCACGGTGGCGGCCGACGACCTGCGCGGCTTCGTCCTTCGGCTGGGCGACGGTGGCGGCGTCCTCTGGGCGCGGACGTATCGCACCGCCGCCGTCCCCCAGGAGCTGAGCTTGATCTACGAACGCGCGGACGAGCGCATCGTGGCCGGCGGCCACCGGGTTCCCGGCGCACGCACGACCGAGGCCTGGTGGCTCACGCTCCCTCGCGACGGCTCGGGCTCAGGCGCGCCCGCGGGCTCGGAGGCGACGACGGCCTCGGCGTCTACGATCGCCCTTGCGGACGTCGTGGACGTGAGCTTCACCGTCGTGCCCTTGACGACGGACGTGACGGCTCTCGACGTCACGTGGTCGAAAGCGGTCGCGCCCGAGCCGAGCGTGCTCAGCGCGCCCTGACCGCGGCTTACGGGTGGCTGTCGAAGAACTTCTTGCCGAGCGCGATCACTTGCGCGTCGGAAGGGTGATCCACGGTCTCGACGCCGACCACTTTCTCGTTCGTGTGCTTGTCGCTGAGCTTCTCGAGATAGTGCTTGAACTCCGCCTTCGCCTTGCCTGGGCCGACCAGCAAGATGCGACCGGCGGATTGCAGATCGGCGCACAGGTCTTTGTAGAACTTGGGCTCGTCGCTTTCCTGCGGCGAGTTGTTGGCGCCCAAATGCTTTTTGATGTGACGCGGCGCCATCGGCGCGAGGTCGCCCTCTTTGCTGGCGATCTCGAAAATGTTGGCATGGGCGGAGTCTAGAAACACGATGACGTCGGTCATTTTTCATCCTTTTCAATGTCGCGGAAATGATTCATGGCCAGCTGGCCATCTACTAATACTTCGTAGAATTTATATTAGTATCTGTTCGGAATTTTCAATGCTACCTTCAAATCAAGAAACCAAACAAAGGAATACCGCGATGAACTGGGACCAAGTCGAAGGCCGTTGGCTCGAGCTCAAAGGCGCCGTGCGGGAGAAATGGGGCAAGCTCACCGACGACGACGTCGAGCTCATCGCCGGCAAGAAAGATCGCCTCCTCGGCAAGCTGCACACTCACTACGGGCTCGCAAAAGACGAAGCCGAGCGCGAGCTCGACGGCTTCATCAGCAAGCTCGACAAGAACTCGAAATAAGTCACTCTTCTCTTCACTGATTGGAAACTGATGCTTTTCTCCCATAGCGCGATCCTCAAGGCGACCGTCGCCGGCGTCCTCGTCCTCGGCAGCCATGCCTGCACCCGGATCCCCGTCCAAGAGATCCCGGCTACCGCGAACCCGTCCGAGGAGATCGCCAAGCTCGAGGCCCAGCGCACCGCTGCGGTCGCCGCGCAGGTCGACGTCCTGTCACCGGGCTACTTCGAGGAAGGCGTCACTGCCCTCGAGAAGGCGCAGCAGAGCCGCGCGAAGGCCGCCGATACGCCCGAGATCCTCGGCTACGTGGCTCAAGGCCGCGCCAACCTGAACAAGGCCACCGAGGTGGCGGAAGTCTCGAAGACGAGCTTGAAGACCGTCGTTGACGCGCGCGCCGATGCGCTTTCGGCCAAGGCGCCGAAGTTCCTGAAAGATGAGTTCACCGAGGCCGACCAGGAGCTGAGGAAGGCGACGCAGGACATCGAGAAGAACGATCTCGCTTCCGCCGCCAACAGCCGGGCGCCCCTGACTCAGCGCTATGCGGCCCTCGAGCTGCGGGCGATCAAGATCGACAAGCTCGCCGCTGCCGCCGCGACGATCGACAAGGCCGAGAAAGAGGGCGCGAAAGAAAACGCCGGACGGACCTTCAAAGAAGCGAAGAAGGCGCTTGCGGATGCCGACGCCTTCATCACCGCAAACCGCCACGACAAAGCCGGAATCGAGGCGCAGTCTGCCGCCGCCAATGCCGGCGCGCAGCGCCTTCTCGACGTGTCCCGCCAGGTCAAAGTCGCGGACAAGTCCGACGCTGAGTCGGTGGTGCTCGACCGCGAGGCGCAGAAGAAGAAGCTCGACGCCCAAGTCGCGGCCGGCGCGGCGACCAGCGCCGAGCTCGGGACGGCGAACGCCCAGACCGAGGCGCTGACCGCCGCGAACTCGCAGGTGAACGCCAAGCTCGAGCAGGAGAAGCTCGCCGACGCGCGCCTCGAAGCCGCCAAGGCGAAATTCTCGCCCTCGGAAGCCGAGGTCTATCGTGACGGCGACCGCTTGATCATCCGCATGAAGACGATCGCCTTCCCCTCGGGCAAGGCGAACCTGCCGCCGGAGAGCTTTCCGGTCCTCGGCAAGGTTCAGCGCGTGATCCAAGACCTGCGTGCCGCGCACGTGACGGTCGAAGGGCACACCGACGCGAACGGCTCCTCCGCCGCGAACACGAAGCTTTCGAACGAGCGCGCTTCGGCCATCGGCGGCTACCTGGCCTCCAGCGGCTATGCGGCCGAGAGCATCTCGACGGTCGGCTACGGCGACACCAAGCCGCTGACGACGAACAAGACGGAAGCCGGCCGCGCCCAAAACCGGCGCGTGGACGTGATCATCGAGCCGTCGACGACGGTGGAGTAAGTCTGACCGCGGCGACTTGAAGGCGGGCGTTTGGTCACCCTGGCGTAGGCGGTGGCGTTGCGGGTAATACGCCGGCTAGTGGGAGCGT
>JANOTL010000178.1:0-10550 GCA_031416315.1 Pseudomonadota bacterium
GTGCCGGGAAGCGGCGGCGCAGGTGTAATCGCCGAGATCCCTCGCTCCGCTCGGGATAGACCCTGGCGCTTTCGCGCCACGGTCTATCCCGAGCGGTCCGCCATCGCGACGCGCCGCATCGCCTCGCTCGCAACCGACTGCGGCGTAGTCGACTTTCATCGCGCCAAAATAGCACTTTCTGCGCTCACCGCCAGCCTGACGCAATTGACGCGCTTTCATGAATCTCATAGATTCCGCAACTGACTGGCCGGCCAGTCTCCCCCGCTCGCTCTCGTCCGCCCCCGAAGCACAGCATTCGTCCCATTCATCGAGGAGACTCCCGTGTCCCATCGCGTCAGTGCGCGCCTAGGAATCGCGTTCGCCCTTAGCGGCCTTTTTGGCCTAGTCGGCTGCGGCGCACCGCAAGGCGCCGGAGACGCGGACGTCTCCAACCTCGAGTGGGTGAAGAGCCGTACCAATTCGACGCAGTATGCGTATCTGGAAAGCCGCGATCTTGCCGACACCTTCATCTTCGGTGCGAGCGTGATCGGGGTCGACGATTTCATCTCGAGCGCGCTCAACATGGTGATCCGCCCGACGAACGTGAAGCTACGCACCCGGACGACCGGCGGCGTGAAGAAGCTCGACGTGCTGACGGCCGACGCCAACCAGGAGACCCTGCTCTCCTTCAACACGAAGGCGGTCAGCGGCAAGACGGAGATCGACTTCGCCTCCGCCGGCAACGACGTCCAGCTGCGCGGCTTGATCGACGCGATCGGCGGCATCTACACGGCAGGCGACATGGACGGCTACTGGGTCTCGAGCGGCGCCCCGCGCGTCCTCAAGATCCAGCAAGACGCCGACACCTTGGTCGTCGACCTTCTCCATACGATCCGTCAGGCGGTTCTGAAGACAGACATCTTCGGCAACCAGACGATCGACCACTTCGTCAGCGACCACGCCGGCAAAGTGACCATTCGGGTCTTTTTGAAGCGCAAGAAGACGCTCGCCCGCATCAATCGCAATCGTAAGGTGGCGGACGGTCTCGCGAAGTCGGTCGGCTATTTCGGTCCCGACCTCGGCGGCGAGTCGAACGACGTGCAGATCCAGCGCTTCGCCATCGGCGACGCGCAGGACGCCTCGAGCTCGATCACCTTCTATCTGAAGGACGTGCCGGCCGAGTTCAAGTCGGTGGCGCAGAAGGCCATCCTGTCGTGGAACGCTGGCTTCGGCAACGGCAGCGTCATCAAGGTCGCCGACGCTCCGGCCTCCCTCGACGCCGGCGACCCGCGCTTCAACGTCGTCAAATGGTTCAACGGTTTAGACGACGAGATCGGCTGGGCTGGCGTCGCCAAGATGATCGTCGAGCCCGACACGGGCCTCGTCATGGGCGGCAACCTTTACCTCAACGGCGGCAGCGTCCTCGAGATGTACAAAGGCATCACCGACTTCTCCCAGCGCATGGGCGCCGGCGGTCTGCCGATCCTCTCCGGCACGCTCGGCAACGTTCGCTTCGACCGCGATCCGGGCGAGAAGCCGGTCGTTCCCTACCTCAGCGACCTGACGCAAAATTACGCCAGCTACATGCAGGGCTACTACCTCGAGACGATCGCCCACGAAGTCGGCCACGTCCTCGGCCTGCGCCACAACTTCCGAGGCTCGACGGAGCTGACTGCCAACGAATCCGCATCGGTCATGGACTACTCACCCCGTGCCGAGCGCGCCCACTACAAGGGTCCGGGCCGCTACGACGTCGCCGCGATCCGGTGGGGCTACTTCGGGGAAGCGCCGCGCGGCGCCGCCCTGCCCTTTTGCACCGACGAGGACATCTGGAAGTTCTACGATTGTAGCCAAGGCGACTGGGGCGCCCCGGAGAAGTCGGCGATCTACGGCCTGCTCGACGGCACCTTGGCTTTGACGAAGAAGCCGATCGAAGCCACCGAGGACGTCCTCGTCTCTTCGCTGACCGGCGCCCTGGAGAACGCGCTGAAGATCAAAAAATTCTCTGCGCAGCTTCCGGCCGCGACTCGCGCCGACACTCTGAAGAAGATCGATGCAGCGTACAACTACCTCTACACCGCGGCACCCGACGCGGCGCTGACGGCGCCTCAGAAGGCGATCGTCGAGAAAAACCTCGCCAGAGTGCGTGAGCTGGCAAAGAAGAAGGAAGACGAGCTGCGCGCTGCCGGCAACCTCTGACCGCGATGTAGCGCGAGCCAAGGATCGCAAGGACCTGCCCGAACTTCGGGCAGGTCTCTTCGTTTTCGCGCCTTCTTGTCGTTGTCGTGAATCGGTTGCAGGTGGATACGCGCATGAGCAGTTCTTCGAGCGCTGATGCCGCTGGGCTGGCATTTCAGTCGTCGCGAGCGCTGGCATGCCGTTTGCTCATGGCCCCGCGCGTCCCAAACGGCAAGCATCGAAGAAGGACTTCACGTGATGATGACGTGGCATCGGCTTTTCGGCGTATGTGGAATCGGCATCACTCTGGCAGTCGCGGGGTGCGAGTCGGAAGACGGCGGCGGCAGCAATTCTGTGGAACCATCGCCAGTCGTGCCGTGTGAGGCGGAGAGCAAAGCCGAGTGCGACCGCGTCGCGGAGCGCATCGGGCAGTTGAAGAGCGAGCGCGATGCGGCGATGGAGCGTAATGATGCAACGCGCTTGGCGCACATCTCTCTGCAGCTGAACCAGCAGACGGAGCTGCTCGCGTTGCTGCAGGGCGATCAGGCAACGCCCGAAGCGCAAGCCAGTCTTCAGGCAAAGTACGATGGCCTCGTCCGCATGCTGGAGGCTGATCTCGCGCTGCGCCGGACGCCCGGAACCGGGACGGAGCCCGAAGCGGCGGCGAATCCCGTCACGCCCGTGACGCCTGGAACGCCCGGTACGCCAACCACTCCCGGTACGCCCGACACGCCGGCAACGCCGCCGATTCCGGCGACTCCCGATCTTCCTGCGTACGTCTATCAACCGAGCGAAGCGGAGGCCGTGGCGCACGTCACGGCGGATTACGGCACGCTCTACATCGCCGAGACGGCGACCGCGGAAGAGCTGAAGGTCGATCGTCCTTGGGCCGGCTATTGGTATCCGCTTCGCCGCGGCGATCTTTATCTCGGTGAGGCGGCGCCGCTTCGGAAGCTCGACCTGGTGACGGCGGGCAACGCCACGAATCTCGAGCGCGATCGCGTCGACGTCGAGCATGCCGATACGTGGGAAGGCCTTTGCAATGCCTGGGCGATGGCGTCGATCCTCTCGAAAGAGCCGGCCGCCACGAAGAAGGTCCAGAACGTCGACTTCACGGTCTTGGATCAAAAGGCGCTGTTGACGAAGATCCACGAGAAGATCGACGTCAAATACTACGGCATCCGGTACCAGGGCAATGCCGACACCGACGGGACGATCCAGGATCTGCGGCCTGAAGCTTTCCATCAGTTGGTCATGAAGCAGCTGGGCGAGCGCCGTCAAGCCTTCGTGGTCGACGACGATCCGGGCGTGGAAGTGTGGAGCAAGCCAATGTACCGCATGCGGTGGACGGTGAAAACCGATCCCGACAACGCCAATGCTTTCCTGGTCCGCGCGTTCCCCTGGATGGTCCGGCACCGCGAGACGCTGAGCCCGACGGCGACCTCCGAAGCCGATCGCGCGGCGCCTCAATACGACTATCGCCTTTTCGTCGACAAATCGGACGTCAAAGACGGGAAGTTCAAGGTCATCGCCGGCGAATGGATCGGCCGGTCGCGGGACTCGCATCCGGACGCCGCGGTGGTGCCGGTCGCCGGCGCCGCCGTAGGCAGCATGAACGCCTCCGTTCAAGAACACATGGACATCGTGCGCCAGATCGTCGGCCTCTGATGGTTGGCGGCGGTTGAGAGTCTCGTGGTTACCCAAACGTTAGAAGGAGTTCGAACATGCTCGTGCGTATGATTGTGAGTGGTTTGATGGTGCTCGCGGCGACGGCAGCTTTCGGCGACAACGAAGGCGGCCAAGAGCAAGGCCGGTACGGGATGAGTCTGGACGAGCTGCGCTCGAAATGCGCTGAGCTCACGCGGAACGATCAGCTGAAGCCGATCAAGGCGACGATCACCTGCAATCAGCTCCAGTACGAATGGGTGGACGCGAATCCGAGCCAGGCGACTCTGCCGAACACGCTGAACATCGGCGCCGCCGTGCACATGAAGGGCTTCGAGGTGGCGCATCAGTTCTATCCGCAAGACGCCTCGCCGACCCAAGTTGCGTGTCAACAGTTCAAGAAGGTCGAGAAGAAGGTCGACAACATCGACGTCGAGATCATGTGTGGCGAGCTCGAAGCCATTCAAGACCTCGCGACCTACTGCAAGCCGATCATCGCTGACCGAGTCGCCCAGGATCCTGCCCTCCTCGTCGTGCGCGACACGGCGGAGACGCAGTCCCTGTGCCCCTCGGCCATTCGCTGATAACCGGGTGGACGCGGTTATTTGAAGGCCTTGGCGGCACGTCGTGCCGCCAAGGCTCATTCATTCCGACGCAGACGGACTCAGAGCCGCAGCCGCACTTCCGCTTCCTTCGTCGCCAGCGCGCGCCCGAGCATCTCAGCATCCTCGCTGTCCAGGACAGTGCGTGCCATCGGAAAGACGTCGCGCTCTTCTTCGCGCACGTGTTGCTCGACCGACTTCCGCAGCGTTGCGAAGCGCAAGAGCCAGACGTCGTCGGTGCGCTCCGCTTGTAGCAGCTCGTCGAGGAGCTCCTCGACCGCCGCGTGCTCGGCGCGCGCGGTCTCGATCTTGTCGTGCAGCTCGTCGTCGTCCTCGAGCTCCCGGTAGAAGGCATGATCCTCGGCCCTCGCGTGAGCGATCAAGTCCCGGCGGATCTCGGCGAAGAGCACGCGACGCTCTTCCCCGTTGTCGGGGGTCGCGGCGAGGCGTTCCATCAGTTGTTTCACTTTGTCGTGCTCGGCCTTGAGCTGCGTAAACACATTCATGTGGTTCTCCTTGCGAGGAGGGAAGCTAAGCCGAGAGGCTGCAAGGCTCATTCCAGTTCGGGGATTTCCCGAAAGAAAGGGTCGTCCCAGGTGTCGACGATCATCAGGTAGGTCACCTCGCGTGCGGCCTGGGTGCCGGTGATCTTGTTGCCGTGGGACACGGCGCGATATTTGGCAACGATGTCCTCCAGATCGGCATGCAGGGCGAGGCGCTGCTCTTCGGTGAGGAACTTGCTTCCTGTGACCAGGCGGAGGTTCTCGCGGGCCTCCAGCTGGGCGACGGCTCGCTCGGCGAGGGCCCGGACGAAGTAGCGAGCGTAGGTTTTTCCCAGCGGGCCATGATTGTCCCAGGCGGTCGTGGTGCCGTCGGCTAGGAGGCGGACGCCGAGGGCGGGGAGGCGCTCGACGAGGCCGAGCTTCTCCAGGTCGCGGAGGTAGCGCTCGCTGCTCTTGCGCGAGATGCCGTGCTGCTTCTCGATTGCGACGACCGGCTTGCGGTTCAGCAGCTGCGTGAAGTAGGCAAAGTGCGCAGGGCTCGTGGCGAAGAAACTCTCTTGCGCCAGCGTGAAGCGCAGCGTTGCTTGGGCCCGCGCGTCGATCGCGAGAGCAAGATCCTTGAGCGTCAGGCCGAGCCAGTCGCAAACGGCGAGCAAGCGCGCCAGGGGCATGTCGCCATCCGCCATCATGCGCTTCACCGTCGGCAGCGAGAGGCCGAGTTGCGCCGCGAGGTCGGGATATCGGAGCTTGCGCTCTTTCAGGATCACCTTCAGATATGTGGTCTGATTTCGGCAACTGGCCCCAGATGGTTCTCGAGAAGGCCCTAATGATTCCCCTAATCCGCCCGTAGACCACCTCTTCGACGCAAATTGCGGACGCTAAGCCCCGGGATCTCTAGCCCCGGGGCTTCGTCTAAGCGTCCAAGCCGCCTCGCGAATTGCCACCTTATCGGGCGAGGGCCGACGGCGGCTTTCACAAATGCCTAAATTTATCGCCTGCAGGTCCGAAGGAAGATACGTCGGGAAAATCCGGCTGTCTTGTCCGCCGTTTGTCATCACGAAATCGGCGAAACGAAACTAGAGGAACGCACGTCATGAAACGTCTCCAGGCTTTCGCTCTCTTTTTCGGGGCGACGCTAGCTATGGCCGCGCAAACGGGCTGGGCGCTCGATCTCAATCCGAACGAGATCCGCGGCAAATCGAGCAAAGAGCCGGTCTCGGTTCTGCAGAATCGCTACTTCCTGAAGGCGTTCCGCCCCGAGTTCGGGATGATGGCGGGTCAGGTCATCGACGAGGCGTATCTCGATACGTCGCTCGCCGGCGGCCGCGTCGGCATGTTCTTCAACGAATGGCTCGGCGTCGACATCCAGATGGCGCGCACCACCGTGCGCGACTCAGCCGACCGGACGGCGCTGAACAGCGTCAAATACTTGCCCTTGCCCGAGCGCGACGCGAGCGGCAACGCGATCCCCGCGGATCCGACGGCCGAGCAGCGCGTCGTGACGCCCGATCCCGAAGTAAACGCCGTGCACGCGATGCAAGACGTGACCGCGGTCGCGGCGCCCTTCTACGGCAAGCTCAACCTGCTCAACAAGTGGATCGTCTACACCGACCTCTACTTCACCAGCGGCTACACCCGCGTCGAGACCGATCAAGGCACGAAAAACGGCATGTCGTTCGGTGTCGGCCAGCGCTTCTACCTCGGCAAGGCCGTCTCCGTCCGCATCGACGCCCGCGACCGCATCTACAGAGAGAGCCGCGCCGGCAAGCCGACGAGCAAGAACACGTACTCATGGGACTTGGGCCTCAGCTACTTCTTCAACTGAGAGCGAAAGAGCACGAACGCCATGCGACTCATTAGAGGCACCATCATCGCACTCACGTTCAGCGTCGCCCTCCCGGCCACGCAAGGGCTGATGGCGAAGCCGTCTTCGAGCAAGACGAAGAAGAAGAAGGCGAAGAAGATCCCGACTCTGCGCGAGAAGTACCTCGCGCTGAAGCGGAACTATCGCCAAGGCGACATCTCGAAGCCGAAGATGTGGGCCGAGCTCGCCCGCATCCATGAGAAGGGCGACAATCTGCCGCTCGACGAGCGCATCTCGCTGCTCGCGACTCAGGCGACGATGCTGAACGAGGCCGGCTTCCCGATCCTCGCCGCCATCTACTCCTCGCAGTCCCTGAAGCTCGCGAAGAACCCGATGGACGACGACCTACGTCCGTCCTGGGACCTCCTGCGCCGCGTCTCCGAGCGCCGCCCGATCCACAACCTCGTCGAGATCGTCGCCGACGGCGTCGACCTCAAGGGAAAATCCGCGCCGGCCTTCGGCACCGACTGGTTCTACTTCGCCGGCAACGCCGCGGCCCGCAAGGGTGACTCGGGCCAGGCGATCAAGCTCCTGTCGAAGCTCGCCGTCGACGATCGCCACTTCTTCCCTGGCAAGTACCAGCAGGCGATGCTCTACGTCGACCAAGACAAGCTGAAAGAAGCCGAGACCTCGCTGAAGTCGATCCTTTATCCTGCCTCGCAGAAGCTCTCGCCGCTGACGGAAGACGTTCGCGGCGACCTCTCCGATTACGCTTACATGGCGCTCGGCCGCATCTACTACGAGCAGCAGAAGTTCTCCGAGTCCGCCAAAACCTACCGCATGGTCGACCGTGACGGCGCCAACTTCTACGACGCCCTCTTCGAGCAATCCTGGGCCTTCTTCATGGCCGGCTACCCGGCGCACTCGCTCGGCGCGCTCCATGCCGTCGAGAGCCCCTTCTACAAAGACGTCTTCAACCCAGAGGCGCCGATCGTCCGCGCGCTCGTCCACTACTGGCTCTGCCGGTACGAAGACAGCCGTAATGCCGTCGCCGACTTCATGGAGCGTTACGAGCCGGCCGTCGAAGGCCTGGCCGAGTTCCTCGAGAGAAAAAGCCTGGATCCGGAGACGGCCTACGCCCTCTTCGAGAACCTCCTCTCGGGCGTGTCCAGCGAAGCGCTCGGCGTGCCGCGCGGCGTCCTCAAGACCGCGGCGGAGAAGGACAACATGATGCTCGTCCGCGACCAATACGCGGCGATCCTCGAAGAGAAGAGCCGCCTCGAGTCGCGCGGCATCTACGGCAAGAGCAACTACGCCGGCAAGCCGATGGAGTACTTGGAGCGCTGGGAGACGGCCCTGCGCAAGGACATCGGCAAGAGGTTCCTGTCGGAGCTCACCGACATGAAGAAAGAGTACGACCGTCTCTATGCGCAAGCGCAGTTTCTTTACGTCGAGCTGCTGATGTCGGAGAAAGACCAGATCCTCGGCAAGGACCTCCACGCATCGTCGAAGATCACCAAGGTCACGAAGCGCGAGAAAGTCAGCGGCTGGGCGGAGAGCACGCACGCCTGGAAAGACTCGCGCAACGGCGAGTACTGGTGGGACGAGGTCGGTTACTACATCACTCGGGTCGAGTCGCAATGCATGGCAAGCGACCGGCCGGCGAAATAAGCACGGGCACGAAGGGAGTCACCAGATGTTTAGAGGAATGGTTTCGATGAAAGTGCGGAAAATCCTGCGATGGATCGCCGTCGCCGCGACGTGCATGGCAATCGAGAGCGGCGCGCTCGCCGTGCCTGGCCGCACCGACGACGTAGTCAAAGGGAAGCTCACGGCGCCGGGCTTGGAAGAGCACGCCAACTACTTCTCCGAGAACCGCAAAGGCGTCTCCAAAGCCGACCTGGAAAAGGCCGACAAGCTGCGTCGCAAGACGATCACGTCGATCCGCGACCTCCTCAACTCCAAGAAGAAGAGCGTGCGCCGCTTCGAGCTGCTCCTGCGCTTGGGCGAGCTCTACGTCGAGCGCCATGACTTCCTGCGCGACCAGGAGCTGCACAGCTTCGAGACCGCCTACGACAAATGGTCGCAAGAAGCGGACAAGACGAAGGCCGGCGCCGAGCCGAAGGTCAGCTGGGCCGGCTCTGAAGGCGAGATGACGAAGGCGGCGAACTCCTTCCGTCAGCTCGTCACCGAGTTCCCGAAGCACGCGCGCACCGACGCCGCGCTTTACTCGCTCGCGAAGACCTTGGCACGCCTCGGCAAGGACACTTCCGTCGAGTACTACAAGCAGCTGATCCAAACGTTCCCGAAGTCGCCGCTCATCCCGGACACGTACTTGGCCCTCGGCGAATACTACTTCGAGAAGCACAACGTCCCCGAGGCGATCGGCTACTACAAGAAGGTCATGGCCTTCAAAGACCACAAGGCCTACGCCTTCGCCGTCTACAAGCTCGGCTGGGCGCACTACAACGCGCCGTCGAAGTCCGAAGCCGACACCAAAGAGAATCTCGGCAAGGCCGTGACCGCGTTCAAGCTCGTCGTCAAGCTGTCGGACGAAGCCGACGAGAGCGACTCGAAGAAGTTCGCGTCGAACCTTAACCTGCGCGAAGAGGCAATCAAAGACCTCATCATGGTCTGGGCTGACGCGGAGGACGTGCAGTCCGCCTACAAATACTTCAAGACGATCGGCGACAACCAGTCGTTCTTCAAGATGCTCGAGCGCCTGGGCAACATCTACACCGAGCAGGGCAAGAACCCGCAGGCCATCGCCGTCTTCCAACGCGTGCTGAAAGACGCGCCGAAGCGCGCGCCGAATCCGCAAATCCACGCGAAGCTGGTCGAGCTCTACGACCTCATCGGCCAGCCGGGCCAGGTGATCGTCGAGCTGAAGAACATGCAGAAGCTCTACCTCGGCAACACCGCCTGGGTGAAAGCCAACGGCGCGGGCAAAAACAACGAAGAGAACGACAAGCCGGAAGCCGGCAAGGTCGAGAACGTCGTCGCGAAAAAACCGGCGATCCAAGAAGCGACGCACCTGGTCGAGCACTCGATCCACAAGTGGGGCGCGACCTTCCACCAGCGCGGCCAAAAGTCGAACTCGGAGCCGTATTACAAGTCGGCCGCCGAGATCTACAAGATGTACCTCGAGTCCTTTGCCTCGGAAGCGGCGGCCTACGACATCCGCTACTACCTTGGCGAGATCCTCTACGACTTCAAGCAGTGGGAGCCCGCAGCCGGCCACTACATGAAGGTCGCGAAGCAGGACCCCAAGGGCAAGTACATGAAGCCGGCGGCGCTGAACGCCGTCGCCGCGACCAACCAGCTCGTGCAGACCAAAAAGTGGCCGCAGCTGCCGCCTTTGGGCCAAGTGCCGAAGCCGATCACGCTCCCCCACGAGAAGAAGATGCTGGTCGAGATGATCGACCAATACGTCCAGCTCCTGCCGAAGGAAAAAGACGGCGAGCCGATGCGCTTCACGGCGGCCGAGATCTTCTTCGCGCACGGCCACTATCCCGAGGCGATCAAGCGCTTCGAGAAGATCACCGCCGAGATCCCGGACACCAAGCAGGCGCGCTCTTCCGCCCGGATGATCCTGGGCTACTACGCGGACAAGGAAGACTGGAACAAGCTGATCTCATGGTCGGGCAAGTTCAACAAGAACGAGAAGCTGTGCGACGCCGAGCTGAAGAAATACGTAGTGGACCTTCTTCGCGGCTCGATGTTCAAGCGCGCGCTGGCCTATGAGAAGGCCGGTAAGCACGAGCAAGCCGCTCGCGCTTTCCTCGACTATCAAAAGGAGTTCCCGAACGATCCCAGCGC
>JANOTL010000179.1:0-7695 GCA_031416315.1 Pseudomonadota bacterium
CGAGCAGCGTCTTGCCGGAGCCCGTCGGGCCGATCAGCAGGATGTTCGACTTGTTGAGCTCGACGTCGTCCGTCTTGCCCTTGTGGTCGATGCGCTTGTAGTGTTGTGCACGGCGACGGCGAGGGTCTTCTTCGCCGGCTCCTGGCCAATGATGTAATCGTCCAGGACCTTCTTGATGTCCTTCGGATTGGGAATCTTGCCGGTCGGGGAGAGCATCTCCTCCTTCTCGACTTCTTCCGCGATGATGTCATTGCACAGCTGAATGCACTCGTCGCAGATGTAGACGTTCGGGCCGGCGATCAGCTTTTTGACTTCGCGCTGTCCCTTGCCGCAGAAGCTGCAGTGCAGCCCTGAGTCTTTACCCGCCATGAAACCTCTCCTCGCTTAACCGTTGCTACGCGCGCTGTTTAGGACTCAGCCTTCTTTTTTCACATTGCGCGCAGGCTGCGCGATCTCGTCGACGATACCATAGTCCTTGGCTTCTTCCGCGGACAAGAAGAAGTCGCGGTCGATGTCATTAGAAATCGCGGCGACCGATTTCCCCGTATGAATCGAGAGAATCTTGATCATCTGGGCCTTGGTCTTGATGATCTCCAGCGCCTGGATCTCGATGTCCGTCGCCTGACCCGTGGCGCCGCCGAGCGGCTGGTGGATCATGACGCGGGAGTTCGGCAGCGCATACCGCTTGCCCTTGGCGCCGGCGGCGAGGAGCCACGCGCCCATCGAGGCGCACTGGCCGATCGCGTAGGTGCGCACGTCCGGACGGATGAGCTGCATGGTGTCGTAGATCGCCATGCCCGCGGTCACGGAGCCGCCCGGGGAGTTGATGTAGAAATGGATGTCTTTGTCGGGGTCCTGGGACTCGAGATAAAGGAACTGCGCGACGATCAGCGCGGCGACGTCGTCGTAGACGGGCGTGCCGAGGAAGACGATCCGGTCCTTGAGCAGCCGGGAATAGATGTCGTAGGAGCGTTCGCCGCGGTTGGTCTGGTCGACGACAATGGGGACAAGAGGCATACGCAGAAGTCCTTTTCGGCGAGGTCGGCGGTCCGTGAGCCAAGGGGGAAGCGGATCACCCCTAATTCTTTAGGAATTATTACATGATTGGGGGGGGAGAGCCAAGGCGCCCATCGCAGCCGTACCCGTGTGATCGGGCGGGTCCCCGAGAACTTGAGCCGAGGCGCGGCCCAGCGACGGACGAAGGCAAAAAAATCCCCCGCTTAGGCGGGGGATTTTGCGTTTGTGCGAGTCCGCGGGAGGCGGCCTTCGATCGACGGACGTTCAGACCTCCGCCGAGACCTCGGTGACCTGGGCGTTGTCGATGAGGAAGTTCATCGCCTTCTCGAAGATCAGGTTCTCACGAACGCGGGCGTCCAGGTTCTGACGGAGCTTGGCGAGCTGCTTCGCGTCCTTGATGCCGGAGGAGGCGAGGACCCCCTCGACGCGCTGGCCGACCTCGCCGTCCTCGACCTTGAGCTGCTCCTTCTGGTTGACGTGCCAGAGGACCAAGGTGTTCTGGGTCCGCCTTTTCGCCGTGGTCAGAAACTCGTCCCGGAGCTTTTTGTCGCGCAGCGCCTTGGCTCTTTCGTCCTCGGTCTGGTGTTGGAGCTCGTTGATCATGGAGTCGATGACCTGGTCGACCATGGCCGGCGGCACCTCGAACGGGTGCTCGTCGATGATCTTGTCCAGGATGGCGCCCTCGAGCTTCTGGCGGGCCATGTCGTTGGCGCGGGACTCGAGGTGCTCGCGGACGCTTTTTTTCAGGGCGTCGACGTTCTCGAAGTCCAGGTCCTTGGCGAACTCGTCGTCGAGGCTCGGCAGCTCGAGGAGCTTCAGGTCCTTCAGGGTGATGATGAAGTCGAGGGTCTTGCCCGCGATCTCCTGGTCGCCGTAGGCGGCCGGGATCTCGACCTTGGCGTTCTTCGCCTCGCCGACCTTCATGCCGAGGATCTCGGACTCGAGGCCCTCGAAGATCTCGCCCTCGCCCAATGCGACGGTCATCTCCTCGACGGCGAGGCGCGGCATGTCGATGCCGCCGGAGGAGGCGCGATGCGCGATGGCGGCGACGTGGCCCTTCGCGGCGGCCGTCCCCTCGTCGACCGGCTTGGTGCGCGCCTGGCGGCGGCGCAGCATGTAGAGCTCGCGATCGACCGTCTCGTCCTTGACGACGTATTTCTCCGACTTGACCGGGATGCCCTTATAGCCGTCGAAATCGAGGTTCGGCATGATGTCGACGACGGCCGTGAAGGAGAAGAGCTTGCCGTGCGACGGATGCTCCTTCGTCTCGACCATGGGGGAGGCGATCGGCCGGATCGTTTGCTCGTTGAGGGCTTTGAAGAGATGCGTATTGATCAGGGTCTCGGCGACCTCGTGAGACACGTTTCCGCCGTAGAGCTTGCGGATGACGTTGATCGGCGCCTTGCCCGGGCGGAAGCCTTGGATCTTGGCCTTCTTCTGCAGCTTGCGGTAGGCGCTATCGAAAGCGGTGTCGACTTCCTCGGGTGAGACTTCGACGCTGACGCGATATTGGACCGGGTTGAGTTGCTCGACGGTGGACTTCATGGCAAACCCTTATTAATGGAACGCGGAAGATAATCGAAGGGCCTCCCGGTGTCAAAGGCGAAATCGGCGCTAAGATAGCGTGTTATCAAAGGAAAAATCGATGTTCCTCCATCCTCGCCTCCGCCGGCAAGCCATCATGCTCTTCGTCGCCTTGGTCGCGGTCGTCGCGGCCAAGCTCTACCTGAGCCGGGTCGCCGATGGCCGCGCGAGCTTCCCGGACGGGATGTCGGCCGCGCCGCCCGACGAGCCGCAGACGGTCGAGACCGTGCCACCGCCCCCGCCGTCCTCGTCGACTACTGCAAGTTCGCCTTGAAGAAGGCGGCGAGCACCTCGTGGTGCTTCAGCGCCACGGACGCTTCCTTCTTCGACACGCGCAGCCCGCTGCCGCCCGACGCCTTCACCAAGCGCAAGTCGTCGCCGGCTGCCTGAAACTGCAGCATCGCCTTCTCCCACTTGGCCGTGTCGAGGCCCATCTTCTTGCCTTCCTTCTGCAGGTCGGCGAGCGAGACGGTGACCGAGTCGTAGGGGGACGAGGTGACGATCGCCTCGAGCGCGCGCAGGATGTTCACGCCGTCGGCGTCGAGGCAGGGCTGCTTCGGATTGGCGCGCACCCACTGCGGGATGAACGCGGCCAACTGGTTCAAGACGGCGCGGTTCGACATCGCGTAGACGACGTTCTTGTACGAGTCCTGCCGCGTCGACAGGATCTTCTCGCGCGCGAGGATCTCGAAGAGGACGCGCAATTTCTCGGCGTCCTCGTTGAAGACCTCGATCAAGGACTTCTCGATGACGGCCTTCTGCACGACGAAGTCCTTGCCGTCCTTCTCGCCGTCCTTGTGCCAGAGCAGGATGATGACGTTCAGGATGCGCACCGGCGCCTGGAAGGCCATCGTCTTCGAGGTGACGCCGGTCTCGAGCTTCTGGAGCCGCTCGTTCGTCTGGCGCAGGCGATTCGACAGCGAGGACATGAGGCCGACGAACCACTTCGGGATCTGCTTCATCAGCTTGCCGAAGTCGTCGGTGGAGATGAGCGTCACCTCCGACTCGGAGATCGCCTTCACCGAGGCCGAGCGCGGCGCGCCGTCGAAGAGGGCCATCTCGCCGATCATTCCGCCCGAGCCGACGGTCGCGAGCGCGACCTCCTTACCACCTTGCTCGAGGTAGACGCGGAGCTCGCCCTTGCGAATCAAGTACATTCCGTCCGACTTGTCGCCGGCGCGAAACAGCACCTGACCGGGTTTTACGACTTTGTTGGTTCCGGACATGTCGAAGTTATCGGCGACCTTTGCGCCGACTAAAATCGGCGGGATGGCCGGGCGGGCCTAAAGGACCGGTCCCTCGAAGCTTTCGAGCAACTCTTTCAAGCTCGCCAAGTACCGCGCGCCCCCCTCGCCGTCGACCGCCCGGTGGTCGAAGGTGAGGCCGATCTGCACGAGCGGGCGCACGCCGATCGCGTCGTCGTGGAGGACGACCGGGCGCTTCACCACGGCGCCGATCGAGAGGATCGCCACCTGCGGCTGGTTGATGATTGGCGAGGAGACGATCGAGCCGAACATGCCCGGATTCGTGATCGAGAACGTGCCGCCCTGCACCTCGTCCGGCGAGAGCTTCTTCGCGCGGGCGCGGGTCGCGAGGTCGTGGATGCGGCGCGCGATGCCGAGGAGGTTCAACTCTCCGGCGTTTTTGATCACCGGCACGATGAGACCTGAGTCGAGCGCGACGGCGATACCCAAGTTGATCTCTTCTTTCCAGAGGATGTCGTGGCCGTCGACCGAGACGTTGACGATCGGATGGCGCTTGATCGCCTCGGTCGCGGCCCAGGCGAAGAACGGGGTGAAGGTGAGCCCGAAGCCCTCCTTCTCGTGGAACTTCGCCTTCACCTTCTCCCGGTATTTCCAGACGCGATGCATGTCGATCTCGAAAACGGTCGTCACGTGCGGCGAGGTGCGCACGGAGCGGACCATGTGCTCCGCGATCAGGGAGCGCATCTTCGACATCGTCTCGCGGCGCACCGGGACGCCGTCGAGAAGCTCGCGGGCGCCGTCTTTACGGGTCTCGAGGCGGCCGTGGGAGGCGGTCGGCATGCCGCCGGTCGCGGGCGCACGCGCCTTGGTCGGCGCGGTCTTATGCGCTTCGAGGTCCTTCTTCGTGATGCGGCCGCCCATGCCGCTGCCGGCGACGCCCGTCAGATCAACGCCGGCCGCTTTCGCCATCTTCCGGACGAGAGGCGAGCTGCGCGTAGCACCTGGGCGCGGGGTCTCGAGCGTCGCGGGCGCGAAGGCTGTGCCGACGGCCGGCGCCGCCGCAAGGTCGGCGCGCGAGGTCCCGGCGGGAGCCTCGACGTCGCCCACGCCCTTCGTGCCAGCGCCTTGCGCCTTCGCGGGCGAGGCCTTGGCCCCCGCGGCGCCTTTTTCCGCCGCGATCGTCGCGATCACGGCGTTGACCGCGACCTCGTCGCCGTCCTTCGCGAAAAGCTCGACGACGAAGCCCGAGGCCGGCGCCGGGATCTCGGTGTCGACCTTGTCCGTCGACACTTCGAGCAAAGGCTCGTTCTTCTGCACTTCCTCGCCGACCTTCTTCAGCCACTTCACGAGGGTCGCTGCCGTGATGCCTTCGCCCATCGAGGGCATCAGGACTTCGGTGGAGGTCGTCATAGGTGGATCGCCCCTCCCATCGCCACGTGCGCCGCTTCCATGATGGTCTCCGAGATGGTCGGGTGGGGATGGATCGTCGCCGCGATCTCGTCGACGGTGGTCTCGAGCACCTTGCCGAGCGCGAACTCGGCGATCAGCTCGGTCGCTTTCGCGCCGACGATGTGGACGCCGAGGAGCTCTCTGAACTTAGGCTCGTAGAGGATTTTCACGAAGCCCTCGGTGGCGTCGTCGATCTTCGCGCGCGCCAAGGGCGCGAACGGAAACTGCGCGACCTTGTACTCGACGCCCGTCGTTTTCAGCGTCTCCTCCGTCCGCCCGATGCTGGCGATCTCGGGGTAAGTATAGATCGCGTTCGGATTCGCCTGGTAGTCGATGACGTGCGGGTGGTGTCCGGCCATGACCTCGACGGCGTGGATCGCCTCGGCGGAGGCGGTGTGCGCGAGCGCCGGCGTCGGGATCACGTCGCCGATCGCGAAGACGGAGGGCTCGCTCGTCTTGTAGTGCTCGTCGACCTTGATGAAGCCTTTGTCCGTCGTAATCTTCACGCTGTCGAGCCCGATGTCCTCGGTCACCGGAGCGCGACCAATCGAGATGAGGACGCGCTCGAACTTGCGCGGCTCCTTGCCTTCGACGAAGACGGTGGCGAAGTCGCCCGCGGGGGAGGCCTCGACCTTGGTGAGCTTCGAGCCGGTTTCGATCGTCACGTTCTGCTTCTTCAGGTAGCGCGAGAGCTCCTTCACGCAGTCGGCATCTTCGGTCGGAAGGATCTGGGGCGCCATCTCGACGATCGTCACCTGCGTGCCGAAGCGCCCGTAGAGCGAGGCGAACTCGGTGCCGACGACGCCGCCGCCGACGACGCAGAGCGAGGCGGGGACGCGGTCGAGCGACAACACGTCGTCGGAGTTCACCACCGTCTTGCCGTTGGTCTTGGCGATCTGTGCGGGCAGGTCGCGGATCCGCGAGCCGGTCGCGATCAGGACGAAGCGCGTCTCCAAGGTCTGCGCCTTCCCGTCCGCGCCGGTGACCGCGACTTTGCCTTTGCCCGCGAGGCGGCCGTGCCCCTCGAAGGTGTCGATCTTATTTTTCTTCATCAGGAAGCGCAGGCCCTTCCGCTGAGCGTCGACGATGCCCTGCTTTCGGGCCATGATCTTCGCCCAGTCGTAGGCCGGCTTGCCGATGTCGAAGCCGAGCTCGGTCGCGTGGTTGAGCTTGACCCAGGTCTTCGCCGACTCGAGGAGGGACTTCGTCGGGATGCAGCCCCAATTGAGGCACGTGCCGCCGAGATGGGCGGCTTTCTCGATCAACGCCACTTTCAGCCCGAGTTGCGCCGCGCGGATCGCGCCGACCTCGCCGCCGGGTCCGGAGCCAATGACAACGACATCGTACTTCGCGGGGGACGTCACGGAGACCTCGCCTTCTGCTCAGGGGTTCCACCAATGGAATAGAATGATTTCTCTACTAAAATGCGGTATGATTCAAGCTGGGACCGCCTTTCTGCCGACAATATCGGTGTGGACGGGAGGATCTATGGGCAAGGTCATACAGTTCCCCCAGGTTGACCAGAAGGACGCCGAAGCCAAGAAGCTGATGGGCATCGCCGACGAGATCGACGCGGTGATCATCAAGCACTTGAATGGCGGCGACGTCGATCCTCGCGATCTCGCGGGGCTTCTGGCGCATCGGCTCGGGACCTTGATGCGCCATCTCGAGGGTAAGACGGCCGTCTGGGACGTCTGCGAGAAGGTGCTCAAGACGCAGGCAGCGATCGACGAGTAGGCAGGGCGACCTCGTCGGACGACCTTAGCCCCAGTGTTGGTAAATCTGGGCGCGCAGCGCGTCGATGCCTTTTCCCGTTTGCGACGAGACGGCCTGGATCTTGGACGCGCGGATCTTCGCTTTGTTCAGGAACTCCGTGATCGACTTCTGCGCCAGCCCGATGTCCCGCTGCGTGGCCTTGTCGACCTTCGTCAGAACGACGCACAACGGCCGCAAGCGCGCGAGATACATCATGAGGTCGCGATCTTCGTCGTCGAGGTCGCCGGCCCGGCGGGTGTCCGCCAAGAACAAAAACTCCCGCACTTGGGGCCGGATCACGTACGCCGCCATGAGACCCTGCCAGTGGTCGCGGATCTCATGGGAAGTGGCGGCGAAGCCGTAGCCCGGTAAGTCCGCCAGGACCAGGCGTTTTTCCGCGCCGGCATCGAGCTTGAAGAAGTTGACCATTTGCGTGCGGCCGGCGAGCTTGGAAGCGCGCGCCAAGCCGTTGTGCCCCACCAAGGCATTGAGAAGTGTGGACTTTCCGCAGTTCGAGCGGCCGATGAACGCGACCTCGGGCAAGCCCTCGAGCTCGGGTAGCTGTTCCGCCTGTGCGGCGCTGGTGATATACGAGGAATTCATCGGTCGGGACCTCGGGCGCAGGAGTCTTCATGGGCCGGATACACCTACTAGAAGACTCGGTCATCAACAAGATCGCGGCAGG
>JANOTL010000180.1:0-22967 GCA_031416315.1 Pseudomonadota bacterium
GCCGGCCGGAGCTTCTCTAAAAAAGCCTCCGGCCGGCCGATCTGCGCTTCCGCTCCTCCGCGCCTCAGCGATAGAAAAGCCCAATCGAAAAACCCCATGACCTCCGACCGTGTGTTCCGTGACCCGCCGTGCTCCGATGAGAACTTCGTAAGGATCCAAAGACAAAGCTTTTTCCGTTGTCCGTCCTGCCGCAATAGGTCATTCTCGGCATCTCCAAGGAGACCCCTCGATGAATGACGACGACAACCCGCGCGTCACGCGCATCCGTCCTGCGCCGAAAACGCCGGAGGACGTGCTGCGCGACCTCAAGGACAAGCTCATGGGCGGCGGCGGCGGTGGCCGCCAAGGCGGCAACGGCCGCGGCGTGCAGCCGCCGCGTGCTTCCACCGGACGCGCCCCAGGCTTCGTGCTGATCGGGCTCCTCGTCCTTTGGGGCGTCGCCTCTTCCTTCTATACGACCGACATCAGCGAAGAGGCCGTCGTCACCCGCTTCGGCGCCTACAACCGAACGACCGGCTCCGGCTTCCACTTCAAGCTCCCCTTTGGGATGGAGCGCGTCATCACGGTGCAGAGCAAGAAGATCCTCCAGGAGGAGTTCGGGTTCCGCACCACGGCGATCGACGGCGAGCGCACCCAGTACTCGAAGGAGGACTTCCGCGCCGAGAGCCTGATGCTGACCGGCGACCTGAACGTCGCCGACGTCGAGTGGATCGTGCAGTACCGCATCGCCGACCCGTGGAAGTACCTCTTCCACGCGCGCGACGTCGTCCACAACATCCGCGATCTGAGCCTCAGCCTGATGCGCCGTGTCGTCGGCGACCGCCTCGTCGGCGACGTCCTGACCACGGGACGCGTCGAGATCGCCGACCAAGCGAAGATCCTGACTCAGGAAGCGGTCGACAAGTACGACATGGGCATCAAGATCGAGCGCGTCATCCTGCAAGGCGTGAACCCGCCGGAAACGGTGAAGCCCTCTTTCAACGAGGTCAACGCGGCGAAGCAAGAGCAGGAGCAGACGATCAACGTCGCCGAGCGTGAGTACAACCGCGTCATCCCCGAGGCGCGCGGCAAAGCGGAGAAGGTCTATGCGGACGCCGAAGGCTATGCGATCGACGTCGTCAACCGCGCCAAAGGCGACGCGACCCAGTTCGACGAGGTCCTCGAAGCCTACAAGAAGGCTCCCGACATCACGCGCCGTCGCATGTACATCGACGCGATGGAAGAAGTTTTCCTCAAGGCGGAGCGCATCACGCTGATCGATCCTGCGGTCAAGGGCGTGGTGCCACTCTTCGGGCTGAGCGGGGCGACGCCTTCGGTGGCCGCCAATTCGCCTCTGCCGACGCCTTCTCCCGGTACCAAGCCCTAAAGAAACCGAGGTTTCCTTGCGCAATCTAGTCATCGCCGGCGCCTTCGTCGTAGTCCTCCTTCTCTACGGTTCGGTCTTCGCCTTGCCCGAAGGGCTGCAAGCCCTGATCACCCAGTTCGGCGAGATCAAGGGCGAGCCGATCACCAAAGCCGGCCTGCACTTCAAGATGCCCTTCGTCCAGGACGTGCGCTTTTTCGACCGCCGGATCCTGACCTGGGACGGCGATCCCGAGCAGATCCCGACCAAGGACAAGAAGTACATCTGGGTCGACGTCACCGCCCGCTGGCGCATCACCGACCTGCGCAAATTCGCCGAGTCCGTCCAGGACGAGAACGGCGCCAAGAACCGCCTCGACGGTATCCTCGACGGCGTGACGCGCGACACCATCTCGAACCACAACCTGGTCGAGGCCGTCCGCAATTCCAACGCCCTCTTCGACGCCATCGCCGTGCGCAAGGCTGCGCCTCGGCCGACCGACCCCGCCCTCCTTGCCGCCTTGGAGGAGGAAGAGGTCACGGGCGAGATCGAGAAGGTCGCCTTCGGCCGCGAGCAGCTCTCGAAGCTCATCATAGAGCGCGCCCGCAAGGAGCTCGAGCCCTTCGGCATCGAGCTGATCGACGTGCAGCTGCGCCGGATCTCCTATGAAAAGAGCGTCGAAGCCAAGGTTTACGACCGCATGGTTTCGGAGCGGAACCGAATCGCCGAAAAGATCCGCTCCGTCGGCAAAGGCGAGGAGGCGAAGATCCGCGGCAAGCTGAACCGCGATCTCAAGGAGATCGAGTCGGAGGCCTATCGCAAGAGCCAGGAAGTCCGCGGCATTGCCGAGGCCAAAGCGATCGAGATCTACGCCCTGGCAATGAAAGAAGACCCGGCGTACTACGAATTCACGCGCTCGCTCGAAGCGTATAAGCGCGTGTTCGCCGAAAAAGGCACGCTCATCCTGGCGACCGACGGCGAGTTCACCAAGTTTTTAACGAAGCGTCCTTGAAGGCGGCGTACCGCCGGTCGATGGTCCGCGACATGACTTCGTAGCAGGACCAGTTGTCCTCGACGTTATAGAGCGAGACGTGCTCCTCGCCCAGGACCTTGTCGAAGTCCTCGAAGTAGTCGCCGTCGCCGGTGAGGTACTCCTTGGCGAACGGCTGCACCTCGTCCGAGACGTCTTCCATCGACAAGGCGCCGTCCAGGCAAGAGAAGAGCAGCTCGCGGCCCGTTTTCTCACGCGCCTTGACTGCCGCCACCGCCTCACCATGCTTCGCCTTCAGGCCCTCGCTGACGAGCTCGTGCTGGACGAGCCAGGCCAGGAAGATGCCGATGTGCGTGCCGCCGTTCTCGGGCGGCGCGTCATCAGGAAAGACTTCACTCTCGGAGTGCCATTTCGCGTCGTCGATCGTGCTCATGGCGCCGCTTCTATCACGGCTGGCCGGAGACCGCATCCCGTGTTAGATCAGCTGCCATGAAACCGACCCGACTGTTCGTGCCGAGCCCCAAGATCGCAGTTCAA
Organism: Pseudomonadota bacterium; assembly: GCA_031416315.1. GTDB lineage: Bacteria > Bdellovibrionota_B > Oligoflexia > Oligoflexales > CAIYRB01 > JANOTL01. The sequence continues at coordinate 2,871 of JANOTL010000180.1, forward strand.
TTGAGTAAAGGCAAAGGCCGCGGCGTCTTCACGACCGTCCGCGTCCGCGCCGGCGAGGTCATCGAGGCGGCGCCCGTCCTGCTCGTCCCGAAGGCGCAGCAGGACGCTTTGGTCGCCACATTTCTCGGCCATTACATGTTTCAGTCGGACAACAAGAAGCACTACGTCATCGGGCTCGGCCTGAGCTCCATGATCAATCACGACGTCGACGCCAACGCCGAGTTCTACGTCTCGATCGACACGATCACGATCAAGGCGCGTCGGGCCATCCCGGCCGGCACCGAGGTGACGCTCGACTATGGCTGGAATCCCGAAGAATGGGCCGTGCTCGGCATCGAGATGCCAGAGTCTCAGTTGAGGACGGGCAAGGGCTTGCGCCCGGCGAAGACGCCGTAACGCATGCTCCCGAGCAGGTAGGCGATCCAGATCCTTAAGACCGACGGCGCGAAGTCGCGGCTGCCTAGGTCGCCGTCGACCAATGCCCGGCGGACGCTCGGATCCAGGACGGCCGCCGTCGCCAGACGCCGGAGGCAAATCGCCCAGGTCTTCCGCACTTTGGCGCTGAGGTCGACGAACTCGATCGCGTCGAAGCCGGCGTCGCCGAGGAGCTTGCGGTAGTCCGACTCCGTCCCGAGGGAGGGGAGACGTCCCTCCTTGCAAATCGGCTCCAAGAGCTGCCGCGTCTCAAGTGAGGAAGGCGACTCCTTGGCGAGCCAGACGGCGGTCGCGATCCTCCCGCCCGGTTTCAGGACTCGCCAGGCCTCCTGAAAGCACCTCGGCTTGTCGGCGAAGTGCTCGGTGCTCTCGATCGCAATCGCCGCATCGACGGAGTTGGGATCGAGATCGTTTTCGCACCAGTCGCGGCAGGCGTAGGTTGGATCCGTCTCCTTCAACGCCAGCTTCGCGGCGAACTCGTACTGCGCGCGCGAGACGGTGAAGCCGTAGACGCGAGCGCCGAGCTCGGCGGCGAGAATGCGCGAGGTACCGCCGTAGCCGCAGCCGATGTCGCAAACGACGTCGCCTCGGCCGATCTGCGCCATACGCAAGACGAGGTCAGTGAGCTTTCGCGTTGCCTGCGCCTGCGTCTCATCGCCCTTCTCCCAGAGGCCGTGGTGCATGTGCGTGCCCCAGAAGCGGCGGTAGAATGGATCGAGCTCATCATAGTGCGCCGCGACGTCGGCGACGGTGGCTTTGGCTTGGGTCGTGATCATCGCTTCTCCCGTGGGGACCGTACTGGCCGCGGCATGCATCTTGTAGGCCGAAGCGCAGCGCGAAGGATGAAGATCATGGTTTTTCTGAGCGACCTCCGACCGATCGACGTGGGCCCGACGCATACCCAAGCGCATGGCGCGGCCTGGCTCAGCGCCGCTTCCGCACGGATTCATGGCGCAAATTCCCGTGAGGCGATACGTGCGGCAGCCCTCTACCGACGCCTCGACGGCGGCGGTTCCATTGGCAGTCGACAATCGTGCGTTCCCGACTACCAAAGTCTCGATCCGGCGACCTGGCGTCTCTTTTCGCCTGCGTCCGGTGAGCGCTGGTGGGAGGCGAGCCTGCAGCGGCGGATGGCGATCTATCAGAAGACGGCGTTCGAGGTCGCCGAGCGGGCTTATGCCGATCGCAGCGAGGTGCCGGCCGCGATCATGCAGGTCACCTGCACCGGCTACGAAGCGCCGACCGCGGTGCAAAGGCTCGTGGCCGCGAAAGGTTGGGGCGAGGCGACGCGAAGCCTACAGCTGGGTCACATGGGTTGTTTCGCCGCCGTGCCGGCGTGCCGCCTTGCCGCCACGATGGCCGCCTCGCCGGAGTCTGCCGGCAGAAGCGTAAGCGTCTTACACGTCGAGCTCTGCACGGTGCACCTTGCGCCGGAGGCAATCGACCCCGAGCAGATCGTCGTGCACCACTTGTTCGCCGATGGCGCCGTTCGCTACGAGCTGAGCGCGCATACGCCGAAAGGGGCGCATTTCTCGCTGCTCGACTCGTTCGAGCTGATCCTGGACGATTCCGCGGAGGCCATGACCTGGAGGCTCACGGACACGGGATTCCGGATGAGCCTGTCGCAGGACGTGCCGGCGCGCGTGGCCGGATGCTTGCCCGGCGTCGTGTCCGGCTTTCTCGCGAAACATGGGCTGCGGCGCGAGCACGTGGCGCGCTGGGCGATCCATCCCGGCGGGCCGAAGATCATCGACGGCGTCGCTGCTTGCCTCGAAATCGAGGGTGAGGAGCGCTTGCGTCACAGCCGGCACGTCCTGCGGACGCGCGGCAACATGTCGTCGGCGACTTTGCCGCACGTGTGGCGGGATCTCGCGGTCGATCCCGCTGTGAGCGTAGGGGACCACGTCGTGTCCATCGCCTTCGGCCCCGGGCTCACGGTGACGGGCAACCTCTTGCGGAAGGAAGCCTGAGCTTGGACGAATTGCGCGCCCTAATCATGCCGGCGACCGCGCTCCTCGTGGCAACGCAAGGACTGGCTTTGCTCGTCGACGAGCTCTGGTATCACCGCCGCCGCGGTCTCGGACTCTTGGAGGCTTTGGGCCATCCCCTCGATACCGTAGCTTTCCTGGCGGCCGTCGCCGTTCCCGCGCTCATGGCGCCGACGGCTGGCAACATCTTGATTTACGCGGCCTTGTCGGTCTTCTCGACGCTTCTCGTCACGAAGGACGAATGGCTGCACGCCGCCCACTGCGAGCCCGGCGAGCATTGGCTTCACGCCTTGCTCTTCGTCTTGCACGGGCCGATCCTCATCGGGCTCGGCGCTGTTTGGGTCATGGAGCCGCACGCCCTCTTGCTGAAGATGACGCCGCAACTCGTCGGGGGTTGGGCGCTCTATCAGCTTCTCTATTGGATGACGCATCATGCTCGCAACCGCCGCCCCCAGCCGCACCTCGATCAACAACGCGTTCTACGATGACCTCGGCGATCGTTGGTATGAGGACGACACGCACGCGATCGCCATCTTGCGGGCCGAATCGCGCCTGAAGGTCGCCTACGTTCAGGAAATGCTGGCAAAAAAGGGCATCCAACCCGGGGCACGCATCCTCGACGTGGCCTGTGGCGCCGGCTTCATCAGTATTCCTCTGGCGAAGGCCGGATACTCGGTGCGCGGCATCGATTTATCGGAAAGCTCGCTTGCGGCGGCAGCGCGGCGTGCTGAGGATCTCCCGGAGCTCAGCTTCGCGGCCGAGGATGCCTTGCATCTTTCCGATGCGGACGGCTCCTACGATGCCGTCTTGTTGCTCGATTTTCTCGAGCACGTCGAGGATCCAGAGCGTGCGGTGCAAGAAGCGGCGCGCGTCCTCCGTCGCGGCGGCGTGATGATCGTCCATACCTTCAACAAGACGTTGGCGGCGCGCCTGCTCGCGATCAAAGCACTCGAGCTCTTCTCGCGCGACTGCCCTGACCACGTCCACGTGTTTGAGCTCTTCATCTCGCCGAAGGATGTCGGCGCCATCATGCGCCGCGCCGGCGTGAGCTTCGAGGAGGTGAGGGGCCTGCGCCCCGACTTCTTCACCAGGGCCTTCGTTCGCACCGTGCTGCGGCGTCGCTTGGATCCCGGGTTTGCGTTTCGGTATACGCGGTCGTTGGCGGTTGGGTATATCGGGGCGGGGGTTAAGGCTTGAAGGCGTCCCCCCCACCCCGGAAACGGCCAATCCGGCTCTCTGGTCCCGACCCCGATCGGCCACAAGAGCCGCTCGCTCACTCGTGTCCCCTCGACCTCGAGCTGGATCGTATAAACCGGTTTCCACTCGTTCAGCCCGTTCGCGTTGAAGCGGATGCGGCCGTAGAACGTTTCGTAGTCCGTCGCTGCGAGCGCTTCGCGGAGTGCGCCGCCTTCGCTGCTTCCGCCGCGCCTCAACGCGTTCTCGTAGACGAGGCCCGTCGCATACGCTCCGGCGGAAAGGTAGGACGGACGCGCATGGTAAGCCTGCCAGTATGCATCGGCGAAGGCGGCCGCCGTGGCAAACCGATCCGTTCCGCGCAGCGCCGCGGCGGGCGTCCACGGCGTCGCGCCGATCAAGCCGCTCGCGTCCGCTCCGAGGCCCATCGCGGTGGCAAAGAGCGGTACCGACGGTCCGACGCTGAAGCTGAAGGCCAGCGGCGCGAACTTTTGCCGCTTGGCCTCGCGCACCAAGCCCATGCCGTCCGCCAGATCGCCCGCCATGACGACGAGATCGACCGCTGCCACACCGGCGAAGGCCGCGACGATCGCCGGAAGGTCTCCGCGCCCGTGCGCGTAGATCAAGGCGCCGGACTCGTCATGAGTCAGTCCGGCGGCGGTCAATACGGCCGGCGGCAAGGTCGCCATTCCTAAGCCGCGTGCCCGTGCGTGACGTGCCGCATTGCGGGCATCTTCCAGGGGCGCAGGCGCATCGCTCGTCAGGGATGCCGCGCGCGACGCCCCAGGCGTCTGGCGCAACGCGACCTCCACGCTGTCAATCAGATACTCGCTCGCGGGCGCCATGACGCCGAGTAAAAACCGGTTCCCCTGCTCAAAGAGCGAACGCCCCGCGCCGGCCGCCGTCACCAGCGGCACCTGCGCGGCAGCCGCGACGCGCGCGACGGCGCCGTTGTCCGGCGTGCCGTAGCTTCCCAGCAAGAGCTCCGCTCCTTCCGCCAAGGCAGTTCGTGCCAAGTCCGCCGCGCGCGTCGGATCGGAGCCGGTGTCGAGATAGCGCGTCGCGACGCGGTGGGCGCGGCCCGCAAAGAACACGCCGCCACGCTCGTTGACGTCGTTTCTCCACAGCTCGTAGCCGAGCATCATCTCCCGGCCGAAGGTCGCGTCCCTTCCCGAGAGCGGCAAGACCGCGGCGAACGTCAACGTCTTCCGCTCCCGAGTTTGCGGCATGAGCGTCGTGGCGACGAGCCCGTTCGGTCCCGCAAAGGTCTCGACCCTCTCCGTCGCGAAGGTCGCGAGGTCGATCCGCGTGAGACCGCGATCCCGCGCATTCGATACGTAAGCCGCGGCGCCGTCCGGCGAGAACCCGACCGCGACTGGATCCAAGCCGCTCAGAATGCGCCGGACGACTGCGCCCGTCGTCCCGTCGAGCACCAGCACCGTGGAATCCCAGACTGCCGGCGCGAGGAGGAACCGGCCGTCGGGAGATGGCGCCTGCGCCGACGCGCCCGTAGCTCCTACTGCCGCGCCTCGAACCCCGCGGAGTCGCGCCCGCGGTCCGGAGCAAAGACCGGATTCACCCCGACGCCCGGCTTCAGATCGACGGCCGCCTGGTTCGACCCGTCCATGTAGAAAGGCACCGATTGATGCTCGTGCGTGATCTTCCAAGAGCCTTCGATCTTCTTCAGGCCGAGCGTCGTGCGGAACCAAAGGTCGGCCGCCCCGCCGTCCGTCCTCCGGCCTGCCATGTGCTCCAGGGCCGTAACGAAGGCGACGTCGCCGCAGGCGGTGATCTTCGGATCGCGCGTCTCCCACTGGATCATCCCGTCCCAGCTCTTGAACCACTTGTTGAGCGCGACACCGACGTCGTCGTCCATGATCAGGGGCGGTGCCAGCGTGAACTCCACCGGATTGGCGGCATGCTGCTTCGCCACGAGACGCGCGTCTTTGACCTGCAAGGCTTCCTTGCGCTGCTCGAGCAGCGCCATGATCGCTTCTTCGGGCGCTTGCGCGGACGTCTCTTCGGGGAGCGCGCCCTGTGGCAAGCCGAAGAACACCTCGATGGAGCGGATTTGGTCGCCCACGAATTGGAAGCGCTCGATGTTTCGGAAGGTCGTACCGTCCTTCGACCGGCCCTCGTAGTGCACGATCGCATCCTCGCCCTCGGCTAGGATCAACGTCAGCTCGTGGCGCTCGAAAGATCCGGCAAGGGACCAGCAGCGCTCGAAATACGCGGAGCGGTCGATGCGCTCGTCGGTCGGGCTCGTGAAGGTGAATTCCGGACTGAGGAGACCCTCGATCGTCCCGCGATCGGCCGTTTTGTACGTCTCGAGATAGCGACGGATGAGACTCTTTCTATCGACGATCGGCATGGCCTGTCTCCCCAGTGATACAACTCCTGTCTTGCCCGAGGCATCGTGCAAATTTCAGTCCTCGGAAAAGGACATCTGCTGCATACTCGGCCGATGAGCTCGAAACCCTCGTTCATGCGTCTGACGTTTCTTCCGGTCCTGGTCGCGCTTTCAGCGTGCACCGAGATTCGCGCCTCTTTGGTCACGGCCGCCTCGGACTTCGAGCCGAAGACGGCCGGCGAGGCGCCCGACGCCTTGACGCCCGAGTTCGACGGCGCCGACGCGCAAAGGCAGCGCTTGCCCGCCACCTTGCGGCTAGTCGCCTCCGGCTTGAAGGGTCCGACCGACATTCAACCCGTGCCCGGTGAGCCCGGCTTCCTCCTCGTGCTCGGGAAAAACGGCGAGGCGCACCTCGTCGAGATCGCGACCGGCGCTAAGAAGAAGTTGTTTACTCACGCGGTGGCGACCGAGTCCGAGCAAGGCCTCCTCGGCCTGGCTTTTCACCCCCGTTTCACCGAGAATCGCCGCTTCTTCCTGAATTACACGCCGGCGGACGGCGCGCGCCGGAACCGCGTCGCCGAGTGGCGCTGGCCGAAGGGCGAGACGCCGCGCGAAGTGAAGGTCCTCCTCGACGTCTTGGATCCGTACCCGAACCACAACGGCGGGCAGCTCGCCTTCGGCCCCGACGGCCACCTGTACGTCGGCGAGGGCGACGGCGGTTGGATGAACGACCCGGGCGGCACCGGCCAGGACCTAAGCGAGCTTCTGGGCTCGATGCTCCGCTTGGACGTCGATCGCGGCGCGACCAAGAGCCGCCCTTACGGGATCCCACGGGACAATCCATTCGTCGGGAAGAAGGGCATGCGCGCGGAGATTTGGGCCTACGGGCTGCGAAATCCGTGGCGCTATTCGTTCACGCGCGCAGGCCGCCTCGTCGTCGGCGACGTCGGTCAAAGCGCCGAGGAAGAGATCACCTACCTCGAAAAGGGCGACAACGCCGGCTGGGACCGTGTCGAAGGCACGGCCTGCCACGAGCCGGCCGAGGGCTGCGACCGGAAGGGGCTCAGGCGGCCGATCGTCACCTACGGGCGCGACGACGGCTTCTCGATCACCGGCGGCTACGAGGTGCTCGCCGCGTCGCCGCCTAAACTGAAGGGACTTTACGTTTTCGGCGACTACGCTATGGGTAGGATCTGGGCGATGCGCCTGCCCGAGGGCGACGGCACGGTCGAGCGCCGCGCGCTTCTGAGCTTGGGTCGCTTCAGGGCCGCCATCTCGACCTTCGGCCGCGACGGCGAAGGACGCGTCTACGTCGGCGCTTTCGATCTTGGCGCGATCTATCGCCTGGAATGACGGAGTGTCGCGGAGAAGATGCAATGCGCCCGCGGATTTGCTCAGTGGTTTCCGCTAGGCACGGGCCTTGCTAGGGGTTGCCGGTTCGCAACCCATCGAGGACTTCGCATGCTTTCCAGACTTCAGGTCACCAACCTGCCCCCGACGATGTCGAAAGCCGAGTTGAAACAGCTGTTCGAGAGCCACGGGCAGGTCAGCGCCGTCTCGCTGGTGGCGCACGCGAAGCCGCTCGGCGCGGCGCAAGTCATCATGAAGCACCTTGACGACGCCACGGCCTGCGTCGCCGGCCTCGACGGCACCGAAGTGGAGGGCCACGCCGTCCGCGTGCAGCTTTGCCGCACGCGGATCGTCGCGCCCGTGCCGCGGCTCGGAGGCCAGGGCTGCGCGGTCGGCGAAGTCGCCGTCAAGCGCAAGCACTGACAGGATCCTAGCGCTCTACCACTGATACGTCCAAGCGAGGCCGGGCGCATATTGGTCGCGGGCCGCGGCGCCGCTCTCGCTTTGGTCCTCTTTCCAGCGCTCGTAGCGTTGTTGCTTCGCCTCGCCGCGGTTCAAGAGCACGAAGCCCGGGATGAAGGCTAGGGCGCCGACGCCGACGACCAGCATCGGGCCGACCGAAGCGCCGTCGGAAAGGGCCGACTTCTTGCTCTTGACCAACATCACCACGCCCGCGATGCCGAGGACGGCGCCGGTGCCGAGGACGATCATGCCCCAGCGCTTGTCGCTCTTGCCTTCCGGCGGCGGCTTCGAGGACACCGGCTCGTCGCCGTCGGTCACGACCGGCGGCTCCACCTCGGCCGCATCGGCGTCGGCCTCAGAGCCCGAGCCGGAGCCCGCGGGCTCCGCCGCCGGAGTCTCCGCCGCCGGGGCGCTCTTCTTCGGCGCAGCCTTGGGCGCGGCCTTGGGTGCAGCTTTCGGGGCGGCCTTAGGCGCAGCTTTCGGGGCGGCCTTGGCGTCTGCTCCGAGCGCGACGTTGCCGTAGGTCAAAGGCGCCAGGAACGTCGCCAGCGAAAGCATCCACGTCCAAATACACCGCGACTTCTGCATGGGGGCCGATCCTCCTGTGGGGCTCATCCCGAGATTATACCCGAGGGCCGCCATCGATGCGACGAGTGCGGTATCGTAAGCTGGCGTGGCATATCGTGAAGCCGCCTTGTCTTGGAGTTGGCGATGTTCCGGCTGGCAAAATCCCTAAGGCAGCGGCTGGAAGTCGCGATCGCGCGCATGGCGGCGGCCGAGCCCATCGTCAAGGACCTCGCCGACGGCTTGCTCGAGGGACTGGGCGAGCGTGCTTTCGGCAACCTATGGACGCGCTTGTTTACCTTGTCCTCGACCGGTGCGCGGCTGTTCGTCATCGAGTTTTTGCGCTCCACCGTCGACGGCTCGATCGTCGGCGTGCGCGCAGCGGCGGTCCCTGCCGCCGCGGCCGGCTCGGACCACGTCGACGCTGCGGAGCTGGTCGCCGCGCTCGAGCGACTGCGGCCGCGCCTCCAGGAATTCGCGTCGTCTCATGAGATCCCGGCCGCCGAAAACGTCGAAAACCGCGGGAATTCAGCACCCGCCTGATTGCATTGCCACGCTTGCGGCGTTATGTTGGGCGAGGTGGCGGAGCCTCTTCGGAGCGGGAAAGTTTCCCTTGCCGACGTTCGGAAACTCCCAGCAGACGCTTTTCAGCATGATCTGAGTCGCCATAGAGAATCGGCACAAGCCGCGGTCGCAATTGCGGCGCACGGCGCAAATGGACGAGGCACGCGGACGGTTCCGCGTGCCTCGTACCTTTTGAGCTTCGGCAAACGCCACGCGCGCTTTCCCGAGTCGCCGGCGTCGCGGCATTGTTGCTGTCGCACGAGCCGGCGATGGCCGCCGGGTCCACTGCCTCGAGCTAAGGAGTTCGGGACTTGGATGAGTACACAAGATTGCCAGCCAAAGACTGAAAGAAAAATCCGAAATCTTATTAAATTTTTCAATAAAAACATGTTGATACCGACACCCAATTCATACACGTAATCCGCCTCAAGATTTCGAGCTTCACACCGATCTTGGTCTTGTTGGGGGCAGCGCCCAGGGCGAGGCGATCGACGTCCGACTGTGAGCCGATGAATCCCGGCGGCTTCATGACCGCCATTTGGAGGAAACGTGATGCAACGGAATTTTGGCGCGAGCCTTGGGCTCGTTTGCATGAGCGCGATCGCGATGGGCCTTTCGGCCTGCGGCGCGCCGGAGCAAGCGGTCGAAAGTCGGCGCACCTCGAAGAAGGCAGAGGCCGTCTTCCTTTTGGTCGGCGGCGACGGCGTCGAAGTGCTGGGCGAGGTTCCGACGGTCCCGGTGGCAGAGGGGGAGCCCTTGCCGGTGATTCCGAGCGCAGAAGAGGAGGCACCGTCTTCGAGTCCGACTCCTGCTGCGGTCGACCCGCAGCCGAGTCCCGAAGCGCCGTCGGCGAGTCCGACTCCCGAAGCGGTCGAGCCGCCGCCGCCGAGTCCCGAGGCCTCGGCTCCGAGCCCGACGCCGGAAGTTTTAGGACCCCTGCCGGCTCCCGCTGCTCCGGCGCCGGCGCCCGCCCCGAATCCCGAGGTCCCTGCGACCAGCCCTGCCCCGACTCCGGCTCCCACTTCCACATCCACTTCCACTCCAATACCGTCTCCCATGCCTTCCCCTTCCCCGACGCTGCCTCCCGAGTCCCCGCTCCCCGCGCATGATCCCGACCTCGCCGACTGCGCCCGCCGCCACGGCGTCGGCCGCGACCGCATCATGGTCGTCTCGTCGACGACCGCGATGCAGATCACGGGCGACGATCGCGTCGTCGCCATCAAGCTCGTCGGCAACCAGTCGCGCCTCGATCTCGTGATCGCGGCGCAGAATCCTCGCGCCGGCGGCCGGCTCGCGGGTCTTTGCATCTTCCTCGCCGGCAATCAGTCGCGGATCGAGGTCGACGCTCGGATCGACATCGGGATGCTCTATTACAAAGGCCGCGGCAATCTCAGTGCCGGTCTGTTCCGCGTCGCCGCAGGCGCCACGCTGGACACCTTGGACGTCGACCTCGCCGGCAATCAGGCGAGCCTCGACCTTCTCGGCGACGGAGACCATCCTTGCGACGACGTGCGCCTCAAAGGCCACGCGACTCGATTCGGCTGCAAGCCGTAACTGATCCCTAGTTTGGTCCGGTCGTCCGTTCGCGGGCGGCCGGATCCTTTTTCAGTTTACGGGCAAATTTACGGGCAGCGCTTCCACTCGAGCCCCATCGCCTCGATCTGCCCGTCGATCGAGTCGACCGCCGCGAGCGACTCGCGCCTGAGCTTCATCTCGGTGTCGATCACGAGCCGATGACGGGTCGCGTTGCAGGGGGACCAACGGCCATTGCCGTTCCCGCGCAGCTCCGCGCGCGTCTGGAAATCGCCGCTGAAGGGACCGCGAATCCGGGTGTGACCCTGTGCCGAGCGCCCATTGCCGTTCAAGGCGACGCGCGTGCGCACGTCGACGGATGCGTTGACGGTCGCGACCGAGGCGAACCCGCGCGTGTCGACGCTTACGACCGAGAACGCCCAGCCGGCGGGCACGTCGATCGTCGCCTCGGCGACGCAGCTAGCCGCGACCGCGTTGCCGCTGTTGGCCTGGCCTTCGACGAGGAAGCTGTCGAACAGGAGCGTGAAGGCGAGGTTGTCGGGCGCCACGTTGAGCGCCGTCGTGCCCTGCGGGCAGCCCGAGCCGGAATGCGTCAGGCTGAACAAGAGGACGCTACCGGGCGGAGGTGCGAGCGTCGTAGCATTTGCCGACACAGCGCTGATGCCGGCGACGATCGTCAGCGCGGCGGCGATGCCGAGGCGCAAAGGGCGCGGCAGAGGCTGGGCGCGCGTGCGCTCGCTCTCGCCGGGCGAGGTCCCGTTCGAGGCGGTGGCGAGCGGCGCCGTCGGCTGGAGAAGTTTACGTTCCACTAAAAGTCGCTCCCGGAACAAGATGTCCCATTCTTCGAAGGCCAGCTGGGTTTCTCGCATGAGTGTCTCGACCTTGGCAAGCTGGGCGCGCCCGTTTGCCGGTGATTTCCAGATGGCGAGCAGAAGATCCTCGATCTCATTCGCCTCTTTCGTCCAGGTCAGGTGTGCCTTCGTGAAGGTCAAGAATTCGGTCAGGATGGCGCGGACGCGGATCGTGTCACGCTCTTTTCCCCGGATGATCAGATCCGCGGGGTGGAGGGTGACGCTCAGCTGCGGCGAGACGAGCTCCGTCAGCTCCGAAGAAATCAAGCTGTGCAGCGTCGCCCCCGAAAACGTCGTGAGAATCTTCGTGGGCAAGCGGATCATCCAGCTGGCCTGCTTGGCGACCGTAGGGATTCCGTGGTCGGCAAGCGCGCGGCGAATCTGCGCGACGATCTCGAGGTAGTCGTGTCGATCGATGATCATCGGCACGTGCTGGCTCGTCCACCGCTTCACCAGATCCTGAATTTTCAGCACGGGGACGAGCAAGGTCATCAGGATGAGGGTTATGGCGAGCCCGAAGGTGTAGGGATAGCCTTTCAGAATGGTCTTTGCGATGGCTGCCGTGCCTTTCGGGTGCTCAGCCTTCTCGGTCAGGAAAAGCGAGGCGAAGCCGATCGCCCCCGGAATGACGAGCGCGGCCACGAGCATCCCGATGCGGATCTCGTCCTCGAAGCCGCTGTCCGGAATCGCAAACGCGAGCATGAAGGTGCCGAAGCGAGGCAACGCGATCCCGATCAGAGCGATGAGCCAAAGGACCGAGCCGAAAGAAATCCCGGACAGCAAATATTGCCGCTTTTCGGGGACTTTTCCGAACAGCATGGTGGTGGCCCAGCCGAACACGGTATTGAGAATCTTCCCACCCTGCTTCGCCAGCAACGCGATAAGTGCTTGAATGAACGGCATGTTTCGCCCTCTCAGAGTTCCCGTCCGCCGTATCGGAATGCAACGCGCGTGCCGGACGCAGACTGTGAGCCGTTCTGACGTTCCATTCCGCGTGGACAGTAGGCACCCGCTGGAGGAACTCATGAAATCCCATCTCTTCGGACTCGTCATCCTCTTCGGCTCGCTCCTCGGCACGTCGGCGGCGCGCGCCGATCCGCCGCCGGCGAATCATCATCACTGGCGCAACACGAGCTACGCGAACCATTACGTTCTATATGACGCCGCCTCGCGCCAGTGGGTCGAGACGATCGACTGTAAGATCTACTACCGGTTCAACTTGGTCCGAAACGAGATGAACGTCCTGACGCTCAACGATCCCACGCGCAACATGACCATCCGCCTCGACTACTCCGGCATGCACCTGAAACCAGCGGGCGCCGCAGATTTCAGCTTCTATCAAGCCGGTACCTTCGACACCCGCGAAGAGTTCCAGCACTTCGACGCGAACGGCGCCTTCACGGGGGCGATCACCAAGCTCCACGCCTGCGAGTTCGTCGAATACCTCGCCGGCGCCAGCTCGCCGTCTTACCGCTTTTACCTCGCGAACAACGACGGCGGCGCGGTCGAGCTCTACGACGGCAGCCGAAACTTGTGGGTCAAGCTCGATCAGAGCCGGATGCATCTACGTTTTGGCGGCGATGCGTATCAGTTCTACAAAAACGGTCGGTGGTGAGGCGGGCTCAGTGCCCTAAGCTCTCACTCTCCCAAACCCGCAGCCGCGCATCGAGGCGCGCCAGGTCCTTGTCCAGCTCCAGGACCAGGGCCCGCGCGGCGATCTCGTCGTCCATAGCGTCGAGCTCGATCAGGTGCTGAGCCGCGACGTGATGCGCCAAGATGACTTCTTCGGACTCGCTCGGCGCGGACCGCTCCGAGAGCGCCGCGAAACGCGAGCGGACGGCTGCCTCGTCTCTCGCGACGATGGTCGCTTTTTCGGTCTCGACGACCTCGACGCGTCGCGCAACGGCGACGCCGCCGCCGATCAAGAGTGCGGCGCCAAGGGCGAGAGGGCCGAGAGATGTTGATTTCATGAGGGTCATTCCTTTCGCGGGCGAGAACGCGGGTAGGAAAGCACATTCCGTACCAGCACGTGGGCAGGGCGCGAAGGGCGCGAAGGGCGCGAAGAGAGGCCGCTAGGCCATGACCTCGCGCAATTCCCTCACCTTCGCGACGACGAGGCGATGATTCTCGTCCGCAATGCTCGAGTTCACCAGGCAGTAGTCGATCGAATCCCGCAACAACGGAAAATTCTCCGCCGACACGCCCGACGCCACCCCGAGCGGATAAGCGCCGACGGCCGCTCGCGCACGCCGCACGCGCTCCGGATCGGTCGGCACCCCCGTCCGCGGCCCCGTCACCACGATGCCCTCGACCCAGCCGATTGCTTGCAGCGCCGACTGCTCGATCGTCTTGGTCGGATCCCGCAGCGTGCCGTACTTCATGTGGATGCCGCTCACGTAAAAAGCGCCTTTCGCCCGTTGCGCCTCGATCTCGTGCAGACTCACCTCGGGCAGCTCCTCGATCAGATCGACGCCCGAGAAGTCCACCCAAACGATCGACAGCTCAAGCTCCCGCGCGATCCGAAACGAGTTCTGGAACCCGTAACGATCCACCGTCTCGCCGCCGAGGTAGTTCACGCCGACTTTCGCGGTCGGGTACTTCCGCCGCACGTGCTCGGTCGCCCGCGCCAGGATCGATGGCTCCTTGCCGAGCTCCAGGATCACCGCGTCCGCTCCGCCCTCGAGCGCCGCTTCGACGTCCCGCTCGACGAGGTCGAGGGTGTTCTCTTTCTCGACGTAGATGACCGGCCAAAGCTGCTTTGCCCGACTCGAGATCGAGCGCAGCTTCGTACGCGTGTCGAACGCGCCGTCTTTCTCTCGTTTCGTCTCGAGGGCGACTTCGCCCTTGGCAGTCGGGCTCGTGACGAGCGCGCCGGACGCCGCCGCGGCGATGCCCGTCAATCCGGTGGTGACGAACGTGCGTCGTGAGGCTTCGCGCATGGTTTTCCCCGTTTGCGGCGTTGGTGGGGCCAACTTAGCCGCAAAGACCGGCGAAACCAAGTGCCGTAAGCCGTCCTGCTCGATTTCGCGCCCAGGCCGAGCTCAACGACCTTCGGCCGCGGGCCTCGAAGAGCTGCTTTGCTCAGCGCGCCGCCGCCACGCGGCTCAAGGTCTTCATCCGCGTCTGCATCACGCGCCAAAGCGTCCGCACCACGGCCGACTCGTCGTCGAGCAGCGCCATTTGCGCCGCGACCTCGTCGAACGCGATTTCCATCTCGTCGGTGGCGGCAGGCAGGTCCTCGACCGTTAGAGCTTGCGTCTCGACGCCCAAGCGCCGCACGTCGACGTAGCGATCCGCCGCCTCTTGCCGCAGCGCGTCTGCCGCCTCCGCCAGCCCGCTCAGCCCGTCGGAGTCGGCGACCAGGGCCATCTGCTCGCTCACTTCCGCCAGCCCCCAGGTCGCGTCCATCATCTCGGGGACGTTCACCTTGACGGCGCTGGTCGCGTCGACGCGCGAGATGAAGAACGTGCAGAACACGATCGTCGATGCGGCGAGAATGCGGAACATGGAGGGCCTCGGTTTCGTCGTGGGTTTGCGGGTGACGTGCGGGGTGTTGCCTCCTTCGGAGCAAGGAAGGTGCCAAAAAACGCGGCAACTTGCGGAAAGCGGCATCTTTGTCCGACGCGGGCGGTTTCGGCGAGCTCTTGCCGAAAAGACCAAACCTTCGGCGCTGACGCTTTCCGGAGATACTTGGATCAGAATGGTGACGACATCGCGACGCGCGGCATTTTCTGCATCTCACAAACTGCTCTACATACCTGCGCCTGCAATCAGAGACAAAAGTCCGCCCCTGCGACCTGGCCTCTTTTGCGCGCGCTTGTAGTCGATCATAGCGTTATGAATGAATCGGTATAGGTCGACCAGTGCCTGTAGGCGATCGGGGCGCTTGGTGGTGCACCACGTGCGGCGAGACAGTCGCTTTACGTTGTCACGGTACATGGCGCAGGCGTGGTTGATATAGAAGAGCGGGTCGAAGCCTCCCGCTTTGAGCTCGCCTTGCCCAACAACACAAGCCCGGCGACTAAGGGAGGTCTCGAGCGTTGCGTTTGGGACACAAGCGGCGACGAGCTTCGGGTAGCGGGGGCACGAGTCCGACTTCAACTTCACGTCGTGTGTGCCCGCCATGGCCACGGTCCGCAGGACTTTACGCAAGCCATCCGAACGACAGTCTTTTCGATATCCGTAGCGGCGACGTGCGATGGCAGCCAATCGACCTTTGGCAGGCATGCGCGAGACCTTGGCGTCGATAATTCGCTCCGTGCCTTGCTCCACCGCAACGGCGATGGCCAAGGGCTTACACTTCGAGTGCTCAAACGATTCCATTTCGTCGAAGTTGATAACTTTCACGGTCCCCGCCTGGTTCTGCCAGCGTGTCGCTTCATGGCGCGCTGCGAAGATGCCAATGCGGACGAGCTTGCGAGCCACCGTCACCTGCGTAGTGCCAAGTAGCTCTGCAGTGCGACGCTGCGAGACTCCTGAGGCTAAAAGAGCCGCGACAATTCCGTTGAGTTCCGGTCGCCGGTGACCTCGACAAAGAGAGTCGGTTTGCTCCGAAAAGTGGCGGCGGCAGAGTCGACAGAAATACCGACGGATCTTCGCCCTGAAGCCGGTTTTCCGCCGAAAAATGCCTTTTTTCAACACGCCAGAAGTTTCGTGACAGTGCTTGCAGTGCATCGAAAGCCCCCTCAAAGAGGGCGACTTTCATCCAGAGTGCGCGCGAAGTTAAGCGACATCAGCGGGTGAGCGCAGACATGTAGAGCAGTTTACAAGTCGCGCCGTAATCGCGCCGCGACGCCGTCACAAGCTCACTTCGACCCGCGTGTAGACCGTCTGTCGATCCCGAAACAGCCAAGCGTCCCCGTCGCCTCCGCCGCGCATGAGGTCGATCTCCAGGTGAAGGCGCCAGGGCGGTGCGGGTCGATACGCGGTCCGCATGCTGAGCCAAGAGTCGCCGTTGTTCAGCCCGCGCCAGAGCATCAGCTCTGGCGCGAGCATGAGTTTCGGCAGCTTCGTCTGCGCGCGAACCGCCGCCCACGCGAGGCTCTCGTTCCCGGCAGTGACCGGCGCCTTCGTCCAACGCTCGCCGAGGAGCTGCAGGCTCAGCATCGAGGCGAAGCGATGAAGCGCGTAGTCCGCGCCGACCAGCCCTTGCGCGCGGTCCGTGTTGCGCACCTTGAGACTGTCGGCATAGACGGCGGAATCGCCGGGAAAGCTCGCGGGAATTCCGGTGCCGTAAACGAGCTCGAACCGGCCGGCGATTGGCCCCGGCGCCGTATGCCCGGTCATTCCCGCCGACGTCACGAGCGCCTCGATTTGGTTGTATTCGAAGCCGTCCGTCAGGTTGTAGCCGCGGTACACCGGCGTGCGGTTCCAATGGCGAAACACGAAAGGCGCCAGCTCCGAGCCGTGGCTCGGCTGGTGGCGAACGCGAAGCCCGTACTCCGCATCGGCCGCGAAATGGTGGGCGTTGTCGGGCCGCACTCGCACCGGCGTATTCGGGCCCACACGCTCGAGTGCCGGCTCGGCCGCCTCCCGCGCCAGCTCCGGCTCCACCAGAAACGGCGAGGGGCTGCGCCTGGGCTGTGGCGTTAGCAAGACTTGCAGCGCATTTGTCCCCCAACGTCTCTCGAGGTTGAGCATCACCACGGGCACCTTGCGGTCGTCGAGCTCCGCGCGGCCGAGGCTCGTCACGTCGAACGGATTCGGCAGATCGGCGACCGGGATGCCGAAGCTCTCGCCCCAGCGCGTTTCCTGCAGGCCGACGCGGTACGTCGCCCGATTCTCGACGACGCGCTCGAAGTAGAGCGCGCGGGGATCGAGCTCGGCAAACCGCCAACGCAGCTTGCCGAGCGGATCCAGGAGCAGGCGGTAGGAGCCCACGAGCGCGAAAGGCACGACGCCGCCGAAGCCGAGCGTCTCGGTGTGCTGAAAGTAGGGGTGAGCGTAGCTTCGGTGCCGGCGGTCGAAATCGAAGAGGCCGCGCAGCCCGAGACCGTAGCCGGTCTTCCGTGATTCATAGACGATCGACGGCGGGCGGCTGCGGGCGCCTTCCTTTTTCTGGCGCTTCTTCGCGCGCTGTTGCGGCTTGGGCGCGGGTACCGGCGTGAGCTCGTCGGCTGCTGATGGCGCCTTGGGCTGCGGCGAAGGCGCGGCAGGCGTGGCGGGAAATTCCGGCGCCGAAGACGCCGCGGATTTCGGTGCCACCGTCGTCGCGACGCCCGGCGCCGGGAAGAAGACGGCGCCCGTCGCCACGGCGAGGGCCGCGCGGCTTGCCGCTCGCAGAAGCAAGTTTACGCGCGAAAACGCGCGACGCCCCCGCTGCGACGGAATCACGTCGCCGTGGTTCGGCCGGTCGCGGTCGCGCCTTGGAGGAAAGTTGGGCATGCCCCTCAGATGATGCCGTAACTCGCCCAAGATAGTCGAATCATCCGCTTGACGCGCCCGGGCCGCGCTGCAAAGTCCGCGTTTCGCGGGAGGTGATGCGCGCGCGGAGTAGCCTTACAACGGGGCCTAGGGTTGCATCGGCTCGCTGCTTGCCGCCGAAGGCGGCTCGAACCAGTCGAGCCACTCCCGCACCAAGGCAAGCTTTTCGCGATTGACCCGGTAGAGCCGTGAGCGCCCCGCCTTCTCGTGCGCGAGCAGCCCGGCCTCTTCCAAGGCCTTGATGTGCCGCGAGATCGTCGGCCAGGCGCAATGGAAACGCGCCGCGATGTCGCCCGCGCTCATCACGCCACCGCGGAACCAGACCGTAAGCAGGATCTGGCGGCGAGATTGGTGGGCGATCGCGGTCTACAATCACGAACGCCCCGCCTTGCGGAAGGCGGGGCGTCGTCAAGGCGATCGGCGCTAGCTCAGCCGCCGACGCACTTCTTCACGTCGCCTTCATTGACGGCGGCGCTGCCACCGTTGCCGGTCACCGTCATTGCGCCGCGTTGGCACGTGGTCTTGTCCTCCTTGCCGTTCTTCACGACGACGGTCTTTACGCCGGCGCACCACTCCTTCTTGGAGGCCGCGTCCGTGCAGTACGTTTTCGAGATATCGGCCAAGGAGCCGAACGCGTTGCGGATCTGATAGATCCCGTCGGCGTTGAAGCCTTTGCATTGCATCGTCATCTTCGGCGCGCAGCCGCACGCGGCCTTGATCGCCGTGCCGGCTTCTTCGATCTTGTTCGTGCCGAACTCTTTCCAAGCATCGCGAACGTCCTTCTTGACCTCGTCGCTGCAAGCCCATGCGGAACCGGAAAGCCCGAGAAGTGCCGCCGCGACCGCCGTCATCATCAGCTTCTGCATCGATGTCTCCATGAATTGAAAGGGAAAAAGCGTGTGCCAATTGTCGGGTGCGGCCGTGCGCCATGTCAATCTGGCGAGGGCGCCATTATTTGCACAGGCTGTGCTGGCTCGCTGCCAAAGCCTTTTTGTCCTTCAAAAACTTGCACAGATGCTCTTTTTGATAGGCATCCGAGCCGGAGTCGAGCTTCTCGACGATATCCTTCTTCGCCACGTCCCAACACGCGTCAAAGAAGGCGAGCGCCGCCGTGGAATGGACATGCCCGGCCGGGCTCGACAGCGCCAGATCCGCCGCTCGCCATGCATCGGAGTCGGGACAGATCGTCTTTTTCGCGGCGGTCTTGGCGCCTTCCGTGTAAACCGGGACCGCCGACTGCCAGTTCGAATGCCGCCCGATGATCGACGCCAGCTCCTTGATGCCCTCGACCGAGGCCAGGCCCTTGGCTTTCGCGAGGACCTTGACGTTGCAACCCTCGGAGACGTCGGCTTCCGATTTATACCGGGTGACCTTCTTGCCGCCTTCGACGGTTTCCTCGAGCTGTCCATTCACCTGATAACAGCCCTCAAGCTCCGGATATTTGCCCGCCGCCATCGCGGCCGAGGCCGCGAGCGCAAGGAGGGACCCGACGAGGAAGCGCAGAGCCATGGACGTCTCCTTGGTGGAAAGTCCCTCCATGCTCTCATCGTCATGACTTCACTGGCAAGTCTGCGGACGCACAGGACCTGTGACTCGACCATAAACACCATTGGTATAGAGCCGCATGTCGCAAGTCGGGCGCGTGTGCGTTGCAGCCGCCATTCGACGGCCGAGGCGGTCGATGTCCCTTGCGCGCCGTCGCCCGATGCAGTTCACTCTGGTAGGTAGAGCCACTCGAGGGGGAACTGACGATGCGTACGATCCTATTGGGCTTTGTGCTTCTGACTCAAGCAGTCGCCGGATGGGCGACCACCGCGACGGCGACGACGGCTCGCATCATTTACGCTTTGCCCTACGACGACGCTTACCGCGCCTTCCAAACCTATGATCTCGCCATGGGCCCCGTCGGGGAAGATGCCCAGTGGCTCTTCTTGAACTACGAGGTTCCGCCGGATTTGATCGGCCAGGCCGGCCGTTTCATGACCATGGTTGGCCGCATCGACGGCGAGGGCACCTTCGTCCAGCTCGATTGCAGCGAGACCGGCTCGGAAGCCCGCTGCGCTCGCTCGGGCGACCGGCTGGCCTGCTCGGTGAAGTTTCGCAGCCTCGAGGCCGATCCGATCCAGGTCGAGGCGTTCCTGCGCGCGAAATACGGCGAAGACGGCAATTTAGCGGCGCGCTTGGCCGCCGCCAAGAGCTTCTCCGGCGACGCCGTCGGCACGATGGACGTCTTGCTCCAGCAAAGCGTGCCCTGATCCTGCCAAACTGTCCGACGAGCCTGCGGATTACCAGGAACGGCAACGGCGACTGCACCGTGAGCTAAATCTCGCCGTGCAGTCGCCGCGGGCAGAATTAAAACACCCACGTCGACGGCGCGATGATA
>JANOTL010000181.1:0-21260 GCA_031416315.1 Pseudomonadota bacterium
CGATAAAATGCAAGACCGGCCCTTGCAATCATCGCTGAGACGCTGAGGCGCGGAAGGTCTAAATCGCCTTCGGCGCGGGCGCAGAGCCGGATGGATCGCTGCGCCGCGTGCCGCCGAACAGATGCTCCCAGCGCCGCACCACGACCTCCAACGGCAGGAGCAGGATCAGCAGCCAAAACCACGGCCGGTCCAGGATCCAGTAGAAATCGCGCAGGGTCTTGAAGCGGTTCGGGAGCGCTACGCCGCCCGTCTGCCCGGTCGCCGCCTCGAGCCAGGGGCCGACGCTGTCCGGAACGGCTCCCTCGGGTCTCGTCGACGGGAGCAGGGTCAGCTTTGCGCCCGTCAGCTCGGCGAGCTCCTCGAGCTTTTGCGGTGCCGCGTCGAGCTCGGCGTCTTTGAACGTTTCCGGCGCCACGGCGGTGACCTTTGCCTTCAGCGAGCCGAAGGCCGGATGCGTGCCTTCCAGCTCCAGCGTGCAGCGCTCGCCGCCCGCGAGATTGGCGCCGAGAGGGCCGGACACCTCGACCTCGCTTTCGCTCGACTTCATCAGCACGAGCTTCTCCGCCGGCACCAGCGCGCCGCAGGCCTTCAGGCGCCAGTCGGGGGACGGCTGGAAATAGCGCGCCGCGGGGCCGGTGAGCGTGACGCGGAAGGTGGGCGCGCGGCGCCGTCCTACCGCGAGCGCGAAGTTTTTTGCGACTAATGGCTTTTTCAGGTCCTGACGCATGAGCCAGGTCATCGAAGCCTGCATAAAGCGGTTGTAGACCTGACGCGAGGTCTCGCCTTCGACGGTCATCGCGAGGCGCCACAGCGCGTCGGAAAAGACCCAGATCGCACGGCCCTTGCCGGGATAAGAGGCGACGGCGAGCGGCACCTCCTGCTTGCCGACGCGCGCGATCAAGAGCGGCGTCGTCCCGTCCTTCTTCAGCTTCACGCGCTCCATGCGGTGCAAGCCGCGCGCGGTCTTCCAGCCGGTGAGCGACTCGGCGAGCTGCTCCCAATCGTCATAGACGTTGGCGAGAGCGCGCTTCACCGGGTCCGGCTTCGCCAGCTCGACCTTGAACTCGAGGTTCTCGTCGTAGGTCGGGCCCTTGCCGTCGTCCTTCCGCTGGGCCAAAGAGGCGTCTTTTCCGGGCCCGCCGCCCTCGTCCTCGAGGCCGTCCTCGCCGAAGCCGCCGAAGTCGAAGGGGCTCGCGCCGAGCTGGCCCGGCTCCACCTCGAAGGGGAGGATCGCCTTCAAGGGCGAGCTGGAGAGGTCCGCGGCCTGCAGCGCCCGCGGCCCGCCGATGAAGAGGAGGCCGCCGCCATCCTGCACGAATTTCACGAGATTTTGCTGATATTCGGGGAGGAGGAACTGATAGAGCGTGAAATTCTGGATGACGACGACGCGGAAGTTCGGCAGCTCTTCTTTGAAAAGGCGCTCGACCGGAAAGGGAATGAGGCTCAGCTCGCGCTCACTCACCTGCTGCGAATCCCACGGGTCGCGCAAGATGAAGAAACTGATCAGGTCGTACTTCGGCTCAGCCTTCAGATAACGGCGGAGGAACCGGCCGTCCCAACTCGGGGAGCCGAGAAGGTGCAGCACGCCGACCGTATTCGGCATGACTTCGATTTGCGCGTAGGCGGCGTTGTCCCACAACGCCGTCTCGTCGGCGACGGGCAGCGCGCGGATCGTGAGCAAGTGCTGGCCCCGCGGCAACGGCGGGATCGTGACCGCGACGCTCGTATCCAAGTCTTTGTCTTTGAACGCGGCGTTGACGGTCGCGAGCGGCTGACCTTCGGTGAGCACCTGCAACTGCACGCGCTCCTCCGAAGCATCCGCGCTCACGCGACGCAATGAGATGTCGATGGTGAGCGGCTTGTCCTCGAAAGAGAACGGCGGCACGTTCGTGTCTTTGATGAAGATGTTGCGCCGGCTCTTCGGCGGGAAGCCGAGGACGAGCCCGCGCGGCTCCGGCTTCGCCGTGGCACCGGGCACTACGAGGCCTTTGCCCAAGCCCTTCATCACGGGATCCCATTTCTCGGTCGGGCGAAAGTCGGCGCCGTCGCTGACGAGGAGCCAAGGATCACCACCGACCTTGAAGAGCCAAGAGTCGATGACGCTGCTCAACGGCGTGTAACCCTGGCGCACGTCGTCATCCTGCTCCGAGAGCAAGGTCACCTTCGGCAGACAACCGAGGCGCGCGCAGTCGCGCTCCAACGCCTGTCTTACGGCGGTCGCGGCCGCCGCGCCGCTCGCCATCGAGTCCGAGTCGTCGATCAGCGCGTGCACCGGGGTGAGAGACATCGAGCGCGGCAACTGCTCGTTCACGGTCTCGGGAAAGAAGCTCAGAAAGATCGGGAGCGTCCAGCCGAGGCGACACAGGCCCGCCGCGACGCCGCGGAGCACGCCGAGCTCGAGGCTCCAGACGACGACGAGGAGCAAGAGGCTCGCGCCGAACGCGACGACGAGGCCCGCGTAGTAGTCGGAGAAATCCGGGAGGAGCTGGCTCAAGAAATCCATTCAGCGCAGCCTTTTCAGGATCTCGGGCAGATGAATCTGGTCCTTCTTGTAATCGGTCGCCAGGGCCACCATCACCATGTTGACGAAGATGCGGACGGAGCGCTCGTGGTCGGGCGGCGTGGCGCAGGCGGGCGGGGACGGCCGGTCCTTCAGACTGGCGAGGAAATCATAGGGAATCAAGAGGATCGCGAGTCGGCCGTCATAATGGAAGCCCCGCCAGATGCCGTCGCCGCAGGACGGCATCGCGTCGAGCAGGTAGAAGCTCCGCATGAGCTCGTGGTCGGGCGGCAAGGGCATCCAGCCGGCCTCGCCGAAGATCCCCTCCCCGCTCGCCGCCTCGCTCGAGGCGTCGCCAGGCACTGCGGCCGGCAGACCGTTGCTCGGCGCGAGGCCGGTGGTCAATTTTGCGAGCGCCGCGGGGCTGGCGTTCGACTCGACGATGAGAAAGCCGCCGCGCTTCAGCCACAAGGAGAGCTCGCCCTTCAGCCGGCCGTCTTTTCCGGCGATGGCGCTCAAATCCTTTGCCCAGAGCCATGGCTCGAGGAGCGCCTCGCTGCCCGGCGCCGCGTAGATCCCGGGCTTTGCGGTGAGCTCGATCGAGGTGCGATGCGAGACCTCGCGCGCCAGCGTCGTGAGGCCGACGACGCCGTCGAGGTAGCCGATGATGCCGAACTCCACCTTCGCGTCGGCGCGCGGCGCCGCGAACAAGGCGCCCAGCGCGGCGAGCAGGAAGGCGAGCGCCTGGCCCGAAGGCTTGCGCCCCATGGCGCGGACGAAACGACTGGCCACCGAGAAGAGCCCTTCCAACGCTGCCGCCAAAACGACGACGAGCGCCGCCAATCGAAGCCAGGGCAAGGGATCCTCCCGATCTTTTTTCGAGGCCAGCTCTTTCGCCGCCAAATCCTGCTGCGCGCTCCAGCGCGGGGGTAGATCCTGCTCGTCCACCTCCGCCAGGAGGCTCTCGCCGAACGGCACGTTGCCGACTTCGAGCCGCGCCCGCTCCGCCGGCGCCTTCGGCCACGACGTCGTCGCCACGTCGTCGACGCGCGGCCAGCTCGCGATGCCGCCGCCGCCGCGCGGCTCCAGGATCCCTTGGAACGTCAGCAACTCACGCATGAGCAGCGGCAATTGCGCGTGCGACAGCCCCGACTGCGGGGACGGATCGAGCGGTACCGTGAACGCCAGGATCGACATGCCGGTCACCGCATCGCGACCGCTGAACGCGACCGCGCCGGCTTCGTCGCCGACCGCGCCGCCGATCTGTTTTGCGCCGAGCGAAGGCAGGACGCCAAGATATTGCGCCCGCGACGAGACGTTGGCGCAGAAGTCCTTCTCGCCGCTGCCGCCGTCCTCGGCGTCGTTCGCCTCGAACGCGAGCCGGGCGTAGCAGCGGCAGAGCTCGCGCCAGTCCGCGTCCATCGCGGCGGGGACGAGCCAGACCTTGGGGGCTTCGCCCTGCGCCAAGGTCGAGCCCTCGGGCCCGCCGGCGCCGGCCTTCGCCGCCTTGGCAAACGCGCGACGCGCCTCGGACAAGGGTTTGGGACAGAAGCGGTCGACGCTTTCGCCGGCGCCGCCGAGGAGCACCCAGAACGGCCGCTCGAAGGGCTTCTCGGCCAGCTTGCCGCCGCCTTCCTTGACGAAGTCGAAGCGCCGCGCCCGAAAGCCCAGGACCTCGAGCGCGATGGTGAGCTGATGCGCGGGATCGTTCAAGAGGCGCTCGCCGCTGGAGTCGGCGACGATGATCGCTTCCTGCTCGAGGCCCGAGAGCTTGGTCTTCAGCTCGTCGTCGAGCTTCAGAGCATCTTTGCCCTCGACCTCGATGCGGAACACGAGCGGCGCGTCCTTCGCGGCCGCGAGCGCCTGCTTCACCGCGGTCGCGGGGAAGGTGATGTGGGTCGTGATCCTTTGCTTCTCGGGCGCGACATGGAAGGGCGCCGTCGCCAGGACGGAGTCGCCGTAAACGGCCGTGAGCTTGCCGTCGAGCGCGTCGCCGGGCCCGCGCCGGGCGATCTCGACGTCCCAGTCGTAGGTCGCCGCATTCGCCGCCGTGAGCGCGCGCGCGTCGTTGATGAAGAGGTTCTGCGGCTCCGACTCGCCGGACAGGTCGAAGAAGACGACGAGCATGTCGTCGAGAAGATAGCGCCAGTTGAAGCCGGTCCACGCGTGCGCGTCGCGGTCGGAGGCGATGAAGAGACGGTCGACCTCCCCGAGATCCTCGACGAGACGCTTCAGCGCCGCGCCGAGCTTCAAGCCGCCGCGGTGAAAGCCGGTGCGGACGACGAGCGCCTTCACCTCGTCCTCGGTCTTGGGCTCGAAAATCTCGGGGCTCGAGGAAAGGCTCAGGGTCACCCGGCCGCTCGGCGCCAAAGTCGACCAAAGCCCGCCGATTTTCAGCGCGTAATCCTCGATCGAAATCTGGGCCGACACCGACGGGCTTAAGTCGGTGAAGATGTGGATTCGCGCCTGGTTCGGCTCGAAGGGCGTGAAGACGAGGGTGCGCGGCCTGAGCGCGAAGCCGACGATCATCATCGCGGCCGCGAGGAACGAGAGAAAGGCGATGAGCGGCGGCGGCCGCAGGAGGAGCTTCGGCATGAGCCGCGCCTCCAGCGTCATGACGCGGATCGTCGGCAGCCAGACGCGGTTCTGCCGTTTGCGCAAGAGCCACCAGATCAAGAGGCCCAGGAGCGCGAGCCCCAAGACGGCCGCGAAGGCTTTGGCCGGGTCCAGGAGGATGTTGCCGAAATCCATGCGCGGCTCTCTTCAGATGACGGGCGGGGCCGCGAGCGCCCCGTGATTCCCGGTGTTCCCGAGCCGCACGAACGAGTTGAGGCCCTCCAGGTAGGCGGAGACCTTGGTCTTCTCGGTCACCGGCAGATAGTGGCCTCCGCGACGGCGGAGCTCCTCGCGCAAGCCGTCCTGCCAGCGCGAGAGGTTGACGCGGTAGTTGTCGCGATGGCGCAGGGCCTGTCCCTGATACTCGCGGCGGCCGCGGCCTTCGTCGAAGTAGGTCGTGTCGTTCTCGATCCATTCGATACCGGTTTCGAGCGAGCTCAGGACGTGCACCATCAAAGACCGCTTCGGCCCGTCGAGGAAAGCGCGCGCGTCCGCGTCGCTCAGGCCGTCTCCGACCCAAAACGCGAGGTCCGCGGGCTTTTTCGCGTACGCACGCGGCTCGAAGATCGGCTGCATCGTCCCTTCGACCGCCCCGCCCGCGAGAATCGCCTGGAACGCGTCGAGCAAGGCGTGCGGCCCGCGCGGCATGAAGCGCGCGCTCGGCGCCGCATTCTTGCCTTCGGTCGTGAGCCAGAGCTCGACCAAGTCGCCCATCCGAAGATGCAGGTACGCGAGGTGGAACGCGATCCGCGTCGCCACGTCCGCTTTGCGCGGCGGCAATGGCTTCACCGGCACGTCGGGGCTTGGCCATTGCATCGTCTCTGAGATGTCGAGGCCGATTCGCACGCGCGCCGAGGCCTCGTCGCGGATCTCCCGCACGATCAGCGTGTCGGTCCGCGCGTACGCTTTCCAGTCGATCAGGTTCACGGGATCGCCGTGCTGGTACTCGCGCCCCGACTCGGGCACGCGCGTCGGCCGGCGCAACGCGAGAAAATGGCTGCCGCTCAGGCGCGGACTGTTTTTGAACGAGCGGTAATGCGCCTCCCGCGTCGCCATCGGCGAGAGCGCCGCGAGCGTCGAGGGATCGTGCGCATGATCTGGAGCGGGGACGTCGTTCACGTTCAGGCGATACCCTTCGCCAGGTTCTTTTGCCGTGACTCGAGGCGCTCGAGCAGCTGGTCCAAAAATTTGTCTTCGGTGAGGCCGCCCTGCGTGCCTTGCGCCGAGAGGCGAAGGCGGTGGCGCAGGACGGGCTTCACGAGCCGGCGCACGTGCGACCACCGCACGGCGTCCGAGCGCTCGAGCAGCGCCAGCGCGCGCGACGTCGAGACGAGGCTGATGCCGGCGCGCGGGCCCGCGCCGTACCAGATCGAGGGACGGAGCGTCTCGGGGCAGAGCGGGTCCTCGGGGCGCGTCGAGCGCACCAGGTCCTTGATGCCGGAGAGGATCGCGTCGTCGATCGGCACGGCGCGCGTCGTCTCGAGGAGGGACGAGACCTCGGCGACCGACAGGTGATCGGCCTCGACGTTTTTTCCGGCGGTGGCGCCGCCGCCTTGCTGCTCGCCGACGAGCTGGCCCAGGGCGTGCTCCTTCAGGATGAGCATCTCCGCCTTGTCGTCGGGATAATCGACCAAGGTGTGGATCAAGAAGCGGTCGAGCTGCGCCTCGGGGAGGGGGAAAGTGCCTTCCGACTCGAAGGGGTTCTGCGTCGCGAACACCATGAACGGCAGGGGCAGGTTGTGACGCTTGCCGAAGGCCGTGATCGCGCGCTCCTGCATGGCCTCGAGCAAGGCCGACTGCGTGCGGGGCGAGGCGCGGTTGATCTCGTCGGCGAGGAGGAGGTTGGTGAAGACCGGCCCCGGGGCAAACTCGAAGTGGCGGCGGCCGCTGTCCTTGTCGACGTTCAGGATCTCGGAGCCGATGATGTCGGCCGGGAGGAGGTCGGGCGTGAACTGGACGCGGCCGAAGGCCAGACCGAGGTGCTTGGCGAAGACGCGGACGAGCGTCGTCTTCGCGAGGCCGGGCGCGCCGGTCATCAGAATGTGGCCGCCGGCGAGGAGGCAGCACAGGGTCTCGGTGATCAGCTCTTCCTGACCGAACACGGATTTCGCGACGCCTTCGCGCAAGCGACCGGCCAGGCGCGCGGCGTCTTCCAACGTGAGCTTGGACATGAGCGGGGAGTCTCCTGATTTGCCGAGGATCTTCCCCCCATTATAGCCACGGGCCAAAAAAAAAGGAGCGCCGAATGCGGCGCTCCCGTCAGAGCCTGGGCTCTCACTGGATTCAAATCATTCTTCGTATTCGGCGTCGAGGTACTCGTCGGCCTCGCAGGTCGGCGGGGTCGGCTGGGTCGGGAGCACGTAGACCTTGCCTTTCAGCGTGGCCTTGTACTTCTTGCCGCCGTCGATGGTGAAGTCGACGTTAGCGGTGAAGGGATCCTTGTCCGCGGCGGGCTTCGTGGTGAACTTCATGGTCCCGAAGCCTTGCTTCGAGCCCTCGGTGAAGAAGATCGACATTCCGGTCGAGGTGTTCGCCATATCCGGCTTGACGTATTCGTCGTTCTTCGGGAAGCCGGCCGCGGTGAGCGGCTCGACGCCGATCTGCGCGATGTTGAAGAAGGACATGGTGAGCGACTTGGAGGCCGTGCCGGGCTTGCAGTTCTCGTCGTTGTCGCCTTCACACGCCTTGCACTCGTACGCCTTGACCTTGCGGGTGAAGTCCTCGCTCGCATCGCCTTCGGTCGCGACGATCGTGAGGGCCTTGTTGCCGCCCGCGTCAGAGAGCATGCCGTAGACCGAGCGCACGGCGAAACCGAGATCGGTGTCTTCGCCCGAGACCTCGCCCAAAGTCGCACCCGAGCCAGCGGCCGTAGAGCCGGTGTCCGAGCCGCTGCCAGTCTCAGAGCCGGAGCCCGCGCTCGGCGGCACGTAGCCGATACCGGCCATGGTGAGCTTCTTACAGGCCGACGCCGACGGCTGGGGCTTGGTCTGCAGGTCGGGGCTAGTGCTGCCCACGTAGATCTCTTTGTAGTCGATCGCGCCGGCGTTGAACTTCGCCGCGTGCAGTGTGATCTTCGCGCCGTCGGAGGAGCAGCCGTAAGCGAAGAGGCCGCGCTTCTTGGCGTCGTCGATCGAGCCTTGGAGGCTCGTCTTGCCTTCTGGGGAGAGGAGGCTCTCCCAGGCGTTGAAGAAGTTCGCGTAGTCGGTGCAGCAGATCTTTTCGTCGAGCGCGGGGCCGCACTTGCCGCCCTTGCTGCCGCCCGAGTCGAAGACGCCGATCCAGATCTTGCCCTCGGCCGCGCAGCCTTCGATGCCGGGACCAACCTCGTAGCCGCCGCCGCCGGACGGGTTGCCGGTCGTCATCGGGGCGTCGCCGGTCGTGCTGCCGGCGCTCGAGCCGCCGCCGGTCGTCGTCGTGGGGGGCGAATCGCAGCCGGCGACCGTAATGGCTTTCGAGCCCGTTCCGGCGACAGAGCCGCTCGCTCCGGTGCCGGCCTTCGCGCCCGTCGCGCCCGCGGCGCCCGTCGTTCCGGCTGCGCCGGTCGTGCCCATCGCACCCGGTGCAATGACGTCGGCGGCGGTTTCTTCGGCTCCTTCATCCATGAGCCACAGGCACGGCTTGGTCGTGCCCGTAGTCGTGCCGGTCGCTTTGTCGCTACCGCTCCCTTTCGAGCCGGAGCCCCAGCCGTTGTTGCCGCCGCCGCCGCCGCCGTCGTACTTCGTGCCGCAGCTCGCCGCGGCGATGACGATCGAGATGACGCCAACGGCGGTCAGATGCTTCCAGCGGGTCACGGTGCGCATGCGGTCTTCTCCCAGAATCGCCTGTTCTCGTAAGGGCTTATCGGGCTCCGGACCGAACTTCTGTAGGGCCTGGGATTTTTATTTTTAAAATCAGATATTTAGACTCGAAATGCCGGCCAGACGTGGGATGTCGTTTCACGGCGGGATGCGGGGCGACGTAGGACGCTCGGATGAAATGACTCGAGGAGGTGCGGCATGCAAAAGGGGTCGGGGCAGTATGGCGGCGCGGCGCTCGAATACGTGCTCGTGAGCACGTTCGCGGCGGCGCTGAGCCTGGCGGTGATGGCCGTGGTCGGCGGCATGGTGAAAGAGCAGGTGGGGCGGGTCGGCGACCGGCTCGGGCTCGACGCCGACGCCGAGGCGCTCGACGTCGTCTCTGGCATCGGGGCGGACGGCTGAGGTGGTCCGCCTGATGGCCACCGGCGCGCTCGCGGTCACCGTCGCGAGCGCGTCGCTTTCCGCGCGAGCGGTGCACGAGCATGTCGACGTCTGGTTGGCGTGGCGGCGCGAGCTCCTCATCGAGCCGCGCATGGCGACCTTGGCCGCCTGCGGACCACTGCCCAAATCTTTCGCCGCGTGCACGACGGGTCTGCATTGGCGCGAGAGAGGGCGCTGGGCCTCTGTCTGCGCAGCGGGCCCGCCGCCCGCACGCGATCCACGCTGGTCTTTCCCGCGATGGTGGCGCCTCACCCTCGCCTGCGAGCTGGATCTCGGCCCCTTCGGCAAAAGGCCGCTACGCTTGCTGGCGACGACGATCTTCCGATAGCGTGGACGCACCAGACGGAGAATGCGCATGTACTTCGCGATCGCCAAGATCACCTTCGAAGAAGAGCTCGGCGCGGACAATCTGCGACCGGGCACGGCCGGCAAACGCGATCTACACCAGCTCGTCGAGAAGATTCGGGCCAAATTCAAGGTCTGCGCCGCCGCGATCGAGAGCGACTCGATGGGCAGCGACGCCATCGCCATCACGGCGCTCGGCTCGAGCGAGGACCGGCTCACCCGCTCCCTCGACGGCATCCTCGGCTTTTGCGAGGAGTCCGGCTACGGCCGCGTCGGCTCCGAGGAGACGTTGATCGACCATATCGACGTCATCTCCGAGCACGATCGCGCTTGAACCTTCGGCGGAGCTCTGCAAGAGTCGCCGGAGAACAAACTTGCATCATGCCAAAATTCAACGCCTCGGAGGCCCTCACATGCTGAGATCCGCACTCGCCACGTTCGCCGTCGTCCTTTCGACCAACGCGACCGCCGCGCCAGCGTCCCTTTCGTCCACGCTCGACCTCGCCAACGTCCAAATGGTCGACAGCTCGACGAAGGCCGACCAATGGAGCGTTTGGATCGACGACGAGTACACGATCCAACGGGGCGTCAGCTACAGCCCGGTGTTCGACTTCGGCGCGCGCCCGGCGCACGTCAGCGCCGTGAAAGCTGAGCTCTTCGTCAACCGCGGCGCGACCTGCAACGCGGCGATCTACTCGATCGACCTCGTCACCAACCCCAACCAGCGCCTCTTCGACCGCTACTACCCGAACCGCGAAGGCGTCGTCGAGCTCCCCGACGCGCAAATCTATCAGGCGGTCGTCGTCGTCGAGCAAAGCGCGTTCATGACCAGCCGCTGCGTCTTGAAGGTCTCGGGCCTCGCCGCGGACGGCGGTACCGATCCGACCGACCCGTCCGAAGACTTCGAGCTCGCCGGCGCGCTCAGCTACGAAGGCGGCTTCCGCAGCCGCATCGAGCTCGACGTCAACCCGGAGCAGAAAATCGCGCAGTTCATGGTCCGCATCCCCGAGTTTTGCGCCGGCGTGGAAGTGCTCGAAGCCGGTACGATCTCCGAGGGCTTCTTCGACGCGGCGCGCCTCGTCGACGCGGCGAAGAGCCTCTACGAAGTGAACGGCGGCGCCGGCTCGCGCGCGACCTCGGTCGCCCTCGCGATGAACGGCCCGGCCGGCGCGGTATGCGACATCCCGGTCTACGTGAAGTACGCGGACTAAGCGCCGATCAGGCGACCGTATCGAGCGTCTGATTCTCGATCTTGTCCAGGTCTTCGTGAATCCCGTCCACGTGTTGCGGACGATGGAGCAGGAAGCCCTGGATGAGCTCGATGCCCATGTCCTTCAGGACCTCGGCCTCTTCCCAGAGCTCGACGCCCTCGGCGAGGATCGTGGTCTTCGAGATCTGGGCCGCTTTCACGAGGCCGGAGACGAAGGCTTGCTTCGGCCCGTCCTTGTGGATGTCCTGAATGAGGCTCCGGTCGAGCTTGATCAAGTCCGGCTTGATGCGGATGATCTGCTCGAGGCCCGAGTAGCCCTTGCCGAAGTCGTCGGCCGCGATGCGCATGTCCATGCGCGCGATGTTCTCCCGCACTTTCAACATCAGGTCGATGTTGTTGATCGCCTCGGACTCCGAGACCTCGAACATCAGATCTTTGCGGTCCATGATCAGGTGGCGCAGTCCCTCGATGTTGTAGAGGTTGCGCGGCAGGATGTTGACGAGAAGGGTCCCGGGCAGGTTCGACGAATGCAGGGCCGCCTGGTGGAGGCAGGCCTGGTCGAGCTCAAGGCCGACTTTCGCCTGGTGCGCCGACGCGAAGAGCACGTCCGGCCGCATGAAGCGCGACTCGAGGTAGACGGGGCCGGAGGCGTCGAAGATCGCGTCCATGGCGTCGCGTTTCACGCGGATCAGCGACTCGAAGCCGTAGAGGAGGTGCTTCAGCGGGCGGATTGACTTCGTCACTTTCGATTCGTCGACGATCTCTTTCGTCAGGCCCTTCAGGTTGAAGACCGCCTGATAATGCGGCTCCAGCAGGCCCGGCGTCTGGATCAGGGTCTGCATCAGCTCGCGCTGACGGTTCTTCATTCGCTTCATCTGCACGCGCGACTCTTCGACCGACTGGTCTAAGAGCTGCTCGAGGAGCTCGAGCGGGTCGACGCACGGATTGTGGATCGAGGTGGCGTAGCCGACGGCGAGGTCCGGGACGATGCTGATGCAGTCGGGCATCATGCGCTTCGAGCGCTCGACGAAAATCTCGCGCCAGAAGGCGTTTTGCAGCTTGATCGCGAGACGATCAGCGAGCTTCTCGAGGATGCCCGGCGCCGGCACGGCCGAGGCCATGCGCGACTGCTCGAGGAAGATGTAATAGGTATTTCCGTGCGAAGCGCGGCGGCACAGGATGTCCGCGGAGCGGAAGCTGCCGGGTGTCCCCCACATGTCGAAGAGAAGCTGGTTGAAGCAGTCTTGGACGCGGTGGTAGGCTTCGCTTCCATACTCGATCGAAATCTTCCGGAAGGCCGACGCGTCGATGACGAGCAGGCTCAGCGCGCCGTTGTTCTGCAACATGTGCAGGGGCACTTGCGCGTTGTAGAGCGGGATCGACGTGCGATCGAGCTTGCGGTGGTCGATCCCGATCGCGCCGCACGCGTCCAGCACCGTCAGGATCTCCTGCGGGCCGGGATCCTTCAGCCAGGTGACGGTCTCGGTGTAGCGACCGCTCGAGCCGTGGATCTGCTTTCTGTCGAGCTTCTCTTCCTTGCCGAGGACGATGACCGGGATACGACGGCCGAGGCTCGCCAGCATGTCGATCCACGCGTGCTCGGGCATCCCCGCCCCTTCCGCGTCGACAACGGCGGCGACCACGTCGGGTTGATAGAGGCTCGCGATCGCGCCCTTGGCGTTGGGCTTCACGACGTGAACGTCGATCCCGTGCGCCTTGAGAAGCTCGGAGAGCGACTGACTCAGTTCAGTTTTCGCGGTGAGGACGATGATCATGCGCGGTCCTTCGGACGGATCCAACGGGCAGTTGAGGCAAGTCCTTTCGCTCGACTTGGAAAATTGATAAAAAACCTCCGGTTCGGGACGTTTTGCGGGCAGCCTTTCGCCCATCCACAGGTGGTGTGGATAAATTTATCTAGGGCTCGGCGTAGGCGCTGATTGCCAATGAGTGTGCCGTTTTGAGCAAAAACTATTCACGAACCCTCAGGAGGCGCAGGTGAGCTTTGGCGATTTCGTCGGCGAGCTCCGCGAGCGATGCCGCGCGGCACCGGGGCGCATCGGATTTCCGGAGAGCTTGGATCCGAGGGTGCTCGAGGTCTGCGACCTGATGTTGAGCGAGGGGAGCGCGGCCGAGGTGCACCTCTTCACGCCGAAGTCTTCGACTCTAGCCTTGGCGGCGCAACATAAGCTTGATCTGGGAAGGCACGGCGCGCGTGTGCGCTTCGCCGCGTCAGAGGCCAAGCTCGACACGAAGGCGGCCTTAGCCCTCGCGGCCGATGCGCTCGGCAAGGATCAGATCGACGCCGTGCTCGCCGGCAACCAGGCGACGACCGCCGACGTGATCCGCGCCGGGATCGCCGGCGTCGGCCTCGCGCCGGGCGTGCGCACCGTCAGCGGGGCCTTCCTGATGAACAAGCCGGGACATGCCCCCTATCTCTTCGCCGACTGCGGCGTCGTCATCGCGCCGACGGTGAAGCAGCTCGTCGACATCGCGTCCGAGTCGGTGCGCACTTGGCGCCTCCTCTTTCCGGCGGTGGAGCCGGTCCTCGCGTTCCTCTCCTATTCGACCAAGGGCTCCGCGCAGCACGAGACCGCGACCAAGATCGCCGAGGCCGCGACCGCCTTCCGCGCCATGTTCCCGGACGTCGTCAGCGACGGGGAGCTGCAGTTCGACGCGGCCTTCGACGCCGCGATCGGCCGAAAGAAGGCGCCGGACAGCGAGGTGCCCGGGCGCGCCAACTGCTTCGTCTTCCCCGATCTCGGCGCGGGAAACATCGCCTACAAGCTGGTACAGCGGCTGGGCGGCTACGAGGCGTACGGCCCGGTGTTGCAGGGTTTGGCGAAGCCTTTCAACGATTTGTCGCGCGGGGCGACGGTCGCCGACGTGCTCGCCAGCGCCTACGTCGGCCTCTCGCGTCGGGTGGCTCCGCGCCGGTGACCGGAAAAGTGCCGGACAAGTTGGCGCAACGGCGCCCTTTACTTGCTCTTTTTAGGGCGAAGAGCTATGAAAAGCCCTCGTCATTCGCCTCAGGCGCCTAAGATTAGCCCCCCCAGTTCAGCAACGACTCATCGATCGGGGAGACCCTATGGTTCGGGCAGGATTTCGTTTCAGTTGCGTCGCGCTCGTCGCGCTCGCGCTCAGCTCCACGGCCCTCGCACAGGCGCCGAAAAAAGGCGGCACGCTCGTCTTCGGCCGTGGCGGCGACTCGGTCACCCTCGACCCGGCGGCAGCGACCGACGGCGAGTCGCTCAACGTCACCGACCATGTGTTCGACGGCCTCGTCACGCTGAAGCCCGGCACGACGGAAGTCGCGGCCGCTCTCGCCTCGAAGTGGGACATCACCCCCGACGGCCTCAGCTACACCTTCACGCTCGTCGACGGCGCCAAGTTTCATGACGGCACGCCGGTCAACGCCGACGCCGTGATCTTCTCGTTCAAGCGCCAGTCGGACAAGAACCACGAGGCCTACAAGTTCTCGGCCCCGTACGAGTATTACGACGCGATGGGCCTCCCCACCGTGATCAAAGACATCACCAAGGTCGACGACAAGACGATCAAGTTCACGCTGAACAAGGCGAACGCGCCGTTCATCTCGACCCTCGCCATGCAGTCCTTCGCCATCGTCAGCCCGACGGCCGTGATGAAGCTGAAGGACGACTTCAAGCAGAAGCCGGTCGGCTCCGGCCCGTACAAGTTCAAGCTCTGGGAGAAGAAGCAGAAGATCGTTCTCGAGTCGAACGAAGAGTACTGGGGTCCGAAGCCGCACCTCAAGACCGTGATCTTCCGCTCGATCCCGGACAACAACACGCGCCTCCAGGAGATGCTCGCGGGCAACCTCCACGTGATGGACAACCCCGACTCGAACCACATCAAGACGATCGAGCAGAAGCTCGGCGCGAAGGCGCAGCTCTTGAAGGCCCCGGGCTTCAACATCGGCTACCTCGCCTTGAACCAAGAGAAGAAGCCCTTCGACAACGTCAAAGTCCGCCAGGCGATCGCTCACGCGATCAACAAGGAAGCGATCGTCAGCACGGTCTACAACGGCTACGCCAAAGCCGCGAAGAACCCGATGCCGCCCACGCTGTGGGGCTACAACGACGACGTCAAAGACTACGAGTACAGCGTCGACAAGGCCAAGGCGCTCCTCAAGGAAGCCGGCCTCGAGAAGGGCTTCACGGCCGAGCTCTGGGCGATGCCCGTGCCCCGTCCGTACATGCCCGACGGCCGCAAGGTCGCGGAAGCCATCCAAGGCGACCTCGCCAAGGTCGGCATCACGCTGAAGATCGTCTCCTTCGACTGGGGCACCTACCTGACGAAGACGAAAAACGGCGAGCACGACATGGCGCTCTTGGGCTGGACCGGCGACATCGGCGATCCGGACAACTTCCTCTACGTCCTCCTGGACAAAGACAACGCCACCAAGCCGGCGCAGAACATCTCCTTCTACAAGTCCGACAAGCTGCACGACCTGCTCACCCGTGCGCAGACCGAGACGGACCAGAAGAAGCGCGCCGAGCTCTATAAGCTTGCCCAGGCCGTCATCCACGACGACGCGCCGATGATTCCCATCGCCCATTCCATCGAGGTCCTGCCGATCAAGTCGGACGTCAAGGGCTTCGTGATGGATCCGACGGGGCGCCGCCGGTTCGCGGAAGTTTGGCTGGATAAGCCGGGCTCCTGATTTTTTGAACCGCGAAGGTCGCAAAGTACGCAAAGAACCTTTCTTTGCGCCTTTTGCGCCCTTTGCGGTTTAACTGTCTTCCTCATCCTCGCTGCGGTCGCCATGCTCCTCACCGTCCTCCTCAAACGCATCCTCGTCGCCATTCCGACGCTCCTCGCGCTCACGCTCGTGGTCTTCCTGATGGTCAAGGCCGTCCCCGGCGATCCGGCCGCCGTGATCCTCGGCGAGCGCGGCACGAAGGAAACGATCGCGAGCCTCAGGCACGAGCTCGGCCTCGATCGCCCTTGGTACGTGCAGTACGGCAAGTTTCTCCAAAAGGCCGTGATCGAGCGCGACCTTGGTACCTCGCTCGCGACCCAGGAGAAGGTGAGCGAAATCATTGCCAGCAAGTTTCCCGCGACGATCGAGCTCGCCGCCTTCGCGATGATGTTCGCGATCTTGATCGGGATCCCGACTGGCCTCTTCTCCGCGATCTTCCCGGGCACTCTGATCGACTTCGCCTCGATGTCCCTGGCCACGGTCGGCGTCTCGATGCCGATCTTCTGGCTGGCCTTGGTCCTGACCTGGGTCTTTGGCCTGGAGCTCGGGCTCTTCCCGCTCTCCGGACGGCTCGGAATCGATTTCTACTACGAGCCCGTCACCGGCTTCGTCTTCATCGACTCCGTCCTCGCCGGCGACTGGGCGATGTTCTTCGACGGCCTGCACCACGTGATCTTGCCCGCGATCGCGCTCGGCACGATCCCGATGGCCTTTCTCGCGCGCATCACGCGCTCGGCGATGCTCGAGGTGGTGAAGCAGGACTACGTGCGCACGGCGAAGGCAAAGGGCCTGGCCATGTGGCTCGTCTACGTCAAGCACGCCCTGAAGAACGCCTTCATCCCAATCCTCACGGTCCTCGGCCTTCAGTTCGGCCTTCTCCTCGGCGGCGCGATCATCACCGAGACGATCTTCGCCTGGCCGGGAATCGGCAGCTGGCTCCTCGAAGCCGTGACGGCGCGGGACTATACCGCGCTGGAAGGCGGCGTCCTCGTGACCGCGACCGCCTTCGTCCTCGTGAACCTCGTCGTCGACCTGCTTTATCGCGTCTTCGATCCGCGCATGCGCGTCAACTGAGTGAATCCTCGATGAGCGCCAAAACCGTCTCCACCTCCGTCAGCCCTTTCCGCCGCGCCTTGCGCGGCTTCAAGACGCACAAGCCCGGCATGTTCGGGCTCGCCGTCGTCGTCTTTTTCATCGTCCTCGCGGCGGTCGCGCCGCTCCTGTCGCCGGCGGATCCGTTCGCGCAGAACGCGCAGCTGAAGTTCACGCCGCCCCTTTGGCAGGAAGGCGGCATCTGGCCGCATGTGTTCGGCACCGACATTCTCGGTCGCGACGTCCTCTCGCGACTTTTGCACGGCGCGCGCCTTTCGCTCATGATCGGCTTCATCGCCGTCCTCGTCGGCGCGAGCGTCGGCATTCCGCTCGGCATGGCCTCGGGATTCGTCGGCGGCAAGGTCGACACCGTCATCATGCGTCTCATCGACGTCATGCTGGCCTTTCCCTCCATTCTCCTCGCCGTCTGCATTGTCGCGATCCTCGGGCCGTCCCTCGAGAACGCGATGGTCGCGATCGGCATCGTCGCGATCCCGACCTATGCGCGCGTCGTGCGCGCCTCGGTCATTGCGGAGAAGGAGCGCGAGTACGTCACCGCCGACATCGCCATGGGCAAGGGTAAGATGTCGATCCTCTTCGGCGCGATTCTGCCCAACGTCTATTCGCCACTTCTCGTCATCGCCACTTTGAGCTTCGCAGGCGCGGTCCTCGAGGCCGCCGGCCTCTCCTTCATCGGCCTCGGCGCCCAACCGCCGACGCCGGAATGGGGCGCGCTCCTCTTCGAGGGCAAGGCCTATGTCTTCAACGCTCCGTGGCTCATTATGTTCCCGGGGATGGCGATCCTTTTCACCGTGATCGGCTTCAACCTGTTCGGCGATGCGCTGCGGGACGTGTTTGATCCGAAGTCGACGCGGCGGTAGTCTAGGCGGAAGTTTTTTACTGCAAGGACGGGATCTCGAGGCGGGATCCCCAGAGAGGAAATCGGCCGTGAGCCTCGCCCTTTACGCCCGCGCCGCCGCCAGCTCCCTTCGCCACCTCGGCCGTAGCAGCAAGACCGCGCCACAAGACGTACCCGAGCTCGCGACCGAGCTACCAGCCGCGGTACCCGCGCCTCGGCAGCTCACCGCCTTGCGCACGCTCTTCGGCAGCGAAGACGACGGACTGGTCTCGCCGGTCTGGCCCTACGTTGCGAGTTTTCCTGCGCATCTCGCGCACCTTGCCGACCCGCGATTTCCCCTGCCGCTCATGGGCACGATCCACATTCGCACGCACTTGCACCAGCGTCGCCCCTTGTTGGCGACGGAGACCTTGCGCCTCGTCGCGAAGCTCGCGAACGCTCGCGAAGGCGTGAAGGGACTCGAGTTCGACCTTGTCACTGAGACATTCGCCGAAGGCGACTCTAGCCCGGTCCACGTCACGACAGCGACGATGTTGCGGCGCAGCGGCAAGGAGCCGCCGCCGCGGACGGGCGTCGACCGGCCCGCCCTCGACGGCATCGGCGCCAAGAACACGGTCCTCTCGACCACGCCGCTGGACGCGCGCCGCTTCGCCCAGGTCTCCGGTGACATCAATCCGATCCATCTGTCAGCGGTGACCGCGCGGCTCTTCGGCTTTCGCGGCATGGTGCTCCACGGCATGTGGAGCGTCGGCAAGATCGCGGCACTGCATCGCGCCGTCTTCGCGCGCGACGCCGCGTCGATGAGCTGCGACTTCAAGTTGCCGATCCTCGTGCCGGCGCGCCTCGTCTACCGGAGCTGGCCGGAGGCGGAGAAGCATCACTTCCGCCTGCTCGACGCCAAGGCGGAAAAACCGCACGCCATCGGCGTCCTGCAACCGCACTGAATCGATTCGCCACCCCGGGAGCCTTGACCATGGCTGATTACCTCCTCGACCTTTCGATGAATCCGCTGGCGAAGCGCCTCGTCCGCCAGCTGAAGCTGCCGATTCCTCTGCCCGAGCCCTTGCGTCGCGCCAAGGGACCGCTCGCCGCCGAGCCGCTCTCGGGACAGCGCGTCCTCCTCGGCACGTGCGCCTCGCATTCGCCCTTCACCGCCCTGCTCACGAAGCTCTGCACCGACGCCGGCGCCACCGTCTCGGAGGAGCTTGCCGCGCCCGCGGCCGAAGTGCGAAGCGACATCTTGCTCTTCGACGCCAGCGCCGCGAAAAGTCCAGCCGAGCTCGACGCGCTCTATGATTTCATGCGGCCACGCCTCGCCTCGCTCAACGCCTGCGGCCGCGTCCTCGTCATCGGCGCCGGCGCCGCCGGGCTCGAGCCGGTCGCCGCGGCCTGCGCGCAGGCGCTCGTGGGCTTCACGAAAAGCCTGGCGAAGGAGCTCGGCCGCCGCGGCGCCACGGCGCAAACGCTGTTCGTCGATCCCGAAGCGCACGACGCGCGTTGGCTCGCGACGCCGCTCGCCTACCTTCTCGGCCGTCGCAGCGCCTTCGTTTCGGGCCAGGCGCTCGAGCTCGTCTTGCCCGCCGCGCCCGACGCCTCGCCGCAGATCATGCCGCGCACGCAGGTGCTGAAGGGCAAGATCGCGCTCGTCACAGGCGCCGCGCACG
Source organism: Pseudomonadota bacterium (assembly GCA_031416315.1). Taxonomy (GTDB): domain Bacteria; phylum Bdellovibrionota_B; class Oligoflexia; order Oligoflexales; family CAIYRB01; genus JANOTL01. The sequence continues at coordinate 19,245 of JANOTL010000181.1, forward strand.
GCATCGGTGCCGCCATTTGCCAGACGCTTGCGCTCGAAGGCGCCAAGGTCGTCTGCCTCGATCGCCCGTCCGAAGAAGCGGCGACCGCGACGGTGGCGCGCGCCGCCGACGGCGTCGCCTACGGCTTCGACCTCCTCGATCCGGACGCGCCGCGCAAGATCGCCCAACGCCTTTCCACCGACTTCGGTGCGATCGACATCGTGGTCCACAACGCCGGCATCACGCGCGACAAGACGCTCGCGCGCATGGCGCCGGAATGGTGGCGCGACGTGCTCGCGATTAACCTGCAGGCGCCACTCGCCCTCACGACCTTGCTCACTGGCCGGGAGAAGCTCTTGAACTCCGGCGGGCGCCTCATTTACCTGTCCTCGATCGGCGGGATCGCCGGCAACGCCGGCCAGACCAACTACGCGGCCGCAAAAGCGGGGCTCATGGGCTACGTCCGCGCCCTCGCGCCCGAATTGGCGCCGCGCGGGATCACCGTGAACGCCGTTGCGCCGGGGTTCATCGACACGCGCATGACGCGCGCGATGCCGGCGGGCATGCGCGAGGTGGCGCGACGTTTCAACGCCCTGAGCCAGGCCGGCGAGCCATCGGACGTCGCCGCCGCCGCCTGCTTCCTCGCCGAGCCCGGCGCCGCGGCGATCACCGGTCAAACCTTGCGCGTTTGCGGCCAGAACCTGATCGGAGCCTGAGACGAGTCTCTCCCCTATCGACTTTTTCGTCGTCCCGGTCGGCGCCGTCGCCGGCCTTTTCGGCAGCCTCCTCGGGCTCGGCGGCGGCTGGCTGGCGACGCCGTCTTTGGCGCTCCTCGGACTCCCGGCCGCGCACGCGGTCGGGACGAGCTTGGCCGCGATGGTCCCGGCCTCGGCGCACGGCGTCTTACGCCACTGGCGTGCCGGCCGCATCGCGCCCCGCAACGCGCTCCTTCTCGGAATTCCGGCCTCGGCAGGAGTCGAGATCGCGCGGCGCGCGCATGCGGCGCTCGCGGCGGCCGGCATGGGCGAGCTCGCCTGGACGGCCGCCTTCGTGGTGCTCCTCGTCGGGCTCCTCGCGACAGTCCACGCCAAGGGCGCAAAAGGAGCGACGTCGGCGCCGGCGCAATTCCGCAACCTCCCGGTTCCCCCGATGCTCGCCTTGGGCTTTGCCGCCGGACTCCTCAGCGGCTTCCTCGGCATTGGGGGCGGCATCCTTATCGTCCCCGTCTTGACGCGCCGCTACCGCGTCCCATGGCTCGAGGCCGCCGCCGCCAGCCTCTCGAGCATCGCTATCTCCGCGACGGTCGGAGCCATCACGTTCGCGTTCGCCGGCATGATCTCCGTGCCACACGCGGCCCTCATCGCCGTCGGGATGATCGCCGGCTCCGAGCTCGGCAGCCGCGTCGCGCCCTTCACGACGGAGCGACTGCTCGCCAAGTCGTTCGTCGCGCTAGCTGCCACTACGGGCGTCGCGCTCGTGCTCATGCGCCTCGCGCTTCCCGTGACCGCGCGCGTCGTGCTCTACGGTGTTGCGCTGACGATGACTGCGGTGCTGCTCGTTTCGGTGCGCAGCGTCTCCGTTTCCAAACGAAAAGAGCCGGGGAGCTAATCCCCGGCCCGTACCTGCTTATGACAGCAGGATCGTCGAATCAGTAGCTCTTGCCGCCGCCGTAGGACGAGCCGCCGCCGTAGGACGAGCCGCCGCCGTAGGACGAGCCGCCGCCGTAGGTGTTGCCGTATGCCGAGCCGTAGTTGGAGAACGAACGGCGGAACGGGCGATAGCAAGAATACGAGTAGCCGCCGTAGTTATAGGTCGACGGACGATAGCTACCGTAGCTCCAGTAGTTGTTGCCGGAGTAGAGGACCGGGCGAACCGAGTACGATTGCGCGTAGCCGCCGCCGTAGGACGAGCCGCCGCCGTAGCTGTTGCCGCCGTAGGACGAGCCGCCGCCGTAGCTGTTGCCGCCGTAGGACGAGCCGCCGCCGTAGCTGTTGCCGCCGTAGGACGAGCCGCCGCCGTAGCTGTTGCCGCCGTAGG
>JANOTL010000182.1:0-15382 GCA_031416315.1 Pseudomonadota bacterium
CAAAGTCTGCATGATCAAGCGATCGGGAAATTGCCGGGGAATCCGGCGAGAGCGAGGGTCGCGTGACGGACGCTATGGGTAGCGCCGCGAGATCCCTCGCTCCGCTCGGGATAGACCCTGGCGCGAAAGCGCCAGGGTCTAACTAGCTAAAACGTCGCCTAAAATCCCGGCTTCGGCGGCAGCACGATCTGCGGTACAAACGCGCATCGCCAAAGGAGCTCGCATGCGCCGTCTGATCTTGACCGTGATCGTCACCGGATTCGCCCTCACGCTCGTCGTCGGAGCCTTTCTCTACGAGAAGCGCCGTCCTGGCGAGCAGGTCCTCGGCATCGCCGAGCTGAGCGGCACCGCGGTCGAGACGCCCGAGTCTTTCCCCGCCGCCTATCCGCGCACCGAGCGTCCCGCCCCGGCGATCGAGCTCGTCGGCCACGACGGCCGCCCCGCCAGCCTCGCCGCCCTACGCGGTCGTCCCGTGATCGTGTCGTTCGCCTTCGCGCACTGCTCCGCCGTTTGCCCGACGCTCGTGAAGACTTTGAGCGCCGTGCACACCAAGCTCGCGGCGCAGACGGCGCCCTCGATTCGCCCTGCGACGCTCGTCGTCACGCTCGATCCCGAGAATGACACGCCCGCAGAGACCGCGCACCTCGCCGCGACCTGGGGCATGCCGGCTGGCATGATCTACGCCTCCGGCCCAAAGGCCGACGTCGAGGGCGTTCTCGACGCCTACAAAGTACCGCGCGGCACCGACGAGAAAACCGGCGAGATCGCGCATCCTGCGCTCGTCTACGTCTTGGACGCCGAAGGCCGCATCACCTACACGCTGAACAATCCCACCGCCCTATGGTTGGAAGAGGCCGTGCGGCGCGCGGCCGGGCCGGTCACGCACTGAGCCGCCTGCCCAAGGTTCTCGGCGATGTACATCGAGCGCGAAGCGTTCATCGCGGCGCTGAGATGAGGCGTGGCTCTCGGTAATCACCCGAGAGCTTAACGGGGCTTCGCGGCCGAGCGCAGCAGGCTCGCGAGGTCGACCGGTTTCATCAGGAAGTCGTCGCAGCCGGCGGCGAAGCAGGCGGCCCTTTCGCCGCTCATGGTTCGGCCCGTCAAGGCCACGATGCGCGAGGTGCAGCCGCGCTCCCTGAGGCGCCGAGTGACTTCGTAGCCGTCGAGACCTGGCATCTGCACATCCATGAAGATCACGTCGTAGGCTCCGGCCAAGGCACGGGCGAGCCCTTCTTCGCCGTCCGCCGCGACGTCGACGGCGCAGCCGCCGAGCGCGAGAGCTCCCGCGACGAAGTCGCGCATGTCGGCGGTATCGTCGACGACGAGCGCACGGCGGCCAGTGAGGTCGACGACCGGTGCCGACGACCCGAAGGCGGCGACAGCGAGCTCGCGGCCACTTTCCCTCGACGCTACGACCGTGCCGACACCGACTGTGACGACGAAAACGCTTCCCTTGCCGACCTCGCTGTGCGCCAGAATGATGTCGCCGCCCATGGCGCGCGCCAGGGCACGCGACAGCGACAGACCGAGACCGGTGCCGCCGAACCGGCGGCTCGTCGAGGCGTCGGCCTGCGTGAACGGCTGGAAGAGCCGCGACGCGTCCCCCTCCGCGACGCCGCTGCCCGTGTCCTCGACCTCGAGGACCAGCAGCGACTCGCTTGCGCCCGGCTGCATGCGGACCCTCACGTCGACGCGCCCAACGCTGGTGAACTTGACGGCGTTGCCGACGACATTGATGACGATCTGCCGCAGCCGTACCGGATCGCAGCTCGCCTCCGCCGGTAGAAGCGCGTCGTACGTCTCGCTGAAGCCGAGCCCTTTTGAAAGCGCGGCGCGCCGCGCCTCGTCGAGCACCCCTTCAAGCTCCGCCACGAGCGAGATGGGCCGGCGCTCCACCCGCAGTTTCCCCGCCTCGACGAGCGAGAGGTCGAGGATGTCGCCGACGAGCGCATTGAGGTGGCGGGCGTTGCGAAAGATGGACTCCAGAGCGGCCGCGCGCTTGTCCGTGGGAAACGCCGGATTGACGAGCGCCTCGGCGAAACCGAGCACCGCGCTGAGCGGCGTCCTCAGCTCGTGGCTGACGTTCGCGAGGAAGAAGGTCTTCGCTTCGCTCGCCGCCCGTGCGGCGTCGCGGGCCTGCGCGAGGTCTTTCTGCAGTCGGCGGTCCTCGGTCACGTCGCGCGAGACGCCGACGATGCCGATCACGTCGCCGGCCTCGTTACGCGCGGGCGAAAGTGAGATCGTGAAACAATAGGCGCGCCCTTCGGCTCCGGGCACGTGGTGCTCTACCGTGATCTCGGCGCCCTCCTCCAGCACCTTGCGGTGGCTTTCCTCGATCTGCTTTCCGAGATCGGGAGGGATGAGGTCGACGACGCGCTTGCCGATCATCGCGCTCGGCTCCATGCCGTAGCGCCGCACGCGCGGGTTCACCGAGACGTAGCGCTGCTCCTTGTCCATCAGGAAAACGACGTCCGTCACGCTCGCGAAGATCGAGCGGAGCCGGCCCTCCGACTCGCGCAGATCCGCCTCGAAGCGCACCGTCCCGAGGTACAGATAGACGAAGGCGGCGAGGATCGTCGCGGCTGTCGATCCGACGATGGCGCGCGCGATCCAACGCAGCGCCTCCGGGGCGACAGGCAGCGAGACGACCCCGAAGAAGTTGGTCGCATCGAGCAGAATGAGAAGAGCGAGCGGCAAACACACCGAGGTGTAGAAGGCCGCTTTTTCTTGCTTTCCGAAGAGCACGAATGGCATGCAGAGCGTCGCGAGGAGGTAGAGGTGGATCCCCGCGTCCTCGCCGACGAGGAGCGAGAACGCAAACGGCGCGGCGTTGCCGACGACGACCATCCCGGCGCGCGACGCGCGCACGTGCCCGAGCGCGTTGAGCAGCGGCAGCACCGCGTAGCCGAGCGCGACCGGCACGACGCACAGTCCGAGCGTTCTTTGCCCGGCGAGCGCGAAGATCAAGACGTAGGGCAAAGTGATGAGGACGATGGTCGCCGAGAGGCGGTTGGTAAGCGCGACGCGCTTCGCCAGCTCGGGTGGCAGGTCGCGACCCAACCCGGCCTCAAGGATCCGTTTAAGCAAGCGAGGCGCCATGTTGGCTACCATATTAGCGGACTGCCCAGACTTGCACGGCCTTTGTTCGCCGCTGCCGCAAAGTTCCGCGGCCCGGCCCGCCCGACTGTACCGGCACTCTGACAGTTCCGCTTCTCCCCGGATGACTAATCAGTCGCCTTAAGGATGATCGATCCTCCCAAAGCCCCCCCCTTGTCGCACTAGGCTCTTGACTCCTGTTGCTTCTGCAGCCTCGACGCACGCTACTTTTGCCGGCGTTGCGCGGCTCGGAAACCCTTGTTTCACGTTTTGGGACTTGGTCTCGGCTTATCGTTCGCATTGCGGGCATGGTGCGGCCATGCCCATCGAGGTCTTTGCCGTTGGCGCTGAAGCACCGTCTTCCCTTCGCGAACGGCGTCTCGTCTTCGAAGCCAAAGCCCTTTCCGATATGCCGCACCTTGAGGCCGGCGCGCTCGCCAAACGCGATGCGCATGACGGCACTCGCCGCGACGGCGGCGGCGAGCTGCTCGAATGCGGCAAAGACCGGGTCGAGTGAGCTGGGTTCGAGCGCGTCGCCCATCTCCTCGGTCAGATACCTGTGGGCGCGGAGGTCACTGATGACGGCTTGGGCCACCGCTTCCACGATGCCCGCGACCTCCTCGTCGGTCGGACCAGGGAGGTGATGAAACACGGGCACGGGACCGGCCACCGAGAAGACGCCGTCGAGGGCGACGGTGTGGAAGTGGATGGATCGGCGACAATCTGACGACCGAGGCATGGAAGGGCCACCTCGCAAGGACCTCTAGCGATTGGAACAACCCGGCGGCATTCGGCGCAACGTCGACCCCGCTGACCACGACCGTCGTAGCCGGCTCCTCGTCGAAACGATGCTCGATGGTTCCTGGCACTGTGCAGGTCTGCAACGGCAATTATGGCAAAAACGGCTGGCTGGGCCTGGCCTCGATCAACATCTCGGGCGGGCACATTACGCAAGGCTCGGCGAAGATGAACGACTCGTATTTCAGCAGCGCAACGTACAACAATCCCAACGAGAAGCTGCAGGTGATGTGCCAAGAGGTGGCGCATACCTTCGGTCTCGGCTATCAATCGGAGGATGGGTCCTCGCAGAACTCCTGCATGGACTATTTCTCCAATACGGGCGTCAACGCCGGCAGCACGCTGAGCACGACGCCGAACGCGCATGACTTTGACGATCTGAACCTGATCTATGGCCATTTGGATACGACGACGACCGTGGCGGCCACCACTGCGGCTGCCGATGCGGTCACCGACGAGCCCAAGAGTTGGGGCGACCTCAAGGCACAAAACAAATCGGGCAAGGGATCAGTCTATGAGCGCAAGCTTGCCGACGACTCGGTGACTATAACCCATGTTTTACTGGACGGACGAAGTCGCCGCCAAATGCGCCAGCTGCGACCATCGCAACAATTGATGTCGGAGCGGAGTTGCGGCGCTCCGCCGCAACTCTGATTAGTCTTCTGCTTGCTCTGATGCGCCGGGAGCTCTCCCATGGCCGCCCGACCGCATCATCTTGGGCACCGAGGTTCTCGCTGCGCTGTTCCTGCCGGTGGACATCAAGAAGTTCAAGGCCGAGCATGGCTTTCGCGATCTGAAAGACGACGAAGTTTTCTGCGTCGAGGACACCGGGGCGGTCGAGTCTCTCCAGCCGCGTCGGCTCAAAGCGATTGCATGAAGTGGATCAGGTCGCTTTTTTCGGCGGCCGAGAAGAGTTCCGCGCCGTTCGTGAGGAGGATGCCTTCGTCGTGGCCGACGTTGGAGAGGCCGGGGCGCGCCGAGTCGTAAAGGTACTCGTCGCCGAGATTTCGTGGTGCGCGCGGATAGCCGTTGCAGGCGCCGTCGAAGTCCCTGGCGGGGTCGTCCGGAGGCACCGCGCGGTAAACCTTCGGACGCTCTTCACCGCGTGTCAGCACGTCGCAGAGCGTCGGGGCGGCGTTGTTGTGGAAATACGGCCAACGCGCCCAGATGCCGACCAGCGGCGGGGGCACGTAGCCACCGGTCGCCCGGACCTCGATGCCGTTCAGACGGGAGTAGCGGAGAGCATTCAGCTTAGGAGCAAGCCCCGCCATGCCGCGCCGGCGGGCAGAATCAGTGCCGACGTCGACGACCCTGGTCGGCTGCGGATAGTCGACGCGGACGGTTAGGTAGCGTTCGGCGGGAGTCAGACGCTCTGAGCCCGGTGCTTCCCAGGCTTTGACGTACGTGCCGTGGCAACGGGAGCAATTGGCGTCGAAAAGAGCTTGCCCGCGGCGGGCGGCGGCGACGTCTGCGTCCTCGACCGGAAAAAAATCCGAGAAGAGAGGCGCTTCGCTCGCGAACACCGCCGCGGTCAGCTCGCGGACGATGTGCGGGTTGGCGTCGACGAAAGCCTGAAGCGCTGGCAGCGACGTGCCTCGGCCTATCTCGTTCCAGAGGAGGTTCGTCAGAATGGGATTTCCTGCGACGAGCGAGCCGTCGGCTGCCCAGCGGTTCTTGTAACGGACGTTCCACCAGACCGGAGGTTTGCTGGCGGCGGCTTCGTCTCGGAGCAGGTCGGTTTGCGGGAAGGCTTCATAAAAGTTGCTGCGCGTGGCGTCGGCGTCTGGCGCGCGGCGGGTGAGGGACAGGGACACCTGGGCGACGGAGGCGTCGAGGCCGAGCGCCTGGGGTCTCATCGTTTCGACGGCGCGGAGGGCGCGGCCGAGACTACGAAACAGGGCTGTTTCCTGGGGCGAAGCGGCGAAAGTCGCCTGCCACACGGAGGCCGGCACGAGCGACGTCGCGGATTTCACTTTGAGGAAAAATTCGTTGGCGCGGGGGAAGCGGGTCGAGAGTCCAAGCACCGTCTTGCCGAAGAGAGAGCCGGCATGGCACGCCGGGCAACCGTACGTGAGCACGGTAAGGCCGTTGCGTTCCTGATACGTCGCGCCGAGGCGACGGTTGGCGACATCGCTCGGGAGCGGCACAGCGTAGACGCCTGCGTCTTCAGGCCGAGGGAACGGCGGCAGGCCCAGCCAGGCGTATGCGTCGTCGGGAGAGTCGTAACCGGAGGCCGCGCGAAACACCGCGCTGTCGAAGCCCCGGAAAAATACGTCCAGAGGATAGACAGTGTCGGAGGCTCCCGACGGATAATTGACCGCGTGGGCGCGGCCGGCGGCGACGGTCGTCGCAAGATCCTGCTCGTTCAATTGATAGGGATTGGCCCGGCCTCCGGAAGGCAAAGGTTCGTCGACGCCCCAGGTCGGCTGCGCCGCTGCGAGCGACGCCTGGAACGTCGTCAGGAGGAGGGTTAGAAGGCGCGACATGGCCGGGAACTTAAGAAAAAAGCGGGCTTTCGTGCTAGCTTAAATTCATGAATCCCAAAAGAAACGGGGGCCTGGACACACTGCGCGCGGCGGCGATTCTTGTCGTGATCGCCCGCCACGCTTTGGAGTTCCTGAAATAACCGCTCCCGGAGGTGTTCAACCACGGCGGCGCTTTCGCGTGCACGCCTAGCGCACGACCGTCACGTGGGGTCACGGTCACTCGCTTATAGTCGACTCGATTCGTGGCCCCGCGCTCTTCGCCCGCGATCAGGCTGCCACTTTGTCATTCTTTGGGCCCCCGGGGAGACGCTGCAGGCCAGCAAGGCGCGCAACCCGGACCGGCGATTGACGATCTTAGCCACAGAACCCGAGGTTTAGCCGGCTCCTGGGACGCCCGATCTTCTGATTTGATAGGGATGGTGGTCCCATCCTTCAACGGAGACCTCCCGCCCATAACGAAATCAGCCTTCATCGCCCTTTCGACCGCCGTCGCGACCTTGTGCGCCACGGCGGTTATCGCCGAGACCACGCCGACGAAGCTGGCCGACGTCGAGATCAAGATCGACGATCTGAGCCTCGTGCAGAAGGGCGCCGGCATCAACACGCTCTACATCTCGCTGTATGACGCCGACAGCCCGATGCCGCGTCCGTACGCCGCGATCAAGATCGCCTTGGACAAGGGCGCGGCGAAGGGCACGATCTACCGTGGCAGCTTGAACACGGCGAACGTGACGGTCATGGGCGGCGCGCAGCCGAAGGCCTTCCGCGTGAAGGCGAAGCTCGACAAGGGCGGGGCGGCCGGGCCGGATGCGGCGGGGGATTTGGTCGGGATCATCGAGAAGGTCGTGGTTGGGGCGGCGACGGTGGTGACGATCGACAGGGCGATGTGACCTTCTTGCCCCTGACGCTCCTCGGAGCGAGGCCGCGCGCCTAGGCGACAGGAACGGGGGCTTGACTCTCTCAGCTCTCGTTGTCGGTGCTCATTCCACCTTGCAAGCGGCAAGAGGTTACGACGATTGACCCGGTCCCGGTCCGGCTCTTGAAGCCAAGGTGAACTTCGGAACGGCGCTTCCTCGAAGACCACGTCGATCCCGTACGCGCGGAAGACCTCGACGTAGTAGTAGTAGCCGACGATCTGTCGCTGCTAGCTGAAATCAGGCGCCAGCGACAGCGCCGCAGCGGCTCCAGCTCGACGCGCTGCGCATCGGAATCGCGGACGACGTGATTGCGCGCATGCGTCGCCGGATCCGTGCTCATCAGGCGACGAAAGGTGACGTTGTCGATGCTCAAGCTGGCCGCGAACACTATGCCGCGCTTCGGGGTCAAGGTCGAATCCTTGCTGCTCGACGCGCTGCCCGGGATCCCGGTGGGTGCTCTCGCCCACTGAGTCCCGAGCACATTCGTGCGCCAGCTCAGCTCGGCAAGCCGATCACTCGACCGGGACGGCGATTTTGTCCACCGTCGGCACCGGGAGCATTCCGCTCGCACCGATCGGGCCACCCGAACCTTGGACGACCGGCGGCGGTGGCGGGTTCGCGTGCCAGGCAGCGCAGCTCGCCGCGTCCGTCGGTAGGCCGGTCGTACGGCGCGGGTCGCCAACCGGCGCGCCGCAGGTGCCCGGACGGAATGTGTTGCCTTGGTCGAGGCACTCGTGCTCCTTGCCGATGCTCCACGCGCCGGTGAAGTCGCGGCGCGTGTTGCAGCAGCAGTGCAGGTCGCCGGAGTATCCGGTCTCGGCGGTGAATTGCGGCGCCGGGCCGGTGTTCTGGATGGCGTTGTAGCAGAAATCTTTCATGTTTCTGCAGACGTACCAGTCGGCGGCCATGCTGACGCCGCTGCAGGTGATGCCGCCGATCATGGTCACGGTCGAGGCCGGGCCGGCGATGCCGCATTGCGAAATGGTGTTCATCGCTTGGCAGCCGAGGCGCGCCGCGTCGTCCATGGCCTGCAAATCGCCGCTCAAGAAGTCGTTCGTTTTGCATCCCGCCATCGCTTCAAAAGAACGAACGAGCAAGTCGATCACGGACATGCCGCAAGCTGCGGCGCGCAAGGAGCGCATCCAGGGCGAGCTGCGGATGCGGTTCGCGGCGACGTCGGCGCTGATGGTCCGACTTGCAACCGCGTCGGCGAGCCCGGGCGAGATCAAGTTCAAGATCCAGTTTCGAACAAGCTCGCGGCGGCGCTCGCGCCGGCGCGCGTCCATAGAGTCCGAGCGCATTCAGCACCGCGTGGACGATAAACGGCGCGGTGACAAGCTCGCAGTCTTCTGGCGCGAATGCTGCGCCGCATGCCGAGCAGCGCGTCATGGCGATGGCGAAGACGCGCGCGAGAAGCTTGGCCTACGACATCCGCTCGACGCTCGCCGAAGGCGATGCGCATGACGGCGCTCGCCGAGACGGCGGCGGCGAGCTGCTCGGATGCCGCAAAGACCGGGTCGAGTGAGCTGAGTTCGAGCGCCTCGGCCATCTCCTCGGTCAGATACCTGTGGGCGCGGAGGTCACTGATGACGGCTTGGGCCACCGCTTCCACGATGCCCGCGACCTCCTCGTCGGTCGGACCAGGGAGGTGATGAAACACGGGCACGGGACCGGCCGCCGAGAAGACGCCGTCGAGGGCGACGGTGTGGAAGTGGATGTTGAGATTCAAAGCGCTACCGAACCGCTGCACGAAGGTGACCCCGCCGCTCACGGGCTGCTTAACGCCGCGCTCCTTCGCCTTGTGGGTGTTGTAAAGCTGGATCATTGCCGTGACGCGGCGGTGGATGATGCTTGTCAGCTTCCGGCTTGCAGCCAGCCGCCGAGCAAAAGATCGGACGACGCGTCGATGGCGCGTCGGCGCGGGCGTCGCCGGAACTCGGGAAAGCAGGCCTCGAGCTTTTTCTTCCGGCTCTTCAACGTCTAATGCGTCGCCCAACTATCCTGAACGTCCCGCGACAACATCCGCTCGACCGCCCCGATCGCCGCCTGACTCGAGACCGGCCCGTCGTGCCGGTAGAGAACGCGCCCAGTATTGTCGAGCACGATCGTGACCGGCAGCGTCTTCACCGCAAAGGCCTCTGCGACCTGGCCATCCGTGTCGAACAGAATCGGAAAATGCTCGGCGCTGACCCGGCCGGTGCGTTGCACGGCGGCCCAGTCGTCGCCGGTCGCGATGGCGTACATCCCGTAACGCTTGTTCTTCCGCTTCTTCCAGATGGCGTCGAGATAGGGCTTCTCGTCCATGCAGGCGACGCACCAGCTCGCCCAGAAATTGAGGACGACGGGACCGCCGCGCAGCTCCTCGGAGCTCACCACCTTCGCGCCCGGGCCCTGGGCTTCCGGCTCGACCAGCGGCAAGGCGAACGCCGGCGCCATGGGCAGCTCCGGCTGCGTCTTGCGCCGCTCCATCGCCCAAGAGTCCGCGAAAAAACTGATCAGAGCGTACGCGGCCGCAACCGGCACGACGTACCAGAGGTGCTTCACGACGCTGCGCAGGCGGCTCTTCAACTCTTGCTGCGCTTGTAGAGAAAGTAGATCAAGCCACCGATGCCGCTGACCGGCACCGCGGACATCAAAGCCGTGCTGAGGAGGAAGGCCTGGCGGCTTTCCTCGCGACCGAAGCCGCACACGGTGCAAGCGAGCGCTGACGATGCCGGCAGGAGCGTTGCCGCAAAAGCCCAGAGAAATTTCGCCATGACCGGAGTCCTCAGAAGTAGACGAGGCCGTAAAGCATGGGCCAGACGCCGACGATGAAGTACCAGAAAATGCGCATCGCCGTGAAGCCCGCAGGCGTGAGCGTACCGCGCTTCATGCGATAGTACACGTAGCTCATCGCGATCACGGCTGACAGAGCATGCAGGCCGTGCGTGCCGATCAGCAGGAAAAACGTCGCCCCGAAGAGGCCGGACTGCAGAGTCATGCCGAACTTGATCAGCTTCACCCACTCGTAACCCTGGAATGTAACGAAGAAAACCCCGAGAGTCAGGGAGCCGAGGTAGGTCCGCGTCACACGTTCTTTTAAGGCGGGGTTGGCGAACTGGCGTCCGGCGAGGAAGATCAGGAGGCCACTCATCATGAGAATGACCGTGTTCAGCGCGGTCGTGGCGACCGGCAGACGCACGTTCTCCGGCGGCACCCAAGTGTTGCCCGTCCCGGCTTTGATGATCACGTAGGCGCTGACCAGCGCGGAAAAGAAAATCGCCTCCGTGATCACGAAGATCAAGGTGGCGAGCACGGCGTTCTCGAGCAGGGGCTTACGGCGGGAGGATCCGCCGCTGCCGGAGGCCTCGATCAAGCCGAGCGCGGCGGCACTCATGGATTGTTTCCTTGGTTCGGAAGCTTCCCGGCGTTCGATTCTTTCGCGCCCGGATCCGGCTTGTAATTTGGGTCGCTCAGTCCAGGGTTGTTCTTGTGGTCTTCGATCAACTTGATCGCCGAGTCCTTCACCCAGTTTTGTCCCGTCGGCTTCATGAGGTCGGTCATGACGCCGAGGAAGAACATCGCGACCGCGAGCAGCATCGCATAGAGCACGTAGTGGACGAACCTTTTCTCGATCTTGAGATGCATGAAGTAGGCGCAAACGATCAACGCCTTGACGAAGGCGATGCCGAAGGCCGTGATGATCGTGAGGACGCGGATCTCGAGCATCGGGCCGGCGACCGAGATCGCGAAGAGCACGAGCAGCAAGAGATAGATTTTCACGTAGTGCATCGTGCCGTGGCCGTGATGCTCGTGATGCGGATGCGCGTCGGCGGTATGAGACGTGTTAGCCATCGGATCAGGTCCTCACTTCGCGATGTAGAGGAGCGGGAACAGGAAGATCCACACGACGTCGACGAAGTGCCAGTAGATGCCGATCAGCTCGACGCGGTGCAGGTTCTTGTTGCGTATGCAGTCGAGGGAGATGATCGCCATGATGACCATGCCGGCGATCACGTGCAACCCGTGCAGGCCGGCGGCGGTGTAGTAGAAGGACCAAAAGAGGCTCTGCGTGATGGTGAACCCGTTCAGGATCTCCGTCGTCCATTCGATCGACTTGATGACGAGGAAGGTGGCGCCCCCGCCGATCGTCAGCCAAAGAAATCCGGCCGCCTTCGTGCCCTGGCCCTTTTCGGCCGCCTGGTGGGCGAGCACGGCGAAAAGCGACGACGTCAGAAGGACGAAGGTGTTGATCGCGCCGGCGACAGTGTTGGTGTGGGCCGCGCTCTCCGACCAGTGACCATAGAGTTGCCGCAGGATGATGTACGCGCCGAGCAGGCCGCCGAAGATCACGATCTCCGAGCCGAGGACCCACCAGATCGCCAGGCGGCCGGTCGGGACGCCGGAGGCACTTCTACGCGTTGCAAGGGGTTGAGCCACGATATCCTCTTCGTTCAGGTCGGGAACGCTTCAGTTCAGTTCGGTTCGTTCTGCGGCCAGAAGTCTTGCGCGCGTCCGGGGACGCTGAACTCGTACGGGCCGCGGTACACGGTCGGCATCGTCGCGAAGTTGCCGTGCGGCGGCGGCGACGGGCACTGCCACTCGAGCGTGTTGGCGTTCCACGGGTTCGGGCCGGCCTTCTTGCCCTTGAACATGCTCCAGACGAAGTTGATTAGGAACGGCACCTGGAACGCCAGCATGACGATCAAGGAGATCGTGGCGAACACGCGCCAGCGGTACATGTCCGGCGTGTTGAGGTCGATGAAGTTCTGGTAGTTCGAGATGCGGCGGTGGTCGCCGGCGGCCCCGAGGAAAAAGAGCGGGATGAAGATGCCGTTGAACGCCAGGGTCGTGCCCCAGAAGTGGATCTTGCCCCAGGTCTCATTCATGAAGCGGCCGAAGATCTTCGGGAACCAATAGTAGATACCCGAGTACACCGCGATGATGGCGATCGGCACGAAGGTGTAATGGAAGTGGGCGATCACGAAGTACGTGTCGTGGAAGTACACGTCCGCGCCGGAGGCTCCGAGGAAGATGCCGGTGACGCCGCCGATCAGGAACTCGGCGACGAAGCAGAGCGCGAAGAGCATCGCCGTGCTGAGCGTGATCGAGCCGCCGTAGAGGGTCGCAATGTAGACGAAAAGCATCTCGGCGATCGGCACGGAGATGATCACGGTCGTGACCGCGAAGACGTTCGCCATGCGCGGGTCGATGCCCGAGATGAACTGGTGGTGGGCCCACACGAAGAACGAGATGATGCCCGTCGCGATCGCCGTGTAGAGGACCGTCTTGTAGCCGAAGAGCTTCTTGCGGGAGAAGGTGCACATGACCTCCGCCACGATGCCCATTGCCGGCAGGAGGACGACGTAGACCTCGGGGTGGCCGAAGAACCAGAACAAGTGCTGCCAGAGGACGGGGTCGCCGCCGCGGGCCGGGTCGAAGAAGCCGGTCCCCAATGTCTGGTCAAAGACGAGCATCGCGGCGCCGGCGATCAGCGGACCGACCGAGGCCATGAAGAGGATCGAGGCGATAACGATGAACCAGACGACGATCGGGATGTCGTGCCACTTCATGCCGGGCGCGCGTGCGTTCATCAGGGTGGTGATGAAGTTGATGCCGCCGAGGAGGAAGGCCACGAACTCGAGCGCGATCGCGATGACCCAGAGCGACGAGCCGAGCGGCGTCAGGTTGTACTCGGCCTTCGCCGAGAGCGGCGGATAGGCCGTCCAGGCGCCGCCGAAGCTGCCGCCCGGAACGAAGAAGGAGGCTAGGAGCACGATGATTGAAAGAAGGAAGATCTGGTACGACAAGCGATTGATGCGTGGAAACACCATGTCGTCGCAGCCGATCATCAGCGGGATCAAGATGTTCCCGAAGGCCGCGATGAGGACCGGCATGGCGAACCAGAAGATCATCACCGCGCCGTGGTTCGTCACCAGCATGTTGTAGTTCGCCGGGCTCACGAGGCCGAAGCCCGGGACGTCGATGCCCGGGAAGGCGAGGTTCATCCGGAAGACGTAGACGAAGAAGGCGCCGAGGATGCCCATGAGCATGCCGGTAAAGAGGTACTGCAGCCCGATGATCTTGTGGTCGAGCGGGAAGAAGTACTTCGAGATGAACCCAGGCTCGTGGTGCTCGCCGTGACCGTGGTCGTCATGGGGCTCGTGGGCGTGGGCGGTCTTGGTGGTGGTCTTGGCCATGGCAGTTTCTGCTCGCTCTCGGGTTCAGTTGGCGGCCAGGGAGGCGCGTTGCTTCAGCCACGCGTCGTGCGCGGCGTCGTCTTCCACCGTGATGCGCGACCGCATCAGGCCGTGGCCGATGCCGCACATCTCGGCGCATTGAAAGTCCCAGGTTCCGGTCTTGATCGGCTTGAACCAGCCGGTGATCGTCCGGCCGGGGACGGCGTCCTGCTTCAGCCGGAAGACCGGCACCGACAGGCTGTGCATCACGTCGATGGACTCGAGCTTGAAGTGATACGTCTTGTTCACGCGGACGTGCAGCTCGTCGATCGTCTCGACGTCGTCCGGGGTGCCGAGCTGGCGGTCGGCGCCCGGATGCACGAAGCGCCAGGACCACTGCTGGCCGATGACGCGGATCGTCTCGTCCGCCGGCGGCAGCTCCTGCTTGATGTGGTGCCACGTCTTGATCGCGAAGAAGATGATCACCACGTCGCAAAGTAGGACGAGGTTATGCGGGAGGTGGATCCACTTCATCTCCTCCTTCTTCTCGCCCGAGACGTACAGCGCCTTCACGCCGTCCCGCTTCCGGTACTTGAAGATGAAGTAGAAGAAGATGACTTCCGAGAGGATCAACCAGAAGCCGACGAGCACGCCGACCAAGAGAATCAGGAAGTCGACATCGGAGGCGAAGCTCGACGCCTGCTCGATCAGCGCGGCGGCGGGGGACGTCGCCTGGGTGAACTTGTCTAGGAATTCCATACGCGAGCCTCGAGAGGTTCAGGATGCTCAGAATGCATAGATGAGCACGGCGACCATGAAGACGATTACGCCGCCGAGCGTCATGTAGAACAAGCGCTTCAACAGATGCTCGCCGTTCATGAACTTGTGATCGTCACCACTGGCCACGCCGGTTCTCCTCTACGCGAAGGGAAGATCAGTTCTTCGACGAATGCTGCTGCTGCGGAGGGGTCAAAGCGTTGATGTAAGCAATCACGTCGAGCATCCCCTGGTCGTCGAGGAGCATCGCGTTCGGCCGCATCGAGGCACCGATCGGATCGCGCGCTACGTCTCCGCCACGCGCGCCGGACTTGAAGTTCTTCAGCTGCGTGAGGAGGTACCAGTCGCTCTGTCCCGCGAGCTTCGGCGCGTTCAGCTCTTTGTTGCCGTTGCCGTCGGGGCCGTGGCATGCCGAGCAGACGGCATACTTCTGCTCGCCCTTGACGAGGCTGCCTTTCAAGGTCGGCTGCGCGGGGACCGGCTTCATCGCCGCGACGTATTTCGCCACCGCCTTCAGCTCGTCGTCCCGCTTGAGGAAGCGGGCCATCGGCGCCATGCGGGTGCCGGCGATGTCGAGCGGATGCGTCCCGCGCGCTCCGGAGCGGTAGTTCACGAGCTGACGCTCGACGTACCATTCCGGCAGTCCGGCGATGCCGGGCGCGCCGATGGACTCTTGGCCGCCGCCGTCCTCCGCATGACATTGCTGGCAGAGGCGCGTGAAGATCACGGCATCCCGGACAGCCTCGGCATGCGCGGGGGTCGCGCGGGTCGCGAGGAGAAAGCCAGTGAGCAGAAGGAGGACGACAGGAATGGAACGCAACCGGAAATCCATCGGCAACACCCACAACCAATAAGGCCAGATGGTATTTTTGGTATCACTCACTTTAGGTTTAAGCAACGGATAATCGAACGCAATCGGCCCTCGGACGCCACAGGCAGCGCTCTCTGCTGCCTCGGCGCGCCCCGTCCCTAGCGCTTACCCCGGGGGAACGGCACGACGAGCTATTCGACTAGTTAGTCTCTGGCGCGAAACGCGCCAGAGACTATCGTGAGGTGCAAAGCGACGAAGGTTCTCGGCGATACCCAACTGTTTCGATCGTCGCGGTGATATCCTTGGCTGCGCTCTGGATAGTCTCTGGCGCGTTTCGCG
>JANOTL010000183.1:0-31302 GCA_031416315.1 Pseudomonadota bacterium
ACCCTCACCCCGCCGCGCTTCGCGCGAGTCGCCCTCTCCCCCAAGGGGAGGGGGTAGTAAGTTACGCCGCTTAGGCGGCGAGGCGCTGGGGCTTGGCGACGGCGTCTTCGATGGTGCCGACGAGGTAGAAAGCGGCTTCGGGCAGGTGGTCATACTCTCCGGCGACGATCGCTTTGAAGCCCTTGATCGTGTCTTCGACCTTCACGAACACGCCCGGCGTGCCGGTAAAGATTTCGGCAACGTGGAAGGGCTGCGACAGGAAGCGCTGGATCTTGCGGGCGCGGCTGACGGTGAGCTTGTCCTCTTCCGACAGCTCATCCATGCCGAGAATGGCGATGATGTCCTGCAGCGACTTGTACTTTTGCAGGACTTCCTGGACCGAGCGGGCGACGGCGTAGTGCTCTTCACCGACGGTGCGCGGTTCGAGAACGCGGCTGGTCGAATCGAGCGGATCGACGGCCGGGTAAATGCCGAGTTCGGCGATCGAGCGGCTGAGCGTCGTCGTAGCATCGAGATGCGCGAACGAGGTTGCCGGCGCCGGGTCGGTGAGATCGTCGGCGGGGACGTAGATCGCCTGCACCGAGGTAATCGAGCCCTTGGTGGTGGAGGTAATGCGCTCCTGCAACTGGCCCATGTCGGTCGCGAGCGTCGGCTGATAACCCACGGCCGAGGGGATGCGGCCGAGCAGCGCCGACACTTCGGAGCCGGCTTGGGTGAAGCGGAAGATGTTGTCGACAAAGAACAGCACGTCCTGCCCTTCAACATCGCGGAAATATTCGGCGTTGGTCAGGCCCGAAAGCGCGACGCGGGCGCGGGCGCCTGGCGGCTCGTTCATCTGGCCGAAAACGAGGGCGGTCTTGTTCAAAACGCCCGACTCTTTCATCTCGTGATAGAGGTCGTTGCCTTCGCGGGTGCGCTCGCCGACGCCGGCGAACACCGAGAAGCCGCCGTGCTCGGTCGCGATGTTGTTGATCAGCTCGGTGATGCAGACCGTCTTGCCGACGCCGGCGCCGCCGAAGAGGCCGATCTTGCCGCCTTTGACGTACGGAGCCATGAGGTCGATGACTTTGATCCCGGTCTCGAGGATCTCGGGAGCGGTCTTCAAGTTCTCGAACTTCGGCGCGCCGCGGTGGATCGGGTAGCGCTTCTCGTGCTTGATCGGTCCGGCGTCGTCGATCGGGTCTCCGACGACGTTCAAGATACGCCCCAAGACGCCGCGGCCGACCGGCGCCGAGATCTGGTCGCCGGTGTCGCGGACCATCGAGCCGCGGGTCAAACCGTCGGTCGCATCCATGGAAATCGTGCGCACGACGTTTTCGCCCAAGTGTTGGGCGACCTCGAGCACCAGGTTTTCCTCTTTGTCGTTGATGGCCTTGTTCGTGAGCTTCAGCGCGTTGTAAATCGCGGGGAGCCTGCCGACGGGGAACTCGACGTCCACGACCGGGCCCATCACCTGAACGACCTTACCTTCAGCTACCTGCATCTCGCTCTCTCCTTAGGGATCCCGACTTTAGACAGCCTGGGCGCCGGACGTAATTTCGATGAGTTCTTTGGTGATCGCTGCTTGGCGTGCGCGGTTGTACTGGATCTGTTTCGCCCTGAGCACTTCCTTGGCGTTGTTGGTCGCCGAGTCCATGGCCGTCATGCGCGCACCGTGCTCCGAGGCCGCGCCTTCGAGCATCGTGCGGAAGAGGTTACTCGCGATCGAGCGACGCAGAAGCCCGGGCAACATGTCCTTGAGCGCGGGCTCCGTGATCAAGAGACTGGCGGCGCTGGCTTCTTTCGGATCGACGCCCTTCGGCTTCGGGATGGGCAAAAGTTGCTTCACCCTGGGCGTCTGCGACATCGCCGAGCGGAACTCGACGTACGAGATGTAGATCCTGTCGTACTCGCCGGCCTCGTATTTTTCGGCAATTTCCGCGGCGAGCGCCTGGGCCTGCGTGTACGAGGGTTTGTCGAGGATCTTTTCCCGAATCCCGACCTGCTTGTAGTTCGGGAACTTGGTGATGAAGAGGCGCGAACGCTTGCCCCAGGGCGCCACGTCGACCTTTTTGCCTTCCTTGCGCTTCGCTTCGATGAAGGGAAGGGTTGCCTTGAACAAGTTGGAGTTCAAGCCGCCGCAAAAACCCCGGTCGGTCGCGAGAAGGATCACGAGGACATTTTGCTCGGGTCGCTCGGTGACGAGCGGCGAGTCGAGCTCGTCGCCGGCGGCGGCGACGAGGCGGGACACCATGGCGTCGAACGCCGTGCCGTACGGACGTGCCGCGACGACGGCCTGGTTGGCGCGCGCGAACTTCGCGGCGGCGACCAGCTTCATGGCGCGCGTGATCTTCTGCGTGTTCTTCACGCTTTGGATCCGGCGCCGAATGTCCTTCAGACTAGGCATTACTTGAAGCCTTTTTCGAATTCGTCCGCGGCCTTCGAGAAGTCGGCGTCGACCTCTTTGAGCTCGGCCCGCGCCGCGACTTTGTCGAGCACGGCCTGGTATTTGGCGCGCAGGTGGTCGTGGAAGCCCTTCTCCCAATCACGGAGACGGTTGAGCTCGTGCTTGTCGAGGTAGCCCTTGCCGGCGGCCCACATGGAGGCGACCTGGAGGCCGATGTGCATGGGCTCGTACTGGTCTTGCTTCAGGAGCTCGACCAAGCGTTGTCCACGACGCAGAGTCTTCTGGGTCGAAGCGTCGAGGTCGGAGCCGAACTGGGCGAAGGCTGCGAGCTCACGGTACTGCGCGAGCTCGAGGCGAAGGGAGCCGGCGACCTTCCGCATGGCGGGGACCTGAGCAGCGCTACCGACTCGGGAAACGGAGAGACCGGCGTTGATGGCCGGACGCACGCCCGAGAAGAACAGGTCCGACTCTAGGAAGATCTGGCCGTCGGTGATGGAGATCACGTTCGTCGGAATGTAGGCCGAGATGTCGCCGGCCAAGGTTTCGATGATCGGGAATGCCGTGATCGAGCCGGCGCCTTTGGCATCGTTCACTTTGCAGGAACGCTCGAGGAGGCGGCTGTGGAGATAGAAGACGTCGCCCGGGTAGGCTTCGCGGCCTGGAGGGCGGCGGAGGAGGAGCGAGAGCTCACGGTAGGCCGCGGCTTGCTTCGAGAGGTCGTCGTAGAAGATGACGACGTGTTTGCCCTTGTTCATGAAGTACTCGGCCATCGTGCAGCCCGAGTAGGGGGCGATGAACTGCATCGGGGCGGGGTCGAGCGCGGTCGCGGCGACAATGATCGTGTAGTCCATGGCGCCGAAACGCTTGAGCTTTTCGGAAACCTGGGCAACCGTCGAGGCCTTCTGACCGATGGCGACGTAGACGCAGATGACGTCTTTGCCCTTCTGGTTGATGATCGTGTCGATCGCGAGCGCCGTCTTGCCCGTCTGACGGTCGCCGATGATCAGCTCACGCTGGCCCCGGCCGATCGGCGTCATGGCGTCGATGGCTTTGATGCCCGTTTGAAGAGGCTCGTGCACCGACTTGCGCTCGATGATGCCGGGGGCTTTCACCTCGACAACGCTGCGTTGGGTCGTCTTGAGCGGACCTTGACCGTCGATCGGGATGCCGAGGCCATCGACCACGCGTCCGAGGAGGGCTTCGCCGACCGGGACGGAGTTGATCTGCTTCAGGCGCTTGACGGTCTCGCCTTCGGCGATGCCACTGGTCTGGCCGAAGATGGCGACGCCGACGTTGTCTTCTTCCAGGTTCAAGACGACGCCGCGAGTCTTGTTCGCGAACTCCACGAGCTCGCCTGCCATCGCACCTTCGAGGCCGTAAACGCGCGCGATGCCGTCACCGACGGTCAGCACGGTGCCGGTCTCTTGGAGCTCGGCGGCGTTGCCGAAGCCTTTGAGTTTTTCGCTGATGATGCGGCTGACTTCTTCGACTCGGATCTTTTCAGTGCTCATACAGGCTCACAGCTCCTCAAACGTTTCCGTGAACGGCGCTGACCGACAGAGCGTCGAGGCGCGTCTTCAAACTCAGGTCGACCAGATTGTTTCCGACGCGCACGACGAAACCGCCGAGCAGGTCCGGGTCGACTCTGGGCGTGAGCTCGACTTTCTTTTTCAGCAAACCGGAAAGGGCTCCGGCAATCGCTTCGGTGGTTTGCGCCTCGACCGGTACCGCTGTCGAGAGGTCCGCCTTGACGCGGCCCTCGGCGTCGTCGACGAGGGCTTCGAGGGCGACGATGACGCTCGGGATCTCGGCGATGCGGCCGCCGGCGATCAGGGTCGTGAGGAAGGTGCGCAACGTAGAGGTCGCCTTGCCCAGGTCGAGGGCGTAATTCAACAACTCTTGTTTCAGCGCAGACGGCATGACCGGGCTCTTCAAGAGTTTCGCCGCGGCCGGATGCTCGAAGAGCTGACCGACGACCGACAAGGCTTCGAGCTCGGCGCGGGCGACCTTCGGATCGTTGCCCATCTGGCCGTAGTAGGCTCTTGCGTAACGTGTGGCTACTCTGCCCATCGTCTCTCCCGGTTCCGCTTCAGGCTCTGGTATCGATCTTGGTTAGGTCGGCGACGCGGCGTTTGATCAGGTCCTGATGGCTGGCCGCGGAGAGCTCGGTCTTGATCTTCGCGACGACGGCGCCACGGACTTGCTGCAAGATCTCGTCGCGGAGCGCGCCGCGCGCGTTTTCGACTTCGGCTTCGGCGATGCGTTTCGCTTCGAGCTTCAGGTGCTCGGCCAAGCGCTCAGCGTCGGCGACGATCTTCGCGGCGTCGGTATCGGCCGAGGATTTCGCGAGTTCTTTGATTTCTTTCAACTCGGAGTCGAGGCGCTCGTAGCGTTTCGTCAGCTCGGCAAGTCGCGCTTGCGCTTCGTCGTTGGCGCGTTTCGCTTCGTTCACCAGGCGGTCGTAGTCGTTCTTTTTCTTTGCGGCCGCTTCGCGCGCAGGCTTACGGAAGAAGTAGATCGCGAGGCCGAGGAAAATGAAGAAGTTCGCGTACGGGAGGATCACTCCCATCAGCATGTCGACGTTGTGCACGTTTCTAAACCTTCACTTCAGCGCGAGTTGGTAGACTTCTTGAGTCAGAGCTTGGACGACGGCTGGGATCTTCGCGCGCTCGACGGCGAAGACGCGCTGGACGTCTTTTTCGACCGCGGCGACCGCTGTCTTGGCTTCGGCTTCGGCGGCGCCGACGATCGTCTGGCGACGCGTGATCGCTTGCGCGCGGATCGTCTCTTTGTCTTTTTTCGCCGCGTCGGCGGCATTGCTCAGCGCGGCGGCGATTTTCGTCGTCAAGACTTCGGCCTCGGTGATCGCTTTGGTCGCGTCGCCCTTGCTGCCGATCGTCAGCCGCTCGCGACGGTCGCGGACGGTCAAGTAAGGCTCGACGAAGAGCTTCTTGATGATGAAGAAGTTGGCCGCGAAAACGGCGCCTTGAACAAGCAGGACTTGCGGAACGGGTACAAGATTCAACGTCGACATACAGCACCTGCGAGCAATACGCGTGGGATCGATACGAGTCAGTAGCGGCAAAAGCTAATAACGCGGAATCTGGAGGAATGACAAGCCGCTTTCGGGCGCGAGGCCTGAGTTCCGTGCCTTGTGGAACAAGGGTAGCAGATTACGGCTAGAACTTATGGCCCATGAGCTTGAGAATGCGTTCCAGCTCGGCTGCGGAGAAGTAGGAGATCTCGATCTTTCCGCGGCTGGTATTGCCGGCAATGCGCACTTTCGTGTGCAGATAGCTGCGCAGGCTTTCGCCGACGTAGTTCAAATCGGCGTCGTTCTGGAGGCCCTGACCCGGCTTGTCTCCGGCTTTCGTCGCGCCGGAACGGAAGGTCTTGCAGAGCTGCTCGGTCTGGCGAACGCTGAGCTGCTTGCGCAGGACGACATCACGGGCGCGCAGCATCAACTTCTTTTCTTCTAGGGAAAGAAGCGATCGACCGTGGCCCATCGTCAAGCGGCCCTCGACGACGTCGTCTTGGATTTCGCGCGGTAGGTTCAGAAGACGCAAGGAGTTCGTGACGGTCGAACGCTCCTTCCCGACTTTGTCGGCGCACTGCTCTTGCGTCAGGCCGTAGTCGCGAATGAGAGCGGCGTAGGCTTCGGCCTCTTCGATGACGTTGAGGTCTTCGCGTTGGATGTTCTCGATCAAGGCGAGACGGAGCATGTCTTCGCTCGCGCCTTCCTTGACGATGGCAGGGATGGAGTCGAAGCCTGCCATCTTGGAAGCACGCCAGCGGCGTTCGCCGGCGACGATCATGTACTTGCCGGGGGTCTCAGTGCGCGACACGACGATCGGCTGGAGGAGGCCGTCTTGCTTGAGGCTAGCCGCGAGCTCCTTGAGGGCACCCTCTTCGAAGACCTTGCGCGGCTGGTTGGGATTCGATTCGATGGCCGACATCGGCAGCCGCACGACCTCGGCTTCCAGCTGCCGACGCTCGGCGGCCGGAGTCGGTGGTTCGGGCGGCTGCGAGGCCTTGCCTCGACGCGCGGTCTCGATCGCCTCAGGTTGGTCGGCGTCGACGTTTCCTAGCAGAGAAGAGATCCCCTTCCCGAGCGCCCCTCGACGAGGCGGCGTTTTGTCGCGTTCCACGGCCGAGTCTCCTCTCTACGTTTGATCAGGCTGTCTAGTCGTTTCCGGACGGCGCTTAGTCTTAGGCAGATCTTTCTGATCATCCGGACCGGTGCCGTGGCGTCTGACCAGCACTCGGGCCGCTTCCATATAGGCAGCCGCTCCAGCGCTATTGATGTCGTAGAGGATGACGGGCTTGCCGTGGGACGGTGCTTCCGAGAGCTTCACGTTCCGCGGGATGACGATATCGAAGACTTCGGTCGTGAAGTGCGTGCGGATGTCTTGCTCGACTTGGTGACTGAGATTATTGCGCCGGTCGTACATGGTCAGAAGGATGCCTTCCCGCTCGAGGGCCGGATTGAGGCGCTTCTTGATCAAGGAAATGGTCTTGAGGAGCTGCGAGAGCCCCTCCATCGCGTAGTACTCACACTGCAGCGGGATCAGGACC
Organism: Pseudomonadota bacterium; assembly: GCA_031416315.1. Taxonomy (GTDB): domain Bacteria; phylum Bdellovibrionota_B; class Oligoflexia; order Oligoflexales; family CAIYRB01; genus JANOTL01. Next base: position 6,962 of record JANOTL010000183.1, read on the forward strand.
GAGTCGGCCGCGGTGAGGGCATTGACGGTCAAGATGCCGAGGGCAGGCGGGCAGTCGATGATGATGAAGTCGTAGAGGTCGCGCACCGACGCGAGCGCTTCTTTGAGCCGGACTTCGCGCCCGATCGCCGAGACGAGCTCGACTTCGGCGCCGACAAGATCCTGGACGGACGGCGCGATATCGAGGAACTTCAGCTCGGTATGAAGGATCGCGTTTTTCATCGGAACTTCGTCGACCAGCACGTTGTACATGCTCGTGTCGAAGTCGCTGGGGTAGATGCCGAGCCCGCTGCCCGCGTTTGCTTGGGGGTCGAGGTCGATGACGAGGACCTTCTTTTCCCCGGCTGCAAGGCAAGCGGAGATGTTGATCGCCGTCGTCGTCTTGCCGACGCCGCCCTTCTGGTTCGAGACAGCAATGACTCGCGCCATGAACTAACTCCGCTGTGTCTCGTGAGCCACGATTCGGGTTGAGTGGAAAGAGGCCGGAATATAACAGCGCCCCCACCCCACGCCAAGCGATGTTCCACGTGAAACATTCTTCGCGCCGTCTTTTGGCGAACGGATGCTGATGTTCCACGTGGAACATTCCGAAACGACCGCCGTCCCGCTCGAATGTTTCACGTGGAACAATCCCTTCCTCAAGCGGCAGCCCTTCCCCACCCTCTCTGACCACAAACGACCGCGAATCGACTCCGAGCATACGTATTCGAACGATTCGCGCTCATTTCGCTTCCTCGGAGGCCATAGTTGTCGAAATCGACGCAAGATACTCACGTCCGGCCGACTTTGCCGCCTTTCGACCATAAATTGGCAAAATGCGCCGCCACTTGTGGAATACGCCGTCGAAACAGTAACTTGTCCGTGTTCCACGTGGAACACCGCGGGAAAATCCGACAAGTCTTCGATTTATTTGAGAAAACCGGGCAAAGAAAAAGGCGCCCCCGTTAGGGAGCGCCGTTCTCGGCGGATTGCCAAGGAGCCATCAGCTCACTTGGTGGTCCAAAGGATCGCGATCACGAATCCGAGGAGTGCCTGGAATTCCATGAACACAAGACCAAGAATGAACGGCGTAAAGAGTCCGTCTTTCGCTGCCGGGTTGCGGGCAATGCCCTCAACCATCGCACTCGTGGTCTTGCCCTGGGCGGAAGCAGCGCCGAACGCCGCCAAGCCGATTGCCAACGCTGCGCCGATCGCAGCCAGACCGTTCTGAGTGGCGCCACTTTGGGCCGCAGCGTCTTGAGCGAAAGCCACGGAACTCAACAGACCAAAACTCAGGGCCGCTACTGCTCTGACAACAAAACCTTTCATCGAGTCTTACTCCACTCAAAAAAGCCTGGAAAACGAAACGCTGGACATCAGTGATCGTGCGAGATCGCCAAAGAAATGTAGATGCCGGTCAAGAGCGTGAACACGAAACTCTGGACGACGGCGACCAGAAGGCCGAGGAACATCAACAATGCCGGAAGAACGATGTAGGAAAGGCTCGTAAACACGCCCAAGAGAGTGTGGTCGCCGAAGATGTTTCCGGCGAGGCGAAGTCCGAGAGACAGGGGGCGAGAGCCATGGGACACCATTTCAATTGCAAAATAGAGGGGCGCGATGGCGGCGACGGGCCCGAGGAAATGCTTGAAGTAACCGACCGCGCCCTGCTCTTTGAAGCCAGCGATGTTGTAGACCAGAAATACGAAAATGCCCATGGCGACGTTCGTATCCATGCTCTCGGTCGGCGGCGGGAAGCCGGGGACGAGCCCCGAGAGGTTGCACGTCAGAATGAAGATGAAGAGGGCCGAGAGAAACGGGAAAAACTTGCGGAACCCGTGCCCGCAGTTGTCCTTCGCGATGCCGTGGACGAAGTCCAGGATGCTCTCGATGACGAAACGCATCGAAAAGTCGCCCGAGGGCCTGACCTCGGCGGCTGATGCCGCCACCGCCGCCTTGTACCGCAAACCAATCACAATGATGACGAGCGTGCAAAAAAGCGCGCCCACCGTCGGAACCCACTGATGGTTCGCGTGAAACGCGTCCAAAACCATCTCGTAATACGAGATGGTCTGCGGAATGCCGCCCGCCGCGAAGGCCGTGGGCGCAAACAGAAAAGACAGAAGTGGAACGACCGCAGGAGCGAGATTCTTCACAGCCACGAACCTCAAAAGGAGAGGCGACCACAAAAACAAACAGGGGCCCTGTACTTATCGCAGCTTGTCCGAAGAAAATAGGAAAAATTGCCAGTTGGATTCTGCTAGGCGACCACCGGAACGCCACGCCCGCCAAGCGATAGCCGCCAGGACTAGCGCCGCGCCCGCCGCGAGGGCCACGCCGCTCAGATCAAACGCGCCGACGGCGAGCCAAACGACGCCACCGAGCACGAAGAGCCGGAGACAGAAGAAGGCGACGACCACCCCGGAAGCCCGCCGTCCGAAGAAGCTCTGCGCCATCCGCTTGAGGACGACGACGTCACAGGCGAAGAAAAGAGCGCCAAGGCAGAAGGAAAAGACGTCCGACCAGGCGATCATCACTTCTCTACCTTATGATCCGAAGGCGTCGTGCCCCCGCCGGTGCGCAGTTTTTCCTGTCTGATGGCGTGCCGGACGACGACGTAGAAGGTTTGCGCGGTCGCGAGGATCCCGACCGAGAACGTCACGACGTACCAATTGAACGAACGCGCGTGATTCACGTTCAGCCAATTCCCTGCGTACCAAGCGAACAGCAGGAGCATCACCGCCTGCACTTGGGCGGCGATGAGATAGGTAAAAGCTTTGGCGAAGCTGTTCAAAAACACTGCTCCGATGCTGTGGACAAATTTTCCACAAGAAGCGCGCGGACTTCCATTAACCACATGATATCGCAGGGGAAAGCAGCGGACAAAAGGCTTGCCGCCGCGTCGAATCGCATGCTACCTTCGGCGACTGTTTTCACCAATAGAATTCCGAAATTCACAGTTGCCTGACGCACGAAGTTGCCTATGGAAAAGACTGAAAATTCGACCGCTCACGTCGCGATCTGGAACTCGATCAAGGCCAAGCTCAAGGCCGACCTTCCGGAGTCGGACTACGAGAAATGGATCGCTCCCCTCCCCGGCAAGTCCGGCGGTCCGCACGAGATCGTCGTCACCTTGCCCAACCTCGTCTTCTATCAAGGGATTCACAACGATTTCCTCCCGGAGATCGAGCGATGTAAAGCCGAGCTCGGGCACGAGAACGTCCTGGTCCGCCTCGAGGTCGAGGGCTCGCCGCTCGACGACGACCTGGCCGACCTTCTCGCCGAGCAGGGCGAGTCCATGTCCGCGGACACCCCTGAATCTGGTTTGGCGCCCGCCCCCGGCCTGACGCCGCAGGCGAAGTCGAGCCCCGCGCCGAAGAACGACGAGGGCGGCGGATTCTCGCGCTCGCTCTCGGCCGAAGGCAACCTGAACCGCAATTACACGTTCGACAACTTCGTGCGCGGCGACTCGAACCAGTTCGCCGTCGCCACCTGCCTTTCCGCCGCGGAAAACCCAGGGAAAGCCTACAATCCGCTGTTTATTTACGGATCGACCGGCCTCGGTAAAACGCACCTCCTGCATGCCGTCGGCAACCGAGTGCTCGCCTCGAATCCGAACGCGGTCGTGACGTACATCCCGTCCGAACGTTTCATGAACGAGATGATCTACTGCATCCGATTCAACAAAACGTTCGAGTTTCGGCAGAAATATCGCAATTGCGACGTGCTCCTCGTCGACGACATCCAGTTCATCTCCGGCAAACGCGCGACGCAGGAAGAGTTCTTCCATACGTTCAATTCGCTCTATGCCGCGAAGAAGCAGATCGTCATCACCTCCGACCTCTTTCCGAAAGACATCCCGGAGATCGAGGATCGGCTGCGAAACCGCTTTCAATGGGGCTTAATCGCGGACATCCAGCCGCCGTCGATCGAGCACCGCATCGCGATCCTCCTTTCGAAGGCGGAAGAGCTCGACATCGACCTGCGCTCCGACGTCGCCGAGTACATCGCCAACCAGTTCAAGCGCAACGTGCGTGAGCTCGAAGGAGCCTTGAAGCGCATCAACGCGTTCGCGATGCTTCAGGGCGAGAAGATCTCGATGGACCTAGCGGTCCGGACCTTTCGCGATGTGCTTGGCGAGCCGCCGAAACGCTTGACGATCGAGATCGTGCAGAAGACCGTCGCCGAGCACTTCAAGCTCCGCGTCGCCGACATCAAGTCGAAGAAGCGTCAGCGCGCGTTCGCGCTGCCGCGGCAGGTCGCGATGTATCTCGCGAGGAAGCTGACGACCTCGTCCTTCCCGGAAATCGGCGATAAATTCGGCGGTAAAGACCACACGACGGTGATGCACAACGTGCGCAAGATCGAGTCGTGCATCACCAAAGATCTCGATCTGAAAGCGCACGTGGAATCGCTCGAGCGGCATCTCGAGCAGCTGCACTAGAGCCCCCTGCCTGTGGGAAAGCTGGGGGAACGGGGCGGTGAAACCCGGGGCGAGGCTTGGGGATTGGTGGGGGACAAAAACAGCGGGGGGACTTGTCCCCAATCGAGTCCAGACCGAGTCCCCCACGAATCCCAGCCCGAACCCACACGGTAAAAACTCAAATCGATTCGTGTAATCGGACCCTTACAGACTTGTCCCCAGCTCAGGCCCAGCATGTACTGCTACTTCTTTTGAAAGAAAAAACTCTCTTCCTATCCAAGAAGAAAAGACCGAGCGCACGGAGGTCCCGTCCTTTTTATGAAGATCACCATCGCCAAGAATCTCCTCGTGACCGCGACGAACCGCGTCCAGGGAGCGATCACCGAGCGCAGCCTCGCGCAGATCGGACTCAACGCCAAAGACGGACGGCTCCACGTCTCGGCGACCGATCGCATCCTCGCGGTCTATAGCTCGCTCGTCGCCGAGGTGACTCAATCAGGCACGGTCTTCGTACCGGCTCGTCTCTTCTCGGACGTCGTGAAGGAATTGCCGGAGGGACCGGTTCACCTGGTTCAGGACGCTTCGTATCTGGTCATCACGGCCGGCGCCGGCGGCGAGTTCGTCATGAAGCTGCCGATCGTCGACGACCTCGTCTGGCGCGAGCCCCCGGTCGTCGACTCCGACAACCTCGCCGAGCTCCCCTCGCAGCGCCTGGCGTACATGATCGACCAAGTCCAGTTCACGGTCGCGCATGACAGTCCGCGTAACTACGGGGCCGTCGGCTTTCTCCACAAGCCCAACAAAGAGACCTGCCGCCTCGTCGGGACCGACGGCTTCAGACTTTCGTACTGTGAAGTCCAAACGGCGATGCCGGACGGGTTTCTCCATAACGGAGTGTGTCTGTCGAAGCGCGCGCTCAATGAGCTGCAACGCATGTGTGGCGAGGGTTACGAGACGATCAAGCTGTCGATCTCTGCCGATGAGACGACCCTTGTGTCCGAGGTTCCCGACTACTGCATTTTCGTGCGCCTCTCGGCCGTCAAGTACCCGAACTACATCGGCGTGCTGCCGAGCAAGAAAATGGCGACAGTGCTCGTCTCGAGGCCCTATCTCCAGAACGTCGCGAAGCGTGTACTCCTTGCGGCAGACAAGTCTCGGGCTTTGCAGTTGAGCTTTTCGGATTCATCACTTACGTTGAATTCCAAGACGATGGGCAGTTCTGAAAGTCGGGAGACGGTTGCGCTCGACGACTACCACGGGCCGCGATTCGACATCGCGGTCAACGGTAAATTTCTGACCGACGTCTTCGCGACCACCGAGAGTGAAAGTCTAAGTCTCCAGTTCAACCAAGAGAGCAACGAGGACCCGATCGTCATCGTGCCCCGCTCGGAGCCATCCGACTGCCGATCGAAACACGTCCTCGTACCCATCAAGCAAAGCGACTGAAAGCGGAACTGAAGCGCGCGGAATAGTGCGGTTTTAGTTCGGCTCGGAGGGACCAGACGTCCATGGACGAGAAGACCGCGCCCGAAAGCCCGTCAGGGAAAGCCATCAGCAAGAAGACTGCGGCGGCGGAATACTCCGCCGACAGCATTCAAGTCCTAGAGGGCTTGGAGGCTGTACGTAAACGCCCAGGCATGTACATCGGCTCGACGTCGATCGATGGCTTGCACCATCTGGTCTACGAGATCGTCGACAACTCGATCGACGAAGCGATGGGCGGCCACTGCGACGCCATCGACATCACTCTTCACCTCGACGGCTCGTGCTCGGTGAAGGACAACGGCCGCGGCATTCCGGTCGGCTCCTTCAAAGGCGGCAAGTCGGCGCTCGAGATCGTGTTCACCGTCCTCCACGCCGGCGGCAAGTTCGACGACAAGGCCTTCAACTTCTCCGGCGGCCTTCACGGCGTCGGCGCCTCCGTCGTCAACGCGCTGTCCGAATGGACCAAGGTCGAGGTCCACCGCGAAGGCAAGGTCCACCTGCAGTCGTACAAGATCGGCAAACCGGACGGTCCAGTCGCGGTCATCGGAGCGACCGACCAACACGGCACGATCGTCAGCTTCAAGCCCGATACGACCGTTTTCTCCGAGACGAAGTTCAACTTCGAAACGCTCGGCAAGCGCATGCGCGAGCTCGCCTTTCTCAACAAAGGCGTGAAAATCTCGTTGAAAGACGAGACTTCCGATCAGCAGGCGACGTTCCATTATCAAGGCGGCCTCGTCGAATTCTGCGAGTACCTCTCCAAAGGTCGGCACGCGCTTCACGCTGCGCCGGTCTACATCACCGGCACGAAGCTTTCCGCCGACGGCTCGAAGGTCGAGTCGGTCATGGAGTGCTCGCTGCAGTGGACGGATGCGTACAACGAGAGCTTCTACTCGTACGTGAACAACATCCACACGAACGAGGGCGGCTCCCACGTGACCGGCCTGCGCTCGGCTTTGACCCGTGTCATCAATGCGTTTGCTGAGAGCAGCGGCCAGATGAAGGGCTTCAAAGACGACATCACCGGCGACGACATCCGCGAGGGTCTGACCGGGGTCATCCTGGTGAAGATCAAAAACCCTGAATTCCAGGGCCAAACGAAGAACAAGCTCGGCTCCGCCGAGGTGCGTCCCTGGGTCGAGACCCTGGTCAGCGAGCGTTTGACCGCTTATTTTGAGCAGAATCCGGAAGTCGTGAAGCGCGTGATCGGCAAGATCATCGACGCCGCCCGCGCCCGTATCGCCGCCCGCAAGGCGCGCGAGCTGACCCGCCGCAAAGGGGCGCTCGACTTCGCCGGCCTACCGGGGAAAATGGCCGACTGCCAAGAAAAAGACCCGGCCTTGTGCGAGCTCTTCATCGTCGAGGGCGACTCCGCCGGTGGGTCGGCGAAGCAGGCCCGTGACCGGCGCACGCAGGCCGTCCTGCCGCTTCGCGGCAAGATCCTGAACGTCGAGAAGGCCCGCTACGACAAGATGCTCTCTTCGCAGGAGATCAAGCTCCTGATCCAGGCGCTCGGCACGAGCATCGGCAAAGACGACTTCGACATCACCAAGCTCCGCTATCACAAGATCATCTTGATGACGGACGCCGACGTCGACGGCGCGCACATTCGTACGCTGCTTCTGACTTTCTTTTTCCGCCAAATGCCGGAAATTCTGGAGCGCGGTTACCTGTATATCGCGCAGCCGCCGCTCTTCAAATATCGCAAGGGCAAGGCGGAGCGGTACTTGAAGGACGAGGCGGCGCTCCTCTCCTATCTCGTCGACGCCGGCATGACGAACGTCAAGATCCTCGACGCGAAGAACCGCGAAGTCGATCGCAACGTCATGATGAGCCTGCTCGCCAAGCTCGAGCGCTATCAGGCCCTCATGGACATGGGCTCGCGCCGCCGCCCCCGCGACGTGCTCAGCTTTTTTGTGCAGAACGAGCACATCGGTCCGGCCACCTTGGCCGACGAGAAGTCCGCTCTTCAGCTCCTCGAGCAGGTCAAGAAGCACTTGGCCGACACGGTCGGGAGCCGGACCGCGGCGACCGGCAAGGTCGTCTTCGACCCTGAGCACTCGCGCTATCAGATCCACCTCGAAACCCGCATTCGTGACATGCCGCAGACGTCGATCCTCGACGCTTCGCTCTTCGCCGCCGGCGAGATCGTCGAGCTCCGCCGCATCAACAAGCAGATGAACGAGGTCGCCGAGGCGCCGTTTGCCTTCACGCGGCTCAATTCGAAAAAGCCGGCGATGACGAAGAAAGAGAAGGACGAGGAAGAAGCTTCCGACGACGAGACGAACGCGAGCTCCGGCCCGAAGTTCGACGGCGACACAGGTAAACTGACCTCGCTTTACGACCTCAAGCTCTTCATCGAGGCCGAAGGCCGCAAGGGCGCCTATATCCAGCGCTACAAAGGCTTAGGCGAGATGAACGCCGAGCAGCTCGAAGAGACCACGATGGTGGTCGAGAAGCGGACGCTCCTCAACGTCGAGATCGACGACGCGATCGAGGCCGACCACATCTTCTCGACTTTGATGGGCGACGACGTCGAGCCGCGGCGCGAGTTCATCCAAAAAAACGCGCTCAACGTTAAAAATCTCGACGTCTGATCGGTCGAAGGTAGGGACTCATGGAACCGTCGAAGAACGTCATTCAGGTCAAGATCGCCGAAGAGGTCCGCACCTCTTTCCTCAACTATTCGATGAGCGTCATCGTCTCGCGCGCGCTCCCCGACGCGCGTGACGGGCTGAAGCCGGTGCACCGCCGGATTCTGTACGCCATGTACCAGTTGAAGAATTTCAAGAATCGCCCGTACGTGAAGTCGGCCCGCGTCGTCGGCGACGTGATGGGCCGCTTCCATCCGCACGGCGACTCGTCGATCTACGACGCGCTCGTGCGCCTAGCGCAGCCCTTCTCCGTGCGTTATCCGCTGATCGACGGCCAAGGGAACTTCGGCTCGATCGACGGCGATAGCCCGGCCGCGATGCGTTACACGGAGTGCCGGCTGGAGAAGATCTCCGATCTCCTCGTCGCCGACATCGAGAAGGAAACCGTCGATTTCAGCCCGAACTACGACGGCAAAGAGCTCGAGCCCGACGTCCTACCGTCGCGCGTGCCGCAGCTCCTGGTCAACGGCGTCTCCGGCATCGCGGTCGGCATGGCGACCAACATCCCGCCGCACAACCTGCGCGAAGTCGTCGGCGCCCTCGAGGCCCTGATCGAAAATCCGACGATGGCGATCGACGGCTTGATGGATTTCATCAAAGGCCCGGATTTCCCGTCTTACGGCATCATTTACGGCGTCGCCGGCATCCGCGAAGCCTATCTGACGGGCCACGGCTCGGTGATCATGCGGGCGCGCGCCGCGCTGGAAGACACCGGCAAATCGGGCAAAGAGCGGATCGTCATCACCGAGATCCCCTATCAGGTGAACAAGGCCCGCTTGATCGAAAAGATCGCCGACCTGGTCCACGAGAAGAAGATCGAAGGCATCTCCGACATTCGCGACGAATCGGCGAAGAACGAGATCAGGGTCGTCATCGAGCTCAAGAAGGGCGAGAACGGCGACATCATCCTGAATAATCTCTATAAAATGACGCAGATGCAGACCAGCTTCGGCGTCAACATGGTCGCCCTGGTGAATGGCGCGCCGCGCGTCATGAACCTGAAGCAGCTTCTGGAAGTCTTCTACCAGCATCGCCGCGAAGTCCTAATCCGCCGCACGGCCTACGAGCTGCGTCGCGCCGAGGAGCGCGGTCACATCTTGGAAGGCTTGAAGATCGCCGTCGAGAACATCGACAAGGTCGTCGAGACCATCCGCCGAGCCCCCGACTCCGCCGTCGCGCAGAAGGAGCTGTGCGCGAAGTTCGGCCTCTCCGACATCCAGGCGAAGGCGATCCTCGATTTGCGCCTCGCGCGCCTCACGGGTCTCGAGCGCGACAAGATCGTCGCGGAGTACCAGGAAGTCATGGCGCTCATCGCCGATCTCAAGGACATCTTGGACAAACCCGAGCGGATTACCGGTTTGATCAAAGAAGAATTCCGGGTGCTCCGCGAAGATCACGGCGACGACCGTCGCACGGAGATCATCGCGACGCAGGCCGACGAATTCACGATGGAAAGCCTCGTTGCCGACGAGGACGTCGCCGTCACCGTCAGCCACACGGGCTACGTCAAGCGCACGCCGCTGGACGCCATCCGCGCACAAAGACGCGGTGGCAAAGGCAAATCCGGTATGTTGACGCGCGAAGAAGACGTCGTCTCGAACCTCTTCATCTCGTCGAATCACCAGACGCTCCTGTGTTTCTCCAACTACGGTCGCGTGTACGACATCAAGGTTTACCAGCTGCCGGAGTTGCCGCTGCGCTCGCGCGGCAAGCATTTCGCCTCGATCATCAAGCTGACCGAAGGCGAAAAAGTCGTCTCCGTCCTGCCGGTAAAAGAGTTCACCGAAGGCCACTACATCGTCTCCGTGACGCAGATGGGTACGGTCAAGAAGACCGACCTCATGGCGTACTCACAGGTCCGCTCGACCGGCATCATCGCGCTGAAGCTCGAGGAGGGCGATTCCCTCATCTCCTGCGCGATCACGAACGGTAAGAGCGAGATCCTGATCGCGACGCGCATGGGCAAAGCCATCCGCTTCAACGAGGACGACATCAGAGCCATGGGTCGGGCGGCCGTAGGCGTCAAAGGCATCAGCCTGGGCGACGAGGAAGGTCAGGTCGACTGCGTCATCGGCATGGAGGTCATCCGCGGCGACTCGACGATCCTTTCGGTCTGCGAGAACGGCTACGGGAAGCGCAGCCCCCTAGACGAGTACCGGATCACGGCACGCGGCGGCAAAGGTATCTACACTATTCAGGTTTCTGACCGAAACGGCCCCGTCGTCGGCATCGCCCAGGTCGATGAGACCGACGATTTGATGCTGATGACATCTTCGGGCAAGATCACGCGGTTCAGCGTCTCGGAATGCGGCATCATCGGTCGCCTCACGCAGGGCGTGAAGTTGATGAACGTCGAGGCGGGCGAAAAGGTGATCAGCCTCTGCAAAGCGCAGAAGCTCGAGGGCGAAGAGGTATAAGGCGCCATGCCGCTCAAGATCGATCAGGAGCTCGTGCTGCACGTGGCCGGGCTCGCGAACCTCGAGCTCAGCGCGGACGAGACGCGCTACTACGAGGCACAGCTCAAAAAGGTACTCGACTACATCGGCATGCTCGATGCGATGCCGGACGAGCTCGGGCCGGCGTGGCGCAGCGACACCCTGGGTCCGGCGACTCTCGAGCGTCCTGACGCCGAGGTAGCAAGCCTAGACCCCGAGGTCGCGCTCGCCGGCGCCCCGCAAAAGGTCGGCAGCGCGTTTCAGGTGCCGCGCATCATCGAATAAAAGGTCCGTCCCATGGCGTCCCCTCAACCGTTCGCGCTCACAGCGTCGGCCATCGCCGCGCAAGTTCGGGCGCAAGACGCCTCCGCCGTCGAGATCTGCGAGTTCTACGTGAAGCGCACCGCGGCGCACGCGCAGACGCTCAACACGCATCTGTTTTTCGACGCCGATGATGTGAAGGCCCAAGCGCGAGCGATCGATCAGCGCGTAAGGAGCGGCGAGACGCTACCGCTCGCCGGCGTTCCCGTCGTCGTGAAGGACAACATCTCGACGAAGGGCGTGCCGACGACGTGCGGCTCGAAAATTCTCGCGGGGTTTCGTCCGCCTTACGATGCGCACGTCGTCGAGCGGCTGCGGGCGGCCGGCGCCGTGATCTTCGCGAAGGCAAACTGCGACGAGTTCGCGATGGGGAGCTCGAACGAGAACTCGGCTTACGGGGTGGTAAAAAACCCCTGGAATATCAATTGTGTACCTGGCGGGTCGTCTGGCGGCTCGGCGGCGGCGGTGGCGGCGGACCTGGCTCCGATCGCATTGGGAAGCGACACCGGTGGCTCGATTCGTCAGCCTGCGGCGCTTTGCGGCGTCGCTGGACTGAAGCCTACATACGGACGCGTGTCTCGCTACGGGCTCGTCGCCTACGGCTCGTCGCTCGATCAGATCGGACCGATGGCCCGGACCGTTCAGGACATCGCGCTCGTCACGGACGTGATCTCGGGCCACGACGGACGCGATTCGACGTCGTCGAAGTTGGCGGCGACAGAGCTCGCTTCGGCGCTGAAGCCGGGCGAAAGCGTGCGCGGCTTGAAGATCGGGCTCGTGCGCGAATTTTTCGGCGAGGGCATGGATCAAGCGACGCGCGCCGCGGTGACCGCGGCGATCGAGACGTACAAGAGTCTCGGCGCGGTGGTCGAAGAGCTCAGCCTTCCGGCCCTCAAATACAGCATCGCAGCGTACTACATCCTGGCAACGGCCGAGGCGTCGGCGAACCTCGCGCGTTTCGACGGCGTGCGTTACGGGCATCGCCATCAAGAGCCGGGCATGTCGTTGAAGAGCATGTACCGCAAGTCGCGGAGCGCCGGATTCGGGCGGGAGGTGAAACAGCGCATCATGCTCGGAACGTTCGCGCTGTCTTCCGGTTATTACGACGCCTACTACGCGAAGGCGAATCGCGCGCGTCAGACAATCGCGAACGACTTCGCGCGCGCGTTTCAGCAAGTGGACCTCCTGGTCTCGCCGACGTCGCCGACGGTGGCGTTCAAGATCGGCGAGAAATCGCAGGATCCGCTGGCGATGTATCTCGCCGACATCTGCACCATCGCCGCCAACCTCGCCGGACTGCCCGGCATCTCGATTCCTTGCGGCGCGGACCCTCAGGGGCTGCCGATCGGCTTGCAGCTGATGGCGCCGCAATTCGCCGAAGAGAAGCTCTTGAAAGGAGCGTACGCGTATGAGCAAGCCAGCCAGTGGCACCAGCGGCACCCAAGCCTCTGATTCGGTGCTGGCGCGCTACGAGCCGGTGATCGGGCTCGAGGTGCACTGCCAGCTCAAGACGGCGTCCAAGCTTTTTTGCGGCTGCTCGACGAAGTTCGGCGCCTTGCCGAATCATCACACGTGTCCGGTTTGTTTAGGCATGCCCGGCGTCCTGCCGGTGCTCAACGCGCAGGTCGTGGACTATGCGGTCCGGATGGCTTTGGCGATCGGCGCGCAGGTCGCCGAAGTCAGCGTTTTCGCGCGGAAGCAGTACTTTTATCCGGATCTTCCCAAGGGCTATCAGATCACGCAATACGACCTCCCCTACTGCTCGGGCGGCGGCGTGCGGCTGTCTTCGGGCAAGTTCGTGAACATGACGCGGATCCACATCGAGGAGGACGCGGGCAAGAACGTGCACGCCGACAGCGCGAGCTTCGTCGACCTGAACCGCGCGGGAATTCCCTTGATCGAGATCGTGTCGCAGCCCGAGCTCGCGTCGCCGGACGAGGCGGCGGATTACCTGAAGCGGTTGCGCTCGCTTGTGCGCGCGTTGGACATCTCCGACGGGAACTTGGAGGAGGGCTCCTTCCGCTGCGACGCGAACGTGTCGATCCGTCCGATCGGACAAAAGACGCTCGGCACGCGCTGCGAGATCAAGAACCTGAATTCGTTCCGGAACATCGAGAAGGCGATCGGCTACGAAATCCTTCGGCAGGCCGACGTTCTCGACAACGGCGGCGCGATCAAGCAGCAGACCTTGCAGTTCGACGCCGGCACGGGTCGGACGAGCGCCATGCGGAGTAAGGAAGATAGCCACGATTATCGGTACTTCCCGGACCCAGACTTGGGACCGTTGCGCATCTCGAAGGAGCGCGTCGCGGTGATTCGCGCGGCCCTGCCGGAGTTGCCGGAAGCGATGGCCGAGCGCTTCAAACGCGAGCACGGGCTCAATGACTACGACGCCGCCCTGCTCACCAGCGATCGCGACCTGGCGCACTATTACGAGAAGACCTTGAAGCTCGTCGGCGCAAAGGTTCAACCGAAGATCGTGGCGAACTGGATCACGAGCGAGTTCCTCCGCGAGGTGAACACGCGCGAATGGAATCTTGCGGCGCCGCCCCTGACGGCTGAGCACTTGGCGGAATTGCTGCGGCTCATCGGCGACGAGACGATCTCCGGAAAAATCGCGAAAACCGTCTTCGAGACGATGGTATCCGAGGGCGGCGCGCCGGCCGAGATCGTGAAGGCGAAGGGGCTCGTGCAGGTGAGCGACACCGGCGCGATCATCGCCGTCATCGACAAGGTGCTCGACGCGAGCCCGAAGCAGGTGGCGGACTACCTCGGCGGGGCGGAGAAGCTGATCGGCTTTTTCGTGGGCGCCGTGATGAAGGAATCCGGTGGTAAAATGAACCCCGGGCTGGTCAACAAAGTGCTGAAGGAGCGCCTCGAGGCGCGGAAGAAGTGACGCCTGACGCTGCAAGACGAGATCGTTGCGATCTTTCGCGAGTTCCGGGAGATGGGGCTCTACACGCACGCCTATGCCGCGATGGGATCTTTGGCCGCGCCCGAGCCGGAGTTTTCGTATGCAGAGCTTCCGGACGGCCGCTCGGTTTTCGACCTGGCGAGCCTGACGAAAGCCTTGGTCACGACTCCCCTCGTCTTCTCGGCGTTCGAGAAGGGCGCTCTGGAGCGCGAAAGCGGGGGGCCGACGGTCGGAACCTGGATCGACCGGGAATCGCACCAGAACCTGCCGGAAGCGGTCCTGGGCCTATCGGTTCGCAGTCTGCTCAAGCACGAGTCCGGATTGCCGGCTTGGCGCAATTTTTGGCTCGAATGGTTAGGGGTCGGGCGCGAGGGCCACTCGCGCGAGATCCGGATCTGTGACGGGATTCGACGGGCTTCTGCGGCCTTGGATCCGCGGAAGCCTCAGCTTTACAGCGATGTCGGGTTCTTGCTCCTGGGACTGTGCCTCGAGCGCACTGGTGGACTGCCGCTCGTCGATCAGTGGCTAGGTTTGTGCCGGGATTCGATGGGATTCGATCCCGCGGCGCTCGGTGTGAACTATGCGACGCGATATGAAGGGATCCGCGGCATCGCCGTCCCAACGTCTTTCTGTGCGCTCCGGCAGCGCCAGCTTTGTGGCGAAGTCCACGACGAGAACTGTGCGAGCCTCGGTGGGGAGACCGCTCATGCGGGGCTCTTTGGAAGTGGGGAGGCCCTGTGCCGCTACCTGCATGCATTTGCGGGGTCGGCCCTCGGAAAGCGGGTGCTGGCCTCGAACGCCGCGGAACGAAAGATTCCGCCCGGCGAGCCGCCGCATCAGCCGTGCCTCGGCTGGCGACAAGGTGGGGATCCAGGCGCAGCGGGATTCGGTGATGGAATCGCCATGGGACACCTGGGCTTTACGGGGACGGCCTTTTGGGTTTATCCCGAGAGCGGCCAGTACGCCGTCCTGCTCACGAACCGCGTCGCGACGGGCCGGATCAATCCGGCCATAGCCCAAATGCGGCGGCAAGTGTTCACGAGCTTTGGGCGGCGCCTCCCCGGCCGTTGAACCGACTCGGAGTCACATTTGTACATCGTCATCGGGCGCGGCATTGCCGGGCTCGCGGCAGCCTGGGAGCTCGCGCGTGCGGGACGGGGCCCGATCACGCTCATTGGTCCTGACGAGGGACGAAACGCTGCCACGACGGCCGCCGTAGGGCTGTCGGCCGTAAAGGGCTTGGAGGCTGGGCATTCTGCGCTCATGGCCGCCAAGATCGCTGGGCACCAAATGCTTCCCGGTTGGCTAGCAGAACTCGAAGCCGAAAGCGGGATACGGATTGCACGTCGCTTTGGCGGCACCTTCGGGGGCGCGATCGAGCCGTGGATCAACAGGACGGGATTCGAAGCGATCCATACACGGGTTTTCCACAGGGTGCCCCCAACTACCCCCAGGGTCGAAGTCCTTGACCTAGTAGCGCTTCCGCCTGAGCTAAAAAACTTGTCCCGTGTTCTTCCCCAGGTGCAGGGCGTCTTTCGCTTTCCGCATGATGGCTGGTTCGACCCTCGTGCAACCTTGGTCGCTCTGACTGCGGCACTCCGTACTCGCGCCGTGAGGATTCAGTCGGATTCCGTCATCCGAATCGTTCCCCATCCCGATCGCGGGGTCGTCGTTGAGGCGGAACGCGGTTCCATCCGCGGCGATGACGTGATTCTCGCAGCCGGATGGTGGTCGACACAGATCCTAAATAATTCGGGATGCTACCATGCCGCGCAACGCGCCTTTGCCGGCGAGACCTTAGTCGCCGATGTCGACGACGGGATTCCCGAGCTCGTCGCGAGCTTTGGTAAGGAGAATCTGATCCGGGTCGAAGGCCAGCTGCTCGGAGGTTCGAATACCTATGAAGTGGCCCCGGATGGACTGCTCGGTCCGACACCTGAGACTCGTGCGGCCCTAGCGTCCCGCTTCGCTTTTTTGGCACCCGGATTGTCATGGCCTCGGACGCTCTTCGGGGTGCGGGGCCGGGTCCGAGACCGCCTACCGCTCTTTGGGCCGCTCCTGCTCCCCGGTGGGCAGCGGCAAATCACCCTCATGACCGCTTACTACAAGAATGGCCTGCAGCTGGCCCCTCATTTTGCTCGCCTTTTCGCCACTTCCGCACCCCTTGTACCGTTTTCTCCAGCCCGCTTTTCCCTCTAAGCTTTTTTGTGCAGATTTTGCCCATTCGGTTCCGGCACGAATCTGGCTCTTGTACTGGTCAGTCCCCAGGCATCGCCGGGGGAACCGGTGCAGAAGCTGTGGATAAGTTGTTGATGTGAGTGTGAATTGAGCGGGAGTGGAACAATGCGGCACCTTTTCAAAGCGTCGATTTCCCTGACGGTCGTCGGGGTCCTGAACACCTTGAGCAGCACGGCTTACGCCGGACCTCGATGCGTGGCGGACCTCTCTAGGGTCGACCCCGCCTTCTGCGTTAACGACGGACAATCGCTCAATTACAGCTGGTCCGCGAACGACACGGCCTTCGATTTGAGCGCCAAGCTCTGTCTGGTCGACAACTCGGGCGTCGGCAATCGCCGCGACCTGGTTTTCGCACTCGATCGGTCCCAGTCCATCTGGGGCGCTGACGCGATCAACAAGAAGCTCGGAGCCGATCAAGTCGCGATGACGAAAGCGATGCTCGCCACACTGCGCGACGAGGCGAAAGCTAACCCGGACAAAGCTCCCAAAGTCGGGCTGATGGCCTTTTCGGTCGATCCCGCCTGTCAGGAATGGGCCGGCGAGCCGATCGTGATCGAGAAAACGTTCCCGTGCCGCTTCGTCAAAGCTGCGACGCTCGTCGATGACGCGCATTACGCCAAGCTCGAGGCCTTCCTTGCGGAGACCGACGGCAAATACGCTCAGGGCGGGCTTGCGCAGACGAGCGACGTCGAAATCGTGGCGAGCCTCCTCGCCGACGATCAATTCGCGCTGGCAAGCAGCAAGAAAGCCGGACTGGTCCTCATGTCGGACGGACGCAGCTACAAAGGGGCGGCGAGCGACCAATATGCCTATCTCCGCTCGGGCGCCTACGCCAAAGCACTGGCAGACGGCGTAACAGCGTTTTCGAAGCCGGCGCTCAAAGGTTACGAAATGATTTTCGCGCTCGCGCCGATCAAGGCGCCGGCCTTTGACGAGACGCATGCAGACGGACTCAGCGTTATGTGCAAACTCGCGGGCGCCGAGCCCGTCGACTGCACGGCGCCGGTGGACTTCTCGACGCCGATGACGTGGCCCTCGAACAAACTCGACGGCCGCTCGTTCGCTGAGGCGCTTACGGTCGCCACCGGCACGCCGGCCGACCGCGTCTTCGAACTGAAGGACAAGGCGAGCTTTGACCTTGCGCTGGACAAGCTGCGCATCACCGAAACCGGCGCCGCGCCGATCACGGGCGTAAGCTACTCAGTCGCGGGCGGCGCCCCGCAGCCGGCGAATCTCGAAGGCGTGCGCTTTACGATCCCGGCCTTGCCAACGGGGCAGGTTCTGCCCGTCGAGCTCCTCGTGCGCGTCAACACCCAAGACGTCAAGATTCCGCTCAACGTCATGACCGAGCTGTCGGCGAACGCCGGCGTCGAGCTGGCCGACAAAGAAATGTTCTGCCTCGCGGGCGAGCAGATCGCGCCGGCGATCGAGAAACCGAAGCTTTCCCTAGACGATCTCCAGGGCGGTTCAGGAAGCTGCGGCGTCGCCGCGAGCGCGTCGGGCGCGTCGAAAGCGCCTTTTCTCGGGCTCTTTCTGCTACTGCCGGCGATCTTCGCCTTGGCTCGCCGTCAGCGCGCGCAGCTCGCAGCTGTCGCCGTCGCGGGGCTCTTCGCCGCCGAAGGCGCCAGTGCTGACGAAGCCAAAGGCCTGAACGCCATGCATCACCGCCCGGTGCTCGACGGCGCGGGTAACACCGAGAAGGCCTCCGGCTTGGGCGCCGGGCAGCTGAAAGCCGGCCTTTTCCTGGACTACGCCAACGACGCGGTCGAGCTCTCCGGCAAGAAGGGCAAGCGCCTGGATTCAGTGGTCGATGATTTGGCCTCGATGCATGCGGTCTTCGGCCTCGGCTTGCACAAGAAGCTCAGTTTGGGCCTCGATCTACCTTACGTGCACAAGACCGACATCGACCGCAGAATGGCGGGCGACAGCGACGACGGCCAGAAGCTCGGCCGGCCGAGCGACGCGGCGGCGCAAATCAAATTCACGGTCACGGAAAGCCCGACGTTTGCGTTCGCGCTGATCCCGACGGCAACGATCCCCATGGGCGAGCCCGAGAATCTGACAGGAGACGGCACGCCGAACTACGGCGCCTTGCTCGCCTTCTCGGGCAGCGAAGGACTCTTGAACTGGGGCGCGAGCGTCGGCTACTTGCACCGTCAGGAAGCTTTGGTCCTCGAAGACGACCGGGCGCGGACCGTGAAGGTGCGCGGCCAGTTCCCGATCTCCATGGGCCTCGATTATCAGGTCGCGCGCCTCGTGCGGGTCGGCGGGAACTTGCAGTTCAAGCCGACGTCGGGCGAGCGGATCGACTTCTCGAAAGCGAATCCGGCCGAATGGCAGGCGATCGGGAAGCTCAGGTTCCTGCCGACGCTCGAGACGACGCTCGGCTTCGGGACCGGCATCGGTAAAGGCTACGGCTCACCGGACTACCGCGTGTTTGCGGGTGTGAGCTGGGTTCCCGGCGCGAGCGTCCGGACCGCGGATGCGCCGAGGGCGGCGCAGGTGAAGGCGAAGGCGGAAGTGAAGCCGACGCCGGCGAAGGTCGCGCCCGTGGCGGCGAAGCCCGTCGTGGCGAAGTTGGCGCCGGTCAAGGCGAGCGGCAGCAAGGCGGCCGTGGCGAAGGCCGCGCCGAAAGCGGCAAAGAAGAAGTAGATCGCAGGCCAGGCGAGCTATTCGCGAGGTCGGCTCTTGTCCCGGAGGCGCGGAGGCGGACGGGCCTAAACACCTATAAGTTTAGAAGGCGAACAGGACCCCGAGCCCGAGCTCGAGCCCGAGTTTGCCTTTTTTGTGCGCCAGTTGCGTTTGCAGGTCTTTGCCGGCGTCGGCGACGCCGCGCGATTCCTCGGCGTCGAGGGCACCTTCGAAGGCCTTGCCAAATTCCGCCACCGGGATGCCGATGGTGAGCCCGGCGCGGGCGCCGACCAGCTTCACGAAGTTGATCTCACCGTTGGCGCCCAGACGAAGCGAGAGCACCGCGAGCTTGGAGCTGGCTTCCGTCAACTTCACGTCCGCGACGCCCGTGTCGTCTTTTTTCAGCGCCGTGATCGAAACCGTCGAGAAATCCAGGTCGAGACCGGCGAGGAAGTTGAAGTTCAGGAGCGGGCCGACGGGGAGTCTCAGATACTGGAAGTCGGTGGAGAGGCCGAAAGCGGACGCCTGCTGCTCGACCGTCACGTACGGGTTGTTGCGCTTCGGCTGGTAATCGGCCTCGATCTGCGAGGGCGTGAAGCTTCGGTAGCGCAGGCCGGGGACGATGGCGAAACGGGTGCCGAGCGGGATCGCGGCCTCGACGTTGAGGCCAAAGTACGTGCTCTTGATCTCCTCGTCTTGCGACCAAAGGGTCGCAGGGGTCGCGCTCGTGGGCGCCTTGTAAGCTAGCTTCTGATAGGTCGAAGGCGTCATCGGGGCCGCGCCGTAGAAGCCCACGACTCTGAAAGGGTTCTTCTTTTTCTTCTTGAGCGGCTTGGTTTTGATGACGACTTTTTCGCCTTTGGCCGGCTTGTCGCTGCCCGCGGCCTCACTGCTGCCGAAGCCCGCGTCGCTCCCCTCGCCCGCGCTCTTACGCGCGATCATCCCGACCTCGATGGCGTCGAGGTCCTTCTTGGTCTCGACCTTCACCTGGATCAGCGTGTCCTTCGCCTTGGTGACGGCGCCGCAGCCGACGTCGGCGCCGCCTTCCTTCGCGAAGCAGACCTTGTCGCCTTTCGCAAAGATCTCCACCTCTTCGATCTCAACGTCGACCATCTTCTTCTTCGCGTTGATCTCTTTGACGACGCCGGCATGGGCCGGAGCCGAGGTCAGGAGCGCAACGAGCACGAGCCAGCCGGAGTGCCGCATCATTTCTCGATCCGTCCTGAACGCCAATCCGTCATGCTCACGAGCCAGCCTTCCTTGGCCCAGAGCTGGTGCGTCGTGAGCTCGGCGAGCAACACGTGCTTGCCGTCTTCCAGGCCCTGCAGGAGCTTCGAGTCGATCTCGGCCGTGCGTTTCTCCGCCGGGAACACGCACTGAATTGCGTCAGCATCCTCGGCGCGGCCGATCAGGACGACCAAGTAGGACGGGTCGGGCAACGCGCCGGCGTACGTCCACGAGATCTTGAGCGGCTTGGCCGGGTCGATCTTCAGGGCTTCCGGGGAAGTTGCGAGCTGTGGCGCTTCGAACGCCTGGACCTCGGTCGACTCCATTTCCATGTTCTGGATCTTCACCACCGGGCGGGCGACGACCATGAAGTCCTTGGCGCGCAGTTGGTACAGCAGCGTCCACTTATCGACGCCCTCGTTGACCGAGCCATAGGCGAGCGTCAGGCGGTCCTTCGCCTCCGGGTGGACGCTGGCAGCTCCGGTGGCGAAGTCCTTGGACGCCAGGTTCTGAATGGCGACGTCGGCGGCGGCGCCTCGGAAGGGCAGGATGTCCTTGCTGAACCCGGCCCGGCAGCCCGGCGTGCGGCGCAGGCGGGACCGGATGCCTTCGGTGTCTAGGCTCTCGGCCAGTTGATGATGGTGGACCTCGGCGGCGCGCAAGGGGACGTCGAAGCGAGCGACAAGGAGGTCATTCAGCTTGCCGTCATCGACGGGATCTTTGCTCGGGTCGATGACAGCACTGGGGCTCGGGGCTTCCTTGACGATCACGGACTCCGCGTTCTCCTTCTTGCCCGTCGGCACCCAAACGCGGATGACGACGTAGTAGAGGGCGTCGGTCCGCAGGCCGTCGATCTTCTCGGTGATCTCGCTGCGACCGGCGGCGCCTTCGCCGCAAGCCTGCGTTTTCGGAGTCGCTTTGGTCGGCTCGGTCTTCCCGTCCTGGGAGTACACGTCGAGCTCGCAGAGCGTCTTTTTCTTGGTCTTGAAGGTCAGGCGCGCGGCGTCACCGTCGCCGATCCGGTCGAGGAAGATCGACGAGCGGTCGATGAGCCGCTCCGTCGAGGCCGTCTTCTTGCCGTCGCTCTTCTTCTTTGGCTTGAGAAAGCAGCCGCTCGCCGCCACGACGAGGGTCAGAAGCGCGACGAGCGCACGCGGCTTGGGCGTCATCAGGACTCGCGATCATTTTGAAGGAATGGACAGTCTCAAGTTTATCAGAATCACCGGGAGCGCGGAAAAGCCCCGGTTCTTATGGGAAAAACCGCCAATTCTGGGCCTTGACCAAGAGGTGTCTCGGCACTAGAGTGAACTCCCGTCCAGCTAAGCATTGCGCGTTCCGCTCAAAATCCCCGTCCAAGACGCAGGTCGATCGATGAAAAACCGTAATCGGACCAAATTCATTTTTGTGACGGGCGGCGTCGTCTCCTCTCTCGGCAAGGGCATCATCGCCGCGAGCACGGGCGCCTTGATGGAAACACGCGGACTCAAGGTCTCGCTCCTCAAGTGCGACCCGTACATCAACGTCGATCCGGGGACGATGAATCCGTTCCAGCACGGCGAGGTGTTCGTCACGGACGACGGCGCTGAGACGGACCTCGACATCGGCCATTACGAGCGTTACACGTCGAGCAACCTGAGCCGTTCGAACAGCTTCTCCGCCGGCCAGGTCTACGACGCCGTGCTTTCGAAAGAGCGCAAAGGCGACTACCTCGGCGGCACGGTGCAGGTGATTCCTCACATCACCGATCAGATCAAAGACAACATCTTCAAATGCGGCGCCAACTCCGACATCTGCATCGTCGAGATCGGCGGCACGGTCGGTGACATAGAGGGCCTGCCCTTCCTCGAGGCGATCCGCCAGATCCGTTACGATCTCGGCGAAGAGAACGTAATTTACATCCACGTGACGCTCGTGCCGTACATCTCTGCGGCGCGCGAGCTGAAGACGAAGCCGACGCAGCACTCCGTGAAGGAGCTTAGGCAGATCGGCATCCAGCCGAACATCCTGATGTGCCGCTCGGACCGGCCGATCCCGGCCGATCAACGGAAGAAGATCGCGCTCTTCTGCAACGTGAAGCCCGAGTGCGTGTTCGAGGCGCAGGATCTGGACAGCATCTATCGCGTGCCGCTCGTGCTGCACAAGCAGGGCTTCGACCAGGTCCTGGTCGACCACCTGAACATCTGGACCGGCGCCCCGAACCTCAGGCAGTGGGAGAAGATCGTCGAGGCACTCGACCACCCACGCGACACCGTGAAGATCGGCATCGTCGGCAAATACGTCGACGTCTGGGACTCGTACAAGTCGATCACGGAATCCTTGCTGCATGCAGGCATCGCGTCGCGCAGCAAGATCGAGGTGGCGCTCTTCGACGCGGCCGAAGTCAGCGCGACCAACGTCGCCGAGCTCCTCGGACCCTGTGACGGCGTCATCGTGCCCGGCGGCTTCGGGGAGCGCGGCATCGAGGGCAAGATCACCGCAATCAACTACCTGCGCAAGAGTCAGAAACCTTTCCTTGGCATCTGCCTCGGCATGCAGCTCGCGGCCCTAGAGTTTGCGCGCAACAAGCTTGGATTGACGCGCGCCAACAGCCAAGAGTTCGAGCCGAACGGCGCCGAGCTCGTGATCCACATCATGGAAGAGCAAAAGGCCGTCACGCAGAAAGGCGGCACGATGCGCCTCGGCGCCTACCCGTGCCAGCTGAAGGCGGGGTCGAAGGCGCGAGCGGCCTACGGCGCCGATTCGGTCTCCGAGCGGCATCGCCATCGGTTCGAGTTCAACAACTCCTATCGGGAGCAGTTCGAGGCGCAGGGGATGACCTTCAGCGGGCTGTCGCCGGACGGCATGCTCGTCGAAGTGATGGAGCTGACGGATCACCCCTACTTCGTCTCCTGCCAGTTCCATCCGGAGCTGAAAAGTAAGCCGATGAGCCCGCACCCCTTGTTTCGTGATCTCGTCAAGGCGTCGCTCGACGCGAAGAAAAAGACCCGCGCATGAATTTCGTCGCGTGGGGGAGGGCGACGCTCGCGACGGAGGCCGAGGCGTTGGGCGCGACGGCGGCGCGCCTCGGACCGAGTTTTGCCGATGCTTGCGAGGCGATCCTGAAACGCCGCGGCAAGGTGATTACCACGGGGCTCGGGA
The DNA here is from genome assembly GCA_031416315.1 of Pseudomonadota bacterium. Taxonomy (GTDB): domain Bacteria; phylum Bdellovibrionota_B; class Oligoflexia; order Oligoflexales; family CAIYRB01; genus JANOTL01. The sequence goes on from JANOTL010000183.1 coordinate 30,406, forward strand.
AATCGGGACACATCGCGCGCAAGATCGCGTCGACCTTGTCTTCAACCGGAACTTCCGCCTTTTTCCTGCACCCGACCGAGGCGCTGCACGGCGACTTCGGCATGATTCAGCCGGACGATTCGCTGATCGCCATCGCTTACGGCGGCGAGACGCAGGAGGTGCTGGAGGTGGCGCGGTTCGCGCGACGCCTGCACGTGCCGGTGATCGGGATCACGGGGAAGCTCGAATCCTCGCTGGCGACCATCAGTGATTACGCCTTGGACGGCAGCGTCGTGAAGGAGGCCGATCCGCACAATCTGGCTCCGACCTCGTCGTCGACCGTGGCGATCGCCCTGGGCGACGCGATCGCCTGCGCCTTGGCGCAGGCGAAGGGCTTCAGCTCAGGCGATTTCGCGGCTCTGCATCCCGGCGGCTCGCTCGGGCGGCGGCTGTCGCGCGTGGCAGACCACATGCACACCGGCGTAAGGCTGCCGCGCGTGCGCGAGGACGCGGATTTCCATCAGACGCTCGAGGCGGTCACGGCGCATAACTTCGGGATCGTGGCGGTCGTGTCGCCTGAGGACGTTCTCATCGGCGCGGTCTCGGACGGCGACGTGCGGCGGGCCTTGCTCAAGCTGGACGGGGCGGCGTTGAAGTGCCGGGCGCGGGACGTGATGACGAAGGCCCCGAAGACCGTGACCTCCGATGCTTTGGCGCTCGACGCCTTGACCCTGATGAACGAGAAGCAAATCACGCAGCTGTTCGTTACCTGCAAGGACGGAAAGCTGGCCGGCATCGTACGCCTGCACGACCTTTTGGCGGCGAAAATCGTCTGAGATATCGTGTAGACTGAAAGTCCGTCGATAAACGGCCATCTGCCGCCGCGCCAGCGGTGCGGAGATCCTCACTTACTCGACG